>LUJQ01000056.1 GCA_001689485.1 Bacteroidales bacterium M6 | reverse complement strand
AGGGTCAGGCGTAGGCGGCTTGATACCGTAGGAATTATACAGTTCCAGATTCAAACGCAGGTGCAACGACTCGTCGAGAGCCTTGCGCAAGTCCCCGGCTATGCCATCGACTCCACCCTCATGCTTATAGATGATGGCGGGTTTGCCGAATGGATCAGTACCTACTTTGGCATCGGTGCAGATGACATTCTGCGGAAATGCCTGAAAGAATTTGTTGCCCGGCACCTTCGTACTACGGTCAACGACCGACTGGATGAAGAATTCCTCATCAGCCGACAATACTTTCTTACCTGTGTGCTTCTGGAGAATGATAAGGTCGGACCCGGCATCGGTTCCGGCATTTTCCGAAAAGGTATTATTCGGCAGACGCAGAGCCGCCACAAGGTCGGCACGCTTTGCAAGTTCCATCCTGACAAAAGGACTGGCGGCGTTCATCACTCCTTGCGAGGCAATGAAAGCTACAAGTCCGCCCTCACGCACTTGGTCAAGTGCTTTGAGGAAAAAATAATTGTGGATGGTCTTGGTAGCCTGACGATAAGCAATCTCCTTGCTCACGGCATAAGCAGGGTCTGCAACCGCGAAGTCACCGAAGGGGACATTTGAGGCGGCGACATCGAAATAACCGTTGAAGTCACGCTCAATCTTCTCGAAGCCCTCAATGTGGGTAAGTATCGACGGATGCAGAGCCGAAAGGATTTTGCCGGTGAGTAAATCCTTCTCATACGCCAATACCTCGGCTCCGGCGTATCTGTCATTGCGCAGAAAAGAGTCTATGAAAGCGCCCTGTCCGGCAGACGGTTCAAGAAAACTTTTCACCTCAACGCCGGAAAATTTCAGCGAGTCGGAAATAACATCCACTATGCGGTTGTCGGTGTAGAACGCTGTCAGCACCGATGCTTTCAGCGAGTCCATATACCGCGCAAACTCCTTGTCATCTTTGGAATAGTCATGGATAAGGCGTCGCAGTTCAACGGTCGGAGCGAACAGCTCGATGTCCGATTTGCTCCACTTGGCAGCGTCAGCTAACTCATTGGCATCGTTGAGTATGCACTTCAACCCTCCGAAACCGGCATACTTCCGCAATATTTCGCGCTCCTCGGCATTTTGCGCCGAGCGTCCGGCAACGCCGAGGCGAAAGGCAAGCCTTATCGCCTCGATGTTGTCGCGCATAACTTTTAGTCTGTTATATGCCATATCAGTGGAAATAGGTTGTGAAGTAGTCGTCGATTACGCCGAGTAGCTCGGCCTTGAATGCCTCATACTCTACCGAATACACGGGGTACAGGTCGGGAGAATACCGCACACGGTACTCTTCGAGGACATCATCCATATCGGAGATGAAGAAGTCGTAACCTTCTTCCGGGCAGTAGTCGGAGAGGATTTCCCTGACGAGTGTGTCGAAGGAGTCGGACTCATAGCCCTGCATGAGTGCTATCATAGCCAGTTCCTCGGCGGTGGGCACATCCACCCCTCCGCGTCGCGCCTCCCAGAACAACTCGTATGCCTGGTCTGCTCGGGCGTTGATGAAGCTGAGATCCTCTGCCTCCGGATAGTTGTTGCGAGAGAGAAAGTTTGACAGGAAACGGATGTATGCGTCGAGCGTATTTTTCATAATTGTAGCTGTTTAGGCGTTTTCGGATTTGTTTTTGCTGACCACCTGTGTATTCCCGGCGGCGTTGATTATCACTTGGGCTTTGAAGGTCTTGCCGCTACGGGCACGGAAACCTCCGATGAACGGTGTCGAGCCGGTCTTGACGAGCGATGCGAGTTCCTCGTGGGTGAGCGTGACGCCGTAGAACTGGCGGAACACATAGTGGCCGCAGTCCGGATTGTCGCACATAGCCACTCTGCCGAAAGTCTTCATCACTCCCTCTGAGCAGTGAGGGCATGGGATGTCTTCCTCCATTCTGGGGAAGAGCTTTGCCGAGGCGAGAATTCCTGCCGTCACGTCACGTGTGAACTGTTTGAGCTGGTTGTCGTATGCACTCGTTGAGAGTACATCACGGGCAACTTCTCTCATCAGATTGTCCACCTTGACCACCTCGCCGATGTCGGCAATCTTCATTCCCTTGATGATACCGTAAAGCAGACGGCCCTTGGTGGTGAGCGAAAGGTGACCCCATGCGTCGCGCTCGATGAGACCGCTGGATTCCAGATGGACGATGTCTTTGGCAATTCCGTCAGAATAGACTGTGCCACGTATTGCAAGAAGATCCTCGATGAGAGTGGCGTCCGTGTAGTCTTCGGGCATCGGAGATTTTGCGGTACAAGAACCGGTTGAGAAGATGTCTGTCGCCTCACCTTCGGAGAGTACAGGCATCGGCTGGGATTTCATCAGCGTATCGGGGAAGAGCGAGTGCCAGCCTTTGGTCCTGTAGGCTTCGCCTCTCCATTCGTAGCGGACGCCCTCGCACTCAATGATGACACGGGTACGGATAACCACAGCGTCCTTGCTGAATGCCTGATACATCCTCTTGACGATGAGATGATAGATGCGGCTCATGTCGTCATCGAGAACCAGAGGAGGCACGCCGGTAGCCACAATGCCGTGAGTGCCGTACTTGCTCTTATCGACTGCTCGACCGGGAGCCACGCCGATATTCGCCATTGCCACGGAAGCGTAGTTGCTGTAAGAGAGCATCTTCTCCAGTACCTTGCGGCATTCCTGATACTTGCGCTGAGGAACGGTACTGCCGGCGGCTACGGGAAAAGAGATGAGTTTTCTCCCGAAGAGACGATGAGCCGCCTCATAGGTGCGCAGCGGGGTCATGCCGAAGATGCGTGCCGCGTCAAGCTGGAGGTTGATGAGATTGTAGAGCTTGGGAGTCTTGACTTTTGCCTCAATCTTCTCCACGGAGATGACCTTGACCTCGGATGTGGACTTAGGAGAAACATCGTTGGGATCGATGCTGCGGAACGGGAAGATGTTTCCCTCGCGGTCCTTGATTGCGATAGTCGTGTAGTTGGCGGATGTCTGCTCGGCACACTTGACCATAAGGTTACGGTCAGCAATCATCTTCAGGACGGATGCGCTTGTGCGTCCGATGCGGTAAGTGCCACGGCCGGCGGCGAAAGCGAGAGCGCGACGGGCATTCACACCCACGAGCCAGTCCGCCTCATCCCGGAGTCGAGCCGCCTGATACCACTTGTCGTAGTTCTCTGCCGGCATAGTATAGGATATTGCGCGGTTGAGACCTTTCATTGTCAGGTCGTTGATGATGGCACGGCTGTAAGGGAGCGTGCAACGCAGATAGGAGTAGAGATAGCGGAAACTCATTTCTCCTTCCTGTGTGGGTTCGACTGCCACGATGATGCTTTCACTCTTGGCAAGCAGCGACTTGATGATGTCGAGCTGTGCGTTTGCTTCGGGAGTCATGGATTCGCCGTTCTGACGGTAGCGAGTGGTGACGCCGAGAGTGAGATACTTGGGGAGGTGCGGGAAGCTCTGGTCGCGGAACCAGTAGGATGCCTGACCGCGAGGGGTCGAGATTTCCACCATCTTGGGAGTCATCCAGGTGATGTAATACTTGCTGCCGTAGAAGTAGCGGTTGCCTTCGTCATCGTTGGCGGTGGCACGTGCGATTGCGAGTGCGGTTGTCTTATTTTGGGCGATGATTGTAATCATAACTATTTGTGTTTGTGGTTTTTGATTTGAATTTCATTGTTCCGGAAAGGGTATAAGAATGGCTCGCAGATGCTTTCACACCTGCGAGCCTTGGTGTGAGTATCAGCTGATTAGAGCTTCTGCCCTGACTTCTTTTTCTGTTCCGGTTTGGGCTGTGTCTGCCCCTGTTCGAGAGGTTCCTTCAATCCTTTGGTCGCCTCGTTGGTCTTGCCCTGCGAATTGACCGCAACCTGCGTCTTGCTCTCCTCCGCCGGCGTGATGACCTTGGCATTGTCGGGGTCGGAGTTGTAGGTGTAAGGACGCTGTTTGTCGGGATTGAAGCGGATGTAGATGGTGCTTGGCACACCTTTGGCATCCGGGACGCCATCGACCTTGATGGTCTTTCCTGCGACATAGTCCGCTTTCTGCTGGTCGGAGAACTCTACCCCCTTCCATTTGCCGAGAGGCTTGATGCTGCCATCGTTCAGAACCCAGTTGTTGGTATTCTTTTCGGCGGGTGCCTCCTGCTTCTGGTCTTGGAACTGAGACCTCTGCTGACTGAGGCGGGCATGGACGGGTACGAACTCCGCTTTTTGCTCTGCCGCACTCACCTGAAGGACTGCCGGGAAAGTCTTGCCGTCTTTGAGCGTCACCTCCTTATGGAGCTGTTTGCCCGATTTCAGCAATCCGATTTCCTTCGGTGTCAGTTCCGTCTCTCCGATTTTGTTGCGTATATAGAGAGCCGATACCGGGAGAGCAATAAGCTCGTTGGTCTTGCGGTCTATGCTGACGTAGCTGGGAATTGTGTTCCCTTTTGCGTCTTTCAGGTCGATGACCCTGCCGAGGTTGCCGGTAGCCTTCAGCATCTCCTTGTCCTCCTTCGTGAATTTCACGCCGTGAAACTCATCGTTGAGATTGGGTTCCTGACGGATGAAATGAGGAACCACCTTGATACTTCCGTCGGGATTCTCGTGCAGTGAGAGTCGAGCCTCCAGCTCATATTTCTCATTGCCGAAAGTCGGAGTGACTTTCACGAGGTCGGACATCCGGTTGTTGACCATGTTGCGAAGATTTTGCTCACCGATTGACTCCTTGGTAATACCCCATGCCGCGAGATTGTCCCAGTTGATTTTGGATTCGTCAATCTGCTTGAAGCGTTGGGGTTCCTGAGTCTGGGCGGTATCCGGTACCGGATTGACAGTCTCGGAGACCGTTTCCTTCTGCGCCGATTTCGGTGCGCCGTCGGGCATCTTCACCTTTACCTCGGCGAGCATATCCTTCGCTCCGGGCATATCGGGATTCTGCACCATCTGGTTGACAGCGAAGCCCATTGTCGGGACTTGGTCTGCCGGCACCTTGAAGAAGCCGAAGATTGTCGGATTCTTACACTGGGCGGTGAAGTTTCGCAGAAAGTTGTCGAGAATGTCGGCGTGTCGGTCGAATGTCAGGAATTTAGCTGCCTTTGCGGGGTCTTCCATCTGTGGTGTACCGTCAGGTTTTATTCCGGTCACCACGCCGGACTCACCCGTCTGGCTGTTGTGGGCAATCACTGCGTCTTGTTTCTTCAAATCTTGTTCTTGCATCTTGAATTGTCAGATGTTTTGGAGGTTCACAGATTTGTCCCGTGGGGACCTCTTTTTCTATCGGCTTAGGGTGTTTGATACCCAAAGCCACGGCAAACTCCCGGAAGAAATCTATCAGGTCTTGACCGCAATACCAGATTCGGGAGCCTTTTGTGCCTGATTTGCTTTGATAAGCGCGTAGTCCGTACAGTTTGCGCCATTTACGGAGAGTCTTATCGCTGCAAGAGAAAATCTTCTGTACTTGCCATTCGGGATACATGGCATCCGGTCTAATGCCATACGTCTCTTGTGGCTTTTCGGGCAGCATGGGCGGTGGCACCGCATTGATCGCCAACCTGTCCATACCATCCGCAATGCGGGTGAGAAGACTTATAAAGTCACCGGCTTGCTTAGCGGTTATCACAATGGTGACAGTACTTTTATCTTGTATCGTAGTTATATCCATTTTTTTCGTCGATTAAAACTTACGATGCAAAATTACAGAGCCGACAAAAGTTAATTTCCACGGTAGCTTTCAACCGGGTAGCGATTGCGTAATGAAAATTTCAGTGAGTGGTTAACTCGCTGAAATCAAAGATGTTTTGTGCAGTATTGAAGCTTAAATTTCCATTATCCGGTTGGCATTATCCGGGTACTTTTCAGCCCGGTTTTACTTCAAATCGAGAAGATGACGCAGTTCAGGGTCGGCGGCAATGCGCATTTTCTCTTCGGCGACTATCTTTTTCACTTGCTCCTTGATGGCACGGTAGTTGGTCTGTATGGCACTTTCCATAACATCATCGCCGTTTTCATCAATGAAATTGGTGACGATGGGAAGTTGCTTGTACGCCTTTTCTTCAGACTTGACTTTCTCACTGTCCACTACAATCTCGGCATGGAAGATTTTCTGCTCGATGCGTTCTCCGAAGTTATCGGAGACGGCACCGACAAACATACCCTGCGACAGTCCGCTGATTTTACTCGGCGGAATGAGGCTATCCATCTGCGTGTTGATAGATGTCGATACATCCTGCCGGTTGATGGATATAGACTGACGCTTCTGGAGGACCTTGCCGAAACGCTCGGACAGCGTTTTGGCGGTTGATCCCACGACCTGCCCGGAGAATATATTGCCGACGGTGTTCATCACCACCGCCGCCTCCGGCTTGCCGTAGTCACGTTCCAACTGGGAGAAGTCCTGGAAGCCGAGGCACACGGCGACCTTGTTGCTTCGTGCCGTAGCAATGAGGTTGTCGAGTCCCTTGAAATAGATGGTTGGTAACTCATCTATCACCACACCCGATTTCAGCATACCTTTCTTGTTGATGAGCTTGACTATTCGGGAATTGTAAAGACCGAGAGCCGCACCGTAGATATTCTGGCGGTCAGGGTTATTACCGACACAGAGTATCTTCGGAGCCTGAGGGTTGTTTATGTCGAGGGTAAAATCATTGCCTGACATTACCCAGTATAGTTGTGGCGAGATCATACGCGACAAAGGAATCTTTGCCGATGCAATCTGACCCTGCAACTGGTCTGCGGCTCCTCCCTGCCATGCGTCCATGAACGGAGACAGATAGTTCTCCAGCTCCGGATATGAGGAGAGTATCGGGAAGATGTCCTCATACCGGCGGTTAAGGAACTCGATGGCATGAGGGAAGGTACAGTAGATACCGCCTTTGTAGAGTTTGAGATACCATATAATACTCGCCAGCAGAATTATAGGCGATTCCACGAAGAAATCGCCTTGTTTCTGAATCCACGTTTTGTTGAGATTGAGCATTATAGTGTACGCCGATTCGTATGCGTCCGCTATGTCAGTCATGAACGCCGGCGCAATAGGGTTGCATCGGTGGCTCCGTCTGGGATCATCGAAGTTTATCACATAGAACTTGGCTCCTTTGGGATATTTGTCTTTGTTCTTCAGGAAGTGATTATAGACGATGGTACTGAGGTCCGCGAATTTGAAGTCGTAGCAGTAAAGCGCGAAACCTTTTTCAATCTGCTGTTTGAGGAAGTTATTCACGACCGCATACGACTTTCCCGAACCGGGTGTGCCCAGTACGATTGTCGCCCTAAAGGGGTTGACAACATTTATCCATCCGTCATTCCACTTCTTCTTGTAGTAGAATCTGGTGGGTAGGTTTATCGAGTATTCATTCTTGATTTTACGTGTCTCCTGTTGGAAGGACTCGTTTTCATTGTTGAATACGTCGTTCATCAGATTATTCTTCAGCAATCGGCTCATCCAGTTGCCCGCCATGAGCAGGCAGATGAAGCCAGCTGCGCTACACATTATATATAAGGTGTAGTGAAACTTCGGCATGAAATACAATACTACGCCGATGCCGAGGAATATCCAGATGGTACGCCATGTTATATCCTCGTTCTTCACGCCCCTTGTGCCGAAACACGACAGTGCGAGCAGAAGCAAAGCGAACCACTTGGAGGTATATTGCGACCTGAACAGATGGCATGAGCGGTCGAAACCGTTCAGCACCTTATCGATGACGGTAAAGAAACCGTCGGGATTGGATGGGTGTAGTTCCGGACAAAACCAATAGATATTGATTATGACCAGAACGATGCTTGTGGCACGGAGAAAATCCATGATTTTCGCCAGTGCCCTGAGATCATCTTCTTGTTGGGACATTGTTTGTCTGTTTGCTTTGAGGGTGAATGACTTTTACAGTCCGCGACCTTTCTTCTTTTTCTTCTTACGCGCACGACGTGCGAAGGCTTCTTCCGCAGGGTCGAAGTCCGGTCCTGTCTGGAATAGTCCGAGTCCCGGCAATACCGGGTCGAAATCGAAGTCGTAAGAATTTGAGGAAGTCTGACGCTGTTGGCTTTGCAGAGGTTGCTGAGTCTGTTGATTCGGAGCCGGGCCTGTATTTTGCTGTTGTCCGCCAGTTGCCTGAGACTGCTGTCCGCCATTGGGAGGTGCTGTCTGCTGTCCCTGGGTCTGATTCGGTTGTGGCTGAACCAAAGGTTTTGCCAACGGGTCGTAGAACCAGAGATGAAGCGCATTGGCAGAAAACTCCCTGCCGAGACGGGAACCGTTGAGCGAGACATGATTGTTATGGTCAACGTATGTGGCACCATATAATCTGCCATCATCATTATACCGGAGCACGAGATCAATGCCTTTCTCTTTGAGCTTGGCAATGAAGTCGTCCTTACCGGTGGATGCCGCCATAGCATCCGATACAAGCCGCTTTGTTGGCTTGATGTCGATTTTTTCCTTGTCGCGCTCAAATTTATTCTCAATGGCTGTTCTGCTTGCAAACTTGCCGAGTCGTGAGGCTTTGAGAGGTGTGGCTATGGTAGTGCCGTTGTCATCAGTTGCAAAATAGACCAGACCGTGATATTCGCGGCCATTGACTTTGCCGTCGGTCAATTCGCATTTGACATTATACAGTCCGAGTATGGCGTTATATTCGCCTATGCTCTGGAACTGCCAACGCATACCAACCAGTTTGACGGTATTCTGAACCTGACGCTTGATGTCGCCGTTGGGGTCAATCTTGGTAATAGGAGTATCCGGTGATACCTTTTCCCGCTGTGCCTTGTGGAGTCCGTATTTCTCTTCAAGTTCGTTGGTAATTTTCTTGCTCCTTCGGAATAGAAAAGACTGGTCAAGGCGTTTGCCCTGCTCGTTGACATTGACCGTAACTATATGAATATGGTGCCGATCGATGTCCTCGTGCTTATATATAATGTATGGCTGTTCGCCGAAACCGAGCTTGTCGAGATACTCGCGGGCAAGGATTTCAAAATCCTGATCCGTGAGCCTGTCATCGGGATGCGGATTGAGTGAGATATGGAGAACCGGCTTCTTTGTCCTACCCATTTTGGGCATAAAAGCCTTGAAGTTCTCTGTCATCGCTCCAATATTTATATTGCCGTCTGCCGGCAATACAATCTTATTGGCGCCCAATACACGCCCGTGTTCTTCATTTATTTTCTCTCCGTTGTAGGCAAGTGCTCCGTATAGACTGCTGCCTATAGAGATTTTTGCGACCATACCTCATCAAACTTGACGGTGAGAGCCTTGACCTCAGCCAAGATTTTAGCCATCTCTATGGTGGCTTTTTCAAGTTTGTAGAGATACTGCATCGCTTTCTTTTCGCTGAACTCCGTGCGAAGCTCTTTCACGATAAGGTTGTAGTTTACGCCCAAAGTGCGAAACTGAGCGAAAAACTCCGAGAGCTTGGCGCAGTAAACAGCCAGCGATTTGTCCGTTACAAGCACCTTAAATGGCTTGCCGAACAGAACTTGTTTGATAAAGGTGGACTTTACCGTCTCGTTCGCCTTATCCATCATGTGAATCAGCATATCCAGTTCTGATGTGTTGAAGCGAACCTTAACAAGATGGTCACACCTGTCTGGGAGCGGAGGTCGTCCGCCCTTGAATGATTTTTCCATGTTGTTCTTGGGATTTTGTTTGTTATCGCAACGCGATTTATCATATCATGCGCCGCAGGCATCCTTCGGGAAATTCGACTTTGGAGAATTTCCTTGTCCCACACGGGCAAGGTTGTTTCGGTAGGGCTTGGGCCCTCGAAACCTTTTCAGGTCCCTGAAAAGACACCTTGCTGTGTTCCGTTGAACACGATGTAACTTGGGAAGAATGAAACACCTTTTATATAGTGGCTGGCAAGCCCGTGTTTTTCTGCCTTGATGCCGGTCTTCATCAGGCGAATAATAAAGGTGTGTGCGATAGCGTGATTTTTTATCTCTGTTGCACGATGCAAAGTTACTGCCATTTGAGGGGTCTGCCGCGCCCCCGTTGCGGAAAAGAACGGAACCAAAACGGAATAACACGGAACAGCCCCGAAATAATTTGGAATGACTGATGAAATGCCCTTAACTTTGCAGCGTAAATGAACGACAAGCCCCCGTGGTCAGGCCGAAAGGATGACTCGGGTACGCGGTCGCCGTTTACCGCCTGCATACTATAATAAGCAGGCATATATTCGGCAAGAATGCCGTGCTGAAATAGCCGGAGCACGCGCTCCATAAGCTATGAGGCATCAATCACAAGGTTAAATCCTTGAAAATCAGTCATAGCCCTTGGCTTTCTAATTGACTGACT
Organism: Bacteroidales bacterium M6; assembly: GCA_001689485.1. GTDB lineage: Bacteria > Bacteroidota > Bacteroidia > Bacteroidales > Muribaculaceae > UBA7173. The sequence continues at coordinate 6,016 of LUJQ01000056.1, read as the reverse complement.
AATTCATTGATTGGCCGGATAATGAGTTGGCTCGCCAACTATAATGTTGATTATCCAGCCAATCAGATAGATAACTTTCCGGATAGTTAACCGGATAGCTGACTAACTATTGATATTTATAGGAATATGCCGGTCTATATTCCTGTTGGCTGACTAATCAGCCCACTCGCTATCCCGTTAATTAGCCATATAGTTAATTGGCTATATAGCTAACCAGCCATCTAACTTGTTGGCTGATTATCCGATTGGCTAAACAGTTATCTGACTCACCAGTTATAGGGCTATCTGATTAGTTAAGCAATCAGTTGACCATACATTTGGCTGTCCATATAGTTGACCCGATAGCGGGCTATCAAGCTGATTGGATATGAATCCGCTATATCGCTTGATCCGCATCCGGCACTGTGTGTAGTCTGGTCATTTTGTCTTGGTCCGATTGTTCAACACTTTGATAGTCCTACCTACCATCTGCGGATGGTATCTCCCGATTTCGGCAGTCGCCGAAACGTCGTGGCAAATGTTGCCGACCATTGTTTCACCCTCAAAAACATTCCGATGAGCAACACCATTGTTGTTGCCTTCTCCAACCAGAAGGGAGGAGTGGGTAAATCAACCCTCACGGTGTTACTCGCCAGCTATCTCTACTATGAGAAAGGCATCAAGGTTGCAATCATGGATTGTGACTCGCCACAGCACAGTCTTATAGGAGAACGCAACCGCGAGTTAAAGACCGTGAGCGAGACAGAGCATCTGGCAGTGATGGCGCATGAATTGTTGACCCGAACCGGTCTTCAGCCTTACGCCATTATGAAGATCCCTCTGGAAGAAACCATGTTCCGGGTGCGTCAGTATCTCAATGGCGAGAATGACACACAAGTCCTGTTCCTCGACCTCCCCGGTACGATGAACAACCCTAATGTTATACAGATAATATCGAACTGCGACTATGTATTCTGTCCGATGGCAGCCTGCAAGTATGATATAGAAAGCACTCTTGGATATTGCCAGTTTATCCACGACCGTCTTATGACGATGGGATATGGCAACCTTAAAGGAGTGAAGATTCTGTGGAACAAAGTTGACGCAAGAGAGCGCACAGACCTTTATACAGCTTACGACGAGTTCATGGAGTCAATCGGCCTTGAAGCGATGAAGACAACCATACCTGCAAGCGTCCGTTTCAAGAAGGAACTCTCATGCAATCCGAAGCACCAGGTTTTCCGAAGCACAGTCTTTCCTCCGTCACCTTATACAATCAAAGGAAGCGGAATAGATGACCTTGCCGAAGAATTTCTGGAACTGACAGGAATACGCAATGGCTAAGAAAATTTCCAAAGTACCACTTGGTGAAGATTTTCTTGCAGGCTATAAACCGGTAACTCCTGATTTTGCGGATATTCCCATGGATAATGATGTCGCACCCGAACCCGTGCCGGGTCCGAAAGGCGTTGATGAAGTTTCTACGGCTGAAAAGCCGAAGGCTTCTACACAGAAGTTGCAGCCTTTCCCGGATTCATTCGTAGATACCTTTTTAAGAGGTGGTACGGATGATAAAAAGACAGAGAAGGTTTATCTGACAATCGACCATCTTATCTGCCTCAGAGAGATAGTACAGGCTATCAGATCTAAAACAGGCAAGAATATGACGATTGGCAATTATGTGTGGAACATCCTTGAACATCATTTTTCCACTTATCGAAAAGACATAGCAGGTCTCATAGACCAACGCAAACAGAAAAGTCTTGACAGATTCAAATGACCGCAACTCCCAATGCGAACCCCGGTGCCGAAGTCAATGTTGACGGTGCCGGCTATTCCGACGAGGTAAAACGCTCATATCAAGAGACCTTCTTCGCCGGACACTCTCTAAAACCCTACAAATATGTAGGATGCACTCTGTCGCTATGGCAGCGACTCAAGAGGATAGTCACTAATATCGGCGGCGATAAAGCCTCCGTCGGTATGTATGTCCAGAATATAGTGGCCTATCATCTTGAAGAAGAGGATGTGAAAGCACTGATAGCAGAACTGACTGCCGCATCCTATCTTTCAGATACCGATTCCAAAGCGATGGATTGTATCTCGCTCAATGCCAAGAAGTATCAGGCAAAATATCTGATGGGCGACAAAGTAAACCGTAAGGAGCGGGAGATTTATATCTCCGCTGAACTCGGCAAGCGACTGAAAAGAATCGTGCTGGATGTCGATGGCGACCGCCCGACAATGGGGTCGTATGTAGAGGCAATCCTGTTTGACCACCTTGACACTTGTGCCGATCTCATCAATGAGATGACAAACGATTAAAAACGAAACACTGCATGATATGGATGTATATCATCGGCGCTATCGTGGCACAGGCCATTGTGGTCGTCCTGCTCAACGAGTATATGAACCGACGAGGACAGTATCCGGCGGAAAAACCGCAAGCACAAGAAAAGGATACTCCTCCCGCTCCGCCTCCGCCCTCGGTTACGGAGGCAAAAGAATCAGTACCTCAGACCATCAGTCCGGCAATAGCCGATGATGCCGTAGGTCTGTCCAATTTTTCTATGGCAGACCTCAAGGCGATGATGGAAGAGGTCGTGAAACCTATCAGGGACTGTGTGGAAACCCTGATGGATGAAAAAGATGCAGAATTTGATGTGAAGAATGAAACTCCGGCACCACCCAAACGAATGTCTCCCGAAGGAGAGGCACTGGCATGGGAAGACCACCGTGATGAAGAGGCACAGCTCGAAAAAGAGGATAATACTGTCGCCCCTCCCAATCCCTTGGCAAGCGGTGTCGATTTCGATTCAATCACAAAAGCGTCAGACATTTTGCAGTCTGGCGAACAACAGCCCGTTGGCGCATTGCAATTCGCAATGAATGTTTTTAGGACGGTTGACGGCACACAGTTTAGCGGATGTCTCCCCGACGCCCTGCTGGAGAAACTGTATGAGTGCCACCGGAAAGTCGAGATGAACGACGAGGCTTTCCGTCAGGAAGAACCCGAATCTGAAACACCCGCTGCTGAACCTGTCCCGGAGAAAGAACCGGAGGTAAAGCAGAAAGAGGAAAAGCCGGAGCCAAAAGCCGAACCGGTAATCGAGCCGGAGGTCAAAGACGCTCCCGCACCTCGATTCAGAATGGAATTTCTTCGCAAACCCTCTCAGTCCAAGCATTGAAACATGAGAAAGTTCAAAAACATTCTGCGCTCGGCAGGTGCCAAGCGCGCACTCTTCGCACTCTTCGCTGTCGCATCTGTCGCCCAGTGTTTCGCCGCCGGCAACGGCATGGCAGGCATCAACGAGGCTACCTCGATGATTTCCAGCTATTTCGACCCCGGTACGAAACTCATCTACGCCATCGGTGCCGTGGTCGGTCTTATCGGCGGCGTCAAGGTCTATGGCAAGTTCAGTTCCGGTGATCCCGACACCAGCAAGACCGCAGCATCATGGTTCGGAGCCTGTATCTTCCTCATCGTAGCCGCTACCATTCTCCGCTCATTCTTCCTCTAAATGGCTGAGTATTCTATCAATAAAGGTATTGGTAGAACGGTAGAATACAAGGGTTTGAAGGCGCAGTATCTGTTCATCTTCGCCGGAGGCCTGATTGCAGATTTCATCGTGTTCGTCATCATGTATATGTGTGGCGTAGCGCAATGGTTCTGCATCGCCTTCGGTGCGGTGTGCGCCTCAATCCTTGTATGGCTCACTTTCCACCTTAATGCCAAATATGGTCAGTATGGTTTGATGAAACTGGCGGCGGTGAAATATCATCCCCGCTACATTATCAACCGTCTGCGCCTTAGAAAACTGATTAAAAGAAGAAAATGAGAAATATCCTAAAAGCCACAACGCTGGAATCCAAATTGCCTTTGCTGGCGGTGGAGCACGGCTGCATCATATCGAAAGATGCCGACATTACTGTCGCTTTCGAGGTTTCGCTGCCGGAGCTTTTCACCGTCGCCTCACAGGAATATGAAGCCATGCACGGTGCATGGTGCAAGGCAATCAAGGTCCTGCCTCACTACTCGGTGGTGCATAAGCAGGACTGGTTCGTATCAGAGCGATATAAGCCGGAACTTCAGAAAGATGACCTCTCTTTCCTCGACGGTTCATTTGAGCGCCACTTCAACGAGCGTCCGTACCTGTCGCACCGGTGTTACCTCTTCCTTACCAAGACAACCAAGGAAAGAGCGCGTCAGCAGAGCAACTTCTCGACGCTCTGCCGTGGGCGGCTGACGCCGAAGGAACTCAATCACGAGATGATTGTAAAGTTCATGGAGTCGGTGGAACAGTTTGAAAGAATCATCAACGATACCGGCTATATCAAGCTGCGCCGTCTCTCTGATGATGAACTGGTAGGAACAGAGAAGAAGTCAGGACTGATTGAGAAGTATCTATCGCTTTCATCAGAGGATGTAACATGCTTAGAGGACATAGATCTCTCGGCACAGCAGATGCGGATTGGCGACAAGATGCTCTGTCTGCATACTCTCTCTGACACAGATGATCTTCCCGCAAAGGTCAGCACCGACAACCGCTATGAACGGTTATCAACTGACCGAAGCGACTGCCGATTGAGCTTCGCCTCACCCGTCGGGTTGCTGTTGCCTTGCAACCATATNNCCCTGCAACCATATCTACAATCAGTATATCCTGATTGATGACCACGACGAGAATCTGGCGAAGTTCGAGAAAACGGCAAGGAACATGAACAGTCTTTCGCGGTATAGCCGAAGCAATGCCATAAACCGCGAGTGGATTGACCGCTATCTAAACGAAGCTCATTCTTACGGACTGACCTCAGTCCGGGCACACTTCAACGTGATGGCTTGGAGCGATGACACCGAGGAACTGAGGCGCATCAAGAATGATGTCGGCGGTCAGTTGGCGACAATGGGATGTATGCCCAGGCACAATACCATCGACTGCCCGACACTGTTCTGGTCGGCCATGCCCGGCAACGAGGCTGATTTTCCCGCTGAGGAATCGTTCTATACGTTCATCGAGCCTGCCGTCTGCTTCTTCACTGCCGAGACCAACTACCGAAGTAGCCTCTCGCCCTTCGGAATAAAGATGGTTGACCGCCTTACGGGTAAACCGATTCATCTTGACATCTCGGATGAGCCGATGAAGCGTGGCATTACTACCAACCGCAACAAGTTTATCCTCGGTCCGTCCGGTAGCGGGAAGTCATTCTTCACCAACCACCTTGTCCGCCAGTATTACGAACAGGGAGCGCATATTCTGCTGATTGATACAGGTAACTCCTACGAGGGTCTGAGTAATTTCATCCATAACCGTACCCATGGTGAGGATGGTATCTACTACACCTACACGGAGGATAACCCGATTTCATTCAATCCGTTCTACACTGACGACGGCGTGTTCGATGTGGAGAAGAAGGACTCGATAAAGACACTGCTCCTGACGCTCTGGAAGTCAGAGGACGACAGAGTGACCAAAACGGAGAGCGGCGAACTTGGCTCGGCATTGTCGATGTTCCTCGACAAGATGAGGGCTAATAAGGATATAGTGCCGTGTTTCAATTCGTTTTACGAATTTATGCGCGATGAATACCGTGCTGAAATGGCGCAACGTCCCATCCCCATCTACAAACAGGACTTCGACATCGACAACTTTCTGACGACCCTGCGCCAGTATTATCACGGAGGTCGCTTCGACTTCCTGCTGAACTCAAAGGAGAATATCGACCTGCTCGGCAAACGCTTCATTGTCTTCGAGATTGATTCGATTAAAGACAACAAGGAACTGTTCCCGGTGGTGACAATCATCATCATGGAGGCTTTCATCAACAAGATGAGAAGACTCAAGGGAATCCGGAAGGTCCTTATCTGCGAGGAGGCTTGGAAGGCTCTGTCTTCGGCTAACATGGCAGAGTACATGAAGTATCTCTACAAGACTGTCCGCAAGTATTTCGGCGAGGCGATTGTGGTGACGCAGGAGGTTGATGACATCATATCGTCGCCGATTGTGAAGGAGACCATCATCAACAACTCCGACTGCAA
>LUJQ01000005.1:15865-16008 GCA_001689485.1 Bacteroidales bacterium M6 | reverse complement strand
TGTCCATCTGTACGGTCACATCCTTGTGCTTTGCGATCTTATGGATATACCGCATTCCCTCCAGATCCCTGCGTATGGTCTTTTCGCAGACGCCATATTTGGTCGCAAGCTGTTCCAGTGTCTGTTTGCCCTCTACATAGTCG
>LUJQ01000005.1:0-15720 GCA_001689485.1 Bacteroidales bacterium M6 | reverse complement strand
ATCCATCACCCAAAATGTCCAACCTGCCCAAAATGATTTTGTGTGAGCAGGTTGCGCCTGGGGATGAATGACAATGGCGATATGTCGGAACTGTGACATATCGCCATTGCTTAATCGGTTGCTATATTTCATTGCAGGTCGGAATCTTGAAGCCGATTCCAACTGCATTTTTACGAATGGGCAGTTAGTCACCCATCGTGCGGAGCAGTTCGTCGTTATCGGCGGTGCGTTCCATGCGGTCTTTGATGAATTCCATAGCTTCGATGGAGTTGCGGTCTGATAGGAAACGACGTAAAATCCACATGCGGTTGAGGGTTTCCTTGCGTAGCAACAGGTCATCGCGTCGGGTCGAGGATGCCATGATGTCGACTGCCGGGAAGATGCGCTTGTTGGATAGTTTGCGGTCAAGCTGTAACTCCATGTTTCCTGTGCCTTTGAATTCCTCGAAGATGACTTCGTCCATTTTTGAGGATGTTTCGGTAAGGGCTGTGGCTATGATTGTAAGCGAACCGCCGCCTTCGATGTTTCGTGCTGCACCGAAGAACCTTTTGGGTTTCTGGAGGGCGTTGGCGTCGACACCGCCGGAAAGGATTTTGCCTGATGCGGGTTGTGCCGTATTATAAGCACGTGCCAGTCGTGTTATTGAATCAAGCAGGATAACCACATCGTGGCCGCATTCCACCATTCGTTTGGCTTTTTCCAGAACTATGCCTGCGATTTTCACATGACGGTCGGCCGGTTCGTCGAATGTCGAGGCAATCACTTCGGCATTTACGCTGCGGCTCATGTCGGTCACTTCTTCCGGACGTTCATCAATGAGAAGAATCATGATGTAGACTTCCGGGTGGTTTTCGGCAATGGCATTTGCGATGTCTTTAAGCAGGATTGTCTTACCTGTTTTGGGTGGGGCCACAATCAGTGCACGCTGGCCTTTGCCGATAGGTGAGAACATGTCGACCACGCGTGTTGAAAGGTTGCTGCTGCGGCCGCCTGTGAGATTGAATTTCTCATCAGGGAAAAGCGGGGTGAGATGTTCGAACGGGACGCGGTCGCGGATGAATTCGGGTTGGCGTCCGTTGATTGTCAAAGCACGATCCATCGGGAAGTATTTTTCGCCTTCGCGCGGCGGGTTGATAGTGCATTCAACAACGTCGCCGGCTTTCAGCCCGTTGGCTTTTATCTGTGCCTGGGTTACGTAGATGTCATCGGGTGACGCCAGGTAGTTGTAGTCGCTTGAACGAAGAAATCCGTAACCTTCCGGCATTATTTCCAAAACTCCTTCGGCTTGCAGGAATCCGTTGAAATTGTAAGCAGGAACTATAGGGGCCTGCTGTTTTTGAGGCTGTTGCCGGTCTTTCTTTTTCCCCTTTTTCCCTTTTGGCTCTGGTTGTGTTTTGTCTGGTTGTGGTTCCCTTATTATAATAGGGGCGGTAGCGGCAGCAGCGGCAGCTTCTTCACGTTCACGTTGCGAACGCGGTGTGAAGCTTTTGCCTGCGGCATGTGGAAAGAATGCACCGAATGATTCGTCGACCTTCCGACCGAATACGCGTGGTTCGTTGGTGCGATGCTGTGGTTGGTTACGGTTATCGGTGTTGGATGCATTTTCGTTATTGCGTGGTGTAAACACCCGGTACCCGTTATTTTGTTGTCTCGGTTCCTGTGTCGGCGCCTCGGTTCCGTTTGTCGTTGTTTCTGAATCAGTGTCATGTTTTTTTGCGTTTTTGTCAGATTCCGAAACTTGTTCAGGTTCGTTGATGCCGGTTATTTCATCGGGATTGGCAACCATCATGGGCGCAAGACCTTCAGGGCTGTCAGATGATTCGTTTGAAGGAGCTTGATATGCTGGCAGCAAGTTCGCTGATGCCGGTTCTGCAGGTGTTGTTTCCTCGATAGTGCGGTTTTTTGGTTTGCGTCCGCGCTTTTTCGGAGAAGCTTCCTGTGCCATGGAGATGTCGGTATCCTGGTCAGCTTCTGTGTTGTCAGGTTCGCCGGTAGTTTGTTCTGATGCATCTGAAGCCTCGCTGACAGATTCAAAATCTTTGTTTTTTGGTTTGCGCCCACGTCGTTTCGGTGTTGCGTTGGAATCTTGCGTGGCATCAGGCTCGTCACCTAATTGGGACTGGGTGTTTTGGATTTTATCGGGATTTGCTTTTGAGGTATCCGGCGATGACTGGTTTTTGGGGCGACGGCCACGGCGCCGTGGCGCCTCTTCTGGCGCATTTGCCGAAAGGACTATAGCCTGCTCATCGAGAATGCGGTAAATTAGCTCCTCGCGTTTTGCGGGGTTTACTTTTTTAAGACCCATGCCTTCGGCCACTGATTTCAGTGTGTCGTCGGGCATGGCTTGTAATTCCGAGATGTTATACATTGCTTTTTTTACGGGGAATTATTATATTTTTCTTGATTTCTGATTAATATTTCACGGTTTGAACCTGTCGTATCTGCACAGGGCAGTCGATGTGCCCGCGAATCGTCAGCCATTACACAGCTTAGTATCCATAAACTGTAGAAGAGGAGAATCCTTGATAAGGTGGATTAATTATACAATAGGGGAGGAAATTGGATTGAGAGGTTTCCGACAATGACCGGCATATTTAGATTCTGCCGATTATCGGATGAGGCAATCATATTTGGTAGCGTTGGGCATATAGCCACGCACATAGTTGAAAATCGACACAAAATTATGTGTTTTCTCACAATTAAACAAATTTTGGACATTAAAGTTTCGCTTATGGGTGGAATATATGGCAACAAATGGTTTTGTGCCGTTTATGTGTTCTGTATTTTTACAAAAAAGACAAGACATGGCGCATTATTTATGAAAAATAACTATATTTGCTTCAAAGAATCAGATTTTCCAATGTGAACCGGCAAGCCGGGGTTATCTGTTTAGATTGCATAATCCGTTTAAAGATACCGATATGATATTCATGGAAACTGTGGTTTATTGAATGTAAGCATAAAATTTTTGATATGAAAAAATGTCCATATTGCGGGGAGGAGATTCAGAGCGAGGCAATATTTTGTCGTTTCTGCCGTCATGATTTGCCTTCCCATGGAAATGCCGGATATAGGCAGGAGCCACCTTATGGTAACCACCAAGGGAACTGGGGGGCTGAAGGATACCGGCAGTCGGAACCTTTCGGACAGTCATATGGGAATCAAGGATATGGTTCCCAATATAATAGTCCCGGAGCATCCCCGAATGGAGACTATGGCCAATATGCTGGCCCAGGAAGCTATGAAACGGCCAATAATGCGTTTGATTGCGGACCGGAAGGGAAAAGCCGTGGGATTGCTGCACTTTTTGCTATTTTGCTAGGCGGGTTCGGAGTGCAATATTTCTACCTTGGCAAAATAGCAGGAGGAATTATAACCATAATCCTAAGCCTTGTTACATGCGGCATTTGGTATTGGGTTGTTTTGGTGCAAGGAATCCTGATGTTTTGTATGGACAATGCGACATTCAGGCGTAAATATGTACTGACAAATTCTACATTCCCGCTGTTCTGACATTTACGATAGAATCATACAGGATGGAAGATATCACAGTATTGTTTATTGAAATCCTACACCAGGCAGGGAGTGTGGATGTGGCGGAATCGGAATTTAAGAAAATGATAGGTGAGGATGACGCCCTTCATCAACAATATCGGGATTGGTGTCATGAGGTAGGTAACACCGAGCGTCGAGGTTTTATCGATTTCTGCGAGGAATATCTTAATGACCGGGAATCGGTGTGGGATCATCTGAATGATTTCGATGAATAAAATCAGACGTAAGCCATTGCTTTCCGATGGATGAAAAAACTTGCAAATCCTCTCCATGTTAGTGTGAAATAATTTTAGGATTTATTTATATGACGGATTTAATCAGAGTCCCAGCCGAATGGGAGGATTATAATTCGGTACTTATAGCATGGCCTCATGAGAATACTGACTGGGCGGATATGCTTCATGAAGTGACGCAATGCTATATCGATATTGCCAATGCCATAGTGAGAAGTGGCCTTCGCCTGGTGGTTGTAGCTCCAAACGGGGATTTGGTGCGTAATGCCCTTAAAGGGATTCCTGCCGACAAACTATTTGTTTTTGAAGCCCCTACTAATGATACATGGACGCGCGATTACGGCCCTATTGCGCTTGAAACCGCATCCGGGACTGACATATTGGATTTCCAATTTAACGGTTGGGGGCTTAAATTCGCAGCCAATCATGACAATATGGTGACGCTCCGTATGGTTGAAGCATCATTGCTGCACCGTAGATACAGACCTCAATTAGGTTTTGTTTTCGAAGGAGGTTCGATGGAAGTGGACGGCAAAGGTACAATGCTGACAACATCGGCATGCCTGCTTTCCTTGAATCGAAACGGCATCATGACCAAGGATTCCCTGAGGGAATATTTCCGACGTGTGATGGGTATTACAACAATGCATTTTCTTGACCATGGCTATCTGGAAGGTGATGATACTGATAGTCATGTAGATACCTTGGCACGATTGGCCCCGAATGACACAATCCTTTATGTGAAGTCATATAACCCGTCGGATTCGCATAATGCAGAACTCGACAAAATGGAGCAGGAAATCATGAGGTTACGCACTCCTGAAGGCAATCCGTATAATTTGCTGGCACTACCACTGCCGGATCCCATATATGATGATTGTGGGGAACGACTTCCTGCAACATATGCCAATTTCCTTATAACCCCTGGCAGTGTGTTGCTCCCTGTATATAACCAACCCGACAACGACCGGCTTGCGTCACAAATGTTGCGTGTAGCGTTTCCCGACCGGGAAATTATCGAAGTTGATTGCCGGGCGCTGATAAAGCAACATGGTTCGTTGCATTGTGCAACAATGCAACTGCCGTCAGGTTTGTTGAATTTTTAAGATATTTCAATCTGAAACTAACATGGGTAAGATATTGAAAACAGGTATTATCCAACAACATAATGTAGCGTCGATTGACGATAACCGGGCAAGACTTGCAGCTAAAATCCGCCGGTTGGCAGCTGACGGTGCAAAACTAATTGTGAACCAAGAGTTGCATGATTCGCTCTATTTCTGTCAGACGGAGAATGTGGATTTATGCGGGTTGGCAGTAAATATCCCGTCGGATGTTACGGATTTTTATAGTGCGTTGGCAAAGGAACTTGATGTGGTTATCGTAACCTCGTTGTTCGAACGCCGTGCCCCGGGTTTATACCATAACACTGCAGTCGTCTTTGAAAAAGATGGTTCGGTTGCCGGGAAATACCGGAAGATGCATATTCCTGATGATCCGGCATATTATGAAAAATTCTATTTTACCCCCGGAGATATAGGGTTTGAACCGATTGATACATCAGTCGGGAGATTGGGTGTGCTTGTGTGCTGGGATCAGTGGTATCCTGAAGCAGCACGGTTGATGGCTCTTCGGGGAGTTGAGATTCTGATTTATCCCACTGCAATAGGCTGGGAATCGACTGACAGTGAAGACGAGAAGAGCCGTCAGCGTGATGCCTGGATTACTGTGCAACGCGGGCATGCCGTGGCGAACGGGTTGCCGGTGGTTGCTGTAAACCGGGTCGGGCATGAGCCGGATTCGTCAGGACAAACCAATGGCATAAGTTTTTGGGGGTCGAGCTTCGTTGCCGGGCCGCAAGGGGAATTCCTGTTTTCCGCACCTGACGATAAAGAATGCGAACAGGTTGTAGAAATCGACCTCGGTCGTTCCGAATGTGTGCGACGTTGGTGGCCGTTCTTACGCGACCGTCGTATCGATGCCTATGGCGGTCTGACATCCCGCTTTCTTGATTGATATATGGGAATCTGCAATCCTGAATGTGAGTATGGATTAGAATAACCTGTAAAAATACATTGCCTATGCTTCTCCCTCCTAAATCAGACGGAACCAGGATAAAGTTACCTGCCGATGCAAGGCAGATAACGATAATCGGAGCCAACGGTAGCGGAAAAACTCGGTTTACCAACTTTTTGGAAGAGTCGTTACAGCCTGATGTTTTCAGGCTGTCAGCCTTGGATGCCATATATGAGTCATCCGATAGCCACAGCCCGATTGACCGGCTATATGATGATGCATTAGCTTCATCGGCCTTTCTCCATACCGATACGCGCACAACATTTGAGCGCTTGATGGTGATGCTTCTTAACGAAGAGATGGCTAATCTGGTGGCATATAAAGTTGCGGTAGCCCGAGGGGATAATGCGACTATGGAAGAATCCAAACTGGATGCTGTCATAAGCCGTTGGCAACAGGTGTTCCCTGAGAACCATGTGCTTCGTGAAGGTGGTGGATTGCTGTTTTCTCGTTCAGGAGATGACAAGGCATATTCCCAAAAGAAACTTTCGCATGGTGAAAAGGCCGTGTTGTTCTATTTCGGTGCGGTGCTTTATGCCCCTTATAACGGCACTATTTTTGTGGAAAATCCAGGGATATTCCTGCATAATTCGATTCTAAGGAGGTTGTGGGATACAATCGAAGGAATGCGTCCGGATTGTCGTTTCGTATATACCACGCATGATGTGGATTTTGCCGCCTCACGTTCTGAAAATGCCATAGTATGGGTTCGGTCATATAATCCCGATGCAGTAACATGGGATTATGACCTTTTGCCGGGCGACACAGGGCTGTCGGAGGAAGTGTATATGGCGTTAATCGGGGCGCGCCGTCCTGTGATGTTTATAGAAGGCGATGCAACACACTCCATAGATGCCAAACTTTATCCTTTGATTTTTAAGGATTTTAGTGTCAAAGCTTTGGGGAGTTGCAACAAGGTAATCGAGGCTACCCGTGCTTTTAATGATTTGCGTGCCTTCCATCATCTTGAAAGTTGTGGAATCGTTGACCGTGACAGGCGTGACGAAAAAGAGGTAGGTTATCTGCGAGGGAAAAACATTTTTGTTCCCGATGTGGCTGAAATCGAAAATATCCTGATGCTTGAGGATGTGGTTAAGGCCGTTGCCAGGTTTACAGGGCATGATGCTGACAAGGTGTTTAACAGTGTGAAGAATGCAATTGTGCGCATGTTCCGTCATGACCTCAGACAACAGGCTTTGTTGCATACGCGTCACAGGGTAAAACGTACCGTCGAATATCGTGTTGACGGTCGTTTTACCAATATCAATGCCCTTGAAGAACACATGCAGAACCTTGTTAACGAAATCAATCCACGCGGTCTATATGAGCAATTCTGCCGTAGGTTTTCACAAATGGCTGCCCTTGAGGATTATGCAGGAATACTCAGGGTGTATAACCAGAAGTCGATGGTTCCGCGTTCCAATGTCGGTCAGCTGTGCGGGCTGTCAGGGAGCAAGGAAGCCTATGTCCAGGCTGTGCTTTCCGTATTGAAGTCCGACGGCCGTGAAGCTGCTGCTATCCGTAGGGCGATTACACGTTGTTTCGGTTTCGAGATATAATGATGAACAGATTTTGTGAATTATCGCTGCTTTCGCTTCCTTTGCTGTTTGGAGCATGTCAGGAACAACAGGCCCCGATGGTGAATCTGGGGGTTGATGATTCCTATATAATCTACAGGATGCAGCCGTTGCGTTTGCATTCAGAGCTTACAGCCGGGTCATATATATGGACATGTACATACCCTGACGGTTCTCAGAACGTCTTGTCGGAAACACGCGATTGCCTGTTTCTTGCAACCGAGGAAGGGACTTATGGAATGGCCATAGAGATTTTTGATGAAAACACTGCATTGCGGCATGATTTTTCTGTGCGGGTTATTCATGAGGAAGTGGAATATAGCCCGTATATAACCAAAGTCCATGAATATTGCCCCGCGCCTGGACAGTTCATTAACAAGATGCCATATTGGGAGACTGGTGATACCGGTGCTGATATGTTGCAAAAGGTTGAGGATTGTATTTCCGGAACTACCGACGAGCTGGTTTCGCTCGGGGCATATGGTGGTTATATTACGTTTGCTTTCGATCATACGGTTGTGAATGTCCCAGGAGAATACGACTTCCTGATACGTGGGAACGCTTTTTATGAGGTTGGATTTGAGGATTATAAGGCAGGTTCGTGCGAGCCTGGTATTGTCATGGTATCGTTGGATGTGAACGGCAACGGACTTCCTGACGATGAATGGTATGAACTGGCTGGAAGCGAATATCTGTCGCCTGCCACACTGCATGATTACCGAATTACATATAGCCGGCCTGTAGAGGGAAAACCGGCGGTGCCTCAAGGGCAATACATACTTGATGCGGAATATATCCCTTGGACTGATTCCGAGGGGGAATCAGGATATGTAGCTATGAATTTCCAACATACCCAGGATTATTATCCGAAATGGGTCGCGGCAGATGAACTGACGTTTCGCGGGTCGCGGCTTTCAAATAATGCGTTGGATGTATATGGCAATGGCCTATATTTCCAACTGAAAAGTTATCCATGGGGTTATGTCGACAACCATCCCAATTCAACAGAGGAACTGAATAGTTTTGATATATCATGGGCTGTGGATTCGTATGGGGTGCCGGTTATGTTGCCGGGGGCCGATTTCATACGTGTCTATACGGCTTTGAACCAGTATTGCCATTGGATAGGGGAGACCTCCACTGAAATTTCCGGCGCACGCGATCTGCATCTTCTCCCCGCCGAACCTGCTAATGATTCGCAATCAGAATAAAATGGTTGCATTTAACCAATTATAAAAACGAATGATTCGTAGTTTTTTTACAACTTTAAATGTTGTAGCAGCATTGATATGTGCATTTCCAGCGATGGGGGCGGATTATACCGACGGTATAATCGTGGTTAATGAAAGTCAATATGGCAAGGGGAGCGGTTCGCTTAATTATTTGCTCCCGGAGAATAAGTCCGATTATTGGAAATATCGGGTATTCAGGGCGGAAAATCCCGGTAAGGAGCTTGGTTGCACAAGTACCTACGGGGCATATCATGACGGACGTCTTTATATCATATCCAAGCTTGCCAAAGATCCCGGATCGTCGGTGACCGGGGGGATAGTGACTGTGATGGATGGTGAGACCCTTGAATGGAAAGGGCAGATTGATGCCCTTGACCCGTCGGGGAAACGTGTATGCGGCAGGGCTTTCATTGGGATTGACCGCGATAAAGGTTATGTGTCGTCAAGCAATGGCATATGGGTGGTGGATTTAGGCACGTTGGATGTGAAAGGAATGATTAAAGGAACAGAAAACCCATATGGCGTTGATGACAAGCCTGTGGGAGATCCTACCAGCGCCCTTTATTTCGGGCAATGCGGTTCGATGGTTGCATCAGGCGGAAAGGTGTTTGCAGCCCACCAGTCAAAAGGGCTTTTGGTTATTGACCCGGTTAAGGATAGCGTTATCGATGTTATCACGATGGATTTTGTTGCAGAAGGGGCTGGGGTTGGTTCTGTGATAAAGGCAAAGGATGGCTCGCTATGGGTCAGTGTGACGCAGAATATTGATGGCGACGGGGTGATGTGCAACAGCATTGTAAGGGTTGATGCGGAATCATTGCAAACTACGGAATATGTATTGCCGGATGGCATATACCCCCCATCGGCGTCGTGGGCATCTTGGAGCGCTGATACATTTTGTGCCTCACAGGTTGATGACCTTCTTTTTTGGACAGGAGGGTCGACAAGCTGGTTTGCGAACAAAATGGTTTTCAAATATGATATGAAGTATGACAAGTTTAGTTGTCTGATAGATTTTGATTATGACGATGACCAGTGGAAAGTATGCTGCCCGTCATTGCGGGTCAGCCCTATTGACGGGAGCCTATATATGACATTATTCAAAGATGTGGTTTCCACGCAATACACTATGCGCAATTATGACATCCAAGGGAATGAATTGCGTGATTTCCCGATGGAACGTGGATACTGGTTTGCAGGTATGATGTTATTCCCGCAGGTTGAATTGTCGGGTATTGAAAATGTCGTAGCCGAACATCGAGAAGAAAACATGCATGTTCTTTATAAGAACGGCACATTATCTGTAATGATGCGGCCGGATATGGTTTATAATACTTTTGGAGATGCTGTGATATGTGATTTGTCTGGCCGGGTTATCTCGAAGTTAAATATTTCGGATTCTGAGTTTGCAATTCATATGCCATTATCTGAAGGGGTATATGTTTTTGCCTACGGAAGTGAAGCCTTAAAATTCGTTGTGAAATGAGCACTAATTCCAAATCGTTTTAATAAGATTAAAATTTCGGATAACGTTATATACATGGTTCCCGGCTTTTATCGAGGCCGGGAACTTTGTTTTTATGGAAGATGTTATAAATTATGTAATCCTAACGTTTTAACTCTTACGGATATGAAAAAATTATTGAGCCTTATAGGAATCATCGCACTCCTGACCGCATGTTCGCCATACTCCTTGGTAAATAATGAGGTGTATAACAATGCCAACCTGTCGCAATATTCAACCTTTCGGATTGTTACGCCCGGGATGGGGAAACTTCCTCCCGGCATGGAAATGGTTACTTATTACAATATCGCGGCAGCCATACGCGATGAGATGGTGATGCGTGGTTTTACCGAATCGGAAGATTCGCCTTTGCTGATCAATATAGCGGTTACCACACAACGTGAGATACAGACACAGCCATTGGTGCCTCCTGCCGGATATTTCCCTTATAGCGGGCCGTATTACCCATATTATATGTGGCCGCGATATAATTACGGGCCGTATTGGAATCCGGCATACTATTCAAATGCCCAGGTTATAACTGGTATTTATAAAGAAGGTGTGCTGACCATGGATTTTGTCAATATAGATACAAAAACGCCCCTGTATTCGGCATCAGTGGCCACGATTCTGAATGGCGGAGGTAACGGTTATCAGAATCTTAAAGGGATTTCGGAAGCAGTCCAGACGCTTTTCTCTAAATTCCCTGTCCCATTGCTTCCTCAGTATCGGTCGAAATAAAACCAGGCTTACTCAACCTAACGTAACAAGAATAGACAACGCATCCCGAATGCCACTGATCAGGCTTCGGGATGCGTTGCGTTGATTTGTGATGGATATTTTGTAATTTTGCACCGGAATATTATCGCATGTAATGGGGAATAGCGCATTCAATTCATCATCAGGTCATATAGATATGCTTCATGGCGGCATGTTTCGTAAAATCCTGTTTTTTGCGATGCCGTTGTTTTTAAGCGGTATATTGCAGCAATCGTTTAATTCTGTGGATATTGCCGTTGTGGGGCGTTGGGCCGGTAGGGAGGCTTTGGCAGCGGTGGGCAACAACGGCATGGTCATCAGTTTGATTGTAAACCTGTTTATAGGCGTTTCCATAGGGGCGAATGTGGTTATTGCCAACTATATAGGCCGTAATGATGCCGGAGGTGTGCGTAATGCTATACGGACTTCGGCTTTAATAGCATTGTGGAGCGGCGTGCTTCTTCTTTTCGTGGGGGTTGCTGTGGCCGACCCCTTGTTGCGATGGCTCGATACACCTTCCGAGGTGTTGGATCTGGCAGTGCTTTATCTTCGTATATTTTCGTTGGGGATGCCATTCATGATGATTTATAATTTTGGGAGTGCCATATTGCGAAGCATGGGTGATACGCGTCGGCCGTTCTATGCATTGGTGGCTTCAGGCATTGTCAATGCAAGCCTTAACCTGTTGCTGGTAATCGTGTTTGAAATGGGGGTTGCGGGTGTGGCAATCGGTACGGTTATAGCCAATATGGTGAATGCGGCCATTATAGTGTTTTTCCTGATGCATGAGAAAGGGGAGTTCAGACTGGAATTGAAAAATCTTAAACTATCCGGTTCCGACCTTCGTAAGATATTGAAAATCGGTGTGCCTGCAGGAATACAGGGCATGGTTTTCTCTATAAGCAACGTATTCATTTTAGCTTCGATTAACGGTTTTGGAGCGGAGGTGGCGGCAGGTTCGTCGGCTGCACTTAATTTCGAGTATTATTGCTATTTTGCAATAAGTGCGTTTGCCCAGGCTTCCGTGGCTTTTACAAGTCAGAATTATGGGGCAGGCAAATATGACAGATGTCGCAAGGTATTCAGAGTGAGCATGCTGCTCGGGTTTCTGTTCTGCGTGGTCATGAACCTTGTAATTGTGATTAACAGGGAAATGTTTGCGGGTTTGTTTTCATCTGACCCCGAGGTGATACATTATGCGGCGGTGAGGATGGAATGTGTACTGATATTTCAGTTTATAGCCTGCTCTTATGAAATCAGCGGTGCTTCTTTGAGGGGGCTGGGCTATTCTATGACGCCTACAGTTCTGACAATATTCGGCACATGTGTGTTCCGCCTTGTATGGGTTTGGTGTTTGGCACGATATGGTGGCGGTTTTGCCGAACTGATGATGGTTTATCCTGTTTCATGGGTGATAACCGGGATTTCGGTTTATACGGCTTACCACATTATAAGTCAGCGGGTATTGTTACCACAAGGTGGTCGGGATATACGCTGTTAGGACGGCTTATGCGTGGCCATCCTATCTGGCCATCTGCCTTAAAATGTTCCTTCTTGCAGTTGCTATTCCGGGGGAAAGTTGCGAGCAATCCATCAAGCCAAGCACATCAGTAAATTCTTCCAGTAATTCTGGATAGAACCGGCATTGTGCGTATGCCTGCTTCATACATAGTGCCCTTATGGCATATGGTTCGGTTGAGTTTATGTTGGAAAGGCAGAAATTCAGATAATCGGTTCTTATGTCATCGATACCTATCGGTTGGCGTTCCAACAAAGTCAGCAATAATCTGGTTTTGCCGGTATGACGGCATATCAGAAGTTTGTCAATCAAGTCATTCCTTTTATCATACAGCCATTCATTATCCGAGAGGGCGAAATGTGTGAATATCCATAATGCATTATATCCAATCTTGATGTCGGGATTGTCAATCATTTGGTATAGGGCTTCTTTCCTGTCATTGTTTCGCTCGCCTTGAGTCATCCGGCAAGCCTCAAAAATATCGGTTTTTGATAGACGTCCCCCTAATTTGCCAAACAGCCTTTCCATAGAACGAGGTTATTCTTTTCCGCGTTGATTGTTATCCTTGATTCTTTTCTTTTTTACATCACTCCACTTCCGATTCAAATTACGGTTCATTTTATATCTGCTTATACCTGTTACAGTTTTTAGGATTTGCAGCGCCCGTTGTCCGATATTTTGTTTTACGACTTTCCGTCCGATCAGGCTGCGGTCGGGGGTCAGTGCCAATCTGATTTTATCGTTGTCGAGAGTATTGACTCGGTCTACAAGATGCTGTATCGAAGGTTGCAAATCCGGAGCCTCACCGGGTTCATATATTTCAATGTCCGCTGTGTTGATTTTATGGCGTTCCCATTTCCTGGCCTCTTTGATTGTGATGTACTCCTTGTCGATGATATATACCTCGGCATATGTACTCACGAAGAAAGGCTCGTCAACACGGTTGAACATAAACATCCCATGCCCCCGGCCATTTGATTCGATGTTAAACGAATAGCCGGTCAAATCTATTGGTGCAATGGAATCACCGATAACATTGTCATAATTAAACCGTACTCTGAAATTCTCGAAATCCAAGTTGTTACGGAAAAAAACAGAAAGATTCGGAACCCATTTTCTGCTTGTCGTATCGGCCAGTACATTTATATTAATGTTGATTTTGGCTTCGTTTCTTGTCCACATTTCCGTGGGGCTGTATTTGCCACGGATAGTGTCAGTGCCATATCCTACATTTCTTAATGCTGTCGGTAGTTTTGGCGTGGGTACAATACCCATCCAGTCAGACCATGAAAAATGATGGTTGCACTTATCGCTAACGCTATCCAACCCTTGTGCGTTGGTGAAGTGGTAATAGGATTTGCTCTTTAAAACTCTCGGGCTTGACCATCCTTTGAAACGGCTGTTTTTATTCGGAAGCATATAATCCACCATCTTTTCCCGGAATAGAAGGACTGTATCAGTATAGGTGGATAATGTTGAGTATTCCCGTACATATGCCAACATGTGTAACACCTTATGCTGGCGTGATTCAATTACAACCTCTGGCAGATTTGTTGAATTTTCCTGAAGAAAAATCGTGTCGCAGCTTGCTGTTGTAACTGATTTCTCTTTGAACCCAAGGTAACGAATAATGACAGGGTAGCTTGAATCGGAGATATAAGGCATTTGTCCTTCTGAATTGCAGATGCCGATAATACGGCCTTGACCGTCAAATATCGAGGCGCTTGGCAATGGCATATGGGATACTGAATCTGCCACCACAACATGATGTGTCCGCCCGGCCATATCGAATATGGAGAGGATGAACACTATGAATATAATCCCTGAGAGTGATATGTATTTCATTGCCCTATATAGGTGTATAATCACCTATATGCAAAGGTATGCGTTTTATCCGGCAAAGCAATATAGGAACGCCACATTAATCCCGGTTAAATTCCAAAAAAATTAATTTTGTGTCACCTTAGATTTGCAGCGACAAACTAGGATTAAATAGAAAACGTACCGTTGTAATCAGTGGTGCATTCAATGTTTTACAGCATGTTTTCGGCGATTGCTACTTTTTGTCAGTTATAATATATAATTTTACAATCGGAATAATTCAAGTCCTGAAAGTATGTCAGCAGAACTTACCAATCGATATTTTTGGCTGATGGATGTCATCTATCGGTCTGGAGGAATTTCCCGTGAGGATATAAACCGTAAATGGTCATATTCCTGCTTAAACGAACGAGGAGAGGATGAACTCCCGGAGCGAACATTTCACAGATATCGAAAAGCCGTAGAACGACTATTTGATGTCAATATAATTTGTGTTGCCGGAAAATATCAGATTGAGAACATCAGGATGATGGCATCGGAAAAACAATGGTTACTTGACTCTTTTGCAGTCAATAACATATCATCATCACATCGCAAAATGAGGAACCGTATATGTGTGGAGGATGTTCCATCAAGTCGCCGGTTCTTGATTCCTATCCTTAATGCGATGGAAGCCGGCAGAAAAATCGAGATTACATATCAAAGTTTTTATGCTTCTGACGCAACTACTTTCATTGTAGAACCATGGGGATTGAAGTTGCATCATCAGCGGTGGTATATGGTAGGGTATTCACCAGCTATTGACAAGACTCTTTTATATGGGTTAGACCGTATAAAAGGTTTTTTCCTAGCAGATGAGAGATTCGAAGTTCCGGTAGATTTTGATTGTGACAAATGGTTTGAAGATATGTTCGGGGTGAATTCCTATGCTCCCGAATTTAATCACGAACCGCAGGATATCGAGATATATGTAGGGTGCGGACAAATTGACTATATATTGAGCAAACCGTTGCACAGAAGCCAGCGGCTTGTCGGTGAAGACTCTAAGGGCTATATCCTTTCAATGCGACTTGTGCCGTCATGTGATTTCATTATGGAACTGATGAAATACGGGGCGGAGATTGAGGTTGTCAAGCCGATTGAGCTGCGTGAAATATTTATCAGAAACATCAAGGAAATGAATAGGAAATATGAATGCTGACAGAATCTGGCAGTCCATACTACTAATTTTGTGCTGTAAAACCGAGCAAGCACCTGCGCATAATCTATTGCAGTTCAAAAATAAATTCGTAAATTCGCCTTCATAAACCAATAATGTGAATATACGAAACAGATAGATTAGAACTACATCCGATATTGCACCTTGCAATGACAACCATCCGATTCGGTAAAATCTGGTCAATTTATCTTACGGCTTGCAACTATTCTGACAATCAATCTCATA
>LUJQ01000013.1 GCA_001689485.1 Bacteroidales bacterium M6 | reverse complement strand
ATGTTACATAATGGGGATTATGTTAAATATGATATTGGAATATTATACCCTATTGAAAGGTTTCATCGTATATATAATCATTTCGTTTATCAGCGGTTGAAAATGGATTGTGTCTAGAATAAGAAGTTGTATAGGTTTGAAGGATTTTATACTTTTGTATGAGCCAATCGTTAAATAGAAATTGATGAGCCAAATGAATAAAATCGTATCAGACTTTATAGTCTCAAAAAATATCCGGATTTCCGACACGTATTCACGTCTGGTGCTAACAGAGATAAGACTGGATGGAGTGAATTCGATTGACTATAATGAAATCAAGCCCGGGCAATTTGTAGAAGTAAGAGTGGATGGAAACAAAACGACGTTTCTAAGGCGCCCTATTTCGATAAATTATGTCGTCCCTGAAAGGCGTGAAATCCATTTGCTAGTTCGTAAGGCAGGAGATGGGACAAAGGCGTTATGCGACTGTAGCGAGGGGGATGTTATAAATATGATGCTTCCGTTAGGTAATGGTTTCTCGCTTCCGACGGATGCGTCGAATGAAAAGGATACGCATCTACCCTACCGGCCATTATTGATAGGAGGCGGTGTAGGTGTTGCTCCGCTTCTACATCTAGGTAAGATATTGAATAGTTCCGGGATACGGCCGACCTTTCTATTGGCGGCAAAAACAGCCAAGGATTTATTGGAAACTGAGCGGTTTGAGGAGTTCGGAGATGTAGTGATTTCTACAGATGACGGATCGGCCGGAACTCCCGGTCTTGTTACACAGAATCCGATTCTAAACGCAGATTGGGATATGTTTTATTGCTGTGGGCCGATGCCTATGATGAAGGCTGTAGCACGCATTGCAATGGACAATGGAGTACCTTGCGAGGTCTCATTAGAGAACTCTATGGCATGCGGATTGGGAGCCTGCCTATGCTGTGTGGAGGACACAATTGACGGGCACGTATGTGTATGCACCCAAGGCCCGGTTTTTGATGTCAAGACCCTTAAATGGTTTTAATAAATTTTAATCAGCTACTTTACAAATTAGCAAAAGGTGAGTTGATATATCATCAACCCATCTTTTGTTTTATTACCGAATAGCTGTTTGGATGCTATTTCAGAACAGATAGCGGAAAGAAATGCGGTTTTATCGGACGTGTGAATTTCGCAAGCAAATTGTTCTAATTTTTTAATGTCATCTATGTCGACATTTTCCCTATCAAGAATAGCTAAAATGCCATCAACGAAAACCGTATTCGCAGTTTCACAATCGAATGGAGAGACAATGATGGCTTCTTTCGAAGAATCAATCAACATCATTGTCTCAATTTTACCGTCACGAAGAAGAGTCCTAGCTAAAATTCGTGGGGTATTTTTACAATCTATGGGGATCAACCGGCATTGCCTATTCATAGTATGTGACAAAGTCTAGGAGAGAATTATTATTTATTGGGATTGGCCTGTTTTTTCATTGTCAAAGGAGCCTGGTTGGCAGCTTTTGAGGTAGTTGTCGGCGCTTGAACCTTCGATTTTTGACGTGTTGTGGCCGACCGTTGTCGTGCAGCATCTCGGCGTTGGATCGGGGTAGGTTTATGAATTGAGGCATCTTCACGATGTTCGCTAGGACGCATTGTGTTTGATGACGGTTGCGGCAATTCATCATCAGAAGATGTGCGTATCTCCGACTCCGATACTCGCCGCTGTAGCAACCCGTTGTTATGACGATTTTGAATGCCATTGGCTTTTGAAGGTGCATCGGATGTCTTTGAATCGGAATCTTGTTCAGCCTTCTTTTTATCAATATCCATGCCGTAACCAAATGTCTTACGATGGAAATATATGTTCGGCATCAGTTCTCGGCGCACTCGTGTAAGTGATATGCTGTCGACCTCGAATGAAACATTCTCGTCAGGGATGAAACTGATATAACCATAAACACGCAAAGGTGTCAATGTAGAGTCCACCTGTATCTTTAAGACGTTACTTGTCGATTGGCGTGTCTCAGGGTCTTCCACATATACAGTCGTCCCATTTGAATAATCTATCAACAACCTGGAGGCGGCCTTTGCCTGAGAATTGATAGGTTTGTATTTCAGGGTATAAATATCCCCCTTCTGCCAAGTACTGTCCGGGGTAAGGTTGAAACCAATTATTCGCGATGGCATGTGTTTATGTACGACAAGGCGTTGCGGGCCTCCCCACACTTGTACAGAATCCCCGGCAACACTGATCTGCATACTTCCGGCTGACGCCAAATTGCGTTGACGTTCCTGTATAATCTCGATTGTACGGTCATAAACGGTAATGTAATCTTCAATATGGTTGCCATACCATACAAACGATGTGTCAACCTCTTCTGCCGTTACTTTATGTGCCGCATAGATGCTTTGTTTAAGCATTTTGCGAGTGGAATCATTCGGATAGGTAGAGTAATTGAAGTCAACCAAGGCTTCTCCCATATGAATGTCGGCCATAAGCTGTGCCATCTCCTCCTGCTCGAGCACACCTTCCGGAGTGTGCCTGCATGAGGTTGCGGATACTGTGATTGCCAACGGCATTATTAACCGAAGGAACCGTGCTGACCGTTGAGTGGATACCGAGATAAACTTCATATGAACCTTAGGATGCGTGCTTCTTTAAGCTTTGAACATTAAATGGAAACATCAAGATGATTTGCCGTTATCATGCATCGCATCATCTGCTGCCAGTTGCGAGGATTTGCGCCATGGAACTTCTGATATCTGGCGAGAGTAAAATAAGACCAAGGCAATCATGCCAACACTGATTGCTGCATCTGCCAGGTTAAACACCGGCCGGAAGAAGATAAAATGCTCTCCCCCGACCCACGGCATCCAATCAGGCCAGTTCCATTCGCATAACGGGAAATAAAACATATCTACCACAAGCCCATGCATCAGGGTTCCATATCCCCCACCGTCAGGAAACATTGTTGCCAATGCCGGAGGTGCGGGATTGCTGAACACCACGCCATAGAACACACAGTCGATAATATTACCGGCAGCACCCGCCACAATCAAAGCCAGGCACATCAAATAGCCTGTAGACGCTTCTTTTCTGGCATGGGTACGAAAAAGATAGAAAATAAGGAAACCTACCGTTATGATACGCAGGATAGTCAACATCAATTTGCTGCCTATTTCCCATCCGAAAGCCATACCGTTGTTTTGTATGAACACGAGCTGGAACCATGAAAATATATGGAAGCTTTCACCAAGAAAAAAATGAGTCTTAACCCATATTTTCAAAATCTGGTCAGCAATCAGGATAATGGCCACAATAATTGCAACCATCAGTCCTCGGCGATGAGCCGTGTTATTTTGATTCACGTGTTATTATGATTTGTGATTAATGATGCGGCCTGGTGTATGGTACAAAAAATTTTATTTCAGCTTTGAATCGACGCATAAAGTGGCATGCGGCACAGCCCTGAGACGTTCCTTGGGAATGAGCTTGCCGGTTATGCGGTCAATGCCGTAAGTTTTGTTTTCAATACGCACTAATGCTGCCTGCAAATGGCGTATGAATTGAGCCTGACGTTGTGCCAGTCTGCCGGCTTCTTCTTTTGAGAGCGTGGATGCCCCCTCTTCCAGGACTTTGAAAGTAGGTGACGTATCGGTTGTGTCGTTACCGTCAGAATTCATCACATCAGCGCGCAACGATTCATATTCCTTGCGGGCTTTATCAAGTTTTTGAAGTATGAGGGTTTTGAATTCCTCCAGTTCCTCGTCGGTGTAACGTGTCTTTTCGCTCATTTTTCAATGGATTGATGATGGTGATACAATGAACCCGCTTCAAACGTGTTCCCATGATTATTATCATAACAACTAATAATCCTGATTTTGTTTAACAGAGGAGAGCCGATTGGTCTACATGGCTCTCCCCTGTCAATGTCATTGCATTAAAGTATAGTTATCGCGTACTATCCCTGTCTTTTCATACAGGGATTACGGAAATTCGCACTTCTGTACCGTCAATATCAAGGATTTCATCCTCTGCCGGATTATCAACTTCCGCAACTGAAAGGGAGTCGGCCAATACCTGCTTGCAGATATAGCCGGCATATTCCTTCATGGCATCATCTGTCATCTCACAGGGGGATATCAGTATATTGACGCGTCGCGTGATGTCATAATCGCGGTTTTTACGTATGTTTTGAATGCGGTTTACAAGCTCACGTGCAATTCCCTCGCGTTTAAGCGCATCGGTAAGCGTCACGTCAAGAGCCACCGTAACAGACCCCTCATTGGCCACAAGCCATCCAGGGATATCTTCATTACGGATTTCCACATCTGATATATCCACCATAACAGGATTCCCGGCTATTGCAAGCTCTGTCGAGCCGTTCTTTTCCAGTTCTATAATCTGCTGCTGGGACATTTCAGAAATAGCTTGCGCAACGGCTTTCATCAACTTGCCATGTTTCGGGCCTAGTTTCTTGAAGTCAGCTTTTATACGCTTCACCAATACCCCCTCTTCGTTGCTGACAAATTTTATATCCTTGACATTGACTTCCGATAATATCAATGGCGCAACAGCTTCTATTTCATCACGTTGCTCCGTTGTACTTACGGGAATCATAAGGGTTTGCAGCGGTTGGCGCACTTTGATATTGACCTTGCGGCGGAGTGACAGAACCATCGAGGTTATAATCTGGGCAAGGTTCATTCTCCGTTCAAGAGCTTTGTCTATAACGCTTTCGTCAGCTGTCGGAAACATAGAGATGTGAACCGATTCCATCTTTTCCCCTGAGGCTTCCTGTGCTGGTGCCGACAGGTCGTTGTACAATTTATCTGCAAAGAAGGGCGCGAATGGTGCCATAAGCTGTGCAACCGTTTTAAGGCATGTGTGCAGGGTTTGGAATGCCGACAACTTGTCGGCATTCATTTCACCGCCCCAAAAACGTTTACGGTTCAGGCGCACATACCAGTTCGAAAGGTTGTCGTTGACGAATGCGTTGATAGCACGTGCGGCTTTTGTAGGTTCGTAATCATCGAGTGCCTCTTCTACATCTTTAATCAACGTGTTTAGCAACGATAGTATCCATCGGTCGATTTCGGGACGTTCGACATAAGGTACTTGCGATTCTGCACCGCTGAAACCGTCGACATTGGCGTAAAGTGCAAGGAAGGAATAGGTGTTATAGAGTGTAGCGAAAAGTTTGCGCGACACTTCCTGCACACCATCGGCATCGAACTTTAAGTTATCCCAAGGTGATGAATTCGAAATCATGTACCAACGCACGGGGTCACTACCGAATTTTTCGATAGCATCGAACGGATTGACCGCATTTCCCAAACGCTTCGACATTTTGTTCCCATCCTTATCCAGTACAAGACCGTTGGATATCACAGCCTTGTAGGATATAGAATCAAACACCATACCTGCAATTGCATGGAGGGTAAAGAACCACCCACGTGTCTGGTCGACTCCCTCGGCAATGAAATCAGCCGGATAAAGTTCCCCTGAATCTAGACCCTCTTTATTCTCAAACGGATAATGGATTTGCGCATATGGCATCGCACCGGAATCGAACCATACATCAATCAGGTCTGTTTCACGCTTCATGGGTTTTCCGGATGGGGAAACAAGCACGATGTCGTCGACATATGGACGGTGGAGGTCGATTTTTTCGTAGTTTTCTTTTGAATAATCGCCTGGCACAAATCCTTTCTCTTTGTAAGGATTCGTAGTCATGATGCCTGCTGCTACAGCTTTCTCAATTTCGTTGTAGAGCATTTCAACCGATTCGATGCAAAGTTCTTCTTTGCCGTCATCAGTGCGCCATATCGGGAGCGGGGTACCCCAATACCGGCTACGCGACAAATTCCAGTCCTGAAGGTTTTCAAGCCATTTGCCGAACCGTCCAGAACCGGTTGAAGCCGGTTTCCATTTGATATTGTTGTTCAGCTCCATAAGCCGCTCACGCGCGGCAGTGGTGCGTATGAACCAGCTGTCAAGGGGGTAATAAAGCACAGGTTTATCCGTCCGCCAGCAATGCGGGTATGAGTGTGTATGCTTTTCTATTTTGAAAACCTTGTCATTCTGTTTGAGCCACATGCAGATTTCCACATCAAGAGTCTCGTCAGAATCGGTTTTGGTCGAATCGTAGGAATTTTTCACATATTTCCCAGCCCACGGGCGGTAGGCTTCCACATCGACACTCTGCTCCACAAATGTCGGATCCAAATCTTCGATTCTGAAAAAGCGGCCGGTCAAATCCACCATTGGGCGTGTATTACCGTCACGGTCAGTCAATGTCAACGGGGGGATGTTGCTTTGACGCGAAACACGGAGGTCGTCTGCACCGAAGGTACCGGCAATATGCACAATACCCGTACCATCCTCTGTTGTCACATAATCACCGGGGATTACACGGAATGCCCCTTCTCCGGGATTCATCCACGGCAGAAGCTGTTCATAATGCATCCCGACAAGTTCTAACCCTTTTACGGTCTTAACCACCTGGTAAGGGATGATTTTATCCCCTTTCTTATATTCTTCCAGCGGAATTTCTGATCCTTTGGGATTGAAAAAATGTCCCATCAATGCAACCGCCAGAACCACTGTTTCCGGATTGCCCGAATATGGGTTGAAAGTTCGTACGATGTTATATTCTATTTCCGGGCCGACGCACAGTGCGGTATTTGATGGAAGCGTCCAAGGAGTTGTAGTCCATGCCAGGAAATAAGGAGTTCCATGAGCTGTCATTTCCGGCGTCGGGTCGGTAATGCGGAATTGGGCCACACAGGTCGTATCCTTTACGTCGCGGTAGCATCCGGGTTGATTCAGTTCATGAGTGCTAAGTCCTGTACCGGCTGCCGGAGAATATGGCTGGATGGTGTAGCCCTTGTACAGATACCCCTTGTTGTAAAGTTGGCGTAAAAGCCACCACACGCTTTCAATATAACGGTTGTCGTAGGTAATATAGGGATTGTCCAAATCAACCCAGTATCCCATGGAATTGGTAAGCGCCGACCATTCCTTGGTATATTTCATTACCTCCTTGCGACATGCTTCGTTGTATTCGTCAACAGAGATTTTCTTCCCTATATCCTCTTTTGTAATCCCGAGTGATTTTTCCACTCCGAGTTCTACAGGAAGGCCATGGGTATCCCATCCGGCTTTACGTTTTACGTGAAATCCTTTCATCGTTTTGTAACGACAGAATATATCCTTAATGGTACGTGCCATAACATGGTGGATACCGGGCATGCCGTTAGCCGAAGGAGGGCCTTCGTAAAACACGAACGATGGCATTCCTTCGCGGGTTTTCATACTCTGCTCGAAAAGGTGTTCGGCATTCCATTTTGCCAACACCTCTTTGTTGATATCAGAAAGGTTGAATTTGTTATATTCGGCAAATTTCATCATCGTAAAGGATGGAATTATTATTTTTGTGCTGATTATCTGCCCTAAGGCAATGAAAACATGGCCACAAAGGTACTAATTTTCAGATTAGTGTGCAACCTTTGCAAGACAGTGGGATTCACATACTCATGCTTTACCCTTCATGCCGTTCTTGGCTCCCCCGCCAAGGGCGAAGATGTTTTGTGAGAACGAGAACGTTTTTTGTCCACGGCGGGTGTTGCGTTTGATTGCCAATCCTGCCAGCCTGTCCATAAGTTTATCGAAAGACACCCCTGTAGCCTCCCACAAGTAGAATGACAGGGAGCCGGGGATGGTGTTGATTTCGTTTACATATATTTTTGAGGTTGCACGGTCAACAATAACATCTACACGGCTTACCCCGTGACAGGAAAGCACCCGGAAAGTCTCCCCTGCAAGCCTCTGTATTTCGGCTGTCATATCGGCCGGTAGATCTGCCGGGATTTTTTTTGCAGATGCCTGCATCCCTTTTGTTCCCTTGGTCCCACCCATATATTTGTCGGTATATGACAGGATGTCGGTAGATTTGATCGGTTCTTCAAGTACTGATGTCTCATACTCGTCGCAATCGCCCAACACCGAGCAGTTTATTTCCTGAAGCTGCTCCACCATATGTTCCACTATTATACGTGATGCATAGCGTGTGGCATCTTCCACTTTCTCTATCAGTTCCTCGCGGTTACGGGCGCATCCTATGCCGATTGAAGAGCCGAGATTGGCGGGTTTCACTATGACGGGATATCCCAGGCTTGACTCCGTTTTAGCAATCAGCCTGTCACGGTCGGCAAACCATTGCCTGTCGGTAAACCAAACATAATCTACAACGGGGATATCATTCTCACGCAGAATCATCTTCATAGTGATTTTATCCATACCGTTGGCCGATGCAAGTGTGTCGC
Organism: Bacteroidales bacterium M6; assembly: GCA_001689485.1. Lineage (GTDB taxonomy): Bacteria > Bacteroidota > Bacteroidia > Bacteroidales > Muribaculaceae > UBA7173. The sequence continues at coordinate 2,994 of LUJQ01000013.1, read as the reverse complement.
ATCCGGCATAGGGTATCCCTATAGAATCAAGGATTCCTTCAAAAGTGCCATCCTCACCGTTGGCGCCATGGAGCACCGGAATCACAATGTCCAAGCGGCAGTCGAGGCTCTTGTTCTTAAATACCCCTTTAGGGTTGGTATAATACAGGTTGTAATCACCATATACGGGGCGCATATACACCTCTTCGCATTGACGTAGCAGAGCCGGAATGTCACGATAGTTCTTAAGATCAAGAAGCGCGTTGCCGGTGAACCACCGCCCCTCTTTGGTAATGTATATAGGTGTTACGTCGTATTTGTCACGATTGATGGCATTGATTGCCTGGTTTGCCGAAATTACAGAAATCTCGTGCTCGGTGGAACGTCCGCCGAAGAACACTCCTATGTTGGTTTTCATTTTTATGTTTTGATAATTTCTTAAATCTGTTTATTTGAACGTGTCAGGGAGGTCGTTCTCATAAAGTACCGTATCTCCCGGTCTTGCAATATGTTGCAGAAGCTGCTGCGCTTCATTGAATGAATCTGCCGTATGTATATTGTCGGGAGACATGCCTTCTGATGCAACTCCTTTAAGAATTGCATCACGGTTGTAATGTCCGACGATTATAGCGACATCGGTGCAACGTGCTATGTTTTTACCGAATTCCTCATTGGCTTTTTCCTGAAGATTGCCAAGTTCTATCATCCCCGGGGTAATAACGATGCGTTTACCTTGCTTCATCATGGCAAGTACCTCTAACGCCATTTTTGAGCCTTGGGGATTAGAGTTAAAAGCGTCGTCGATAATGGTTATCCCTCCCGGGGTCCGTTTTAGGTTCAGACGGTGTTCTACCTGTTCGATCTGCCCTACAGCATAACGAATCTTATCGGCAGGCACGCCGAGTTTCAAAGCAACGATAATAGCGGCGAGAAGATTTGAAACATTGCACTCCCCTACCAGTTTGGTACTAAACTCCAACGGTGTTGCAAGTGATTTACCTGTCACTGTAAACCTGGTTCCATCCGGCCCGTATTCAATATCAGTGGCGGAAAAATCTTCCCCGCCTTTATTGCTCACAGCATAACGGATACAACCGGCATTGATTACTTCGCGGTTGGCCACGAATGGAAAGTCGTTATTGAGGACTATTGTTCCGTCAGCAGGCAGGGAATCTGCCAGCTCGAATTTTGTACGCTGCACATTTCCGATAGTCTTGAATGATTCAAGATGTTGCTCACCTACAGCGGTTATTATACCTATCGAAGGATGCACAAGATCGCAGATTTCCTTTATGTCACCTGGTTGTTTGGCACCCATTTCCACTATAAACACCTCATTATAAGGTTGCAGGTGTTCACGCACCGTGCGTATAACTCCCATTGTAGTGTTGAAACTGCCGGGTGTCATCATCGTGGAAAAATGCTCCTGCAGAATCCGGTTAAGGTAATGCTTGGTTGATGTTTTACCGTAACTGCCTGTGATACCGACTATTTTCAAGTCTGGCATTGATGCCAGAATCGAGGCGGCTTCATTGTAATATTTCTTATTGATAGCTTTCTCTACGGGTTTCAGCAAATCGTTTGCAGCCAGTAGCACTATCGGAGAAACAACCAGTTGCAGCATCAGGGTCACACAAAGGATTTTAATTCCGAAGCATGCACCGAAAACCGTTGCGGCGATAACCGCCAAAGCAATCATTACAGCGTAAATGCGTTTTGCCCGTGCAGTCCAAACAAGCGGCTTCTTATATTTCACACGGCTTAGTCGCACACTCTGCCATATCGTTATTATTGTAGCTATTGCAGCTCCTGCAAACAACGGGATATGATGAACCAAAAGAAATAACAGACCTATACAGCAGGCAATGCGTCCTATCGAGGTGCTTTCTCCCGAGTTTGAAAACCAGCGAGTGTAACGCTCGTTGCGGTATGAATTTTGTTGAAGCATCATCAAATCGCGGCCGAACACTTTCAGAAGGTCGAATGATGCGGTAGCAGCAAGGATTACGGGAATTATTAAATCGAGCGAAACGTATGTCATTTTGCTTATGGTTGAACTATTTATCCTGTCTTTGGATTATTCTGATTTTTTAAGTCTTGAATTGAGGAAAGAGTTGAGCACGGCGCGGAACTGTGCCGGATTGTCGAGGAAGCTATAATGGCCGCATCCGGGAAAAGTCACTAATCCGGCATCAGGAATCAGGTGTTCCATCTTGCGGGCATCGGAAACCGGGGTGGCAGTGTCGTTTTCACCCCATATAAGCAGTGTTGGGACATTGATGCCGGACAGTTGCGAGGTCAGGTCTTCATTAACCACCTTGCTTAACACCGCCCGCATAATCGGGGTGGAATTTGCATAATCAGCCGACCCACGTGCAGCCCTCATGGCTTCTATCCGCTTTTCTGCACGTTTCTTGCCAAGAAAGAGACGCATCAGTAATTTTCCGGCCTTGAATGTGTAAACCCTATAATAATATTTGATAGAGCGTCGGGGCTTTATTCCTGCCGCATCAACCAAAATCACGGAATCCAGGTTCTTGTTGCGTGATGAAAGGAGTATGGCAATGCGCCCGCCGAAACTATGCCCTGTTAAAACCGGGGCAGCTATATGCAGCCGCGTTATGAACTTTTCAATCAACGACGTGTATTCATTCACACCCCATATGGATGGGGGTTCGGGCGACATCCCGAATCCGGGAAGGTCGATATTATAAACCGTGTGGGTTGCCGATGCAGCCTCGGCAATCGACCTTACAGTGATGCGGCTGCATCCCCAGCCATGCATCAATATGAGGGGCCTCCCCTGCCCTGTTACCTCATAATGAAGCCGTTGGCCATCTATTTCGATATCTTTTTCTAACGGTTGTTCCATGTTTCGAGAGCCGGACTTCGTTACTGCCCGCCCAAGTGACAAAGTTACGCTATTTTTCCAATTCAGGCAAATCAATCATAACAGGTTTGATTGGAGGAATGGGATTCAATAAACGTGTAGAGTCCAACAGCAAATGCAAAGTT
>LUJQ01000034.1 GCA_001689485.1 Bacteroidales bacterium M6 | reverse complement strand
GCAGTCGCCCGTGTTGGTGGCCGCTGAGCGGTTGCCCGTGTTGGATTCTTTAGCGTCTTTCCAGCTAACTTTGTCTAAAATGAAGCGGACACCAGCATAAATCAGGCCGTTTAGCCCGATTTCTGCGACAACACGGAGCCGAGAAGAGCAGACCTTGTCATCTTCCGAGCGGTCAAGTGTCCCACTCTGCTCAACCTCGCAATAACGTCGGAGATTACCCCCGTCATCACAAGGGGGATAAAACCCAAGGACATCAAACGGGTTCTCGCAGGCGTGGAATCCGGACTCGCAGGCTTTGACTTCCCCCTGGTGTTCGTATTCCTTGCCAACCTCGTATTGGAATCCCCGACAAGTCATATCCTTATTGAAACCCTTGTAGGTTTTAATCGTATTATTTTCCATTATTCAAATTTGAGTTTTCTGATTTTCGTTTCGTGATATTCGCCGGAGAGCTGTATGACAAATCCACGGCTTTCGAGCCACTTCTTCGCGCGACCCATCATGCGCATGACCTCGCCGGGTTCCTTGCCGTCGAAGTCGGGGTCGGAAAAGGGAGCGGTTTTACCCTCCCCCCCCTGTGGCCTGAGCGCGCTTGGCGGCTATCGTTTGACGCAGGGCGGCCGCGCGGCATTCCTTGCAGGTGCCTATGCGAACACCTCCTTTCCCGATTGGGAAATCGGCCTGGGGCAGCTCCCGCCCGCAGACCTTGCATGTCCTTGTCTCCATCATAGTGCCTGCTTGTTTTGGGGAAGACCAAACGACTGGGGCCTGCCACGGAGGATGACCGCCGCAAGCCCGAGGCAGAAGACGGCCACTACCTTGGAGCGTATGAACAGCCCCATCCAGTCGGGGTCGCCGTCCTCCGGCATCCCCAGCAGCGCGTACAGCCCCACAAAGGAGAGTAACGAGACAAGCGCGGCGGCCATCAACGTGACCGCCTTGTCCTTTCTGTTTTCTTTCATATGGTTGGTGTTTTGATGATTTGGCGGAAGCGGCGGGATTTGAACCCGCGAGGCCCTGTCCTGGGCCTGCCGTCTTAGCAGGACGGTGGTTTCAGCCACTCACCCACGCTTCCGGGGAAAGCGTCCCGACCCTCGCGGGCAGGGACACCAGCAATCACAAAAATAACAGTTCATTGGTCATACCTATTGGATGGGCGGCGGGCCTAACCAATCCGCGCGCCCCGTAGGAATCTTGCCATTTGGCGTGATATGGCATCCGCCCGGGTCTCACGGCTGGGACGGGGCCAGAACCGGGACTTGCGCCCCGGCGTAAAATTCACTAAATTTGTGATGTCAAACATAAAATCAGTGAAATATGAGTAAGTTTGTGTCAATTGAAACATCGGGAGGCAAAAGTCTGTGGATTAACACAGAGGTAATAACCCGTCTTGAAATGAACGATGACGGAAATACCGTTGTGTATCTTTCAGACGGACATATGTGAATCACAACTCCTTATGACCTTCTTGACTTTTTTATGCTTTTTCTGCCCCAGAAGAAAGACGCTGATTGATTTCTGCGACTTTGGCTTTTACTGCTTCTTCAATTTCAAGAAGCAACGGGAGCCTCAACTGATGGTCTACATCTGTCGGGAAAGCGCATATCTTAGCCTGATAGATGGCTTTTGTTCCCTTGCTGTCATCCTCTCGGTTATATTTGAGGATGCGGACTTTTATGTCTATTTGCATATATGACATTATTTTAGGTTTATCAGCAGCCGAAGCGGGAGTCGAACCCGCGACTTCGCCCTTGACAGGACGGCTCTGACCAATTGAGCTACTCGGCTTCCCATTGCAAAATTTAGATTCAACACCCCGAGGCAATGACAGGGGTGATTTATGCTGTGCCTTATAGCGGATGGCCGTCACTTGCGCCACCATCCTCGGCGTTCTGGTTGTTCACTTCAAATGTATGGAGTCTCCATACAAGTCCGCGATGTCAATGTGCTACACCTGCGACTCTTTGGCTCAATGGCTCTGCGGCGGTCGCACTCCGAATGTTGTCCGGGCTAACAGCCCGTTTTGCGTCTCCAGTAGGCGAGGATGTCGCGCCCGGAGAAGAATTTCTTTGTCGAACCCTTGGGGATTGTGAAAGCGATACCGCCGTCCCTTACGCTCAACTGCGTCTTGTCTCTCAGCGTCTTGCGGTCAATCCCAAGGAGTCTCGCTGCCTCCCCTATCGGGTAGCGTCCGTTCTCTGTGACTTTCGGCGGTTCGGTTGTCATTGTGGTTACTTTTCAAGTTCTGTTATGTAGACTTTCTTTCCGTTCGCCCAATAGTCAATCCACGACTTCGTCACCTCCCAGCCGCTCTTGGCGAGCCGAGCTATGTGGCTGTCAAGTCCTTTCTGACCTCCGTAGACGAGCTTCTTATGGTCTTTTATTATCTTCATCTTTCTTTCTGTATTTTCTTTCTATCACTCGGCTGACAATGTAGGTGTAAATCATGCCTACGCAAACTCCGAGGCAGAAGGTGGCGATTAGGAGGGAGGTCATATCAAGTCAATATTTAAGCGTTTGGCGATTTCTATTAGAAGTTGGTCTCGGGTATAGTTTGGCCTTGGATTGTCAATTTCCCACTCTAAACCGCTGTAAGTAATCTCGCGCATCGCAAATTCATGGCTGTGGCTGCTTTCGGCCTCGGCTTTAAGCGTTTTGTATTTGACTTTTCCTAACGCTTCAATCCAATCTTCAAGAAAAATGTATTTTGCCATACCTATCTCTCAATTAGCGGTAAAACACCATTCTTTTTCAGTATCTCGTAGAGGAATAGTCTGCCCTTTTGTGTCCAGCGTGAAATCATTATCACCTTGCCCGTGGTAGAGTTGTCGGGTATGAATGTTTCAGAGTGGACGTAGCCCATTGTATTGTAGGGAGCGTAGAGAATCCACTGACCGCCGACCTTACGCTGAATTTTGAGGTTGCGAAGTTCGATGTTGAACTTCTTTGCACTCATTCCGTAGTCCTGAGCTATCTGCGTGGTCGTGACGGTAGATTTGCTTTGCAGGATTTGGTCGAGATAGCTTGTACGCTCATGCAGTTCGGCAATAGCCTTGTCTTTTTCGGCAATCTGCTCACCCTGCGCCAAAAGAAGTTTCTGCTGTTCCTCAATCTGCTCCTGCTGTGCGGCTGCAAGCAAAAGAGCCTCACGGAACGATGTCGGAACTTGGTACTGATTGGCGTTTGCGGTTTCAAGTTCAATCCAACGGTTGATGATTTTCTCCCGAAGTACAGCATTGTAACCGCTTGCGAGGATAAGACAGCCTGTCTTGGTGAGTTGGTAGCAAGGTAAAGTTCTGCCCGTGGGGTCGATATATTCACTGAGTCCAAAATTGGTTTCAGTGCAACCCTGCTCAATCAAGTTGCGAATGTCCCGAAGAACGTGCTGGTGCTTCTTGCCAGTCAGCTCGGCTATCTGCAAGCTGCTCATCGTCTGCGATTGTGTGATGGTGATAAGTTCGTTCATCTTGGGTCTCCTTTCTCTGCTAAGGCTTTTTTGATATTTGAAATGGATCTATCTATTGCACTGCCAATCAACAAGACGTGAGCTTTGTCTATGGCTTTGTCATGAAGATATTTTTCGCCTGCTTTATAGGCTTCGTTCCAAGTTCTAAACTCGCCAACTTCCTCAATTCTACCATCAATATGCACATTTGTCGTGTAGTGAGGGTTAACTACCCACTTCACAAATATCCCCGGAGAATACTGCTCATGGGTAATGATTATGTTGGGGTTGAGGATTAAGTTCTTGCTCATCGTCGTGGGTATTAAAATCGGGAGCGGCGGGTGTCTAACTTTTAACCTTTGTCTTATGAACTCAGAGTGTTGCCACTCCCGATTATTTGTTGTAAATTTGCGTTGTCTAAATTTTTAATTTTTGTTTTATGTATATTCATTTTGCAAAAGTCCCGGCTAAGGATGGTCGTACACTTGCGGTAAACACTGTACTCGTAGAAGCCTTTGAGGATAAAGGAGCTACAATCTCTATCTGTGTAGGTGGCAATTGGATTGAACTCAATATGACCGCAGACGAGTTTATCAACAAATGCAATGAACCGTTCAAGGACAGCGAGGATTAACTGGCAATAAATCGGTTGGGACCGGGCTTATTGGGGTTATCCTCTCGCATAAAGAGGCGGTCGCCGACTGTAACGTTACCATACTCGTCACAGCGTGGGTCTGCTAATTTTGTGGTAAGCCCATTTTCTTCGAGGGCGTCATTTGCTTTGGCAATGGCTTCCTCAATGGCTTTGTGTGTAATAGTCAATGCTTCCAACCGATTGAGGTTTTTATCGGACATACTTCCGGCACTATGCACTGCGCTATATCCCAGTTTGCCGTTAAAGCCTATGCTTATTGTCGCTTTCAGCTCCATCTCTCCTTGCTTTACTTGGTTAGACTTAAATCCCCGTCCTCACTACCACCGTAAGAGTGACGTTAGACTTGGAAATCATTACTGAGTCCTTGCGGTCGCCCATTTCAGACTTCGCCTGCTTGGCGGTCTCAAAAGCCGAGTCCACCTCGCGGGCATTGTCGCAAGGCACGACAATCATGTCCTTTGGTAGCATCGCCTTTACTTTGTCTTTGCTTAGTTTTGCCATTATTTCTTAAAGTTTCGTTATTGATTTTTCTTTCTAAAAGTTTGACAAATCAAAGGAGAACCGCTAACTTTGCGGTTGAGAATATGTAAGATAGCGCGATTAGCGTTGTCCTCCTTTGTTATTGCCGTTTATCGCCCTTTCTGAAAGCGACAATGCAAAGGTAATACTATATTTTGGATGTATCCTATTAATAGGATGATTTAACACTATTTTAACACTTTGCAAGCTATGGATTTATTCCTCGACCGCATACAACAAGTTATTGATAAGCTCTTTAAGGGCAATCAAGCTGCTTTTGCAAGGGCGATAGGCATAAAGCCGACAACCCTTTCAAACTATTTTAGCGACAAGAAAGCGACTAAACCCTCATCCGAATTTGTGCTATTAGTAGCACAGAATATTGGAGTGGATGGCAACTGGCTTCTTACAGGTAAAGGCGATATGGGAGTTGAGGTTGCGAATACAAAGGACAAGCAAGGAGATAAGATTGACACCCACGCGCCCAATTCACCCGGCAAGATTGTTGGCAACGTCAAATACGACCAAAAACAACAAGTGAGAGAATTGGTAAACGAAAAAACGACAGAAGAAATCGTTGAAACCCATTGCCCCGATGATTTGCACCAAATTGAAGTGCTGACTGTCCGAGTGGATTATCTTGTGTCTGAGAACAAGAAACAAGAAGATACCATTGCGGATTTGCGTGATACCGTAAAGGAGTTAAGGGCGCATATTAAAGAACTGAAAGGGAAGAAGTGATGGAATATGTATTTAGTGGACTTATTGTAGCCGTCTTTATTTTAGTTGTATCTGTAATTGCTCTTGCTTGGCAATCATATTGTCACAACGAAACACTAAAACAGCATCAACGCATTGCTCGATTATTCGCTCGTAGAAACGCAAATAAAAATGAGGCATTGCAGAATATAGAGTCTGATGTTAATGCAATTCTCCACGAAACAAAAGGGTTTGCAAGATTTTGCAAATATACTTGTTGGGTAATTATCCCATTTTGTCTAATAGCGTCTATCCATCATTTATTTGTGTATTTTCCTCGCATATTAAACCCATCAACAATTGAACAAGGGCAATCAGGGTATGCGCATTTAGGAGTTGATTATCTTGGTATTATAGTGGCTCTATTTGCAATAATAGTTACTATCCTTGTTACTTGGCAGATATATTCAACAATAAGAGCAAAAGAAGAATTGAGAGAAACGCAAAAAGAGATAAAAGAAAGTTTTGAGAAACGACTTAAAGAATTGGAGAACAAAGTGGAAAAACTTAACAATCGCAACTCAAAAACAGATGGTATTGAAGAAGCAAAAGAACAAATCCATGAGGCAATAAGTTTGGCATTGCCTAAAGATTTATTAGACCGAGTAGATTTTGATATAGCAAAGAAAAGCACAGAGTTATACAAATGGCTTTGGCGAGTTATAGACGAGACAAAAACCAATGGACAAATTTTAGATGAATATAAATCGGTTAAGAATAAACGTCCAAGGAAAGTTGCTTTTGTGAATGGCAGAGAAGCAACAGACGCCGAGGTTATAGAGCTTATAAATGAGATACGCCCTATTAGAATAATGATTTTGACCGCCATTAACAAACCCAAGCAATCTCCTAAAAAGGACAAAGATGGCACTGACGGATCAATAATCACCCCCTAACCCCACCCGATGAGCGAAGCGAAACCAAGTAACCCTGTAAAGCAACCAATATGAGCGATAACAACAAAATCATATACGAAGGAGAACTTCAGCTCGGCAATAAAACCATTCACTGCTATGTGCTGGAGGATGGCACACGCGCATTGTCAAAGTCAGAGATGCAGAGGGCGTTGGGCGTGACAGGAAACGAACCCGGACAGAGGTCGTCGAAAAGATTGGATGAAATACTATCTTCTAAGCAGGTAAGCCGCTTTATATCAGAAGATTTTATGTCGTCGAAACTTACCACAATCGACGCTGTGTGGAAAGGCACTACAATCAAATTGTATGATGCCCTTGCGCTGCCTGAGCTATGCGAAGTTATGCTCAAAGTGCGTGATTACGCCGCTGAAAACGGCATTGAACTGGGCGTAAGACAAAAGATGGTAATAGCCGAGGCTGACATTCTCATTCGCTCATTGGCAAAAGTCGGCATTATAGCGTTAATCGACGAAGCCACTGGCTATCAGCATGAACGAGAAAATGCCGAGCTTCAGAAAATCCTTAGCGCGTACATTTCCGAGGAAATCCTGAAGTGGCAGTTGACTTTCACTGACGATTTCTACAAAGAGGTATTCAGATTGTGGGGATTGCCGTTTATCCCAAAGTACATCCGTAACAAGCCGTCTTTCATTGGCAAACTTACACGTAAGTATATTTACGAGGAACTACCGAAAGGGGTGGTTGCCCGTATTCAGGAAAAGGCCGGAAAGACAGAGAAAGGCAATTGGAAATACAAATGGCATCAGACATTGACTCCCGAAATCGGTCGAGAGCATCTCAAACGGCAGATTATCGAAGTCACTACGTTAATGTCGGTATCGCAATCAAAAGAGCAGTTTGACGCTTTATTCCAACAAAAATATCACAAGATAGTACAGCTCGAACTTGAATTTGAAGAAGAACCGCCCGCCGCAGAGTGAAAATAGATTATTAATAGAATATTAACCAACAAATCACTATCTTTGTATGTTGATAATAGAAAGAATCCATATAAGGAGGCGACAAATGACCATCTTCCGCACACTATTAGGCTTTTTAGCAGACGATTCAGACTCTATGAGGCTGGATGCTGTCAGCAAGCGTGTGCGTGAACAGATGGGGGATTTGAGCTATAAGACTATTGCTGACAGCAAACGAGAAATGCGTGGCGACATGGAACGCCTGCGCGGTGATTTCCATAAAGCAATAAAAGAAGCCTCCAACAATGGGAAGAAAAGCGGAACAAAATAGACTTACGACAGGCCTTAATGGCATGCAGATTGAGCAGAATACTGTTTATGATGATAGTTTGCTTCCGGCAGCCGATGAACTTGCCAAGCTCAATACAATAGATCCTCAAATTATTCCGTGGGTAATGCGCCGCACTGAAGTAGAGCAGGACGGTCGTATATGGTTTAATAAAAAGCGGCTTAAGTTGGCTGGTAGAGAAATAAACTTTGCCGGTTGTTCGACTATATTGGGATTAGTATTAGTATTTATTCTGATAGGTGTATTTTTCTACCTATCTTATGATTTAATTCTCAAAGGGCATGAGACTCTTGGTGGCATATTTGGAGGGGTGAATTTGTGTCTATTAATTAGTGTCCTCTCAAAATTTCAAACAAGACAGAAGTAATATGCCTACCCCCGCCAAAACCTACTACCGCATCCGCGAGGCCGTTGCGATGCTCAATATCCCAGCAAGCACGTTGCGCTTCTGGGAAGATACCTTTGAGCAGCTGGAGCCGCACAGAACGCCGTCAGGGCAACGCAGATATACTCCGGAGAATGTTGAGGTGTGCAAGCTCATAAAGCACCTGCTCCGCGACAAAGGTTATTCGCTTGAATACGCCAAGAGGGAACTGGAAGCATATCGCAAGTGTCCGCCCAGGAATGACTACGTCTGCAAGTCGGCTGATGACGCGCTGAACCTTTTGGCCGATACCCGAAAAATGGTCGGCGGCAATCTCCATGCCGAGGCAAGGATAAAGGCCGTGGAGAGGTGGATAGCCTCCATAGGGAAATGACCCACAAACACAAAAACGTTCCAACGATAAACATTTAACAAAAAACAATATGTTCCACCTGTTTAATCAACAAAGGCAAACCTTATCGGGTAATGCTGGAGGTGCTTTGCGTAGTCCGCCTAAAGGCGAGGTCGAATCGCTTGCGGACTGCCGCCAAACCGCATCGGTATAAAGCCGTATGGTATGCCGGGCGGGGTGGCCGATGACAGCTCCCGCTTGGAGGCTTTGACGATTCATCCGTCCGTGTCGCGCTTCCTCCTTTCGTCCAATGCGCCCGGCCTGTGACACGCGCCCGTAGTGGGCCGGTTTTGCAACTGTGCGCCTACTGCCTCGCTTGGGATTCGCTACGCGCCACGCACAGAGATTGAGACTTCCGCCTCGATGGTTCTTCTCCCTTATCCCCGTCCGCAGTTCGTTCGCATGGGGCGATAAAAAGAGAAGAACCCCGTACAAGTGGACGCTTACGGGATTCTTCAAATTCCGATGAGGTTTCAAGTCATCGTTATGTCGTTTTCTGCACCGCGTCCATTGATACGGAGGCAAAGTTACATCGACAAAACGGTTCATGCAATAGGGCGGAATCGCCAAATGCAAACAGATGTTAACGTCAAAATTTGTTTCACCACTGTTTCACCAAATTTGTTTCACCAAAAGACCACCAACCAAATAAAACGCTAAATATCAACAAGTTGTAAAATTTTAGCCAAGCTTCCCAAGCTGAGGGTCGCGAGTTCG
>LUJQ01000072.1 GCA_001689485.1 Bacteroidales bacterium M6 | reverse complement strand
TTTTCAAATTTTTGTCATGTACTTAAGTAAAATATTCAAGTTGAAAAGTTTGCATTTTTGAAACTTGTTTGTAACTTTGTTGTGGTATATAAGGGCTAATGTGCAGCTCCACGACAGGATTATACAATCAAAAGATTATGAGCAGCTTAGAGCCAATAGGAATAAGTATGGACACCCGAAGGGATTCGTTGGTAATCATACCTATGTATAATGAAAAGGAAAACGCCGCCGCGATAATAGAGGCAGTGTTGGCTCTTCCACACCCTTTTGACGTGCTTGTAATCGATGACAATTCACCCGACGGGACTGCCGCGATAGTCAAAGAGAAAACCCTATGCCACCCGGGCCGGGTGCATATAATCGAACGTCCCGGCAAACTAGGGCTTGGCACAGCCTATATCACAGGCTTCCGATGGGCAATCGGCCACGGATATGACTATATATTCGAGATGGACGCCGATTTCTCACACAACCCAGACGACCTTATACCCCTTTACAAAGCATGTGCCTTTGGCGATGCCGATGTTGCAGTAGGCTCCCGTTACGTTACAGGTGTCAATGTGGTCAACTGGCCGATGGGACGGGTGCTGATGTCATATTTCGCCTCGAAATATGTGCGCCTGATAACAGGCTTGAAAGTGCAGGACACAACTGCAGGATTCGCCTGCTACCGACGTGAAGTGCTTGAAACCATGGAACTCGACAAAATCAGGTTCAAAGGCTATGCGTTCCAAATCGAGATGAAATTCACCGCCGCGAAATGCGGATTCAAAGTAGAGGAAGTCCCCATTATCTTCGTAAACCGGGTGCTGGGCACCAGCAAAATGTCGTCAGGCATTTTCGGGGAAGCCCTGTTCGGGGTTATAAAGCTGAAAACCGGTTCATGGACACGGAAATACCCGCAGAAAAAAATCTCCGACAACAAGAAACGGGAAACTTCCCGGCCAACCATCGCGCCATAATAATTCATCAAGCCCACCATTCCAATCACATTTCTAACTGTCTTTTACCACAATGAAACCAAAAGTTCTCAACAACGGTCTTATCATAAGCGACGGATTCCGGTTCGTCGGCAGCATCGTTATAGACGGAGGCTTGATAACCCGTGTGGATATAGGCCGGACAGGCCCGGCCGACATTCCCGCCGAGAACTACGAAGTATATGACTGCCAGGGAAAATTCCTACTCCCCGGCATGATTGACGAGCATGTGCATTTCCGCGATCCGGGAATGACCGAGAAGGGCGACATCGCAACCGAAAGCCGTGCAGCCATAGCAGGGGGCATAACGTCGTTTTTCGATATGCCAAACACCTCCCCTCTCACCACCACCATCCAGGCATGGGAGGAGAAAATGGCCCGTGCAGCCGAAGCCTCGGCAGCCAACTATGCATTCTTCATCGGGGCGACAAACTCCAACCTCGATGAAATCCTGCATGCCGACTACACCCGCATACCAGGGGTGAAACTCTTCATGGGAAGCTCCACAGGCGGCATGCTCGTTGACAACGATTCGGAAATACGACGGCTGTTCACGCAGTTCCATCGCGTCATAGCCTGCCACGCCGAAAGTGAAAGCATAATTGCCGCCAATCGCGAAACCCTGTGCAAACAATACCCCAACGGCATACCCGTGGGCTGCCACAGCCGTATCCGCTCACGCGAGGCATGCCTTGACGCCACCGCACATGCCATAGCCCTGGCTCGTGAAACCGGCGCACGCCTTCATGTGATGCACATCACCACGGCCGACGAGCTGGCACTGTTCAAACCGGGCAACCTCACGGGGAAACGCATAACCGCAGAAACCTGCCCACACTATCTTTACTTTACGGAAGAATCGGTGGAACGTACCGACGGGCTGACAAAATGCAACCCGGCACTTAAAACCGATGCCGACCGCCGCGAACTGCTCCGCGCCGTGGCCGACGGACGCATCGACGTAATAGGCACAGACCATGCCCCGCACCTGCTGTCGCAGAAACTCGGCAAGGACGCCCTTACGGCAGCCTCAGGCATGCCGTCGGTGCAGTTTGCACTACCCGTAATGATGCAACTGGCAGGCAAAGGCTATTTCACACTTGAGGACGTGGTTGAAAAAATGGCGGCAGCACCCGCACGCCTATACGGCATCTCGCGACGCGGCTATCTCCGCCAGCAATACATGGCCGACATAGTGGTGGTAAACCCTGATGATGATTACACTATCACACGCGACGATATAATCAGCCCGTGCGGGTGGAGCCCCTATGAAGGGATGCGTCTGCGTTACCGTGTGGAGCAGACATGGGTCAACGGCCAGCCTGCCTACATCAACGGCACATTCGCCAACCGCCAGACACCCTTGGCAATCCGGTTCGACAGCTGATAAAGTCGGCCAGCCATACACGATATGGCAGCCCCCGCATCCAAGCTCCGATTTATACTATCTGCTTGCAGCCTTTCCCACCAACGAAGCACGGATGCGAGAAAGGGTTGCAGGACTTATGTGCAGATACTGGGCGATATATTTCACAGGAACACGGTTTATCACATCGGGACGGGTGCGCACCAACGTCTCGTAACGTTGTGCCGCGCTGTCATTGCCAATCCACACATACCGGCGTTCGAGCACATAAAGCTCGTCGAGCAGCGCCTTGCTCCACCAGCAATGGATTTCCGGCTCCTCGGCAAGCAACTTCTCGAAATCAGAGAACTTTAGCGCCAAAAGCCTGGTATCATCAAGCGCCTGCCACGAAAACTGCGACGGCTCCCCCCGCGACATCGAATGTATCGATGTAAAGGGATCGCCGGAAGTTGCAAACAGGAATGTTTCCTCCTCACCGCCACGCGTATGCACGCAACGCACCAAACCGTCGATAATGAAAAACAGACTGTCGGTGGGCTGCCCCTGCTCTATTATAAAGGTTCGTTTTGACACGTTCATTTCCCGCACCAGCCCCATAACACGCTTCACCACTGCTTCCGAAACGGGGTAATCTACATCGAATATATCCTTAAGTGTAACCATGATATAACTGCATCTAAACAAGAAAGCTGAAAAAGCTATATAGCAACAAGTCTTGAAGACTTCTACAACCTATTTTCCCAAATTTACACATTCTCAGTCAGATTTGAAAATTTTTATAGCCATAAACGTAAACGAATGAGCAAAGGCATCGTGCCGGAAACCTACACGATGCCTTTACTCATTCGTTATCTATGGAAGGCGGTGTGTCAAAATTCAATATTTTGACACACCGCTGTGGTGGTTTTCGCCTGGATGGCGAGGGATGTCAATACACAGAATCAGTCGCGGAACTCGCGGCGGGGGCCACGGTCACCACCTTCACGGCGCGGGCCTCGGCGGTCGTCACGACGGGGACCGCGGTCGCCACCTTCACGGCGGGGTGCACCACCCTCGCGACGCGGGCCACGGGGACGTTCGGCCGGTTCTACATAGCCTTCGGGCTTGGGCTGGAGCGCACGGAGCGACAAACGGTATTTACCGGTTTTCTTGTCTATCTCTATGAGCTTGACGGTGAGTTCGTCACCCTCCTTGATGCCTGACGAGGCCATGTCGGGCAGGCGGTCCCAGGAGATTTCCGAAATGTGGAGGAGGCCGTCGCGGTTGGGCATGAACTCAACAAACGCGCCGAAATCCTGGATAGTCTGCACCTTTCCGGTGTAGACCTTACCTTCTTCGGGAAGCTCTACAATGGCGTTAATCATCTCAAGAGCCTTGTCGATGCTGGCCTTGTTCGCTGCCGCAACCTCGATATAACCGCCTTCGTCGATTTCGTCGATAGATACAGTCGCACCCGATGCCTCCTGGATGCCCTGGATGATTTTTCCGCCCGGGCCGATAACAGCACCGATAAGCTCTTTGGGGATGAGCATGGTGACAATACGCGGCACGTGGGGCTTGTAGTCCTCACGGGGGGCAGGAATGGTGTTCTCTATTATATCGAGAATATGCAGGCGGCCGTCGCGAGCCTGGTTGAGGGCGCGTTCAAGCACCTCATAGCTCAAGCCGTCGCACTTGATATCCATCTGTGTGGCAGTGATACCTTCGCGGGTACCTGTCACCTTGAAGTCCATGTCGCCGAGGTGGTCCTCGTCGCCGAGAATATCGGAAAGGATGGCATACTGGCCGGTAGCGTTATCGGTGATAAGACCCATGGCGATACCGCTGACAGGGCGCTTCATCTTCACACCTGCATCAAGCAGGGCGAGGGTTCCGGCGCATACGGTGGCCATCGACGACGAACCGTTTGATTCGAGGATGTCGCTGACCACGCGGCATACATAGGGGAAATCATCGGGGAACATGCGCTTGATTGCACGGTGTGCGAGATTGCCGTGACCGATTTCACGACGCCCTACGCCACGTGTGGGGCGCGCTTCACCCGTAGAGAAGGGGGGGAAGTTGTAGTGGAGCAGGAAACGCTCGCGACCCTGGTTGAGCACGTCGTCGAGAATCTTCTCGTCGAGCTTCGTCCCTAGGGTTACGGTAGAGAGCGACTGGGTCTCGCCACGGGTGAACACAGCCGATCCGTGAGGGCCGGGCACATAGTCGACCTCGCACCATATGGGGCGGATCTGGGTGGTCTTGCGGCCGTCGAGACGCACACCTTCGTCGAGGATGCAACGGCGCACGGCTTCGCGTTCAACATCGTGATAGTAACGCTTCACAAGCGCTTTCTTCTCGTCGCGTTCCTCTTCGGGGAGCGATTCGATATATTCGTCGCAGATGGCGTCGAACGAATCCTGGCGCCAATGCTTGTCGGCACAACCGGCCTTGGCTATGGCATATGCTTTGTCGTAGCATTTTTCACGCACATCCTTGCGGAGGTCCTCGTCATGCACCTCGTGGCAATATTCGCGCTTCACAGTCTTGCCTGCGGCCTCGGCCATTTCAAGCTGGACTTTGCAATGCTTTTTGATTTCTTCGTGGGCAACCTTGAGGGCTTCGAGGAGTTCGGCTTCCGAAACCTCGTTCATTTCGCCTTCAACCATCATGATATTGTCGTAGGTGGCACCGACCATCAGCTCCATATCGGCCTTTTCAAGTTGCTCGAAAGTGGGGTTGATTACGAATTCACCGTCGATACGGGCAACACGCACTTCCGAGATAGGGCCGTGGAAGGGGATGTCGCTGCAAGTGATGGCTGCAGATGCGGCAAGCCCTGCAAGAGCGTCGGGCATGTCGACACCGTCGGCCGAGAACATGGTGATGTTCACAAAAGTCTCGGCGTGGTAGTTATCTGGAAATAACGGACGCATCACGCGGTCAACCAGACGCGAGGTGAGGATTTCATAGTCAGATGCGCGCCCCTCACGCTTGAGGAAACCTCCGGGGAAACGCCCTGCCGACGAGAATTTCTCTTTGTAGTCGACAGTAAGGGGCATAAAGTCCACCCCTTCGCCGGCCTCCTTGGCCGACACGATTGTAGCGAGAAGCATGGTATTGCCCATGCGCAACTCTACTGCTCCATCAGCCTGCTTGGCGAGCTTGCCGGTTTCGAGAGTAATCTCGCGGCCGTCGGGCAAGGTGATGGTTTTCTTGATTGGGTTCATTCTATAATTTTTGTTTTTAACTTCTTAAATCGTGCAAAGATACGAATTTCTGTCGGGAAGTTATCTTGACTTTTTCTTAATTTGTCTTTTATTCGTCATTTTTGTCGGTTTTCGCCATGGTTCACCTTCGGATTCAGGCAACATGCCTGAACCGCACCTTAGAAGACAAGGCCGGGAACATGCCAAAAACGCTATCGATTAAAAGCCAAATCAGCTTTGACTACATTCAATACTCCCGCAACAAAAGTACACCAACCCGATGTTTGGCACACGGGGGGATATCCGGCTATTTCGAGAGCCGTTGCGAACGAATGAACGCATTCACAGCCGCAGTGTCGGCCACGGCCTCCTGCAACGTCATGGGAAGCCGCATGACAGCGGTCACACGTGCCCCGGGTATCACCGCCCCAAGCAGTTGCGACGGCGAGGGGGCTGTTCCCAAAGCCGCATAATCACGATATGTGTAGCGCGTGAAAACAGTGCCGGATCCCACACCGCGCCTGTCGAGCCACCATCCGTCGGCAAGCGCCAAGGGGGTGGAACCTTCACATAAGTCGGTAGGCGCAGGATAACTCGCCAAAGAGCCGTCGGAAGCCAGCGTAACCGGCACGTTGTCGGCGAAATCGCCCGACATCCGATAAGCTACTGCTTTCGGCATCACGGTCACCGCCCCGTTTCCAATCAACTTTTCCGAACGTATCGTCCCGCCTCGGTCAGGTTTGGAAAACTTCTCAACCCTTACCGGGGTTGCCGGGTCTGCATCTGCAGACCCGGCATTAATTTCCCCGTTTCGAGAAGTTCTACAGCCCGTAACCGCCAAAATGGCAGAAATCATAAACAGACAAACAGGTTTCACTGTAATCGTTTTGTGCAAATTGTTCAAAGCGCCAGTTTCACGGTTTTGGTATAACCGTTCTCACACACCACGGTGAGTATGACCACACTGCTCCCAAGTTCAGCGAAATCAACGGAAGCCGAACAGCCGCTATTTTCCACAGGCACATTAAGTGATGCCCCGGCAGGAGTTGCGATACTGATTGCCGCGATGTTCCGAGGCGCGGCAACCAAGGCACGGCCGGTATTACGGTCGTAGGCGATTTCAATATCAGACGTCCCGGCCTCAACCATTTCCACCGCGCCGGTAGCACCTACTGTAAAGTCGAGATAGCGGAGCTGTACGAAACTGTTCCCGAACACATAGCCCAGGAAAGCCGTGTATTTCTCACCCACCTGGCCTTCGGGGAAAGCAATTATGATGTCGGAACTGCACGACTCGCCAGAATTCAGGAACAACGCCTCAGTGGAATTCCCGTTAGCCACAGCCGTACCTCCGCCTTGCGGGGTGATGAGTAACGTAAGCGGGCTGGCAAGATAACCGGAAATGCATTTGATATCGGCTATAAAGTGGAGACGGCTGCAATCAGCAGCAGCTGTGCCACCCTCAAGGTTGAACGATGTAGCAGTCAGGTTCGGCTTGCCGGGATTGGAAAGCACCTGCACATTGCCAAGATTGTAACGGACAACGTTGGTTTCAGGATTGTATAGACAGCATGTATATGTGGTGTTAGGTCTGAACGACTGCGAAATCGCAAAATCAAACACCAGTTCACGGCTGTCGCTCTCACCAGGCATCAGGTCGAAGTAGATGCCTCCACCGGCAGCAACAAGCGCATTACCCGACAGCAGTGCCGGAGCCAGCGCCTCCGCAACCTCCACATCACTATTGTTGGCAACATCCATGCGCAGTTTGGCCGAACATCCCTCGAACAACCCGGTAAGTAATTCTGATGAAACAACCGTGATTTCGCCCGGGTTGACAGCCGACACCGACGAGCCCTGTACACCCTTTTTAAGAATCACATAATCAACCATATTCATAGGATGCAACGCAGGGAGCCAGCCTTGTGCGGGTGCATCCTCATTCTTCGTCACAACCGATGCGCGGTAAGTGCCGGAAGGCACATTCTGAATATTGAAAGTCAACGGGAACGAATTCCAGCCATATTCCGATTCCAGGCTGAGATTCCGGTAGCTGGCCGATTCCACATACGATACTTCGCCAGCCGTATCCTCAATCGGTTCCAGCCTGAGGCCGAATGAGAATCGCATCCTATCACTCGTCTCATTAAACCACCCGCTGGTCACAGTCAGGTTGTTACCAGCGTAAATGCGCCCTGTCAGGGGAGATGCCTGCGAAAGTTGCTGACGCACACTCACAGGGTTTCCATCAGGTTTCTTTACGCCAAGTATTATTGTCTGATACATGTTATACCCCCCGGAAAAGCCCCCGATACCGGCACCTTCGGGATTAAGGGCTGTCAGGCGGAAATAGCCGTCGTAGGCACCACCCCAACCCCAGTTAAAATGGAAATAGCCGTCGGTAGAATAACCGTCGCAAACAAAGGCATGACCGCCCAGGTGGGAGGAACCGCAATAAAGCACCGGCCCTACCTCCTTCAGATTTTTATAAATCATGCTTTGCCAGTCAGCCAGTCCGTAATAGGAACGCACACAACGGTTCACATCACCGCTATATCCGAAATACGACTTCAAGGCACCAGGCACCTTCAAGTCGGTAGCACCCGAAGAACTTGTGCCATAATTCATCTGCACGGCATGGCCGCATGCTTTCATCAGCAATGCAACCGCATCATTCTGCACCGTGGTGGCTGTTTTATCGTAAACATCAAGCATGTTATCCCAGTCAAAGGCAACATCAAAATCCATCGTGCGGGTTATCCTGTTGACATCGGTGTATGTGATGCTGCCAGTGCCGCGTTCAGGCCATTCGTGATATTTCATCACCTGTGCCAAAGCCGTTGCCAGGCAACCGGTATAGGTGCGCTGCCAGTTGATAAGAGGGCATTGGTTGTTATAGGGGGCATCCTGGTTCCACTTGGTGTCGCACAGAGGTGCGATGGGGGCAAACGAAGATACATCCCCGGCAGCCCGGCTTGAATCGACAACACGCATTGACATGCCGGAAGATGCCTGCTCGATTTCAACCGCATACTGCTCCAGCCACCATTGCATGGAAGGGGGCAATTCGCCACCATCGCCTACCGGCACATCGGAGTAACCGAGCAGAGGTGTCGCAATGTCGTCGGCACTCACAAGCATATAGCCTCCGGATTCGGCACGGTCGAACAGATAAACCGCCGGCATCCCGGTCGAGGTCCTGGCCGTATGCACAAGGCGGGCAGGGGAAGATGCCGTAGCAGGCATTGCCTTAAGAGGCATATCCGACGAATTAACCCGCTGCAGGGCTTCCTCCGGGGTAAGGGTTCGCGCCCATGAGCCGGTCACCGCCATCAGAAGCGGCATCAAAATCAAGCTTTTCTTCATTAGGAATGATATTAGAGATTAAAATTAACCAAGACTGGCATCTATGTAATCGATAAAAAGTATATTTGCATTGTTATTCCTTCAGGGCAGGTATAAACCATGCACTGAAAAGAAATCCAACCCAAACGACCCGACAACAAAGTTAAAACAAATTTAATTTATAAGCACATGAACAACATAAGAATTTCCTGTCTGAAGGGGGCGCTCCCGTTTGTTGCCCTCATGGCGCTCTCATTTTCCTCATGCGGAAACAAAAAAATCTCGTCGGAAAACACTGGAACCAACACAGAGGCCGACAAATCCGCCTCTATCCTGAAAACCGACAGCATTTCATGGAACGACAGCATAGCCACCCCCGCAGGAAACAAAGCATACTGCCGGATATCGGTGGCATATCCCGTAGATGGGAATGCAAGGTTGCTCGACAGCATCCGTCACTGGATTGCAGGGCAGCTCTCGACAAACAGCTTTATAAGCCATGACACTGTAAAACCGTTCACAGTGCCTGGCGCCGACCTTGCCGACGGTGAAAAATATATTAAAAATGTCGGGACGCACGTCCTCGACAAGGCAAAACCGGAATTACTCGGACTTGACAGCCTGAGGATAGAACCCGGCATGGCCTACGAGTATGACTGGAACATATCCGACATATACCAGACCGACAAGTTCGTCACTTACGCATCTTCGACCTATTGTTATCTCGGCGGCGCCCACGGGGGAAGCTCCTTCACTCCCCAGGTGTTCAGCCTGGCCGACGGCCGCGAATTCGGATGGGATATGTTCCGCACCGATTCAATCCCGGCACTGAAAAACATAATCAGACAGGCTTTGATGACCCAACACTTCGAAGTCAAAACCGACGCCGAATTACGCGACTGCCTGCTTATCAACCCCGACACCCTGCCGCTGCCCGTCACTCCCCCCTATTTTACTGCCGATGGTGTGCATTTCGTGTACCAGCAGTATGAAATCGCACCCTATGCCGCAGGGATGCCCGGCTGCGTCCTCCCCTATGGCAAGATGCGCCCCATGCTGACCGAAGCTGCCGCAGCCCTTCTCCCTGCAAAATAAACATCGCCTAATTAATCAGATACAAGAACCGCGCTGTGACGGAATTCCGTCACAGCGCGGTTCTTGTATCTGATTACCAATTTTGCTCCGGGAGTTATTTCACCATCACCTTCTCGGCATACGCCCCACGACGAAGTATATAGATACCTTTTGAAGGATTGGCGACATGCCGCCCCATAAGGTCGAAATACTCGGCCTGGATAGATGAATCATCACCGGAATCACGCACTACCGCACCGATTCCGGCAGGCACCAAATATTCGCGGGCGCCTATAGTGGCTTTGCCGTCAAGCGGGCGCGGCATGCCTATTTGGTCAACAGCGAGGCTTACTGTCTTTTCCTTCATGCAATCATTGTTGAAATCCGCCCGCAACACATCCTCGCGCATACGCATGGCAGTAATCGAGCAGAGGTTCATCGCATCGGAATAGGCCGGGTCTGTAACCCTCACCGAAGGAACTGACCATAAAGCAGGAACCTCCGATGCCGCTATGGCACCGCCACCATCATCAGTGCCGGTTGTCAGAGTAGGAATGAACCAGCCTTCCGCAACCTCCCCGTCGAGTACACGCCCCAAAGCGGACACCGACGATGCAAAGTCGTCAGAATATATGTCGCGGGTATTGACAGGGTAAGTAACCGATTCCGGCGATGTGTAAAGGTTATAGGATGCTGAAACGCCGTCGGCGTCAAGCATTATGTCACCCCCTTCATTACCGGCCACTATATTGTTGCTGATATATGGGATGCCGCTGCTCATGCACACCGCATACCGCCCGTTGGCCGAACGATTGCTGACAATGGTGTTGTTGACCAATGCAAACGGGGCATCGGCATCAATCTCCACAAACAGGGCCGACGCACCGCTTTCACCGGCACTTTCATTTAGCACCCATGTGTTATTGACAACTGTGAGATTCACTCCCAGCATGCTTGTGGCGGCATTGCTTACCGCATGTAGGTAGGTGGCAGACCCTGCCGAGGCTTTGTTACCGTTAAATGTATTCCCTGAAATATAACCGTAGACAAAACGCGGCAGATAGATTGCAGCCCCGTCGGCAGCCTCGTTACCCTCGAAGTAGCAATGTTCTACAGGGAAGTTGAACCAATACCTTTTGTTGGGGTTGTCGCAACAGAAACCACCACCGTTGCGCCCTGCCTTATTGCGCAGGAAACGCACACGGTCAAGAATCAGCTGGCCTGTACAGTCAATCCCACCGCCGTCACGCCCGGCGGTATTGTCGGAAAGTTCGCATTCCCGCAAAATCAAACGCGCACCGTGGGCACGGATCCCGGCACCGTCCTGGGTATCCCCTGTAACCGCGCCGTCGCGGATGGCGAAATTACGGATTTCCACATCCGTATCCTTTTTCAGGTCGATGCACCTTACTGCAGAAGCGGCTTTTACCTCCGACAGGCCGACAACCTCGTCGAAATTTTCATCATACCCGCCAAACAAACGCACGGATTGTTTGATATCAAGCTGGGAGACGACGTCATACTCCCCGGCGGCCACATAGATTGTATCGCCCAGACCGGCGGCATTTACAGCCTCCTGCAATGTGCCGAAAGGCGACTCCTTGCTGCCGGTCCCATCCGCTCCGGCTCTGACATAGCGGTAACGGTTCGTTATATCCGGGTCGACATATGTCAGTTTGGCAGTGATGGCCAGATGGTCGGACGGCATAGCGCCGAGATCGTATTTATCCGTGCAATGGTCGTAGGAATCGACATTGAACCCGCGCACCCATATGTAGTCGATACGGCGCCCTGATGAAGGGTCTGCATTCCACTGCCCGGCAGTGGCGGGATCATCCTTGCCGAACTGTCCCACGGGGTCATCCACGGTGCTGAAGGCATCGGTAAACCCGGCCTTGTAAAGGTTAAGGTAGTTCACACGCGATGTCGTTGAATTCTGGTCACCTACAAACACCGTGGGGTAATGGCCGGCGATTTCCCATACTTTCTCATAATTAAGATGTGCCTGCAACACGCGGGCAATATTACCCTGATGGTCAAGGTGCGAACAGAAAAAATAGAAAATCTCGCCCGTTTCCTTTACCTTCAGTTTGGCCCACGATGTATGACGCACATTGTGTTCGGAACTGTTATCCCAGCTGCATTCCCAATTCGCCTGGTCGCGTGACAGGAAATACCACCCTTCGTCAACCAGGTCGAACATATCGGTACGGTAACCGATAAGGTCGATTGCGGTCTCACTTGTGTCAGCCCACCCTTCATGGCCGTCCCATCCGCTGAACGAGTATTGCGGCAACCGTTCCATAAGTTCGGATTTCTGACGCCCGGACTTGACTTCGTTGAAGCCAACCACGTCGAAACCGTTGTCAATCACAGTGCGTGCCACATAGTCGCGACGATTGTCCCAATTGTTTGCGCCACGGTCGTCGGGTGTCTGTACCCTGATATTATATGATCCCACCGTTATCTGGGTGGCATTTGCCGACACAGCCGCCAGGACTGCACACAGCATCAATATCTTTCCTTTCATCTCTTTTATTCGGAATAAAATTGGCGATAAGCCTCAACGTATAACCTTTTCGATTGTCACAGTGCCGTCAGTGTGATGCAAGCGCATGATGTAGCACCCTGAGCCAATGGGCAGCATATCGGCCTCGGGATAGCCTGCCACGGTCAGGACCTTCACCCCCTGGGCATTATATATTTCGGCATTCGTGATGCCGCAGTTTCCCGAAGACACCGACTCGATGCCGCCCGACACAGATTCCAATGTAACGGTCTTGGACGCCTCACGCCCGAAACGGTCGGTGACATTGATTTCGACCACACTGCCCGTTGCAGGCACATCGCAATGAAACATATGGTATGTTTCGGAGGGTGACCACTCGGGAAACTCTTCACGCCCGTCGTAGTTATAAACAGCCCACGGATCCCGGAACCCCTCATAGCGCGGCACTTCCCCCTGCGGTACGCCGTCAAGGCTCCATGTAACAGTCCAATGCTCATCCCAGTCCCATACATTGGCGATAACGGTTTTATCCTCATCCGGGTCAAACGTCATGGAATCGAACTGGCCAGGTTCATACACCCGGAACAGGTTTTTGTCGGCATCCTTGCCCAGCCATTTGAACTTCCATGAAATGTCAGTGCCATCAACGTGATATATGTAATAGCCCTGCGGCACACCGTCCTGGGTGCAAGGACCACGCCATATGAACCCGCCTAAAGGGACTTGGCTTCGCTCGCGAACCGAGGGCGCATATTCTTCGTAGTTTGTAAACGAACGATGCACATGCCCGCTCAAAATCAGCACCTCGTAATCCTTGAGTACGTCGAGCGCGGCTGAGTAGGCTTTCAACGCCGATGCATTCTGCGTCATCGGCCTGTGGGTGAAGAACACCACACGCGAGCCTTTCTCCACATACGACAAATCTTTTTTAAGCCATTCCAACGCTTCAGGACGGATTCCTCGCCCGAATGCATCCTCTTTATTGATAGCAACGTTGTCAAGCGAGATAAAATGTACTTTACCACGGTTGAACGAATATCTTTCCGGCCCCCACGAACCGCGATAAAGCTCCAGCGACTTTTCATAATCGAGGATGTAAAGGCGGTCGTGATTACCCGGGGTGGCGAATGTAGGCACATTATAACCGGCATCGGCCAAGCAGCTGAAATAAGCCCCATACCCCTTGGCGGAATTGTTGTTATACACAATGTCGCCCAAATGAAGGTTAAACGGCATGAAACCTTCGTCACCCGCGATAACAGCCGCCTGCCGGGCCATTTCCATGTAGGCTTTGCCCATATCGGAATAGACCTGCATATTGAAGTACGGCTCCGGCTGTGTATCGGCATGGACCAGGAACGAGAACGAATCATCGTCACCAATCGGATTCAATGCAAAATCAGCCCTGGTCACCTCGCCGCCGCGATTGAGAGCCTTAAAAAAAGCCGGCACACCATCAGACACAGTGGAAAATTCATATCCCGACGGAAGTACGGCATAGACCATCAGCGCCGCCGGATTGGCGGAAAGATAATACGCCCCGTTCTCATCGGTGCATGAGAAATCATAACCATCCGAGACAAGCACCCCGGCCACACCCCGTGTGCCGTCATGAACATATCCCATTACATCAGCATCGTCACGCACAGGAAGTTCCGGCAATCCGATGCCCTGCGCCACTACTGCTGCCAGCAACGCATTCAGCACTATCGTAATTTTCGCCTTCATTATAACCTTTGTGGAAAATACTTTCACAAAATCACCTTATCGGTTCTCAATGAGCCGTCCATAAGGTGCGATACCATTACGTAGCAACCACGTTCGAGCGGGAGTGTATCGGTTTCGGGGGAACCCTTGACGGTCAAGACCTTCACCCCCTGCAAGGAATAGAACTCGGTTTTTACCACCCCGCAGCTTTCCGGAGCCACAGCCTCGATACCACCCGACTCCGATTCCAGTTCGAGAGTTTTCGACAACGTGCGTCCGAACGGGTCGGAAACCGTCACCTTGACAAGACTGCCGGTGGAAGGCACATCGCAATGGAAAAGGTGGTAGGTAGGCTTGGTCTCCCAGGTAGGATGCATGGGATTATTGTCAAACTGATATGCGGCCAACGGGTCGGTTGCCTCTTCGTAGCGGGGTACGTCACCCTGCTCCACTCCGTCAAGGCTCCATGTAACTGTCCAGTCCTCATCCCAGTCCCAAACGTTCACAATCACGGTTTTGTCATCGGAAGGTTTCACCAAATCGGTGTCAGGGAAACCGGGTTCATACATGCGGAACATATTCTTGTCGGCATCCTTGCCCGTGGGCTTGAATTTCCATGAAATTTCAGTGCCGTCCACAGAATAGACATAATATCCGTTAGGCACACCGTCCTGACTGCAAATCGAGCGCCATTCATAACCACCGAGCGCCACATGGTTGCGTTCGCGGATTGAGGGTGCATATTCCGGGAAATTGTTGAACACCCGGTGTAGATGTCCCGTAAGGATAAGCACATCATATTCCTTGAGCATATCCAACACTCCTGAAAAGGCTTTCAGTGCGGCGTCATTACGGGTCATCGGCTGATGCGTATAAAACACCACAGGCGCACCTTTCTCCACATATGAAAGGTCTTTTTCCATCCATGCCACGGCAGCATCGCTGATGCCGCGCGTATAGGCGCCATCCTTTTTCACCAACACATTGTCAACAGAAATGAAATGCACCTTTCCCCTGTTAAACGAATAGTAAACCGGCCCCCATACCTCACGATAAAGAGCCATAGCCTTGTCATAATCCGTGGTATAATATCGGTCATGGTTACCGGGGGTGGGCAATGTGGCCAAATTATAATCTGCCGACTCCAATGTCTCCAAATAGCCCGTATAGTCATAGTTCAGAGCCGAGCCATTATATATGATGTCGCCAAGATGCAGATTGAACGGGGCAAAGCCGTCAGTTGCGGCAACGGTCTGCGATAATGCCCCCATATCGGCATACGCCTCTTTAACCTCGTTCCACACCTGCCCGTTGAACCATATGTCAGGCTGTGTGTCGGCATGTACGAAGAAGCTGAACGAAGTGTCGTCACCTATCGGCCTCAGGGCGAAATCAGCCTGGAAGGATTCGCTGCCATCTATGGCTTTGAAAAAACCGGCCACACCTTTGTCAATCTCGGCATATTCATATCCTGAAGGGAGGATAACGAACACTTCCTTGGCATTGGTATCGGATGCAATATAATATGCCCCGTCAGCATCGGTACGGGCAAAGGAGTAACCGTCGGATACAAGCACTCCCGGCACCCCTTGTGCACCATCATGCACATAACCTTTGATGTTGAAACCGTCGCGGTCGGGAAGCTCGGGAAGATTTACAGCACCAAGCCCCATGCAACCGCACATGGCGGTAAATGCCAACACAAGTCTATATCTGTCAAACATTTTCATGGTTGGATGTTTACTTATTTCTTTTTAGTGATTATCTCGAATATGTCGGCATTACCCGAGAGGACTACTTCATGCGCCGACGGGGAAACCTCGATTTCGGCATATGCCTCGGTAACAGGTACTGACAACAAGGTTTTCCCGGTTGCATCATGCTGTTCCACCAACAAAGTCCTCCCCTCCATATCCCCAAGGAGGAAACAAAGGCGGTCGGCATCTGCCAACGGTTTGAACGACATGCTTCCGGCGAGGGTCTCGAACGTGGAGGGGTTACGGTCGAATGCAGCGGTAACATCGGTGGCATTGACAGAAAATTCACGTATGCCGACACCTTGCTGGTTGTCCGACTCAAGCTTACGCAGACGAACAGCTTTTGCCATGGGGGCTGTGTCGGTGCCTGCGGGGAGTTGCCAACAAATATCACGCACCCATGTCAATGTATCGGTCAACAGGCTCCATTCTTTCCCGTCGGGAGAATATTCCACCACGGCCTTGTCAAACACAACCACATCGCGGAAGTCACGCCCTTGCAATATCCTGACGTTGCGCAACGCCACCGGCGAGCCGAATTCCACCCCTATATAGTCGCCTGCCTGCTGCACGCGGTCGGCAAAATAAACGGTCGTAGAATCGTTGTCGAACATCTTTTTACGGCTGGGGGTCTGCAGGTTTCCGAATGTGCCGATTACCGTAGGAATCGATGATTCCTCCCCGGCTATAGTCCTGTAAAAACCGTCGACCATCTTATCCATCAGCTCCTCATAAAGCGGTTGCCACCTCAGAGTGCCCACTTTGTGAGCCTCGTAGGCCGCCTGACGTGCGGAATCCATGCGGTTTGCGATATATCCGTTCCAAAACGCCGCGCCGTCACCACCTGAATATGTCTCCATAAGCATAAGGGCGGCATCAGTCCGGTCGGCGAGGGCTTCAAGTTGGTCAAGCCACGGGTCGATTTCTGCCAGAAGCATCTTGTTGCCGCATTTTGCACGTATCTCGGCAGGGGCGGCTTTCATCCCGGCAAGTTGCGAACGGAGCAGTGCGGCCTTGGGACGTGTGTAGTCCTCAAAACTGAACGAGGGGGTCTCCCACGACTCCTCCCGGCGGTAACCGAATTCCGTATCGCAGCTGTTGATTGCGAAAGCACGGTAGGCTCCGGGGCATTCCGGCATAAGGTAGACGAGCGAACGCTCCCAGCAGTCGATCGGGTTATATGCCGCCGGATTCCACGTATAGTCAGCCACGCCGTAGAGTGCCACAGTGGATGCTATGGCATTTTCCATCGGGTTCGACATCAGGCCGCACAGGTCGGCCGAGGTAGCACGGGTGTCAAGACCATAAACCGGGCCTTGGTTCAGGATATGGCGTGCATAATCGGTAACGGGATAGTTCCACCACACCAATGCCGGACGGCGGGTGCGGCTGTCGACCCACTCAAGGGTTTCGCGTGGAATGTCTCCGCATACGGCATCACCGGTCCACATCACCATTACCGACGGGTCGAGGGTGCGGCCATAAACCGACAGGGGGCCGTTTTCAGAACCGTCAGCCCAAGCCTTTGTGAAATCTGTGGGGCACATTGCCAACGGGGTGACATCGCCATTGGCCTCTACAAACTCCTTGGTCAGGCGGTTAAGGAATGCCACCTGCTTTTCAGGATTCGTCCCCTCCCCTTTTATATCATCAAAGAAAATGGCAAACGAGCGGCATCCCAGTCCGTACAACTGCTCGAATTTATCCATTATATCGGCAAAATCCCGGTCAGTCCATTTTATATCCGCACCCGGATGCACAGCCCAAGTGAATTTGACCATATTGCTGTCGCAGGCCGCTATCAGCTCTTGCAGACGGGCGGCATCATCCGCCGGATACGGCTTACGCCAATCGGGCGACGTGTGATACGGGTCGTTCTTTGGCCCGTAGATATATTTGTTGAGTTTGTTCCTGCCGAAAAAGTCAATCAATGCCAACCGTGCCTCATGGCTCCAGGGGGTTCCGTAGAAACCTTCCACCACACCGCGCTCAGGCAGTTCGGGCCAGTCGTTGATTTCCAGGAAAGGTACCTGCCCTGATGCGGCGGCCTCGCTTGCAAGGATAGCGTCGAGGGTACGACGGCCATAAAACTCACCGGCAGCATCATAGCCTGTGATTTCCGCGCCTTTACCGTCGATACGCAGGCGGTAGGCACCTTCGCAAGGTTTCACCCCGGCCTTGGCAGCAGCTTTCACGCCATATCCACTTTTGATTTTAAGTTTCTTCCGGGATGTATCAAAGGTTCGTCCCTGCGGGTCACGCACCAGCCGCTGTGGGGTTGGATTGATAACAATGCCTTTATGATCAACCTTGTGGCCAGGCACGGCATGGACTGTCTGATCCTCGCGGCGTTGCAACTGGAGGTCGACCTCCTCGGCGGTGACGGGGAATGTAACGGCTGCCGCAAGGGCGCATATTATGGCGAAATTCTTTATCATCTGCAAAATTTTCCTTGAATCCGGGTTATGAAATCATAATGACCTCTATATCAAAATCACGCAGGTCAGATGCGCGTTATAGGTTAGGAAAGAGGAGAATGAGCGATTTGTTTGATTTGTTTATTTCGGTAGATTGAACACTGTCGACAGCTCACGCATCTGTTCCTGTGTCATGCCGTCGGGCACAAAGCCCATGGCACACGCATCACGATAGATAACGGCACTTTTGTTGAGCACATCGATCATGTCGAAAGCCTCCATCACATCGTCGGCCACAGAGAACACTCCGTGCTTTTCCCACATAACCACATCGTAATTGTCGTCGATGGCTTTGATAGTCTCGTCGGCAAGTTCTACCGATGACGGAAGCATGTAAGGCACGATACCTAACCCACGCGGGCAGAATGCCTTGGTTTCGGGAATCATGCTCCACAGGATGTTTGTGAGCACATCTTTTTCAAGGAATGCCTTGTTATGGCTCATCGACACCAATTGGATGGGATGCGTATGCACCGAAGCCTTGTAAGTCGAACCCTTCGCAATCAGATAGTTGTGGACGCTCAGATGCGAGGGGAGTTCCGAAGTGGGCTTGACAGGGGCGTCGGCCACGATTTCGTAGTGTGCGCAATCGTCGCAGATCCGGATAATCGAACCATTTTCCATAGGGAAGCGTGCAAGGTCGCGCATGCGGCGGTTCGTGCCCTTGCAATAAAACCATTTTCCTTTGAGATTCGGGAGGGTGGCGCCTATGGCAACCGGTTCGGTAATGGCAGGCATAGCCCGCATTTCATCATCCACGCAATCGGTGATGTTGACTGTGATGTTGCCGCCGTTACGTTCGGCCCACCCTTTTTCCCAAAGGTAGCCTGCTACCTCGGCAACTTTTTCAACCTCGGCTTTCAACGCCGGGCGGTTATCTAGTACTGACATAGTTAAGTGAATAATTTGGATTATTATATGCTAAATCAACTGCGGAAGGAAACATGACACAATCAGGACAACGATGCCGGCCACAAGGGTGGCAATCGTTTTGCCCGAACAACCTTTCCACTCTTTAAGGATGATGCCCCACACATTGGAAAACACCACGTTGAGCGCCATCAGGATGCAGAACGAAAGGGTCATGAGCGTTGGCGACCCCGTAAGGAACCCCTTTCCCAAGGCGAGACCGAAGAACTGGCTATACCACAGCGCACCGGCAAGAAGGCAGAACAGGATGTTGTTGAACCATACATTGCCTTTCGCATAATCACCCCAGGTGCGGTTCTTGCTGTTCTGATAGAAGCAATAGACGGCATTGGTCACAAAGCCGCCGAGCGTAACCAGGAATGTTGCCGGAAGGGTCTTGTACATGGCCGGGGTAAGGTCACCGAAATTAATGCCGCTGCCGAACTCCAGGCCGACGTTGAAACACCCGCTCATGAAACCCGCCAAGAGGGCAATCGTAATCCCTTTCGGGAAATTGAAATCCTTCACGGCGGCTTTTTTCTCCGCCTCGCTCAACGACGCAGCCTTCATCGAACCGGCCACACCGATAATGGCTATACCGGCAAGGGTAACCACCACACCTAGGATTACGGAGAAGGTGAGCTGCGACAGAGGGTCGTTCTCAGGGAAGAAGAGATTGAGCAGCACCGGGCCCATGATTGTGCCAAGCCCGGCACATGTGCCCAAGGCTATCGACTGCCCCAGTGCCACGCCAAGATAGCGCATGGAAAGGCCGAACGTAAGGCCGCCCACGCCCCACAGGGCGCCGAAAAGGATGGTCATCCATATGTTGAACGACTGGTCGGCGGTGAAAAGGTCGCAGAGCGAATGCCCCGCAGGCACCGCCAGCAATGCCCCCATGAACGGGAGTACCAGCCATGCGAAAAGCCCCTGCACAATCCAGTAGCTCTCCCACGACCACGACTTGATTTTGTTAATAGGCACATAGGAACTGCTTTGGCAGAAAGCCCCTACGGCAATGATAAGCAAACCTATCAGAAGCATGATTTTGAGTATTATCCGGCGTCTTTCCTATATCATTTGCAGGGATACACCCCGTGTATCCCTGCAAATTGACATAATATCGGTTGACTGCCGTCGGCAATTTAGCGTTTAGAGGTTACTTCGGCTTCATACTTCTCGATGTCGGCGATGAAGTCGGCACCGGCGGGTATGTTGTTGCGGAGGCAGAACATGTTCCATACATCGCCGAAAGGCATAGCCTTGGCTTCCTCCATCAATGCAAGCTTTTGGAAATTGCGGTTGGTGAGTTCGAGTTCGCCAAGCTTGGCAACCGGTTCGAGAAGGCCGCGGAGCACTGATTTCTGGGTTGCGCGTGCACCCACCACATAAGCGCCGATACGGTTGATGGAACCGTCGAAGTAGTCGAGACCGATATGCACGCGGTCGAGAGCGTTGCAACGGGTGATTTCCATGCAAAGTTCGAGAGTCGACTCGTCCATAAGGGTCACGTGGTCGCTGTCCCAACGCATGGGGCGCGAAACATGGAGCATGATTTCGGGGCAGAACAGGAGCACCGACGAAACCTTGTCGCCTACAACCTCGGTGGGATGGAAGTGGCCGGTGTCGAGAGTGACAATCTTATTGTTCTGGGCACAGTAGCCCATATAGAAATCGTTGCTGCCCACGGTGAACGCCTCAAGCCCGATACCGAAAACCTTCGATTCCAGGCAGTCCTTCATATGGGTGTATTCCTTCTTGTAGATTTCATCGAGCGAGTCCTTGAGGATGGAACGGTAGAGCATACGGTTCACAGTCATCTCCTTCTGCCCGTCGTGAACCCAAAGGTTCATGATACACTTGTCATCGAGCTGACGTCCCATCTCGTCGGCGATAGCACGGCAACGCTGTGTGTGGTCAATCCAGAAATCACGGATGCCTTTATCGGGATTGCTCAATGTGAGGCTGCCCGATTTGGGATGTGAGAACGAGGTGGAATTGAAGTCAAGTTTGAGATTGTTGGCCTTTGCCCAGTCGATCCAGCCCTGGAAATGCTTCAACTCCACTTCGTTGCGGTCAACTTTCTCACCGCCGAACTCACCATAGATTTCATGGAGGTTGATGCGGTGGTTGCCACCGAGAAGCGAGCATACTTTCAGAAGGTCGGCACGCAGTTCCTCGATGTTGCGGGCCTTACCGGGATAGTTGCCGTTTACCTGGATACCGCCGGTGAGGTCACCGCTCGATTCGAATCCGGCAACATCGTCGGCCTGCCAGCAGTGCAGTGAAATCTGCACGTTCTGAAGGGTATCGAGAGCCTTATCGGTATCGATGCCGAGTTCGGCATAACGCTGTTTGGCAATTTCGTAGGCTTGTTCAATCTGTTGGGTGTTCATGGTTATGTTATGTTTTAGTTATGTAAGTCGTAAAAATTATTTTATATTTCCGGCGGAAGCCTTTTCGAGTGATTTTCGCTCGATGAAGAAGGAGTGTAGCGAGCTACACGACTGATGAAGAGAGGGAAAAGCGCCGGAAAGACTCCGACGGGGATATAAAGTTTCAAAAGCAATCATTAACGTAATAATTTTTATGACTTACTTATGAGTTTGCTTTTTTGATAATGTCGAGATAGGTGTCGTAGGCGGCCTCCCATGCGCCGGTATCGGCAGGATGGAAAGTAGCGGTTTCGTTCGACCGTGCTATGACGCCACGCAATTCCGTGAGACTGCCAACCTCGCCTGCGGCCTTGGCCTGCACCATTATGTTGCCTGCGGCAGTGCATTCCATCGGGCCTGCAACCACATCTGCCCCGATGGCGTCGGCAGTCATCTGGTTGAGAAGGGCATTGCGCGAGCCGCCGCCGATAACATGCAGGCGGTTGATGGGATACTGTGCAAACTCACGCAACAGCCCGAACACCTGGCGGTAGCGCAGGGCAAGGCTCTCGTAGATGCACCGTGTGAACTGTGCCTGCGATTCGGGCACAGGCTGGCCTGTGCGCTCGCAATATGAACGGATAGCCTCGGTCATGCTCGCCGGATTGGCAAACGCCGGGTCGTCAGGGAAGATTATCGACCGGAAAGGCTCCGCCCCACCGGCAAGCGCCACCAGGTTGGAATAATCGGTGTCAAGCCCGTCACGTTTCCATTCCTCACGGCAACGTTCCAGAAGCCACATGCCGCATATATTTTTAAGGAAACGGATTGTGCCCTCCACACCCCCTTCATGGGTGAAGTTTTCCGCTTCGGAGCGTTCGTTGATAACAGGTGAATCGATTTCCACACCCATCAGGCTCCAGGTGCCGGAGCTGAGATAGGCGAAATTACGGTCGGTAGCAGGCACGGCGGCGACTGCCGAACCGGTGTCATGACCGGCCACAGCCACTACAGGCACTGCACCCAGCCCGGTCAGGCTTTGGATTTCAGGCGTGAGGGTGCCTACGGTTTCACCGGGCATCACCTGTCGGCCGAACATCCCTTCGTCAAGCCCGAGGCTCTCAAGGATTTCAGGTTCCAGACGGCGGGTAGATGCATTCACCATCTGCGATGTAGAGGCCATGGTGTATTCCGTAACCATGTTGCCGGTCAGCAGGAACGCCAAAGCATCAGGCAGGAACAGGATTTTTTCAGCAGCGGCAAGCACCGGCGATTCGGCGCGACGTAACGCCGACAGCTGGAAGAGCGAGTTAAACGGCATAACCTGTATGCCTGTAAGCTCGTATATCCTGTGGGCTGGGATTTTCTCGTTGAAATAGCGTTGCGGTTCCCCGTCGGTGTGGGTATCACGGTAGCTGCGGGGAGTGCCTATGATATGGCCGTCCTTACCGATGCATACGAAATCCACACCCCAGGTGTCGATACCGATCGAGGTAATCCCTACTTTGCGGCGTGCGGCTTCGCGCAACCCCCTGAGCATCTCTTCATAAAGATGCCATATATCCCAGTAGCAACACCCGCCGTGACGCACAATGCTGTTTGGGAAGCGGGTAAGCTCCTCCAATTGCAGTTTGCCGTCGGAAAGGGTTCCGAGGATTGTGCGCCCGGAAGTAGCACCCAGGTCTATTGCTAAATAATGTGACATTATCGTTGATTGTGATTATTCGTTAGTTTAAGGGAAGTCATCATGACTTCATTGTATCTGTTTTGGAAAATCTCAGGTAACCTTTAATTTAAGCTGTTATTTCACCAGGATCTTCACATCCTCGAGAAGACCCGAAGGCTGCAGGGGTGTCTTGGTGCTGTGGGTACGATAGTATGACCATGTTTCACGCTCATCGTCAGGCAGGCGGGAATCCCCTATCAGGCGGTTAACCCATGTGTTGACCACATCTATCTCGATTTCGTTCTTACCCTTTTTCAACAAATCGGTGACATCGAGGGTATAAGGGGGGGTCCACACCCCTCCGGCATATTTCCCGTTCACTTTGACTTTTGCCATTTCGCGGACATTCCCCAGGTCGAGCAGCAGACGCTTCCCTTCAGGAATCATGGGCAGTTTCACGGTGGTCTTGTAAGTCGCCGTACCTGAAAAATGCTTTACATAATCATCGGCCTCCAGCGTGAGATTCTGAAGCTTTTTCATTTCGAAGCTCTTCCCTTTACCAACCAGGGGGGTGAGGGTTACCTTCCACGGGGTGGAAACCGTCATCAGTTCTTCGGCCTCAGGGAAATTCGCCGCAACCCCGGCATTGCCTGCCATAGTACCCCCTGCATTTTTCTCAAACACGATGAAAACGCTTTCCATCGGTTCGAGGCGCATAGGCACATTCATCCTGCCGTTGATTTCACCGAACGCCGGAAGGAGCCGGTGCGAACCGTCGACAGCATTCCACAACTCCGGCTGACGCCCATCGGCATCGCGGAACATGGCGCTGAATTCGCGAGGTTGTTCCTGCTGGTTGGCAATAAAATAGATGTCGCGGTCAGGGGTGGAGAGGTGAGCATATTTTATATCGGCATCCTTCCCTGCCGAATGCGTGAAGTCAGGTGTGATGCCGAGTATGTCGAATGCCTGTTGCATATCCAGCCCGTTCATCACCATACCTTTCCCGATTTTACGCACACCTGTAAGCGGTTCTTCACCTTCCCCCCACAGGTAGTCGGCTATTTCGCGTACCTCGGCATCGGCCTGGGGATAATTCTGCATAGAGGGGGAACGGAGCGGCTTCGGGCCGAGCACCACGGCGCCATCTTCCACAAGGGTCTTGATTTTGCGGAGCAATCCGGGACGCATGGTTTTCAACGGCGGCAACACCAGGATGCGGTAGGAAGTGCCATGGGGCAGGGTCAGCCTGTGACTGGCATCGGCGGTCAACGCTTTCTCGATAACCTCGGCATTGATGAAGTCATACTGGAACCCCTGCGGAAGCGACGGGGTGACGGTACCGGTCATAACCGGGGCATCCTCGCCGATAAAATAAGCCACATCAGCCACATAGTTGCCCTGTTGGAGCATATGGTTGGCGCGCTTCAAATAATCGGTAAACAAATCCAGGTGGCTGAACCATGTGTTCTTGCGGTTGAACTCATTGCCGAACGGGCAGTTAATACCCGGTATGCGGGTCTCGTCGGGCTGGGAAACCATAAAGTGCAGCAACGTGGCATTGATTCCTTCGGTAAAGAAACGGTCGCCACGCTGTTTCATAGTGCGCGGTGAACGGCTGAATTCATGCCCCCCGCATGTAAACGACTCAGCCCAGCATTTTCCCTTTCCGTATATATGGGCTGCCGACGAGGCGGCACGGTTCTCGATATCGCCGAGCGAGCCCTCGCTCCAGAACTCACCCGCAACTTCGTCGCTCTGACCGCCATACATAAGGAACTCGCCCGGGAATCCCCAGTGCCCGTAAGGCTCCAGCCACAGTTTCATGCCGTCTTTGTTGGCCATATCACGCAACCCGGCTATGTGGTCATAGGCCAGGCGGTCGGCAATCATACGTCGCACATCCCAAAGGAAACGCTCCGAAAGGTCGGCGCTGCCCACCACGGTGCCGTTGAATGTAAGCAGATACGGGGTGGGGTCATAACCGAAATGCGACTTGAAATATTCCACAAAGTCATCACCGAAATTCTGGGTGGCACGCTCGTAGCTGTCGGATACGATATATTTCCACGTGGTGCGTTCCTCGGCTGGCACATGGCGCATTATGTCACCTATAAAGCTGTCATAATGGTGCTTCAGCACATCAGGGTTCCAACGGTCGATTTCAAGCCCCTTGCCGTCACCTTCCAACGCGGGTGAGTTCGGCACGTTTGTGGGAGCCATATATGTGCGGGTAACAACCCACTCCCCTTCCGGCACATCCCACGTGAGGCGGTCGCCGTCAAGCTGCGCGGTCAAATCGACAACATCCTTTTCCGACACTACGGCATCGGCCGAATATGCCGGAGAGGGCGCCCATTTATATTGCTCCCAAAAAGGCAGCGGGGTCTGGAACATCTTGCTGAGGATCTGGTCGGCATACACATTCACAACCGGCTCCTCGCTGACGGCAAGCTCCGGGATAAGGCATTGCTGGTTAATCTGGAAGTCGATGCGGAAGGCGTCCCCCTTTGTTTCGGGCAAAGCCGCAGCCGTAGGGGCTAGTATGTCATAGCCAACTTCAATCATCATATTGGTACGGTCGGCACCGAATGTGCCTACATCCTTCCATTCGCCGTTCTGCAGAGCCTTTACCGAAATCACGGCACGCACCGGGGTGGCTGTGCGCATTACCACCGAACGCAACGTGAAATCCTTCTTCGCAGGGACGATGGTCACCGAAGCCTTATCAGATGTGAAACCGGCCGAGGTTGAAGGGTCGCCGTCGAACATAGCCCGGAGATTTGTCACGTTTTCGGCAGAAATCGAATCCTTACCGGCACTGATTGTCGACAGGGGCAGTTTGCGGGTTGCAAGCACCTTCACATCCTCCAGGTAATTTGCCGGACGGGGCAGCTCTATCGTGCGTAGCCCGGGGCCTGCCACCTCGGTCTCCACAGTCGCCAGATAACGTTGCGACTGTTCAGGCGAAACCCATGGGCCGCCGCTTTGGCTCCAGCCCGGGCAGTTGAACACACCGATTTCAATCCCTTCCTCGGCGGCAGTGCGCATCGCGGCACGAACGCACTCATACCATTCGGGGGTCTGGATACGCACCGGGCCACGAGGGGCTTCATGCTTGCCAAGACCCTGGAACCCGATATAGGCACGCGTAATGCCGGCTTGTTTCATCGAACGCACATCGGCAACAACCCCTTCGGGGCTGACGTTACCTGACACCCAATACCAGTACAGCCCCGTTGCAACCTCCCCGGGTGTGGCGAAAACACGCTCCAGCTCCTGACGGCTGTCATTAGCCGACGGGGTGACAGGCCATGTCACTGCGTCAGTATGGCCGGCCGGCTGAATATTTAAATTGGATGCACTCGAACTTTGGCTTAATGCAAAGGATGCCGCCAGCACGGCCACGGCAGCAATCCCCCTTTTTCTACGATAAAAAATCATGGCTACAAGAAATATGATTATAAGGCGCACGCGCTTTTCAACATGCAAAGATAACCCTTTCCGGCGACAACGCATTGCCACATTTGTTCACCCTTTTGACGAATTTGTGTCAAAAAGCTTTAAATCACCCGCCAGTCATGCCGACGCACCTTTTTACCAAAATAATCACTATCTTTGCAACGTTGTGTATGACAACAAGAAAAATCTTTAGCCACAAGCCTAATGAAGAGACATTTTACACCGATTATCGTGATGGCGGCAGCTGTAGCCGCAAGTTTCGATGCAGATGCATGCACCAGCCTTATCGCAGCCAAAGGCGCCACTGCCGACGGCTCGGTCATGGTGACCTATGCCGCCGACTCCCACAACCTTTACGGCGAGCTATATAACCAGCCCGCCGCCGACCACCCGGCCGGGACGATGCGCAAAATCGTGGAATGGGATACCGGCAAGCCGCTCGGCGAAATCCCCGAAGTGCCGCACACCTACGCCACAATCGGCAACATGAACGAACACGGCCTGGCCATTGCCGAAAGCACATGGGGCGGCCGCGAAGAGCTGGCCGGAACCGGCATAATCGACTACGGCTCGCTTATATATGTTACCCTGCAACGTGCAAAAACCGCCCGTGAGGCCATCAAGGTGATGACCAACCTGGTAAAGGACTACGGGTATGCCAGCAGCGGCGAATCATTCTCAATCGCCGACCCCGACGAAGCCTGGGTGATGGAGCTGATTGGCAAAGGGAAAGCCGACAAAGGTGCCGTGTGGGTGGCACGCCGCGTGCCCGACGGCCACATCTCAGGCCACGCCAACCATCCGCGAATCCACAAATTCCCCCTCAAGGATAAGACCGGCGAAACAATCTACAGCCCCGACGTTATAAAATTCGCCCGTTCGCAAGGATACTTCAACGGCAAAGACGAGGATTTCGACTTCTCCAAAGCCTACGGGGTGACCGACTTCGGCGCCCTCCGGGGATGTGACGCACGCGTATGGGCCTATTTCAACAAATTCAGCAAAGGGATGGACGCATACCTCCCATGGATTGACCGCGCCGAAGGCGAACCGATGCCCCTTTGGGTGAAACCCGACTCGCTCCTTACCGCATCAGACATGAAATGGATGATGCGCGACCACTTCGAAGGAACCCCCTACGACATGACAAACGACATAGGCGCAGGCCCCTACAAAGTGCCCTACCGCTGGCGTCCGATGACCTTCACCGTCGACAGCGTGGAATACACCCACGAACGCGCCATAGCCACCCAGCAGACAGGTTTCTCGTTCGTTGCACAATTGCGCGGCGACCTCCCCGCCTACCTGCGCGGCCTCCTTTGGTTCGGCACCGACGATGCAAACACCAGTGTCTACCTCCCGGTGTTCTGCTCTGTCAAGAAAGCACCCGCACAACTCGCCCACGGCGACATCAACACCCTCGACTGGAACTCCAACTTCTGGGTAAACAACTATGTGGCCAACCAGGCTTACAACCGTTATTCCCTTATGATTCCCGACATACGCCGCGTGCAATCGAAACTCGAACGCGACATCGAAGAGGATGTGCGCGTGGCCATAGAACAGATTCCCGCATTCTCCGACGAAGAAATCTGCCACAACCTGACACAAGACCTCGCCGACATCTGGGCAGAACGTGCCACAACCGAATACAAGAAGCTGGGCGACTACCTCTTTGTCAAATTCCTCGACGGGAACATGAAGAAAACCGACGCCGACCACAACTTCGTGAAATCGGAACACGGCATGCCGGTCTACCCCGAATTCCCCGGCTATGACGACCGTTATTTCCGCACAATAGTCGATGATGCAGGCCCCCGCCTCCGCGTAAACAAAATCAGCTACTGAAAAAAAACAGCATATCACATGAGCAGGAACGACAACGAATTGGAAGGGGTGACGCTGCTCGGGGCTAACGGCACAAGGTATCCCGACCGGTACGCGCCCGAGGTGTTGGAGACATTTAAGAACAAACATCCCGAAAACGAATACCTGGTAACTTTCAACTGCCCGGAATTTACATCGTTATGCCCCAAGACAGGGCAGCCGGATTTCGCAAGGATAATCATACAGTATATCCCGCGCGAAGATATGGTGGAGAGCAAAAGCCTGAAGCTCTACCTGTTCTCCTTCCGCAACCATGGCGACTTCCACGAAGACTGTGTGAACATAATCATGAAAGACCTGATGCGCCTGATGAACCCGCGATATATCGAGGTCAAAGGGATATTCACACCCCGTGGAGGCATCTCGATTTACCCCTTCGCCAACCATGGCGATGACGAGCATCAGGAGCTTGCCCGCCAACGCCTGCTTGCCTCATTTAATGATGCAGTGAATTAAAAACCCTCAGAGGTTGCCTGGGACTTCACCCACCGGAGTTTTCAGGCAGCCTCTTAAATCCTATAAACTATGGGAATCGAATCACATCAACATTTTGCAGAAGTGTTCCTGCCGCCAAAGGAACAGGAGCTCGTGCTGACAACCGACCTCGCCCAACACCCCAAAAGGCGCGACGCACTGATTGTGCTGTCAGGCGGGATGGACTCAACCACCCTCCTATATGAATATAACGCGCGGATAGCGCTCGCTGTCACATTCATGTACGGGTCGAACCACAACGAACGTGAAGCCGAATGTGCGCGTTGGCATTGCAACAACCTCGGAATCGAACACATCCAGATACCGCTCGGATTCATCGGCGAACATTTCGAAAGCTCGCTTCTTAGCGGGGCCGACGCAATCCCTTCGGGAAACTATGACGACAAAAACATGCGTTCCACAGTGGTGCCTTTCCGCAACGGGATAATGCTGGCTGTGGCCGCCGGGCTTGCCGAGAGCAGGAAACTTTCCACGCTGATGCTCGCCAACCATGCGGGCGACCACGCCATTTATCCCGACTGCCGCCCGGAATTCGTCGATGCCATGGGGAAAGCAATCGAAAAGGGCACATATGACGGGATCCAGCTCTTCTGCCCCTACACCAACCTGACAAAAAACGACATAGTGCGCCGCGGGGTGGAACTTGGAGTCGACTATCACCGCACTTATTCCTGCTACCGCGGGGAGGAAAAGCATTGCGGCACGTGCGGCACATGCACCGAGCGTCACGAAGCCCTTGCCGCCGCCGGATTGAACCCCGCCGAATTCGACTGAACAAAATAGCTTGAACGGGAAACAACCGGCGCCGGTTCCGCATCAGCCCTGACAGCTATATTTTTAACATTGCCGAACTTTTACAAAAGATTTTCCGACAACTTGTTACACACAGCGTGCATGAATATATGCAATATTCATGCACGCATTATTCTCCCATATATTAGCGACATAGAAACAGGCACTGCATAACAATACAAAAAAATATAAGTTTTCAAATGCAACATCAATGCCCATTTCGGCAACAGAATGATAGGCCATTCTTCATTTTTTGCACCAACTGAAACCTAAAAAATATATAAATTATTACATTTTACTTGCCTTATAACCTATTTTATATTACTTTTGGAAACGTAATATAGAGGGTACAACACCTGACAAACCGAAAGCTACAGGCGCTTTCATCAGAAATCATTAATCACACGAATTGTAAATATCCGAGGTTCCGGCTCCTTTAGGAATAGGAAACTCTGACATTCCCCATAGCCTATCATTATTAATTCAGAATGAAGAAATTTTTACCATTAATCTGCTTGGCTGTGTCATCGCTTGGAGCATCGGCACAAGCCACATTCGGTCATTTTGACCAAGTAGAATTAACCCTGCGTGCCGAAAATTCGGCACGCCTGAATGCACCGGGCGAAAAAAGCCCGGAACTGGTCTTGCTGATGCGTGTTGCCGATTCAGCCACCGTCGACCGCCTGCGTGCCGCCGGGGCGGAAATACGCCAGGTAGAAGGCCCTATCGTGGTGTTGGCCGTAGAACCCGGGAAAGCTGAAGAAATCGCCGCTACCGAAGGGGTTATCAGCGTCAGGCTAAACCGCGAACTTGAAACGATGGATTATATCAACCCGATGGGTATCGACCGGAGCCGCACAGTACTCGGCCTTGACAAAGCGCATTCGGGTGCAAAACCACTCGAACAGCCCTACACCGGCGAAGGTGTAATCGTAGGCGTGATTGACCGTGGACTTGACGCCCAGCACCTGTCGCTCCTTGACAAAGACGGCAATCCCCGCGTGAAGCGGATTTTCTTCACCTTAGGGAACAACTCCCTGGCCGATTTGAAAACCCCCGCCCATATCATGAACTGGAAAGGCGACGTCGGCACTGACACACACGGCACACACGTGGCCGCCATTGCCGCAGGAAGCGCCGTAACAGACGAAAACACCGGCGGTCCCGACCTGACAGGTGCAGCTCCCGGAGCCGACATCATCCTTGCCGCGACACAAGGCGGCCTGACCAACGATTTTATGATACGCTCCGCCAGGCAGATTGCCGATGCCGCCAAAGAGGAAGGCAAACCTTGCGTAATCAATATATCGCTTGGCAACAACGGCGGCCCGATGGACGGCACCGACGAAGCTTCGACTGCAATCAGCGAGATAGCCGCATCGACCGGGGCCGTGTTCTGCATAGCGTCAGGCAACGAAGGCGATGCAAACGCCACACTTCACGCAACATTCACCGACACCCCTGTAAAGACATTCATCGAATCATCTCCCTACACCGGCGCAATCTGGCCTACATCGCTGGCATTCTATGCCCGTGCATTCGGGAACTTCGAAATATGGTCGGAAGATGAAACCCCTGTCACGGTACGGTTCGACCTCGTAAAAATCTCCGACCCGGGCACACCGTTGGCCTCTGTCACAGTGACTCAGGAAAACCCTGCATATATCGCCAACCCTTCGGCGTTATCGTCGACAGGTGTAGCCGCAAAATTTGTCAACACCACCGATGAAACTTTTTGCTCCACACTGACATCAAGCTTTATCGGCGGCCAGGCACGTGTGGAACCATCAAACAACCGCTACCATGTGGAATGCCGC
Source organism: Bacteroidales bacterium M6 (assembly GCA_001689485.1). Taxonomy (GTDB): domain Bacteria; phylum Bacteroidota; class Bacteroidia; order Bacteroidales; family Muribaculaceae; genus UBA7173. The sequence continues at coordinate 19,416 of LUJQ01000072.1, read as the reverse complement.
AACCAGCTGCAATTCTCATCCGATGCCAACGACCGCGCCCATGCCGTCATGATGACCATTGAAGGCACGCCAGGCAAACAGGTGTTTGTCTACACTTCGACCGTAAGCGGACTGTTCCCCCTCAATTTCAAATCACGCGGCATGGAAGGGTTTATCGATCCCAACGGCGACGGCACACTCAACGCCATGGCATGCGCACACAACATCATCACCGTGGGTTCTTATAACTCCCACAGGTTCTCTGCACAGAGCATGGAAACGGGTCACGACATCAATCAGACCTCCTATTTCTCGTCATGGGCCAGACTGGTCGACGGGCGTCACCTCCCCCACATCTGCGCCCCGGGGATGAACATCGTGTCGGCAATGTCGCGCTATCACGTGAAAAACTCGTCATACGACGAAACTATCTATCCGAAATACTACAGCCGCACTGTCAACGGCGAAACATATCACTGGACCCCTATGACCGGCACATCCATGGCAACGCCTTATATGACCGGTGTAGCCGCGATGTGGCTGTCGGCCAACCCTGGTCTAACAACCGAAGAGATTATAGACATCGCCCAGGAAACTTCGTCCATCCCCGAGCTTGCAGCCGACAACAAAGGTGCCTCAGGCAACCTCAATGCATTTGCAGGGCTTTGCAAGGCTTTAGGTCTTAGCAGCGTAGGCAACATTAATGCCGACACGGCCGATGCACTCGCCATTATACCCTCCGAAGGGGCCTGCCATGTGTTTGCTCCCGGAGCAGCCTCAATCAAAGTCTCCATCCATAACATGACCGGCATCACCGTGAAATCAGTGACCGCCGAAGGCGACGAGGCAATCATTGCTACCGACGACCTTGCCACAGGCATATACCTTGTCACAGCGTCGACACCCAACGGATCGAGAACTATCAAAATAAACCTATAATTACGGCAGGCCGGTGCTTTGCGTAACCTATACCACGTCACAGCGCCGGCCGGTCAACCCTATTCATTAATCACAAACAAACAACACAATGAAGCAACATCTACTTCATCTCGCCATGGCCACGGCATTGGCCATAGGCTCTGCCGACGCACAGGCGGCAGTTGTGTTCACCCCGTCCGGGAACCAGGCACAGAACAACAAAGAGAATCCGTTCCGATTCATGCCTACTGCCGGACGCCTTAACACCATCACCTTGCAGAACATGCACAACCTGGATCCCAAGGCGATGACCAACCTAGAGCCGGACATAACCTTGACAGCCCCCTATGCAGGTGATGACCAGATGCAGACTTGCAGCATAATGTACGGGCCCAACGAGGAAAACTGGTTCTACACCATGGTACCCCTCTATGACGAGCTGGAAGGGAGCAACGAATATTGGAAAGATATCTCCTACAACGGAGTGGAATTTACCCTCTACAACGAAAAAGCTGAAAAAATCGGCTCATGTGTCGGCAAATTCCCCCTCATCGAAGGCGCCAAGAAATGCCAGTCTATGCAGGTGAGCCTCTCTGCAACACAGAAATTCTACAACTTCGACGATTATTACGAAATCACCATCGCGGCGAACTATAACCCCCTCAAGGATTTCGGCGCAAAGCAGGTGAGCTACACATTCTCGCTCAACAACAGCACCGAGCCGCAGGATCCTATATGCGCCATCCCGGGTATGCCCGGCTATGTGATCAACGTGGGTACACCCACTGCCGAAAGTTTCATAATGATGTATATGGACTACAGCACATGGCCCGACGACGACAGGCTTACACGTTACACAGTGTACACCAAAGCCGGATACGGCACAAACGGCCCGACGAAGATGCAGGACTTCCCGATTGACGAACTTACCGGCGACAACACCGGCGAATCACCCATGCAGATGACCTCCAACGGCAACAAGCTGTATATCGCCACAGCCCTCTATGAGAAGCCGTTCTTCGGCGAAGGAGAAGACGAAGGCTCGCAGAACGGCAACAACTACATAATCACCCTGCTGGAACAGTCAGGTTCCACTTTCAAGGAGGTGAAGAAAACCGTAATCCCCGTACCCGACCGCAACGAGGGCTTCATCACAAGCTCCGTAACACTCGGCAAATTCCGTGGAAGCAACGATATCACTTTTGACTTCGGCGACGGCAAACTCCCCTGCTACGTGCTCAAATTCTCACAGACCGACGTTCAGGAAAACGAACAATGCTATTATGCAATCTACGATTCCGACGGCAAAGAAATCAAACGTTTCGCAGAAAACAGCCGTGGTGTAATGCAGCTCAGCAACCTTACCGGTCACGAAGAGCAATATGCATTCCTTATGAAGAACAAAGACGGCAATGACGTGCTCCAGATGATCGACTGGCCCTCACTCAAACTGGGAACAGAACTTCCCGTATCATTCTATGATTATGATTCAGGCGAGACCTTCAACCTCTCCAACAATCTTGACCGCTGTCTTGGCAAGGGCGGCTATTACTACATCGCCTCAAGCGCCAACGGTTCGACCGACGACAAGAACACAATCCACCGTATTGCCTACTTCAACGGCAAAGGGGAAGTCGACCATATCGACGCCCTTACTTTCAAGGCCGATGTGACCAAGGTGCTCCCATGCATCGACGCATCCATCATGGATCCCTACCTGTTCAATTCCGACAAGAACTTCGAATACCTTGCATGGCTTGAGCGCAAATCGCCCGAAAACGCCAATGCCTCGGTGAAGGTGATTGCAATAGTCGACCAAAAAGGCAACATCCTTGCAGAACGCGAATACAAGCTGCGCCATCAATATTTCAACGCATATGTATCTAACCCTAGCTCCGGCCTTTCGTTCCTGTGTGTGCAGTACACCGACTATTATGGCCAGGAACGCGAATCGCGCAACGAGCTTATCCGTCTCCCCTTCAACAAATTCGAGGGTGAAGGCACCGTTGAGAACCCCTACCTGGTAAAAACCTATGGCGACTTCAACCAGATTCGCAACAACCTGACATCGCATTTCCGCATCGATGCCGACATCGATGCCGAAGGACGCACATTCCTCCAGGTACCCGGCACATTCACCGGCTCGATCGACGGTGGCGGCCACCAGGTACGCAACCTCGTAATAAGCGGGCGCAACGACAACAACGCCATGTTCTATCAAATCGGCGATGACGAATCAGCAAGCCGTTCGTTTATCAAGGATCTTACCTTTGTAAACCCCTCGATGCACATCAGCTTCCAAAGCTTCCGCATCAAGGCTGACGCCATGCTGGCCTACCAGCTCGTCGGCGCTGACTTGGAGAACGTGCATTTCATCAGCCCCAAAGCAACAACTGACTTCACCGAGCGCAACTCATATTCCAACCCATATTTCGGCGGTATCGCTGCCCGCGTAAACGGCTGCTCGTTCAAGGGCTGCTCATTGCTCGACGCCGACTTCGATATGCCTAACTCGGCAGTAGGCGGCATCGGTGCCAACTTCATCATCAACGGCTCCGAAATCAACGCATGCGCATTCACCGGCAAAATCACCGGCAAATGCTACGTAGGCGGTATCGCAGGCCATGTCAACACCACGACTAACATCAACGATGTGCATGTCAACGCCGAAATCATCGGCACACACAGCGTAGGCGGCGTGGTAGGCTTCTCGGAACAAGGCCCTGCCAACATCTCACATGCCATCGTTGAAGGTTCTGTAACCGGCGAAGAGCCCTTCATGACCTATGCATATGTTCCCGAACCCGGAAGCGATCCAGATGATCCCGAACCCAGCCTCATCCCGGTGGAAACCTACCAGCACTATGTAGGCGGTATCGGCGGCTACATGATTGAAGGCTCTGTAAAGAACTCGCTCGTAGCCCTCGGCAGCCTTGCATGGGATACCGAGAAGGATGGTGACTACGCCAACCGCATCGTAGGCGCAGGCGCAATCAGCAACTGCCATGCCCTCAGCTCGCTCGCAAACGGCACCGACGAAGACTACAACGGTGCATCAGTTGAAAAAGATGACCTTACAACCGAATGGTTCACCAACCTCGGCTTCGCCTTCGACGGCAAAAACCACACCGAACCTTGGAACCACGACGGCGAACTGCCCACACTCCACTTCGAAGCTACCGCAGCCCAGTATGTGGCATTCACTATCGACGAACTACGTGCCGATATTGAGAAACCTTACGAAATCGAAGTTGTTCTCGAAGGTTTCGACAACCCGGCAGAAGCAGGCTTCAACCCGTACTTTGACGCAGGTGAGGACGCTGTGGAAATAACCGATGTGGCACTGCTTGAAAACGGCAACGCACAACTCACCGTAACATTCCACCAAGAAGGCAACTACACACTCACCGTGCAGTGCGGCACCAAGTCTGCCACCCTCCCCGTAGAAGCTGTAGACCTTTCAGGAATCGCAGAGGTAACCGTTGAAGCCGCACAGGCCAACGACCCTGTCTACAACCTCCAGGGCATCAAGGTCGGTACACGTGCCGGTTTCGACACCCTCCCCGCAGGTCTCTACATCGTAGGCGGCCAGAAAATCCTCAAGAAATAAACCAGGCCTGAAATAAGGCAGGAAGCCAACCCGGCTTCACACCATACAAAAACGCCCTCCGAACGTTCGGAGGGCGTTTTTATTATAGGACTAACCTCGGCAATTTATTCAGCAGCAATATTTTAATCTCCCCTTGGCTGAAAAAATGTCCACTACAATCAATCCATGTCAGGCACTGTCATGACACAGGCAGGGCCTGGATTTCGGTCAGGATGGCGACAGCCGTTTCCACCGTTTTCACATTGGCTACAGCAAAACTGCGGCGACCGTTTTTCTCCCGTATTTTCACCCTGGCGGGATTCTGCTGAAGATAGGTAATCAGCCGCCCGAACATAGGCGACTGGTAATAGGCTTTATTACTGTCGTCGACGAAATACAGGTACATCTGCCCCTGCTTCAGCGACACTTTCTCTATGCCCAGCTGACGTGCCAGACGCCTCAGACGCGGCACTCGCATGAGTTCGGCTGTTTCCGGGGGGATTTTGCCGAAGCGGTCGAGCAGGCGCGAACGGAACTCCTGTATATCCATTTCGCGTTCCATATCGTCAAGCTCGCGGTAAAGGGTGATACGCTCGCTCTCCTGCGGCACATACCAGGCGGGGAGCAACAATTCCATATCGCTTTCGATAACGCAGTCGGCAACGAATTCCTTATCCTCCCCAGGTTCTTCGGATGTGAATGTGTCGGAGAACTCCTCGGTGCGCAGTTCAGTCACGGCTTCTTTAAGGATTTTCTGATACGTCTCATAACCCAGGTCGGCAATAAAACCGCTCTGCTCCGCACCCAGAAGGTTGCCTGCACCGCGTATGTCGAGATCCTGCATGGCTATATGTATCCCCGACCCGAGGTCGGAGAAGCTTTCGATAGCCTGCAGGCGCCGCCTGGCAACAGGCGTGAGCGGATTTCCGGGAGGAACCATAAGATAGCAGAACGCCTTGCGCGAGGAGCGCCCTACACGTCCACGCAACTGGTGCAGTTCGCTAAGTCCGAAGTTCTGCGCGTTGTTGACGATTATAGTGTTGACATTAGGCATGTCGATGCCGCTTTCGATAATGGTGGTGGCCAGAAGCACATCATAGTCATGGTTGGCAAAATCAATGATGGCCTGCTCCAGCTTTTCGGGTGGTAGCTGCCCGTGAGCCACCAGCGTGCGGGCATCGGGCACCACACGTTTCACCATCGCCTCAAGCTCGTAAAGCCCCTCGATGCGGTTGTTGATAATAAAAGCCTGCCCGTTGCGCGACAGCTCGAAATTCACCGCCTCTTCAAGGATTTCATCTGTAAGGGTATTGACAGAGGTCAGTATGGGGTAACGGTTCGGGGGCGGGGTGGTAATGGCCGAAAGGTCGCGGGCACCCATCAGCGAGAACTGAAGGGTGCGCGGAATCGGGGTAGCGCTCATCGTCATAGTGTCGACATTGACCTTTAGCTGCTTGAGTTTCTCCTTCACGGCCACACCGAATTTCTGCTCTTCGTCGATAATGAGAAGCCCGAGGTCTTTGAACCTGACATCCTTCCCCACGATGCGGTGCGTCCCTATGAGTATGTCTATCTTACCCTCACCAAGGTCTTTGAGAATCTCCTTGGCCTGCTTGCCTGTCCGGGCGCGTGACAGGTAATCGACCCTGACGGGGAAGTCGGCCAGGCGGTCGCGGAAGGTGTTGAAATGCTGATAGGCAAGCACGGTTGTAGGCACAAGCACCGCAACCTGCTTGCCGTCGGTGGCGGCCTTGAATGCGGCACGCACGGCTATTTCGGTTTTCCCGAACCCGACATCCCCGCATATCAGGCGGTCCATCGGGCGAGGGCTCTCCATATCCTTTTTCACTGCGGCAGTGGCAGTTGACTGGTCGGGTGTATCCTCATAGATAAACGATGCCTCCAATTCATGCTGTAGATACGAATCGGGCGAGAAGCTGAAGCCCCGCTCCTCCTTGCGGGCGGCATATAGCTTTATAAGGTCGCGGGCTATATCCTTGAGTTTCGATTTGGTTTTCTCCTTCAACCGGTTCCACGCGCCTGAGCCGAGCTTGTTGATGGCCGGTTCCACACCCTCCTTGCCACGGTATTTGGCAAGTTTGTGCAGGGCGTGGATACTAACGAAAATGCAGTCGTTGTTCTTGTAGACAAGCTTTATCATTTCCTGGGTGGAGCCGTTGACCTGCGTGCGCAACAGCCCCCCGAATTTCCCTACACCATGGTCTACGTGCACAATGTAGTCACCCGTCTCTATTGCGCTGAGTTCCTTCAGCGACAGGGCAAGTTTGCCGCTGCGGGCACGCTCCCCCTTGAGGGTATATTTATGGAAACGGTCGAAAATCTGATGGTCGGTAAACACGCACCGCCGTGTAGCATGGTCAACGAATCCTTCATGGAGGGTCGACAGCACGGGGGTGAAGGGGATGTCGTCGCCCCTCTCGGCAAATATTGCCTTAAGGCGTGCAACCTGTTTCTCGCTGTCGGAAAGTATATAGAGCGTGTATCCGTCGGCCAGCAACTGGCGGAAAGAGTCGGAAATAAGGTCGAAATTCTTATGATAAAGCCCTTGGGGAGTGCATTGGAAATCAAATTCCACACTGCTGCCGGCTGTTTCACCGTCTCCGCCGCCCGTACCGGCTGCCGCCGTGAAGTGCAACTTGGCAAACGATTTGAAACCGGCATCGAATTTATCGGGGTCGACAAGGTTCTTCATCGCCGAGGCATCCCCCTCGTCGGCAATCATGGCAGAAGTGCTGAAAGTTTCACCAGCCACAGCCCTTATACGCGACAGGGTATAGTCAGCGTCGCGCAAGGCAATCAGAGTGTCGGGCGATATGAATTCAAGCACACTTTCACCCCCCACGTCGCCGCTGCCGCCCACATTGGCAGTGACCGATACGGACTCAAGTTTCTGTTCCGACAGCTGGGTCTCGATGTTGAAAGCGCGTATAGAGTCAATCTCGTCACCGAAAAGGTCGATGCGGTAAGGCAGCTCGCTCGAATATCCGAAAATATCGAGAATCGAGCCACGCACGGCAAAATGCCCCGGCTCATACACATAATCCTCCTCCTTGAAGCCGTTTTCACGTAGCCAGCGCCTGGTCTGCTCCAAATCGATTTCCTCACCCACCTTAAGCGCAAGTGTGTGGTCTGACAGCGATTTGCGTGATGCCACCTTTTCGGCCATCGCCTCTGGATAGGTGACCACCACACGCAATGCCGGGTCATCGTTCCATCGGTTAAGGGTTTCGATGCGCATTATCTGCGAAGGCGGGTCGACCCGTCCGTACTTTATGTCACGCTTGTAGCCTGAAGGGAACATCGACACGGCATCGTCACCAAGAAGCTTCGTAAGGTCTTGATACAGATAGCCTGCATCATCGAGCGAATCGCCAACAACAAGCAGCGGGGCTTTCAAACCTTCAAGCGCGGCAAACACCATCGCCGGGGCAGAACCGGCCAGTCCCCGCAATTCCACCCTGCCACGTTCTGCCAACGCAAGCACACCGGCCAGGGCTTTGCGCCTGGCCGGTGTCATAAACAGTCCGTCAAGTTCGGTTATTTCCACAGCCAACCCTCTTATAACTTACGACTTATGTCTTAAAACTTACAACTTCAAACTTAAAACTACTTCCCCCTGAGAATCCCCTTATATCTTTCCGGGCTGTTGAGCACGATTGCGGCACTGTCAAGTTCGGCATCATGCTTCAACGCTTCGATAATGGCCCCGCGGTCGTAGTAATAACGTTGCAGAATTTCTGAAGCAAGATATTCGCTGATTGTGGCCCTGTTAAGGTCAAGGTCGTGGTTAAGGTCATGCTTAAGCATCACCTTCAGGGTGTCGAGCTGTGCCTGCACCTGGTCATTGAGATAACCCTCGGTTTTAGAAGCCTTTTCAAGTTGCTCAAGAATCAGCTCACATGTGCGGTCATATTTGAAACGCGCCGGGTCGATAAACGCCTTGAACTCATTGAAAATCGTGTCGGTAATCACGAAGTCTTCCGGAGCGGCCACAGAATCATGCCGGGCGGCATATCGGTTGGCGAAATCAAAACTCCAATTATCGCGCACTATATTGTAGACCAACCTGTTCCCTTCGGGATATTCCACCTTTATGTCAGGCGTTATACCCCCGCCGTCGCGCACCTCGCGCCCGGCTTTTGTGTGCCACACCGTAGTAAGGCTGTCGGGGATACGCGCCACCGTGCCGTCGGGATTGCGGTGGCTATAGTCTATCGCCTGGATAAGGCGGCCTGAAGGGATATAATATTTGGCAATCGTCACTTTAAGCAACCCGTTGTAGGGCAACTGGCGTGTTGACTGCACAAGCCCTTTGCCGAAAGAGCGTTCGCCGACAATGACGGCGCGGTCGAGATCCTGAAGCGCCCCGGTGACGATTTCGGCAGCCGAGGCCGACCCTCCGTTGACCAGCACCGCTATCGGGATTTCGGTATCGACAGGGGTATTTGTAGTTTTGTAAATCTTTTCGTTAAGAAGCCCCTTGCCACGGGTGCGGAGCACCTCCGTACCCTTCGGCACAAACAAGCCCACCACCTGCACGGCGCTTTCAAGCAAACCGCCGCCATTACCACGGAGGTCGAGTACAAGCGACTTCACCGCAGGGTTCTTTTTCAATTCTTCAAGGGCATCGCGGGTCTTGGGAAATGTCTTCTCGTTAAACGTGGAAATCTGTATATACCCTATATCGCCTTTGACCACACCATGATACGGCACCGGGTCGATTTCTATCTTCTCGCGTGTAAGCTCCACGCTGACGATGGAATCCTCCACATAAGGGCGTTTGACCGTGACCGAAACCCTCGTTCCTGCCTGGCCACGCAGGCGGTTGCTAACCTCCGAGCTTTTCAACGAGGTAACGGTATCGCCGTCAATCATAAAGAACACGTCGCCGGGCTTTAGCCCACCCCTTTGTGCAGGCGACCCTTTCCTAGGCTCGGAAACATACACCTTACCGTTCCGCTCACCGATATACGACCCTATACCGCCGTATTCACCTGTAGAGATTGTCATGAACTCGGTTTGGTCTTTCTCAGGGATATACTCCGTGTACGGGTCGATTTCGTTAAGCATCGCATTTATCGCGGTGGTCATCGACTTATCGGCATCAATACTGTCGACATAGCTGGTCTGCAACACCTTGTAAATCGAGGTGAAAGTGTCGAGATTCCGCGCGATTTCCCCTTTGGGACTCCGGGTGGCGGCTCCGGCAACAAGCGCAGCGGCAAGCGCCGCCACCGGCAATATAGCTGGGATTTTCTTCATAATATCATAAAAGGAGAAAGGGCGATACCGTAGCCTGCAAGCAGGCACACCACCCCTATATCACATTCAAATGGCGAAATTACATATAATTATAACAACCCCTGCACAATTTTTATCCAACAATCCTTAAATTTAACCAAACGGTTTCACTAACCCTTTCAAAATGAATTTTAAGCCTTTCTTTTCAATTATTTTGGAATAATTGCATTTCACATAAAACCAATTTTAATGGTTAATCTATGTTAAGAAAAGCCTTAGATAACCATTTTTATACATACATTTGTATAATTAAGTTTTTGTCACAATAAAAGTCTAAGTTTTAATAACCCTTAATTTATCCTCTCCCATGAAAACATCAAAACTCTCCCCAGCTTTAACATGTGCGTTTATATGTATCATAAGTATATCAGCACATGCATTTGTCATTAAACCGATAGACAAATTTACCCTTGACATCGAGCCAATTATACCAAAAGCATATATTGATCCTGACTCACTCGGTATAACCGTACGCTATGAAATCGAAGAAGCAACATTAATGCCTGACAACGAGAACACGGTTGATTTTCGTCTGTATATTCCAGGATTTGGAATGACATCCGATGGCCATGCGCCCTATTTACCTGTGCGGATGGACTCATTTGATTTGCCAGAGTGGAGCGATTCTGCAATTATTAACATTGAGAAAGTATCATACACCGACTATTTTACCACTCCTCAATCTACCACAAAGAATAATCGCATAAATGTTTCGCAACTAGATACCATACATACATCTAATACAAATATCACGCATAATATAGTCTCATTAGCACGAATAGAAACGCGACGGCATACATCCATCGCCAAAATTATGATTGAACCGGCCTTATATAATCCAACTACAGGAAAAATATCGGTTGCTGGAACATTTCAATATCGAATTAATTTCATTGCATCACCAAACAGACAAAAAAAAGCAGCAAGGCCAGGTATATCCAATACCCAAATTTGGGATATAGACTCTCTTCCTCCTGAAATAACGCCGCCAATCCACCAATCTAATCCATTTGGATATGAAATTTTGAATGACGGCTATGCCATAATAACAACACCAAAGTACAAAGAAGCAGCGGAAATATTTGCAGAACATAAAAAAAACTTGGGTTTTACAGTCAAAATTTTCTATCGTGACACCTGGAATGACAATGAAGTGACCGACAGCCTATCTAACTATTACAACGATAACCCGGCGCTAAAATATGCGTTAATCATCGGTCAGCACAAAGATGTTCCCGGAAAAATATTGACCAAGTTTTGGAATGAAGGGGAAGTAAGCGATTTTTACTACGCTTGTCTTGATGGACCTGGTGATACACGCCGTGATATATACATGGGCCGTGTTTCAGCCTCATTCCCTGATGACGCAATAACCGCTGTTAGAAAAATAATCGAATATGAGATGTATCCTCCATCTTCACAAGCATTTTATAATTGTGGAGTTCATACCTCACATTTTTCAGCAATGCCTGACCTCAAAACTGAAGGAAGTTTGTCAGTTCAAACATGCGAAATTATCCGCAATCATGTCATGACACATGGCAAATCAGTACGGCGTGTATATACTCTGTCGGAAGGAGCAGACCCGAAAAAATGGAATAGCTTTAGTGGTGCAGGAGGCAATGTGCCTGAAGATTTATATCCTGAAAACTATAATTGGAACAATAATGGAATGGATGTTGTCAAAGCAGTTAACGACGGCTGTTTCTATCTTTTATATACGGGGCATGGGGACTATACAGAATGGCTTAACCCCCATTTGAATACAGCCTACATAAAATTTCTTTTAAAGAATGGAGATTTACAACCCATTGTATTCAGTATGACATGCAATTCCGGCAACTTCTCTAAATCGTCCGTAGCAGAGGCATTTCTAACAAATCAACGAGGTGGAGGAGTAGGAGTCTTTGCTGCAACCGGCCTGATTGATTCTAGAGACACACCCATGACAACATTCGGCATGTTTAATATGATATGGCCTGAACCTGGATTATACACTATCTATAATGCATTTCTTGGAGACTATGTTTTAACCAAATATAGACACCCGCGTTATCGTTTAGGTGAAATTTTAGAAGCAGGCTGTGATAGGCTAGAAGAGCTGATGCCATGGGAACGCTCTACCTCGACTAGAAAAATTTTGGAAGACATGCATGTATTCGGGGATGCAAGCATGATGATTAGAACTCAAGTGCCCAAAGAGTTTGATGATACAGAAGTTTCAATATCTTGCCACCGGCTTGGAAATAACGCCCAACATGATATCCACATACAGGTGAACACACTAGAACCCGTGTACATAGGGATTTATAACAAAAAAACTAATTCGTCCGAGCTATTAACCGGATCTGAAATCAAATTTTCCATCCTGAATGTTGATGATCTTATGAAAGACAACAGTCTGTCAATTTGTGTCTACGGAGCCAACAGAATTCCAAAATTATTTGATTTCCATAACACTACTACAAGTAACAAACCTTTAGGAACATACCAATTAACTGCCGTATCTAATCGGGAATCAAGCTATATCACGCTATGTTTACATGGCGACCCTACCCCAGAATGCGACATGCTGTTATATTTAGTAGATGTTAAAACGGGAAACATCGCTCTTAAAACACATATAACATTCCAAAGTGGGGAATCGTTATTAGATGTTGCTAAAATACCTGATGGGCAATATGCGGTTACAGTATCTGATGGCAATATTGTCAAAGGACAAACTCAAATTATGATACATCATTAACTAAAAAACGACATCTATTATGTGTACAATCAGTTTCAATAGCATACCATTCATTTTGTTCAAATTTAAAATCAAGTCTATGCAACGTTATATAACATCCATCGCATTCTGTGTATTATCCGTATGTGCAGCTTTTGGGACTATCAATGATACATTTTCCATAGACGGTATATCATACCAAGTGTTAACGGAAAACCAGGAAACCAATGAGGTCGCCATCATAGATCTAGACCTTAATACACCGGGAGCTTCACAACAACCGGCAAAGTCATTAATATTCCCCTCTACAGTGACATATGCTGGAACCCATTACAATGTTGTCATGCTTTACTCTTCTATTTTATGTGACATACCAGGCATTGAGGAAGTAATCTTGCCATCTACTATCAGGGGTGGACTGACATACAATTTTTGCATGATGCATGATCTAAGACGTGTGGTTATAAATGGAAATATCGAAAACATACATGCGTCATTTATCGATTTGCCAAAACTTGAAGAAATCACATTACCAGCATCTTTGATAGATTTATCCGCATCTTTTTGCAATTGCGGTTTGACAAACATATCATTCCCGCCTAATTTATACACCGTTGAAGCCAGTTTCAGAAAGCTACCCTCATTGGAAGAGATTGACTTGGGGAATGTATCCGTGATTGAATTCGATACATTTACAGATCTTCCCGCACTGACATCATTAACAATACCATCTACAATCAAAGCACTGTATGGCAGATCATTTCAAAATCTTTCAGGGTTAGAGAGTCTTACCCTAAAAGAAATATCTGATCCTTCCCCCACAATCGACGGTAACATTTTTCTTTACTGCGGAAATCTGAAGCAAATAATCGTTGAAAATCATATCCCGCCCACAATTGGCCGGAACTTCTCGGAAGATGGCACTTCATATCACCCATCGTTTGGCGGACATGCAGATTCCGACGGGGCAATCGACAAAGCTACATGCCGTCTTTTGGTGCCTCCCGGCAGAGCAGAGGCATATAAGGCAAATCCCGGATGGAGCGAGTTCAAACATATCGAAGAATATAACTTCGGAAGTACCCCTTATCTTAGTTTATCCTCAGAAGATTTCAATCTCAAGGATCACGTATCAATCTGCCAAGGACGTGTTGTGCTATCAGACATGCAAGGCCGACCGATTTCAATTTATGGCATAGATGGCAAAATATTTTATCATGATAAAACCACATATTCTGGCGAAGTGCATCTGCCCGAAGGTATTTATATCATGAAAAGCCAAGAGATGTTTATGAAATTCAGAATCGGGCAATAACCAAATAATTCGTATATTTGAGCCGTAAATAAAACTGATTTCAAAAACACATTCCTGCCTGATATGGATAATTTCAGTTATTGCAGCCCGACACGATATGTGTTCGGACGCGGGGTAGAAGCCCAGACCGGCTCACTGACAGCGGCTATGGGTTGCCACAAGGTGTTAATCGTTTACGGCGGTGGCTCGGCCCGGCGCAGCGGGCTGCTCGACAGGGTTACGGCATCGCTACGTGAAGCCGGGGTGGAATGGGCGGAACTCGGGGGGATACAGCCCAACCCTACCGACGACCGCGTTTACGAGGGTATCGGCCTCTGCCGGGAAGAGGGTGTCGACGGCATCCTCGCTGTTGGAGGCGGGTCGGCAATCGACACGGCCAAGGCCATTGCCGGAGGGGTGCCATACGACGGCGATTTCTGGGACTTCTGGGCCGGGAAGGCCGTCATGTCGGAAGCACTTCCAGTCGGGGTGGTGCTCACCATACCGGCTGCCGGGAGCGAGGGTAGCGGCAACTCGGTGATTACCCGCCTCGAAGGTATGCGCAAAATCAGCCTGCGCACCGATATGGCGCTCCGCCCTAAATTTGCCGTGATGAATCCCGAACTGACATTCACGCTTCCCCCATACCAGACCGCAAGCGGAATCGCCGACATGATGGCCCACATCATGGAGCGGTATTTCACAACCACCGACGAGGTGGAGACCACCGACCGTGTGGCCGAGGGTGTGCTCAAAGCCATCATCACCGAAGCCCCGAAGGTGATTTCAGAACCGGAGAACTACAATGCCCGCGCCAACATAATGTGGGCAGGCACGCTGGCGCATAACGGGGTGTGCGGCTGCGGACGCCGCGAGGACTGGACTTCGCACGGGCTGGAGCATGAACTGTCGGCAGTCTACGGGGTTACCCATGGAGCCGGATTAGCAGTGGTGTTCCCCGCATGGATGACTTTCATGGCCGACCACCAGCCGGGGAAAATAGCGCAATTCGGCCACAGGGTGTTCGACATATCCCCCACAGGCGACGACCGTGCCGACGCACTCGAAGCAGTGAAACGTCTGAAAACATTCTTCTCCTCTATCGGACTGCCTGTAACACTGGCCGGACTCGGAATCGAAAATCCCGATTTCCCCCTCCTCGTGAAAAAATTCCATGAGGACAAGGGGCTCCCCTTCGGACCGTATTTCCAGCTCTATCCTGATGATACCGAGGCGGTTTACCGCCTGATGCTATGACAGTCCAAACACTGGATGGAACAACCCGGCAAAGCCTGATAAGAGGCCGGGGTATATACCGACACAGATAAGCACCGGTAATGGCGATAGGTCATAACACACAGCTATGACATATCGCCATTACTTATTGCCTGCACGTAACTTACTGATTATACGGCCAAATCCAATCCCATAGGCCGCTATAACCACACATTAAGGCAAACATCACGCCTTATATTTAATTTTTCCCGAAAAAATAAGTAATTTTGCGTTTTAATCGCATGATGCAGCGGCATCTGACACGCCCTGGTCATTCAACTTCGCAGCAGCAGGAGGAATAATGACCATGCTGTCCGTTACACAACGCGCCGCATGCCCTAATATCGCTAAAGCTAAAATCAGATATGGAGAAGAATTTCAAGCGCACACTTGTCACCACGGCGCTCCCCTATGCCAACGGCCCGGTACACATAGGCCACCTTGCCGGAGTTTACGTCCCGGCCGACATTTACACCCGCTTCCTGCGCCTGCGCGGCGAAGACGTGATAATGATAGGCGGTAGCGACGAACATGGCGTGCCCATCACCATAAAGGCAAAAGCCGAAGGGGTCACCCCGCAGGATATAGTCGACCGCTACCACACCATTATCAAGGACTCGTTCGAGGAACTGGGTGTGTCGTTCGACATCTACTCGCGCACCACTTCCGACATCCATGCCTCAACGGCATCGGAATTCTTCCGCCGTCTCTACGACAACGGGCAGTTTGTGGAGAAATCCTCGATGCAGCTGTTTGACGAGAAAGCCAACCAGTTTCTCGCCGACCGTTATGTGACAGGCGAATGCCCCCACTGCCACAACCCGCGCGCCTATGGCGACCAATGCGAATCGTGCGGCACATCGCTCAATGCCACCGACCTCATCAACCCACGCAGCGCCATAACAGGCAACGTCCCAGTGCTTAAGGAAACCAAACACTGGTACCTCCCGCTCGACCGCTGGGAAACAGAACTCAGCCGGTGGATTCTCGAAGGGCACAAAGAATGGAAAACCAACGTCTACGGCCAATGCAAATCGTGGATCGACCTCGGCCTGCAACCACGTGCCGTGAGCCGCGACCTCGACTGGGGTGTGCCCGTGCCGGTTGAAGGTGCCGAAGGGAAGGTGCTCTACGTCTGGTTCGACGCCCCCATCGGATATATTTCCAACACCAAGGAACTTCTTCCGGATTCATGGGAAACCTATTGGAAAGACCCCGAAACACGCATCATCAACTTCATCGGAAAGGACAACATCGTGTTCCACTGCATCATCTTCCCGGCGATGCTGATGGCTTACGGCGACAATTTCCAGCTCCCCGACAACGTGCCGGCCAACGAATTCCTCAACCTCGAAGGTGACAAGATTTCAACCTCGCGCAACTGGGCAATATGGCTGCACGAATATCTCCGCGAATTCCCGGGCAAACAGGACGTGCTGCGCTACGTGCTCACAGCCAACGCCCCTGAAACAAAGGATAACGACTTTACCTGGCGCGACTTCCAAAGCCGCAACAACTCCGAACTCGTTGCCATCCTCGGTAACTTTGTGAACCGCGCCGTGGTACTAACCCATAAGTATTTCGACGGCATTGTGCCTGAAGCCGGAACGCTCGAACCAATCGACAAGGAGGCTCTTGCCGAACTCGGAACAATACGCGACGCTCTGACAGCCAACCTAGAAACCTTCCACTTCCGTGAAGCACTGAAGGATGCCATGAACATTGCTCGTCTCGGCAACAAATATCTCCAGGAAACCGAACCGTGGAAAGTGGCGAAAACCGATTTGAACCGTGTAAAGGCAATCCTGAACACAGCCCTCCAGATATGCGGGAATATCGCCGTGGCATTCGAACCCTTCCTCCCCTTCATGTCGCAGAAACTGTCGGGAATGCTTGCCCTCCCCGCCCTCAAATGGGACGACCTCGGACGCGCCGACATCGTAGCCTCCGGCACACAGCTGGGACAGGCAGAACTACTGTTTGAAAAAATCGAGGACGATGCCATCCAAGCCCAGCTCGACCGCCTTGCACGCATCAAGGAGGAAAACAAACTCAAAAGCTGGAAACCCGAGCCACAGCAACCAGATGTGCCATTCGACGACTTTATGAAAGTCGACATCCGCGTGGGCACAGTCAAGGAATGCACACGTGTGCCCAAGGCCGACAAACTGTTGCAATTCCTAATCGACGACGGCATGGAGCAACGGACCATCGTCAGCGGAATCGCCAAATATTACGACCCGGCCGAACTCGTCGGCCGCCAGATATGCTTCGTGGCAAACTTCGCACCGCGCAAACTCAAAGGGGTAATGTCGCAGGGAATGATCCTATCGGCACAGAACCCCGACGGGTCACTCGTTGTCATAGGTCCCACAGGCCCGGTAACCCCGGGGGCACAAGTGAAATAACCTTACCGATAAAGGTTGCCTGAAAATATTTGGGAAAATTTTTCAGGCAACCGATTAGAGATTGTTTAAAATCTACTAACCTTATTAACTACATGGAAACAGCCTCTCGCCGACCACGCATCCTGATCATCTACACCGGTGGAACCATCGGGATGATTGAAGACCCCGAAACAGGCACCCTGAGCCCTTTTGATTTCTCCCATCTGATTGACAATGTGCCCAAAATCAAGATGCTCGACTATGACATCGAGCACCTGCAATTCGACCCGCCGATTGATTCCAGCAACATCGCCCCGTCGCACTGGCAGCAGATTGCCTCCGAAATCGGACGGAACTACAATGATTTCGACGGATTTGTGGTGTTACATGGCACCGACACAATGGCCTACACGGCATCGGCCCTGTCGTTCATGCTCGAGAACCTCCACAAACCTGTAATCATCACCGGCTCCCAGCTTCCCATAGGGGAAGTGCGGACCGACGGCGAAGAAAACCTGATTACCGCCCTGCAGATTGCAGCCGCAACCGACCCTGTAAACGGCGAGCCTATGGTGCAGGAGGTGGCCATATTGTTCGAAAACTATCTATGGCGTGGCAACCGCTCTACAAAAATGAGCGCTGACAACTTCAATGCCTTCAAAAGCAACAACTACCCGCCATTGGCCAGAATAGGGCTTGCCATACAATATAACCACGACGCCCTGTGGCGGATGCGCGAACGCCACCCGTTGAAAGTGCATTCGGGAATGTGTTCCGACATCATCGTGGTCTACGTTTATCCCGGCATGTCGGAAGCCTGCCTGCTCCAGCAGCTCGAAACCCCCGGCGTGAGAGGAATCGTGCTCAAAACCTATGGTGCAGGCAACGCCCCCACTGCCAAATGGTTCAACGAGGCTATAAGAAAAGCTGTAGACCGGGGGTTGGTAATACTCAACGTAACCCAGTGTGTCAACGGCGGCGTAAGGCAGAAACGTTACTACACCGGCAGTCTTCTTGACCGGGCAGGGGTAATCTCAGGCCACGACATTACCACCGAGGCAGCCCTTACCAAAATGATGTTCCTTTTCGGAACCGGTCTCAACGCCCGCCAGGTAGCCCGCTGCCTCCACCACCCCCTCTGTGGCGAAATGACCGTCTGATTCCCATTTTGTACACAAAAAAACATGGAATAAAGAAGGAGAAGCCATCATGACTTCTCCTTCTTTATTCCATGTTTGGGATTGGCCGGGAACCAGCCACGCTCCACGCGCCCCTGTTGTTCGAAAATCTCCTTGGAAGTCCAGAAGCTGGAGAATGCGAAAACACCAAGGAGGGTTTGTGGGAATATGGCCTCGACAAACAACGATGCAGCTGTGGCGGCAAGCCCAAGAATGATGAACCACCACCAGCACCGTGTGCCGAACCAGTAATGGAATTTGACAACCACGGGGTGGAACAACCCGATTATAAGGAATGTGCAGATGCCGAGCAACAGCCCGGTGAAATGAAGTGTCATAACAGCTGATAGGTAAGTAAGTCGTAAAATTTATTTTGATATTCCTGCAGGCAGGATTTTCGAGTGATTTTCACTCTTATAAGTAAGTCATGGAAATTATTTTATATGGTCTGAGAGCATACTTTCAGTTGATTTTTGTCCGAAGATGAAGGAGTGTAGCGAGCTACACGACTGAATATGAAGATAAAAGGCGGCAAAAGGATGCCGCAGAGAATATAACTCCTGATTATAGGTTTTATGCGTAATAATTTTCATGACTTACTTAGAAAGAACAGTTCGGTAATTTTTGAGCAGGCATAGCTGTATCGCACTGATACACAATAGTTTGCATTGATATTGAATTGCTATTGCATCTTATTGATATTCAATTGAATATGCAAATTTTACCGAACTATTGTATTTTATGATGTC
>LUJQ01000033.1 GCA_001689485.1 Bacteroidales bacterium M6 | reverse complement strand
CAGGGGGCCGCCTCCCTGACGAGGGTCACCCCGAGGGGGCCGGGGGTCACCACGCGCTCGTCACCGTCGGGGTACCCCCCGTCGGGCAGATACGCCGTGAACTCCACCTGCAGCACCCCGGGCGAGAGGCGGTGGTCGTTGAACACCACCTTTATCCGGCCCCCGTCGTTGACGCAGTTGACGCACTCGCCTCCGACACACGACGCGGTGTAGGCGTTGGCTTTTTGCGTGGTATAGAATATGGCCTTCCAGTCGTAGTCCGGAAAGTCGATTTCTATCTTCTCGCCGCCACCTTCCAGGTCGCAGGCAAAGAGGTGCAGAATGAGCGTGAAGTCCGACTTAAAGTTAACAGAGTCTTTCATACTACAAAAATAGTATATTATAGTATATTATGCAATATTATATTTAACACGACTTTAGGAATTGTAAAACGAATTGAATCCGAATTTCCCGCCTTTGGCCACCATTGTCCGGTTGAGCAGGGCGTAAATCTGTCCCAGCTGCTCCTCAATTCTCGGCAAGGATTGCAGATGCTGGTTGGCGACACTGAACATAGGGGTGTAGTCAATCGAAGAAAACCCGTCCGACTGCGCCGATGTCCTCGCCGCTCCACCTTCAAGCAAAACCCGGATGGCGGCCACGTCGGAAGCCATCCCAGGCACCGTGCTTGCATAATACTCCACGGTTGACATATGGGCCGCCAGCCCGTTGATGTCTTTCTCCGAGGCGGTCGCTATGTCTCGGGAGATTCCTGTCAGGTTGTCGGAAGTGGCGTAGAGGTCACGCACATTGAATCCCAGAGATTCAAGGAGATGGGCGTTGACTTCAAGGCCGTCGCTTATGGCCTGGCTCGTGTATGCGGCCTGAGAGAACGCGTAGTTCAGCACGTCTGTCATGGACTTGCCGCTCTTGTACATCTCGTCCATATGGTCGAACATCGGCTGCAACGCCATCTGCACGGTCTTGGCCATCACGCTCTCGACAATCATGTTCTTAATCAGGTCGTTGAACTTCTCCTTCATGGCCCCGACGGTGTCGCCGAATGACGCGTATGCCTCCAGCCAAGCCTGGGCAAAATCCCGGGCCGCACTGGTCACGTCAGTCCCGGCCATCCGTTCGGCGAACTTCCCCTGCATGTCGGCGATTTCGTCCAAGGTGTCGCGGTAGGCTTCCTGATATTCTTTCAGTTTCTCCTCGTCGGCTTTCTTCCCCTTGCTCAGCTCGGCCTCGTATTGCTTCTGATAGGCGGCAGCCTGGGCCTGCAACACTTTCTGCTGCTGGTTCATATTCGCGACGAAGTCGGCCCCGAACACTTTGTCAGCCGCCTTTTCAAGCCGTCCGTGGGTGTATTCCAATTGGTCGAGAAGTTCCTGCTGACGCTTGATTTCTTTGTTGGCCTTGCGGACTTTGCCTGCGGAGAAAAGATTGGTGAAGCCTGATACTAAACCGCCGATTGCCGATACACCCGAAGTTATACCGCCTAAGATATTGCCCGACATAAACGATGCCGCCGACATAGCCGCCTGTTGTCCTGCGTCCACTATCTCGTTGAGCGCACCCGCAACATCGTCAGAGAACTGCATGTCTTCGTCCGATGCGCCGAATGCCTCCATCATTTTGCGCACTCCGTCAAGAGCCTCGTTTATCTGCTGCTGGTATTCGTCTATCTTTTGGTTGGCAAGCTCTATCTTCTTTATATTGGCTTCCCGTATCTTGCCCTCCTCAACAAGCTTGTCGATTACTTTCTTCTGCTCCTCGTATTTCTCCGAAGCCTTGTCAACCTCCGTCTTAGCTGCCGATATGCTATCTTTTGAGGCCGCTTTTACAGCATTGAATGTGGCTATCTTTATACCCAAGACTTCTCTTGCAGCCTTGACTTCGGCCGTTTCCTCGCCGCCCGACACGGCAAGCGCATCTTCCAAATCCTGCCGAGCCTGTGCCACTTCTGCCTGAGCGTTGAGTTGGGCGGTCTGAGCCTCTGTATATTTCTTTGTCGCCGCCGTAAGTGCTTCCTCTCTCCGTGTCAGTTCTTCGGTTGCGGTGAGTAGCTCCGCATCAATCACTTTCTGCGGTCGTGCGGAGGCAAGTCCCTTGAAGCCGTCAAGGATTGACTTGAACGGGCTGCGCCCTGCTATCTGTTCGTCAAGGTCGGCAATGGCTTTGGTCAGCTCCTTGACCTGCGTGGGGTCGAGGTGTTGCCATTGTCCTTTAAGGGCTATTAGTCGGTCGCGCATATTCTTCAACGCCGTGGTCGATGCGTGGTCTAAGTCCTCGAATATATGCACATACATAGCCGAGTCCTTGAACTCGTCATATTGTAACTTCGCCAACTGTTTCGCTTCTCTGTCCTGATAGCCTTTTGTCAGTTTGTCCTTGTCGGCTTGCGGCAAGTCAGTCCGGGCGTTTATCGCCGCTATCTGATTGGCGGTGTATGTTGCAAGGTCTATGCGCTGCTGTGCGAAATCTTTTGCTTTCTCAATGTCTTTAAGCCATTGTTGAGCCTGTGCCGCCGAGGTCTTGCGTCCCTCGTCAATTAGTTTTTGGCGCAGGTCGGCTCGACCGCCTATAAGCACATCCTTATACTTTTCTTCAAGTTCCGCGAGCTTGTTGTAGTTGATTGCGCCCGTGTCGGGGTCTATGGCTTCTGAAAGGTCTATTGTGACATTCTTTTCAGGGTCTGTCTCAAACGCAGTTCTTATCTGCTCACGTATAGCGTCCTGCAAGTCCTGCCCGTTTTGGCCGTACACAGATACGGCAAGATTTGCCGAGAGTTGAATATCCCCGGTCATATTCAGTATCTTCTCATAAAACTCCTTCGCCGTCTTGGTGCGCGAGATGCGGTCGGCAAGGGCTTTGAGTTTTTTCTCAATCTCCTTTCTGAACTCCTCGGCATTGAAATTTGCGAGAGTCGCTTTTGCGGAAGATATGTCCTTTTCGAGAGTAGCGAACAATGGTTGCCCTTTCTTGCTTTTAGCACCACGCAACTTCTCCATAGCACCTATAAGCACCTGCATCCCATCGGCTGCTTTCTTTGCGCTCATCGGTATTTCAAGACCATACTTCTTGAATTGCTTCGCAACCTCACCATAGACTTCCTCCATTTTGTCGGCGGCTTTGTCAGCACCAAGCGTGTCGGACAGTTTCTTGTATTCGTCATACATCGCTTTGTACTCCGAAAACAACTCTTTGAGAATGGAAAGACGATTGTCGGATTTTGTGCCGCCACCTTTCTTATTCTTTCCGGTATCAATTTCAATCTTGTCAAGGTCAGCCAAAAGTTTCTGTAATGCCTTTTTGCGTTCCTCGGCTTGTTTCAACTTCTTTTTATCTGCGGCTTCCTGCTCTTTTGTGTAGTTATCATCTCCTGCTGCTCTTGCGCTGATTCTCGCTTTAATCGCCTCGTTGAGAATATTTATCTGATTGATAACGGCTGTAACCTCCTCCTTGATTCTTTTTCGGTATGCCTCAAAATCTTCGCTTGACTGCATAAGGAAACGGTTCATATTCTGACCCGATATTTTCAGTTCGCTTACAATCGCTCGCCATCTATTTCGCCAACGGACAATGACTGTTTCGCTTGGTGCCATATTCTCATATTCTTTTTTCTGCGCCACCAAGTAGTTTCTGAATGTATTGAGGATGGTAAGAATTTCGGGATTCTTGTTACCAAGTTTCTCAATCATATTATCCACCGAGGCAATAATAGCATCAAAATTTATCTGCGATACATTGCCAAGATTGTTGGCATCAAGGGCGTTGATGATATTGAACCATTCGGACTTTATACCCTCGCCCATATACTCAAATGCCTTTTGAATATCCTCGTTGTTCTGAATTTCAGATGCAGTCTTTTTGACCCATAAATTGAATTTCATGGCACTAAGTAAATCGCCCTGCTTGTCGGCATCTATTGGCTTGTCACTCGTGTCTTTGTAAGTCGCGTTTGCTACCGTATCGGACACACGCTTCTGCATATCGGAGAATTTGCCGAGTTGTCCGATTGCCTCACGATATTGCTCATTCATGCCTTTTAGCTCATTCGCTTGGTCTGCGTAAGCATCAGATAAAGCACGGATATTGGCATTGCCAGTATCGCTGCTTACAATATCCCTTTGTGTAAACTCAAATTCTTTTTTCCAAATCTTGGCTATTAGTTTTTTATCCTTGACACCAGCGGACAGCATAGCTTCACGAAACGCGCCCCAAGTGTCCGCTCCATATTTCGGAGCGACCTTTTCAAATTCGGCAAAGAATCGTCCGACCTCGGTTGCTGATAAATCTTGGTCGTAAAGTCTTTCCCTTACGTCATTTTGCGCATCTCTAATCTTTGTGCCATAATATTCCATTATTGCACTCTCGGCTTTCTGTTTCTGCTGTTCCGCAACGTATTCTCTTATTGACTGAGTAAGGGCATCATATTTACCTTTCATCTTTGTAAGGTTCTCGATTGTAAGAGCCATCTGCGGCAATATGTCCCGATAGGTGCGATTCAGTTCCTGTAATGCGTCTGTCTGTTCCTTGCTTCCAGCGGCGGCGTGTACGGCTTTATCCGCAAGAGACTCGAAATTGCGCACACTCTGGTCTTGAAGCGTGGCGGTCTCGGTATATATAGACCCTAACTCTCTTTTGAGTTTGCGGAAATTTGTCAGAGCTTCATAGAACTTATAAATCAGGTTGGTTACAAGCATTACAGCAATGCCTATTCCAAGTCCCGAAGCAATAGTTTTGCCAAGCGAGACAAACCCCATTTTAAGTCTGCTCTGCGCGGTAGCGTTCTTTTGTGCAGCAATCGCGGCGGCTTCGTCTGCTTTGGCTTTTGCGAGGCTTGAACGTGCGGCGTTTTGTGCCGCAACATCCGAGCCTTTCATTGCGGTCGCAAGCTTAGCCTCCGCCACAATACGCTCGTTTGTCGCCGTTGCAACACTCTTGGCGAGTGCTTTGGTCGCCATCTTCCAAGCTGCCATAGCCGCAACCGCAGGTAGAATTGAAGTCGCCGCCGTCAGACCGACTGCTTTCCAATTGCGCATCAATTCAGTTAGCAACTGTATAGCTTCTTTCATCCCCGAATTTACCCATCCGGTATTACCAATCTGTTCATACATTACAGACGCTGCATCCCCCAGTTTCTGCCATAAGCCATACAGTGTATTACCTTGCTGTATTTGCATGTTATAAAACATACCTCCAGCATCGGTCATATCATAAAGAACCTCCTTGACTAATTCCCAAGATATGGCTCGTTTGGAAATCATATCCATGACTTCTGCCGTAGATACCATTTCTCCGTTCATCTTGGAAAGTTTGATGGAAAGTTCTTCCAATAATGGCACTCCCAATTCCGTAAATTGCTTTAATTCACTTGCGCGCAGGTAAGTGGCTGTTCTTGTCTGGCCTGCGGCGAGGACTATGCGTTGATAATCGACACCTAAGCCGACAGAAATATCTGCAAATCTTTTAGTCATTTCAAACAACTCATCATACTCAATTTTGTATGCGGCAAGTTGCTTGGTGTATCTCGTCATGTCAAGAATAGACAGAGGCGAGTTTAACGCAAACTGCTTGATTTGCGAGAATATCTGTTCTCCCTTATTCGCATCCTGCAATATCGCTCCCAACGACACACGCTGTAATTCAAATTGCGCTGTGACCTCCCTGACGCTTGTAAGGAAGTTGCCTACTTGACGGAAAGACGCATACACAGCCATCTTTTTGATTAGATTGCTCAGATAGCTTTCTTGTTCTCCGAATGCTTTTCCTGTGTTTTTTGCTTGCCGTGCCGCTCTCTGTTGAGATAGAATAAGTCGCTCCTCGGCTTGTCGGATACGCTCCTTGCTCAATCGCAGTTTTTCGTCCGCCTGTGCTACATCTTTGCGTAATTTAGCTGCTTTGGCTGCTTGAAGTTCCGGCAATTCAATCCCCTTGAAGTTGGAGATTTTTTCCATGAGCTTTGCAAGACCCTTTAACTCTTTCGTTAGTTCTTGGATTGCTTGTTTATTCTCGGGCGTAAGAGGTGTTATCTTTAACTCTGCAAGCCTTCGCTTCACATCATCAAGATTGTCAAAAGCCTTAGTGTCAAATTTCAACTTGACACCCAATGCTCTTTTCTGAATAGCTTTCTCTAACTTATCAGCATATTTGCTGTCCCAATCTTTTATTGCGGTTTCAACGCCTTTTTCGAGGTCAAAAAGAATCGGGAACTGTAAATTCTCTGCCATTATCGTAAGGTTATCAAGTTTATAGGTTGCGCCATACCGAAAAATTCTGTAATTTTGCGGTAAAAATTGATTACGATGGAAGAAAAGCCTAAATCGGGATATGACCGATATAACGAATTGATAGAGAAGAATAGGAGACACGATGATAGAAGCCTCGTACCCAAAGCAATAAGCGTAATGGGGGCGGTATGCTTATTAAGTGGCATACTGTCTATCTTCGCCAAGTTTTTCTCGCTTGCTGAATCTATTGGGTTGATTGCAGGCTCGTTCTTTTTGTTTGGCTTCTCTATTATCGTCAAGGCAGCATTAAAGTACCTTGACGAATAGTTGGGTCGATTTGCGGTTGTCCTTTCCATTATTATCGAAAATAAAAAGAGCCGAGAATCGCAATTTTGCGTTCATCGGCTCTTCGGCTCTCTTTATAGTAGCAAAGATACAAAAAAATCTACAATATAACTTTAAGAAATATTGTCTAATTCGGAATTTATGCCTAACTTTGCACCGTGACCGTTACCACAAACATAAACTTATTCTGCCAGCCCCTTTGGAATGTGTAACGGCTTCCATTGGGGTTGCACTTTTAAGATGGCTTCATTATCTGAGGTATTTCCCGATTTAGCAAAGCAATGGGACTATGAACGAAACGAGGGATTGACTCCCGACGATGTTTCTTATGGTTCACACAAAAAGGTGTGGTGGAAATGTCCTATATGCAGACACTCGTATCAAAAGAAGATTGCCAATAGGACTGCTCCAGCGAAACGCAAAGCCGAATCAGATAAATGCCCGATATGTTTAGGCAGGGTGATAATCCCCGGCTACAACAGCCTTAAAGCCAAATATCCCGACATTATTGAAAAAGAGTGGGATTTTGAAAAGAACATCATTGACCCCGACACCATACCTCCAACGTACCGTAAGAAGATGTGGTGGATTTGCCCTAACGGACATAACTATCACACACTGCCGGGGAACAAAGTCTATCATACGGGAGGCGACTGTCCTTATTGTTCATCGCAAAAATTGTGTAGAGAAACATCGCTTGGCTATCTAAACCCCGAATTGGCTAAAGAGTGGCATCCAACTAAGAATGGCAACCTTACTCCGTTTGATGTGTTTGCCAACAGTAATAAATATGCGTGGTGGTTGTGTCCCGTTTGCGGTCACGAATGGAAGGCAAAAGTATCTAATCGGAATATCAACAAACGAGGCTGTCCTCACTGTGCTAATTGTAGAAGTTCATCTGTCCCCGAACAGTTGTTGTTCAGAGCAATCAAAAAGTATTATCCCGAAGCAATAAGCCGTCACCGTATTGGCAATGACGAAATGGATGTTTTTATTCCATCACTTAATCTTGGATTTGAGTATGACGGACAGCGTTTCCACAATGAAGAAAAATCACCGAAAGACATTGCTAAGACAAAACGCCTAATCAATAGAGGCATTATCTTATATCGTTTTAGAGAGGATAATTGCCCCGATATTCAAGTGCATGGTTGTACGGTCATAAAAGTAAAATACACCCCCGAATATGAGGATTTAGAAGCAAAATTAGAGGTCTTGCTCACTGAACTATCCTCAAAAGATGCTAAGGTGAATTTTGGCTCAGAGATAAATGAGGTAAGAGCGACATTAGATTGCGTGCCGTATGAAAAGAGTTTCGCCGCATCAGAAGAAAAGAAGCGTAGCGAGGGGATTGCGCCCGTCGCCCTTTGGGATTACGAGGCTAACTCGCCGTTGATGCCCGAAATGGTTTCAGCTAAATCTTCAAAGAAAGCGCATTGGATTTGCCCAGTCAACTCCAAACATAGATGGAGGAGTGTAATTAGTTCTGTATCGAATGGTTGGGGCTGTCCTCATTGTGCCAAACGCTATCAATATTCTACAGCCGAATGGGTAGATAAGGCTAAACAGGTACATGGCAACACATACGATTATAGTTTAGTTGAATATTCAAAATGCCATATTAAGGTCAAAATCATTTGTCCCAAGCATGGCATATTTGAACAAAATCCGTCTGAACATCTTGCAGGGAATGGTTGCCCTTACTGCGCTCATCAAAAGTTTCATTCATTAGAAAGCCTTGCTGCCTTACGACCCGATATTGCCGCTGAATGGGATTACGAGTTGAATAAAGATACGGGATACACTCCGCAAAATATTGGGATTGATACCCGAAAGAAATTCTATTGGCATTGTAACAACGGATGCAATCATAGTTACTTAGCCACAATTCAGAAACGGGTTAATGGATTAAAGTGCGCCGTATGCCACGGCAAACAAGTTTCTCCCGATACAAGTTTGGGGCATTTATACCCAGAGTTGGTTAAAGAGTGGTGTGAGGAAAACGACAAAACTCCTTTTGAGGTTACGCCCGGTTCTGACTACGAAGCATTATGGAAATGCTCTAATCCCAATCATCCCCCATATCGCTGTAAAGTAGAAATAAGAACAAGGGGAACGGGGTGCGTATATTGCAACCGCTATGGCAAGAAGCATCCCAAAGATTTTGAAGATGAATTGCACGCAAAATTTCCTCACATAAGGTTATTAACCCCATTCACAAGGATGTCTGATAATGTGACTTGTCAGTGTGGGTTGTGCGGATTTATATGGAAGCCGACGGGCAATAGCCTAATAAAAGGCAAGGGCTGTAAAAAGTGCAAAAACAAACAGTAAATCTTTCATCTTCATTTCTCAAATGCACAAGAGCCGACACCCTTTCGGGCAATCGGCTCTCGGCTCTGTTATCTTTTCTGTTGTTTCTTTTCCTCCTCCCTCATAACCTCCGCCTGAAGCTCCGAGGGGGAGAGGGGAGCGCTTGGCTGTTGCGTTATACCCAGCCTTGCCAGTTTCGCTTTCAGCTTCTCAGGGTCTGTAGCTTTGGTGATGTTGCGACCTTTGGCAACTCCGCCTTTCGGCTCTGAATAGTCGTAGTCGTAGAAACCCTTATCCATAAGCATAAAGGAAGTGTAGTTCTCAGTGTCAATCCACCAATAGCGGAGCCACGACCAGAAGCCGTAATTGCCGTAAATAGCCTTTATCTTCTCGTTGTCGGTCGCTTCGGTGAAGAAGCTGCCGACTTGCTGTCCGCCTC
>LUJQ01000003.1 GCA_001689485.1 Bacteroidales bacterium M6 | reverse complement strand
TCGGAAGTTCGAGTCTTCTCACCCCGACTGCCAAAAAAGAGGTACGGATTTAATCCATACCTCTTTTTTTCATGCCGTATAGCGGAGATGTAGGGTGTATGATATGCCCCGGCCTGCCGGCCTGTGCAGTTGTTCAGAACTGTGCCGGTGATGTGACCGTCCCACCGCCGTTATATGAAGGGTCGAACAGCGTGTTAAGCACATGGGCTAGCCGGAGGCCGCCTTTAAGTAGCTGCTCTTCGATTACGGGCGTCCAATGGGCTACGTCGTTATATGACACATGCTTGCCCGACGGGAAAAAGTTGTAAACTTCCTCCGCCAGTTTCACGCTCTGTGTGGCCCAGTCGTCGATATTGCCTGATATTATTATTTTTTCCCCGACAGGCGTGGTGCGGTCAATCTGCTGTTGCCATTCGGTGTAACTCCATTTGTGAGCCGATTCCGTAAGGGCGTTATCCCATATGGAATGCAGGTTTGTGTCACGGCCGAAATATTTGAGTTTCACCGTGTTGCCCCCATAATCTGTGGCATGCCCCATATGCAGTGGCTGGTGGATGTCGGCAAGTATGTGACATAGCATCTTGAGAGCCAATGATTTTTCCTCCTGGTTTTTCGACTGGTCTGACAAAATGCCGATGCTGTAGCGCAGTGCCGTGATTGCGTCGCCGTCGGGAGCCTGTTTTCGGGTTTCATAGGTTTTGCCTGCGTCGACGTTGTTGTAATGCCATGTCTTGGTATAGGCATATTCGGGTGTATGGCTCGCATTGTCGAGCCAGTTGCTCCAGTACACCAGGCTTCTGCCATCTAAAAGAGAGTCGACCGTTGCTGCCGCTGCAGGTGTGAGATGCTTTTCGGCAATATACGCTGTAACGTCGTGCCCTTTCTGTCCCCATGCCATCGCCGAAATGGCAACCGTCATCCCTGTCAAGGCACATGCCGCTCGTTTCAAGCCCTTCAACAGGCATCCTTCTTTGTTACTCATAATATTATAGTTCAAGCGAAGATTATTGTATTTTAAACGAAGTCGATATGACTGCGACTTTTTATTTGCTTTATGGGCAAAGGTAGGGAATTTTTACCGTTAAAAATTTGCGCAGTGCCAAAAATCTTTCGTACCTTTGTGACCGCATTAAGGCAGCCGTTCGGTTGCCATTGCCATCAACCACGATTGGAAAGATGCCGGAGTGGTCGATCGGGACGGTCTCGAAAACCGTTGTACCCTTACGGGTACCCAGGGTTCGAATCCCTGTCTTTCCGCAGCGCAGGCCATAAAGAAGGCCGTGTAAATTTAAAACCTCAGACTATAGGATAGTTCTGAGGTTTTTTCATACCCTTTCGTAAGATTTCAGTCTGCTGTTTGTCAATCAGGAGCAAGATTGGGGTTTGCCGGGGTCTGTTGCCATGCGCGGGTAGTTGTCAGAGAAGGTTGGAGCGCTCAGTTATTTCGGCATCGTTCATGGTGTAGGTGTCAAGGCTGCTTTCCTTCGCCTGGATGCAGATGTAGGTCATCGGTTCGGCCGAGGTGCATTTGAGGTTGCGGTCGCAGTGTGTCGACACCCTGATTACGGAACCTTCCCCGATTTCGAAAACTTCGTCGTCTACTTGGAATCTGCCTGCGCCGGAAAGAATGATATAGTTTTCCTCGTTCTTTTTGTGGGAGTGAAAAAACGGTACCGATGCATCTGTGGGCAGAGTCCCGAAGGATATTTCACATGAGGTAGCGCCGGTGGCATCCTTTATGAATTGTTTGCCCTCGAAGTTATGGATTTTACCAACGGTTGCGTGTGCGAATTTTTCCCCTCTGTGAAGATGTTTTGCTTCGTTCATAATTGATGGTCTATTTGTTGTAGTTGATTTTGTTGACTAACTTTGCCGTTGTAACCGGCTTTCTTTTTGATAGCGCAAAATTAAACTAAAATAATCTGTAAAACAAGAACTTACGTTAAAGTAAGGTGCTTACTTCCCGGTAACTGTTTTTGAAAATGAACTCATTGCCCCTTAAAGAAAATTTGAAAAAATACACATGTACCGACTCATGCCCGGTAAGGAATGTCATCGCGCGTTTCTCTGGCAAGTGGTCGATACTGATTCTGTGTGTTTTGGCTGAGAACGAAGCAACCCGGTTCAATGCAATCGGAAAAGCCATCCCGGACATTTCCCCGAAGGTGTTGGCCGAGACATTGAAAAACCTGGAGGCTGACGGTTTTGTAAACCGTCGTATGTATGCTGAAATCCCGCCAAGGGTGGAATATTCACTCTCTCCTCTCGGTCACAGCCTAATGCCTCACATAACCTCTCTGATAAACTGGACATTGGAAAATTTCGATACCATTACAGGCAACAGGCGTAAGAGGCATGAAGGCTGATGCCTGACTCATTGTTTTTATATGCCGTATCGGATTTCAATATGCGACAGTAATAAGGATGCGCCGTCCTGACGGCACACTACATCGCTTTATCTTTTGTGAATGAACCGGCGTTTTGTCAAAAGTCTGACTTTTGACAAAACGCCGGTTCCCATTTGGTGCAATTTGCAAGCCTCTGCTATGAATAGGCATCGACAAAAACGCCGTGGCATAAAAAGTGTGATTAATCAAGGGTGTTGAATAATAAATATATTGACATTACAAGCTTATGCGTTATGCTTTTTCAATAATCAGTCTATTTTCAGCATGTATGTTAATTGGCATAATGACATAAATTTACCTTAAATCTTATCTTGCTGCTATTCTAATACTCTAAAATTGAGGTGTAATAAAAATATAATCCTTAAATTAGCATACTTTAACATATATAAATGGAGGATATTGTAGACTATATTTTACATTTGTGAACAAATCAAAAATCATTCACAATAATCCTAATATTTTGCAGATGAAAAAATTTTTTACGAATCTCCTTTCCTGCTGCCTGGTGGCAACTTCCTTCGGATTCGCGCATTTTGCAGAGGCTGCGCCGTTTGAATTAGAGTATAATTTCGACGATGATGCCAAGTTTCCTCAGGGGGTTGATCTGCCTGAAGGCTGGGCTGAATCAGGCAATACCGGTTTTTTGCGTCGTACAGCCGATTATTTCGGTTTCTATGCCAAATCGGGTGATTATGTGCTTGGAAAGAGTGGTGCCGCTCCCGGCGATGTGTTGTTCACCCCCATGATGAAACTCAAAGGAGGGGAGCCATGCACGATTAGTTTCAATTATATTGCTCCCGACGGCGGCCTGTATGTATATTCCTATGGTCTTGATGTCAAGGCTGGCAGCGCGCAGAATGTCGAGGCGCAAACCATAACTGTTGGCTCTGTGGAACGTGAGGGTTATCCTGAATGGAAAGAATTCAGTTTCACATTCACACCTGATGCCGACGGGGAATATTGCTTCTCTATCACGGTTACCACTTATCTGCCCACTGGCAGTGGCAAGGGGATTGCTTTCGATGATATATTCATAAATGGGGAAGAACCCGATGAGGGTGGCTCTCCTGTTGAGCCCTCGGAGCCGGTGGATGGGGTGGATTTCGAAATGGAGTTCACTTTTGACGAAGATGCCGACTATCCCGGAGGGGCAACATTCCCGGAAGGTTGGGGTAACGATGGCGGCATGTTCCAGCGTGCCTTGGCATCTGATTTCGGCCTGGTGGCCAATTCGGGCGATTATGTTCTCGGCAAAGCCAGTGTGAGTCCGGAGGTTGTGCTCTACACCCCGATGGTGAACCTCGTTGGTGGTGCAAAATGCACCCTTGAGCTGGATTTCATAGCGCCGGCATCGCTTTATGTGCGCAGCAATGGATTCGAGGTGAAAGCCGGTAATTCACAAAATGTTTCTGACCATACCTATAAATGTGGTTCGGTTAGCGCTGACTCTCATAACGATTGGGAAAAACATGTGTTTGAGTTCACACCTGATGCCGACGGGGAATATTGTTTTTCAATCACTTTCACCAACGGGCCGGTAGGCCCCAGCGGGGAAGCCGTGGCGTTTGACGATGTGTTCATCACCGGCAAGCATCCGAAATCGGATACCCCGGCCCCGTTAGAACCAAATGCCGACAACCTTGCCGACTGTATGGATCTTCCTTATATAGAGACGTTCTCTGACCCCACACATTATGATGGTACCTCACAGCTGCCTATAGGATGGCATTCTACCGGCACTACCGTATGGGTTACAGCCAATATCAGAAACGACCTGCCTGCAATAGAGGGCGACTATTACATGGTGACTCCAAGGAGTGAGTATGAACGTGATGCGAAAGCTTACACTCCGTTCTTCAATCTCGAAGCTGGAACCGAATACACAATATCCTTCTATACCATGATAGAAGGGGGCTGGGATGATGACGGGGATTTGCATCTGCCCACCCTGGAATTCAGTGTCGGTACTGAGCAGGATTACGAATTCCACCGCACGTTGCTTTCCTTTGACAACCAGCATACATCGTGGGTTAAACGTGAAACTGCATTCAAGCCCGAAATCTCAGGTCCTTATTGCTTTGCATTTTCCCTGTCGGGAGAAGCCAACACCGGCATGGCTGCTATTGAGTACCTGCAAATCACGGCACCCGGCTTGCAGGCACGTGTCGAACCAGGCTTTGCCCCGATTGGTATTTTCGACCTTTATACCAGTAACATGCTTGCTTTCGAAGGGAAACCCGTAAAATTCGCCAATACAAGCCGTTATGCCGATTCTTATGCATGGAGCCTTACCTTTGATGGCGAAGAGGTGGCGGCAACAACCGAGTCTAATCCTTCGTTCGTGTTCGATACTTCCGGTGAATACAAGCTCTCACTGTCCGCAACCAACTCACGTGGCACACGCTCTACCACCAAGACATTCGAGGTAATCGTGGTAAGCGATGACGATTCTGACCCCGGTCTGGCTGTAAGCCTCCTGAATGAACGCAGCGACATGATTGCCGACCGTGGCAATATCCCATGCTTTGATACGGCTCCCGATGCCGATTTCATAACAGGCTACAATCACTATTACCATAAATTGGCCCAGCTGTTCAGTTTCCCTGCCGGCACGGAGACATGGGTAAGCCAGGTTTCATTCTGGGTTACCGACAGGTATTACCGCAATGCGGCGGTAACATATGGCGATGACCGCGACAAACCGTTTTCAATCGTGTTATACGGGGCTAAAGAGGATGGCAGCCTTGACCCTGAAACGGTATTCGGACGATTCGACACAACGATAGGGGAGGCAATGGGTAAAATCGGGCTGGGTTCTATTTCGGGCGACCCGCGTTTTGTAAATTTCCCCAAGCCTGTTAAGACCACCGGCCCGGTGTTTGTGGCAATGGAATTCGATGCTTCCATGACTATTGATGCTGAAGACCCCAACTTAGGGCGCTCATATATCTCCACCTCCTGCATAAAGTTCGGCCACGGGCAGGGTAACCTCCATGTGCAACCGTTTGCCGTTCCTGAGGGGTGCATCGTACCCACCGACGGGAGCTGGTGCAAACTTGGAGACCTCGACAGTTCCAAAGCCGCCTACGGGGCCAATTGGCAGCTGTGGTTATCCACACGCGACCCGCAAGAGAGCGGCCTGACCGCCGTGAATCCCGATGGCGACACCGTGTTTGCCGTGTGTCTTGACAATGCAGGGAATATCGTGGTAAGCGGCACATCCGAAGGTGAGACAGTGACCGTTCACAACGTGGCAGGTGTGCTGGTCGCTTCTGCAATCGCCGCTGATAACAGCACAACGGTTCGGGCATCGCATCTCGGCAGCGGTATATATATTGTAAAAGCTGCCGCCGGTTCGGTGAAAATTGCTAAATAAGTCTCAAACTCACATCTAATACCCACCGCAAAGACGCATCAGTCGGACATAAGGCTTCCGGGCTGTTGCGTCTTTGCCTTACTTTAAGCTTATGAA
This sequence comes from Bacteroidales bacterium M6, assembly GCA_001689485.1. Lineage (GTDB taxonomy): Bacteria > Bacteroidota > Bacteroidia > Bacteroidales > Muribaculaceae > UBA7173. The sequence goes on along the minus strand of LUJQ01000003.1, from coordinate 104,014 downwards.
TAGATTTGCAAATCAGATAATCGGTGCCATAATGGTGTTGGCGCCCGCAACATATGCCGATGCAGTGTGTGCCTATCCGGGTGCTGTCAAGGTGTCGCAGCCCGACGGAACCATTGTGCAGGTGCGTGTCCATGGCGATGAAAATATCAACTGGGTCACAAGTACCGACGGATATACCCTGATGTATGATGGGAAAGGCTTCCTTACCTATGCCGGTGAAGAATCAGGCGTGTTATCACCATCCGGCCTCCGCTACCGTGACGGGAACAGTGCTCAGGCTGCCGCTATGGGGTTTAAGCCCGGAATGCCGCCAATCGGATATTTGAAGAAAAGGGCAAAGAAGGGGAATCCACCGCAGGAATCCTCGCCTGCAAGAGTCCGTACACAGATTGACGGGACTTTCCCGTCTAAGGGGAAACGCAAGCTGTTGATGTTGCTTGTCAACTACAAAAATACCACGCCGATATTCACACAGCAGGATTTCGATGATTATATGAATGCCGAAGGCTTTGCCGGAATAGGTAGCTTCCGCGATTACTATCTTGAAAATTCCTACGGGCAACTTGACATAAACACCACGGTAACACGGTGGATAACGTTACCAAACGAAAAGGACTATTATGGCTCCGACGGGGCGTTGGCACTTATTGCCGATGCCCTGCATCTCGTTGCCGATGAAATCGATTTCCGGGATTTCGACAACGATGGCGACGGGATTCTCGACGGGTTGGCGGTCATTCACCAAGGCGCCGGTCGTGAAGCCACGGGCGCGCCTAACGATATCTGGTCGCATTCGAGCACAATCTACGGCATGGAGTTCGGCGGGGTGCAGATTCGGCGCTACACAATCCAGCCGGAGCTGCTTGGCAACGCCGGGACGAGAATGTCGACCATAGGGGTTATGTGTCATGAATTCGGGCATAATCTTGGTGCCCCGGATTTCTATGATACCGACTATGAGTTAAGCGGAGGTGAATTTCCCGGCACCGGCGTGTGGGACCTCATGGCTTCCGGTGCATGGAACGGCGATATGGGCGACCGTCCTGCCGGCACGAACATGTGGCAGAAAATACAGCTTGGGTGGGTCACCCCGGAAGTACTCGACGGGGATAGGTCGGTCAAGGCTATGAAAGGGGCCACCTTCGTCCCCGAGGCGTATAGGTTCGACTGTACGGTTCCGGGGGAGTACTTCATTTTGGAGAACCGGCAGCGTGAGGGCCATTTCGACAGCGCACTACCTGGTGAAGGGTTGCTCATACATCATATCGATGAATCTATTGTGGATAATGGTTTGGTCAGTAATACGGTTAATGCCACATTCCCGCAGGGGGTATATACCGTTTGCGCCGGTTCGATGCAGGACCCGGACACCGATGCCTATACTTACGGGGCTGTCAGCTCCGACATATGTCCGTTTCCCGGAGCTATGGGGGTGACGCAGTTCTCCGACCGCACCAAACCATCGACAAAATCCATATCCGGGCGTTACACTTACAAAGGTCTTGGGAATATCGTGCAGAACGATGAGGGCACTGTAGGTTTTGACTTTTTCTGCGATGAGGAACCTGCAGCCCCACGCAATCTGTCAGCAGTGTCACGCCGCGGGGCCATAACACTTTCATGGGATGTTCCCGAAGGTCAGCAATCCCCGGTTTGTTACAATCTGTCGAGAAACGGGGTGCTTATCGGGCAGGTCGAAACATGCCGGTATACCGATACCGCAACCGGCGGACAAACCTTCCTGGAGTACACGGTTGATGCCGAATATCCCGACGGACTTATATCGCCCTATGAGTCACTGTCCATACGCATCCCGGCCAACCGCCTTGCCTCTATGGAGGCTTCTGTGAGTGACGGATGCAATGTGGATTTGTCGTGGGAACTGGATGACCGGCTGACACGGATGCAGGGCGATAACGAGAATTTCGAGATGGTATCGCTCCCTGTCAAGTCGCTTGACTATGCGCATCGTTTCCGTGCTGAAGACCTGGCGGTGTATCGTGGTTACAAGATACGTCGAATCGCCTTCTATCCATGCCAATCGCAAAAAGAGCTTCAAAGCACATTACGGATATGGGAGTCGGAACCCGGCGCAGCGTCACCCGGCGCGATAGTGTCGGAACGGCAGCTCAAGGAATTCGGCAATTCCATATGGAACAACGTTACTCTCACGAAGCAGGTTGAAATCACCGGCGACAAAGACCTGTGGATAGGGGTGCACTACGAATCATCGGTCAACAACATTACCCTTCTTACCGACAAAGGCCCGGTTGTCGACGGGTTTGGCAATCTGCTTGACATTGAAGGTGGCGGATGGGGCACTGACATGCGTGTAACCGGCAATATCTTTGGTTATGCCACCTTGCAGAAACCTGCCGTTGCTGTGGATGGGGCAGTGGTAGTTCCTGAGGGGGATGCCGATACGGAAATCGACATGTACTACCCTTATGCATTCGCGATTTACCGCGACGGGGAGCTGATAGGCACTACTGCAGGCGATTCGTTCACCGACACTATGGTGCCTGAAGGGGAACACGTGTATTCCGTGTCTGGCCTGTTTAAAGGAGGTAGCGAATCCAGCTGGCTGGAGGATAGAGTGGTTATAGAATCATCCGGCATAGTCTCAGCCGAATCCTGTTCACCTGCCATATGGGTTGAGGAGAAGACTCTCCATATATCAGGGTATAACGGTCGGTTGAGAATTACGTCTGTCGACGGGGTTACACTCTTTTCAGGGAACTGCCTTTCAGATTATGCGATACAGCTACCGGCCGGTATCTATATCGTGTCTACAAATGGGGGTGTTGCGAAAACTATTGTGCGCTGATTCCCCTTTCCCGCAGGGTGTGTGAACCATTCTGACAGCACCCTCGCCATACTTGAGAAAACCAAGGCGGTGTGCCAAAATATTGAATTTTGACACACCGCCTTGCAGGTTATACCTCCCCGGTGTCGAGCAGTCGGAATGTAAGCCGGTGGTGGGGGGTGGGGCCGTGGGCGGCAATGGCTGCACGGTGGGCTTTTGTAGGGTAGCCTTTGTTAATCTCCCATTGATAGGGCGGGAAATCGGCAGCGAGCTGTCGCATAAACTCGTCGCGGTGGGTTTTGGCGAGGATTGATGCTGCGGCTATGTTGCCGAACCGACCGTCACCCTTGACAAATGTCTGCCAGGGGAGGTCGCGATAGGGTTTGAAGCGGTTACCGTCGATAATTACATTGCGTGGACGCACCTTCAGGGCGTCGAGAGCCCGGTGCATTGCCTCGATTGATGCGTTAAGGATATTTATTTGGTCGATTTCCCCCGGTGTGCAGCTGGCTACCGCCCAGGCCAGGGCTTCGCGTTCGATAATGGGGCGCAGGGCTTCACGCTTCTTTTCGGTGAGCTGTTTTGAGTCGTTGAGCCATGGATGGTGGAAATCGTCGGGAAGGATTACTGCGGCGGCGAACACGGGGCCGGCCAGGCATCCCCGTCCGGCTTCGTCACATCCGGCTTCGAGGGTGCCGGGCTGGTAACAGTTTGGTAGCATGTCAGGTTATGGTAGCTTGCGTTATCTACAGGTCTTTTCGGAACGAGCGGCGGCGGCGGTGCTGGCGGGTTTCGAAGTAGTTCCACTGGTCCTGCACTTTCGAATTATCTTCAAGCTCGGGGTTTGATTCGGCATGGGTGAAGCCGTATTTGTTGTAATAGGGTATAAGGTCGGCGAAGAGCAGTGCATTTATCCCCTTGTTCTGATATTCCGGCTTTACGGCTATCAGGAGCAGGTCGACAGTGTTGTCGGGCTTGCCCCACAGGGCTTTCAGCAGGTGCATCCATCCGAACGGGAACAGGCGTCCGCGGCTTTTTTGCAGTGCTTTCGAGAACGACTGTATGGAGATGCCTATGGCCACCAGCTTGTCGTCGGCATCGGTCACCACGGTCACAAGGTCGAGGTTGATGATGCCGAGATACATTTTTATGTAATATTGAATCTGCCTGGGTGTCAGGGGGGAATAGCCGTAAAGTTGGTCGTAGGCTTCGTTTATCAGTTCGAAGAGCGCCACACCGTATTCCTCTTTGATTTTTTTTCGAGAAGTGTATTTCTTGATTTTAAGGTTGTTACGTTTCTGTACGAGTTCGGCTATACGTTTGTGCTTTTCGGGAACCGAGTCGGGCACGGTGATACGGAATTCCACCCAGTCGGTCTCCTTTTCGAAGCCCATACGCTCCATGTGGCGGGGATAGTAGGGATAATTGTAGATTGTGGCCATTGTGCCCAGCTCTTCATATCCTTCGATGAGCATCCCTTCGTGATCCATGTCGGTGAACCCCATCGGGCCTACAATAGAGGTCATCCCTTTGGAACGCCCCCAGTCGCTGACGGCTTTGAACAGGGCGTCGACAACCTCGTCATCGTCGATAAAGTCCACGAATCCGAAACGCAGGCTTTTCTGCCCCGACCGTTCGTTGACCAGCCTGTTGATTATGCCTGTGATGCGCCCTACGGGCTTGCCGTCGCGGAAAGCCATGAAGCTTTGGGCTTCGCAGAACTCGAACGCCGGGTTTATTGCAGGAGAGAGTGTGTTTGTGTCATCGGTGACGAGCGGCGGGACGAACCACTGGTTGCCGTCGTAAAGGTCGATTCCGAATTGCACATATTTTTTCAGCTCCCGGCCTTCGGGGGCTATTTTTCTAATCTCTATTGTTGACATTGCAGATTGTGTCGGTGACGTCGATATGACTTACTTGTTATCTTTGATTTAGAGATTGTCTAAAAATCTTTTGGAAAAATTTTTAGACAATCTCTTAGCGTAATCAGGCGTTAGGTGTGTGCCATGTTTATAGCACCGGGTCTTTGATGCTGAACCATGCAAGCACGGCAATCATCACTATCAGGAAGGTTATGATTACCACATACAGGCGTTTGTTTGTGCCACCTGACAGTGCCATCCTCAGGTCGGGAATATCGCGGAAGCGGCGGCGTGGATCGGGTGCGGTGCATTTCTCGACAACGCGGTGCAGCCTCGGGCTGCGGTCGCCGGTGGCCGACAGTACCTCGCCGAGCACTTTGCCGAAATTGTAGATATCCTCCGAGGCATCAGCCGGGGTGAGGTGTTCGCGTTGGTCGAAACCTACGTCGATTACCTTAAGGTTCCGTATGTTTTCGGTGAATATGACCGTTTCGGGGCGTATGGGGTGGTGCACTATATGGTTCGTCTGTATATAGCTTATGGCATCGACAAGCCGTGTAACGATTTTTTCCTGTATATCGGCATCGACCGCCCCTTTGTCGAGGAGTTTTCGCAGGGAATCCCCGTAGACGTCGTCGGTGATGATACACATGCCAAGCCCGGGCACCTCTTCGAAATCGTTAATCATGATGATGCTGGGGTGTGCCAGGTTATACCGCACGTCGAATTCCTTTTCAATCATCTCACGATATTCGGGCTTGTCGCGCAGTTCAGGCCGCAGGGTTTTAAGCATCACCCATTTGCCATGTTTTTTTGCGGTGTAGACCTCATAAAAATCCTCATCCCATTCGGGAAGGTGTTCGATTTCGGTCCATTTGGGTTGTTCGTTGCTCATGTGGTGGCGTGGGTTTATCGGGGTTGTGAAATCATGAACATTTGTTCGCGGCTGTTGTCGAAATAAAGTATATGTTGCCGGTCACTTCCGGGAAACACTACCTTTATGGCGTCGACATCTCCGACCTTTGTACGGTCGACTATGCGTTCTATGCCAAGCACATTGGTCAATAACCGCTCCATATCGGCTTTCGATATTACGAAGAACGGCGATGTGGCCATAGTGCCGCGCCCGCTTTCCAGAATGGCTGTGGCTATAAGGTCGCTTCTTATCCCGAAGTGCAGAATGTCGGCCCCGGAATACGCTTTCCCGCTCATACGGTCGGCTGCTGCCAGCGCCAGTACATTCAGCTCCAGCGATACGGGATTCAGTTCCAATGCCTCCTTGCAAAGTTGCGAGGCCCGTTCGTAGTTGCCGGAATCATATGCCTGGCCGATTTCATCGAATGACTCGGTGGGATCATAACCGGCTGTAAAAGAATAACCGAAATATATGGTTGCCAGTTCGGTCGGCGTAAGCGTGGTGTCGGCTTGTTCAAAGCGGTTAAGAAGCTCCCGGAATCTGTCAGGATGCATTTTCACATCCACCTCGACGGCTTTCAAGTCGAGGGCATGGATTGAAAAGGCGGCTGTGGCAGCCAGCAGGAGCATCGTTACTTTGGCAAGCATGGTGGCGAAAAGTTTGTAAGGGGGCGTTTATTGCGGGAGTTGCAGCCCTGCGGCTTTGAGGATTTTGCGTGGGATTTCAGTATTGTCCTGCAAGGGGGTGAACAGCATGCAGTCGGCACCTATGGCATAAACAGGCACGGGGGAGCCGGTGTGGTGCGTGGTGGTCCATCCGAATCCGGATTTGTAGTTGAGGATGTCAAACACCCGCACAACAAACTGGTTGTAGGATGAATAAAGTGTTTTTTCCTCGCCTACGTCATTATGTTTTTCGAAAATTTCGGTAAACATGTTTTTGATGCTCTCCTCCTCGTCGGGATTAAGCCTTACGGTTGACCAGAATCCGAGTTTGTCGCGGAGCACCAGCTCCATCTCCGTCCATGAAAAGGGTTCTTTATTTTCGAATTTCGTTTTGCAGAACTCGTTGAACAGCTCTTTTGATATTTTTTGTGCGGCGGCGTGCTGGGGCTGCACACTGTAGCCTGTGGCGGCGCAACCTACCGACATCCCTCCTGTCTCATGGTCGGCGGTTACCACAATCAGGGTTTCGTCGGGATGTTGCAGATAGAATTCATAGGCGATGCGGATGGATTCGTCGAGGCTGATTACCTCGCGTAAGGATGTGCCTCCGTCGTTGCCATGGCCTGCATGGTCGATTTCGCCGCCTTCAACCATCATGAAGAATTTGTCGGGCGACACACGCATCAGGTGGTCGAGCCCGGCACGGGTGAGCTGCGGCAGTGTCAACGCCCCGGCGATTGAGTCGATGGCATAACCTATAGAGTTGTTCCGTTCGTTGTGGAACGGGCTGAGTACCAGGATGCGTTCTGCCGTTGTGTCGATATCGTTAAGCCCGTAGCTTATGCTGACGTTGTTTTCTGCAAAATAATCGAGCAATCCGGTGTCATTGCCCTTTTTATCCTTTGTTCCACGCAGGGCGGCACCTGCGGCGAAATGGTAGCCCGATTCGGCCAGGAACCGCCCGGTGTCGTAAAACTGGCTACGGTTTGCCACATGGGTGTAAAATGCCCCGGGGGTTGCATCGTCGATGGCCACGGATGTTACAAGCCCCACCCCGTAGCCTTCATCGAACAGCACTTTGGCAATCGAAGTGACCGCGGTGGTGTCGGGGCTCATCCCCAGCATGCTGTTTTTTGTTTTTACTCCGGTGGCAAGTGCTGTGCCTGCTGCCGCCGAATCGGTAACGTCGGAGTTTGCCGAATGTGTAGTTGCCATGGAAGCGACGGGGAAGGTGGTCATAACCAAAGGCTTCTCATTTTTCAGCACGTTTTTGTTATACAGCTGTGCGTTCGTTACCTCGGGTATGCCCATGCCGTCGCCTATGAAATAGAATATATATTTTGGCGTATCGGCCACGGCAGCCAGTGATGCGGCTAACGCTCCGGTTACCAACAGGGGGCGGATTTTGGCGGAAAGTTTCATTGCAAGCATTGTTTTCATGTTGTCTGGATGTTGATATTGTCTACTTGTTTGGTTATTTGATGTTCATTGAAAGCATGGGGTCGATGAAACGACGGTCGTTGCTAAGACGTGGGATTTTGCGTTGGCCTCCGAGTTTGCCTGTCGATGCAAGCCATCGGTCGAAAAGTCCCGGTGCGGCGGTTTCAACCGATAGCCTGTCCAGGAATATGCCGCCTGTCCGTTTGGCCTGGTAATCGGAGTTCTCCTGTTGGAGCGCCTGGTCAAGTATTTGCTCGAACTGCTGCATATCTTCCGGGGGGATGGCGAATTCTACCAGCCATTGGTGGCGTCCGCGTGTGTGGTCGCCGGCATACACCGGCGCGGCGGTGTAGTTGAGCACTTCCGCCCCGGTGGCGGAGCAAGCCTTGGCCAGTGCGGCGTCGGTGTTATGCACCATTACCTCTTCGCCGAAGGCATTGATGAAATGTTTTGTTCGTCCGGCTATGGTTATTTCCAACGGGTCTGTAGATTCGATTCTCACAGTGTCGCCCAGCGGGTAACGCCAGAGCCCGTTGCTCGAGGTTATAACGAGGGCATAAACCTCGCCTGTTTTCACTTCCCAGGAGGGGACGGGGGCGGATGAGGGGTTGGCGGCCGGGATGAACTCGTAGAACACGTCGGTGTTCATCAGCAGGCGCATGTTTTTAGAACCCGGACGCGCCTGCACACCGAAGAATCCTTCACTGGCGTTATAGTTCTCCCAGTAGTTCATTCTGCCGGGAGCCGTTATGCGGTCATATTGGCTGCGGTAGGGGCTGAAGGATATCCCGCCATGGAAAAACACCTCGAGATTTGGCCATACGTCGTGTATGGTGTTTGCCCCGGCTTGTTCAATTACCTGTTTCAGCACTGTCAGGAACCATGACGGCACTCCCGATATGGAACGGACGTCGGCTTTCAGCGAAGCTTCCACCAAGGCGGGGAGTTTACGCTGCCAGTCCTCCATAAGTGCCACATGTTTTGAGGGTATTCTGAAAAGGTTGACCAATGGGTTTATGCGGTCGATAAGTGTTGCCGACAAATCCCCGACCTTAACTTCTTTGCGCAGTTGCAACTCATTGGCGAAGCTGCCCCCAAGAATGAAGTTCTTCCCCCCGAAAACATGGCTGTGGGGGGCATGGTGCAGGTAGGAGGCCAGTGAGAATGCCGCGCCTCGGTAGTGACCCCGGCTGAGGCAGCGCCCGGTTATAGGGATGAATTTGCTTTTGCCGTCGGATGTGCCTGATGATTGGGCGAACCTGTGTACGGCACCCGGCCATAGCACATCACGCGCCCCTTCCATCATTTTCATGACATCCTGGCGGATAGAGGAATATTCCCCTGGCGGGACTTTGGCGGCAAATTCCTCGTAATCCCGGATTTTACCGAACCCGAACCGTTGGCCGATGACTGTTGTGCGTGCGGATGCGACAAAATTGCAGAGCAGACCGCGCTGCCCCGCTTCGAGATGCTCCTCTGCCTTTAGTTCGGCTTCATACACCCTCTCGAAATATGGCCGGGAAATCCCCGTAAAGTCAATCATCCGCCCGGATTAAATGCAAATCATCTACAAAATTACGAAAAATTCCCCAAGCATCACCCTGTCAGGATGAAAACTTGTCTCCGTGGCGGGGATATTCGCTTCTTTGGGGCGAACTGTTATGATGTCAGTGGTGTTTATGTTTTGATATGAGACCCGAACGCCTGTTTCTGCCGTTTTTGTTCATACTGACCGTGGCTTTGACCAGTGGATGTAGCCTTATTTACGACTACGATGATTGCCCCACGGAGTCGGTAGGGGCGTTCTTGGTCGATAGTGATTGGCTGTATGCGCCTGATGCCGACCCGGAAGGGATGGCATATGTGTTTTTCCCGGCTGAGGGTGAGGAGTGGCGATTCGATTTCCCTGGCCGCACAGGTGGCGAGGTGAAGTTGCCTGACGGTGAATATTCGGTAATGGCGTTTAATGATGATACATCAGGGGTGTTGTTCGGACGCAAAGGCGATTATGATGAGTTCGCGTTTTATTGTCGCAAAGGTGGGCTTTACGACGGGCTTGGCGGTACTATCGACAGGCCGTTGGGCCCGGACGTTACAGGGCAGGGTGAAAGCGTTGAAATCTGTCCCGACATGTTGTGGTGCGGCTCATGCAGCAGTTGCGATCTGCGACCGGACGGGGTCGATGTGACACGTACTGCCGGTGCCTCTACCGACCATAGCGACAAACGGTTGCTTGTTATGTATCCGCGACGCATCGTGGCGGAATACAGCTTTATAGTCGGCGATGTTTCCAATTTGGGCGGTGTGGCGCATGTTTGTGCATCCATGAGCGGGATGGCTTCATATTTGCGGCCGTCGGATATGTTTCGTGGCAGTGCTGTCACTTTGCCGGTGAAGGCCGTTGCCGACGGTAAAAGCACCATAAGCGGAAATTTTTTAACTTACGGGCTCCCTTCCGAAGGGGATGCGCCAAATATATTGTCGCTTTACATTTGGCTTGCCGACGGGCAAAAACTATGCTATACTTTCGATGTCACAGGTCAGGCACGTGGTGCTTCCGACCCGCTTCATGTGGCCATACGTATTTCCGGGCTGGACTTACCTGAATCGGGGCCGCCGACCGGCGGGGGATTTGACGTAAGTGTGGAAGGATGGATCACGACGGTAATAAATATCAAATCCTAGAAACATCCTGCCTTATAAGGTGTTTATTAATTAACGATAATACTATTTGAATTATGAAAAACAACGTGGTTTACCTATCCGCTATAGCTTTAGGGTTGTTTGCAGCTTCGTGTTCCGATAAGAATCAACCCATGCCCGAACCGGTTGACGAATCGGGAGCTGTCAGTTTCAGGGCCGCTGTGCCGAAAGCTCCGCGCTCTGCGTCGACAACGACTTCTACCATAAAGGAGTTCATAGTATATGCCTACACAGGGGGCAAACCTTATATGCAGGATGTGCATGTGACCCGCAACGGGTCATCGTGGGTTTACAGCCCTGTAATGTACTGGCCCAATACGCCGGTTAACTTTTATGCATTCAGTCCTAACATAACCAATGTGCCGGCCACAGCGCAACCTGAGCTTGGCAGCATACCTGGCTATAAGAACAACGGTACTACCGACCTGTTATATGCCGTAAATATGGGAGAGGTTGCCAAGGCGACCCCTGTGAGCATGAATTTCCGTCATGCGCTTTCGCGTGTGACCATTATGTTGAGCAGTTCGAATTCTAAAATCGGGGTTCGTGTCAGCTATGTGAAGTTGCATAACGTCTATCTGCAAGGCACATTCAACTTCCCGCAGGCAACCACCTCTCCCGACTTCCCCGACAACGTCGGCAATTGGGACAACCTGAAGATGAGCAACGACATGATGGTGTTTGCCGTAATAGGCGATGAGGATATTTTCGACCTTACACCGACTCCTGTCGATATAACGGATAACAATCTTGGGATAAGCTATTTCCTGCCGCAGCCGCTTACACAGCTCGATTTTGACGGTACTGCCTATTCTGGTAACGGGATAGAGGTAGACTGCGAGATTTATGATACAGCTACCGGGGCCAAGATATGGCCTAACGCTGCTACACCGCCCGCACAGCTTGTGCCGGAAAGCCCCACAGGGCGTCTGTTCTTCCCCGTGACAACCGATGCTGTCGACAAATGGGAGATGGGGCATGAGTATATCTATAATATCACAATAGACAACCCGGATGTGTTGAAGCCCATCATATTTGATGTAACCGTTGACGACTTCCTGCTCGAGCAGTAGCGATATGGGGTTTGTACCTTCTCGACAGTTTCCAGGGTCTGTGTGAATCCTTTAATAAGGATTTATGCAGACCCTGCTATTCTATGGCGGATTGGGGAAAGTCGGGAAAAATCGCTAAATTTGCATGCAAATTGATTACATGCAGAATTTTAGAAGAAAAAAACAATAAGGATAACAACATATGTCAATCGACCTTATCATAGCGCAAGGGGTGGCAAAGGCCGTGAAGGAGCTTTACGGTGTTGACACCGACGCCTCGGCTATCATGCCGCAGGCCACACGGAAGGAATTCGAGGGCAACCTCACAGTTGTAGTGTTCCCATGGGTCAAGGCCGCCCGCAAGTCGCCCGAAGCTGTAGGGCAGGAAATCGGGCAGTGGCTCGTCGACAACGAACCTGCCGTTGACCGGTTCAACGTCGTAAAGGGGTTCCTTAACATTGTGATAGAGCCTTCGTTCTGGAATTCGGTGCTTGAGCATATATCGGCAACCGATAATTTCGGAATCGTCGCACCGACAGCCGACAGCCCGTTGGTGATGGTGGAATATTCTTCACCTAACACTAACAAACCCCTGCACCTGGGGCATGTGCGTAACAACCTTCTCGGGTTCTCGCTGGCTGAAATCCTGAAGGCATGCGGCAACCGCGTGGTTAAGACCAACATAGTCAACGACCGTGGTATCCACATCTGTAAATCCATGCTTGCATGGCAGAAATGGGGCAACGGCATTACGCCTGAAAAGGCCGGGAAAAAGGGGGACCACCTGATCGGTGACTTCTATGTGCTGTTCGACAAGCATTATAAGGCCGAACTGAAGGAAATCATGGAGCGCGACGGCATCACCGAGGATGAGGCCGCGAAGCTCTCGCCCCTTATGGCCGAGGCCCGTGAGATGCTGCGCAAATGGGAGGCAAAGGATGCCGATGTGCGCCGGTTGTGGGCGATGATGAACGAGTGGGTGTATGCCGGGTTTGATGACACATACCGCCGCATGGGGGTTGATTTCGACAAAATCTATTATGAGTCGGACACCTATCTCGAAGGTAAGGAAAAAGTGCTCGAAGGGTTGGAGAAAGGCATTATGTTCCGTAAGGATGACGGCTCTGTGTGGGCCGACCTTTCTGATGCCGGTCTCGACCAAAAACTCCTTCTGCGTGCCGACGGCACTTCGGTCTATATGACCCAGGATATTGGCACCGCCAAGCTCCGTTTCCGTGATTATCCCATTGACAAGATGATTTATGTGGTGGGCAACGAGCAGAATTACCATTTCCAGGTGCTTTCATTGCTGCTCGACCGCCTTGGGTTCAAGTGGGGCAAGGATTTGGTTCACTTCTCTTACGGCATGGTCGAACTCCCCGAAGGGAAGATGAAGAGCCGTGAGGGGACTGTGGTCGATGCCGACGACCTTATGGCGGAAATGGTGGCCGGTGCACGCGAGGTGTCGTGTGACCTTGGCAAGCTCGACGGCCTTACACCTGCGGAAATCGACGAGATTTCCGAAACGGTAGGTCTCGGGGCGTTGAAATATTTCCTGTTGAAGGTCGACCCCCGTAAAAACATGCTTTTCAATCCCAAGGAATCGATTGATTTCAACGGCAACACCGGGCCTTTCATCCAATACACCTATGCCCGCATCCGTTCGGTGCTCCGTAAAGCTGCCGAACAGGGCATGGCAATCGGGAACTATTCCGCCGTGCTTCCGAATGAGAAGGAAATCGCACTTATCCAGACACTTGCCGATTTCCCCTCGACCGTGCAGGAAGCAGGACGCGATTATTCACCCGCCGTGATAGCCAACTATGTCTACGAGCTGGTCAAGCAATATAACCAGTTCTATCACGACTATTCCATCCTGCGCGAGGAAGATGCCGGTGTGCGCTCGCTGCGCCTGGCGCTTTGCGAGGCAACCTCCCGTGTGGTGAAAACAGGTATGGGGCTGTTGGGAATCAAAGTGCCTGAACGTATGTAACGGCTTAAGACGTTGCCTGGAAATCCTTCCCAAAGATTTTCAGGCAACTTCTAAACCTTTGCACAAATCACAGGTCTTATTTGTTATAAATTTCCATACGGGGTCGCAATGACTCCGAATCACTCTCGCCATAACACAAACTAACATAATCAGAAATATGAACTATTATCAAACGGATTCATATACGCCCCAGTCGCTCGATGCAAAGGTCTCGGCTGTGATGAAAAACGTATATGTGAAAATGTTTCTCGGCCTGCTCCTGACCGCCCTGGTGGCATGGGGTGTGGCTGCTACGGCTAACTCCGATACAAGTTTCCTTGTCTATATGGCCCAGCACCGTTGGGTTTACTGGGGGCTTGCAATCCTTGAACTCGGACTTGTGCTTTGGATTTCGGCACGTCTGCAAAAAATGAGTTCGGCAATGGCCACAGGTCTGTTTTTCCTATTCGCGGTTGTCAACGGCCTCACATTCTCAATGATTTTCGTGGTCTACAATATTGCCGCGATTTTCAAAACGTTCCTTATCACAGCCGGTGTGTTCGGCGCTATGAGCGTCTATGGCTATTTCACCACACGCGACCTCACCAAAATCGGGACATTCCTTTACATGGCGCTGTTCGGGATGCTGATACTCATCGTTGTCAACATCTTCTGGGCCAATTCCACACTGGAATGGATTGTGAGTGCCGCAGGCGTGCTGATTTTCATCGGCCTTACCGCCTGGGATACACAGAGGATAAAGCAGATGGCTTATGCCGACCCGTCGATGGCCGACGGGCGTCTTGCAACTCTCGGCGCCCTCAGCCTCTATCTCGATTTCATCAACCTGTTCCTCTATCTTCTCCGCTTTTTCGGCGGTAACCGCGATTGAGTTTTTCTGTGATAACGGCCGGCATAAGGCGTTGTCGCAGGGATGCAGATGTTTTAAAACACATAAAGAGGTGTGCCAAATTATCGAAATTTGGCACACCTCTTCTATTTTTCACCAAATTTACTCGCTAACTTTGTAATCTGCTCCGCGATTATTCCGGGCAGGCTTATTTGCAATGGAAAAAGAGAATATATTAGAAGTTTGTGCCGCATCCTTGGCCAGTGTGAAGGAAGCCGCCGCCGGAGGCGCTTCCCGTATCGAGCTGTGTTCGGCACTTGGTGAAGGGGGGGTGACCCCTTCGGCAGGCTTCATATCCATGGCCGGGAAAGTAGCGGCCGATGCGGGTATGAGGATGCATGTGCTCATCCGTCCGCGTGGCGGTGACTTTGTGTATGATGCTGACGAAATCGGATGCATGGTTGCCGACATACGCATGGCCAGGCAGTGCGGTGCCGACGGCGTGGTTATCGGGGCATTGCGTCCTGACGGGAACATCGACATTGACACATGCGGGCGGCTGATGGACGAGGCCGTTGATATGTCGGTGACCTTTCATAGGGCCTTTGACATGTGCCGGGAGCCGCACGAAGCACTTGAGGCAGTCATAAGGCTTGGCTGCCACCGCATACTAACTTCAGGATGTGCCCCTTCGGCTGAAAAAGGGGTAGGGACGCTGGCGGCATTAAACCGCCTTGCAAACGGGCGGATTATCATATTGCCGGGGGCAGGGGTCAATTCCGATAATGCCGCATCCATATTGAAACAGTCGGGTTGTTGCGAGATTCATGCATCAGCCCGCAGGCGTATGGATAGCGCTATGGATTTCAGGCATCCCGGAGTTTCGATGGGGGAGGCGGGTGCCGATGAGTTCTCGCGTATGGAAACATCGCGCGATGTTGTGGCGGCGATTGTAAAAGCCATAAACCGGTCGAATTGCCGTATCTGATAAGCTAATGGTCTTAATTAATCTATAACTAATCCTGAAAATTTTTAAACCAACCATGAAAACTTTCCCCAATATTGCATTGGTGACAACCCTGGTGGCATCTATGTATGCTTCCCCTGTGCAGTGCGATGCCGTCAACGTGGCGGCGCAGCATGATGTGGCACGTGATTTTGCCCAAAGACGGGAGCTTGTTGCCGGTTCAGGCTGTTTTTCAATTTTCGATACGAATCTTTCCCCACGCCAACGGGAGCTGCTGGAATTCCTCTATGCGTATATGCCATTGCCCGATATGGCCGACTATTCGGGCGAGTTCTATAAGGAGAATGTCGATTTGGCGCTTCGGGCGCGCAAGGAGATGCCATGGGGTGAATCAGTGCCTGAACGTGAATTCCGCCATTTCGTTCTTCCCGTGCGTGTTAACAATGAAAACCTTGACATGAGCCGTCGTGATTTCTATGAATCACTCCGCGACAGGGTTAAGGACATGTCGATGCGCGATGCGGTGCTGGAGGTCAACCACTGGTGTCATGAGCGTGTGACTTATCGCCCTTCCGATGCCCGCACAAGTTCCCCTTCGGCCACGGTGCGCTCCGCCATCGGGCGTTGCGGCGAGGAATCCACATTCACTGTAGCCGCGCTGCGTGCGGTCGGGATTCCTGCCCGCCAGGTCTACACCCCCCGTTGGGCGCATACCGACGATAATCATGCCTGGGTTGAGGCTTGGGTTGATGGCGAATGGCATTTCCTCGGTGCGTGCGAGCCTGAGGCTGTGCTCGACCTGGGATGGTTCAATGCCCCCGCTTCACGTGGCATGCTGATGAATACGAAGCTGTTCGGCCGTTATGACGGCCCGGAACAGCAGCTGGCTACGGCGCCTTGTTACACGGAGGTGAATGTTACCGATAATTATGCCCCTGTCGATACCCTCAGGGTTATGGTTACCGATGCCTCAGGCAAGCCCGTTAAAGGTGCGAGGGTTGATTACCGTCTTTATAATTACGGGGAGTTCTTCCCGGTGGCTACCCTTGAAACCGATGCCGAAGGGCGGTCGGAACTGGTTGCCGGCCGGGGTGACATCATTGTATGGGGCTCTGATAGCAACGGGCGTTTCGGGTTTGTAAAAGCCCGTGTGGGAGCTGACAGTAATATCGTTTTGAAGCTCGATTCGGATAGCTTTTCAGGCAAGACTGCGGATTTCGACATCGTGCCGCCGGTGCAACGTGAGTGCATGCCTTTTGTCCCGAAGGAAGCGGCTGATGCCAACGTAAGGCGTCTGGCTTATGAGGATTCACTGCGCAATGCCTACGAGGCTACATTTTTCACCCCCGAACGTGCCCGTGAGTTTGCCCTGACGATAGGTGCAGACCCCGGTGAGCTGGCTGTTATCATGCCTCAGAGCCGTGGCAACCATGCCGTTATCGCAGAGTTCCTGAAAAGTGTCCCCAAGGGGGAATTAGGGCGTGCAATCGACCTCCTGAAGGCTGTTTCTGAAAAGGACCGGCGCGACATAGCACCCGAGGTTCTTGCCGACCACTTCGCCACCCCCGCCCCGGCTCCCGGGGCAGAGGGGCTATATGTCGATTATATCCTCAATCCGCGTATCGCCGATGAGATGCTCACCCCTTATAAACGGTTCTTCCTCGATGCAGTGCCTTCCGGCTTGCGTGAGAAGTTTGTTTCCGATCCGGCATCGTGGGTGAAATGGGTTGCCGACAATATTGAAATCGACAACCGTTGGAATCCGCGCCGTGTGGCTATGTCGCCTGCCTCGGTGTGGAAACTCAGAACCACCGATGCCCGCTCGCGCGACATTTTCTTTGTTGCGGCGGCCCGTGCCATGGGTATCCCTGCCCGTATAGACCCTGTTACCGATAAGGCCCAATATGCAGCGGGCAATCAGGAATGGGTGGATGCCGTGCTTCCGTCGGGGGCTTCCTTACCGGCTTCCCCGGGTGCCTTGCAGGGTGCTTTGATGGCTGATTTCACAACCACTGGGCGCATCGATAATCCGGCCTATTACTCTAATTTTACCATATCCAAACTTGAAAACGGGGTGCCGGTGCTGCTTAACTATCCCGAAGATGCAACATGGTCGGGGATGTTGAAGGAGCCGATGCCTATAGAGGCCGGGGAATATATGCTGACCACCGGCCAGCGTATGGCCGACGGCACGGTATTGTCACGCTCGCGGTTCTTTACCGTAGTCCCCGGAGAGACCACACGTATCCCCTTGGAAATCCGTCAGGACACCACCGGGGTGCAGGTAATCGGTTCGTTCAACAGCGAGAACATATATCACGATATGGCGTTGGCAACGGATAAGTCAATCCTTTCCACCACCGGCAGGGGATATTACGTTATAGGGCTTGTGGCTCCGAACCATGAACCGACCGTGCATGTGCTCAATGACTTGTCGTCGCGGAGCAAAGAGATTGAGGCGACAGGTGTGAAAGTGCTGCTGCTTTTTGCCGATGAGGCTGCGGCATTACGTTTCGACCGCTCCAAGTTCCCTGATTTGCCATCGAATGTGGTGTTCGGCACCGATATCGACGGTAAGATTGCATCCGAACTTGCCTCCGCTCTGAAAATAACCCCCGACGGCAGCATCCCTGATGCCCGTTCGCTTCCGGTGATAGTTGTTGCCGACACATTTAACCGTGTGGTGTTCAACACCAACGGATATACCATCGGGGTTGGCGACAGGTTGATGGATACACTCCATAGTGTGACCAGACCGTGACGCCATACCCCGTTACTTTACGGCATATACTTCATAAGCAAGAAATTGAAATAATTAATCATAACAGTAACCAATCAATGAATAATTATCCAAAAATAGGTATCAGACCTACCATTGACGGACGCCAGGGGGGCGTGCGTGAAAGTCTTGAGGATAAGACCATGAACCTGGCCAAGGCCGTTGCCGAACTGATTAGCACGAACCTGCGATATCCCGACGGCACACCTGTTGAATGTGTGATTGCCGACAGCACTATAGGGCGCGTTGCCGAAGCTGCCGCCTGTGCCGGGAAGTTCGAACGCGAAGGGGTGGGAGCCACAATCACGGTAACATCCTGCTGGTGTTACGGCTCGGAAACAATGGATATGCATCCCCATTGGCCGAAAGCCGTGTGGGGCTTCAACGGCACGGAACGTCCGGGCGCCGTCTACCTCGCAGCCGTGCTTGCAGGCCATGCGCAGAAAGGTCTGCCGGCATTCGGCATCTACGGCCATGACGTACAGGACCTCGACGATAACACCATCCCTGCCGATGTTGCAGGCAAATTGCTGCGTTTCACACGTGCCGCCCTTGCTGTGGCATTGATGCGCGGAAAGAGCTATCTGTCAATAGGCAGCATGTGCATGGGTATCGCCGGGTCGATTGTCGACCCCGCCTTTTTCCAGGAATATCTCGGCATGCGCAACGAGAGTGTCGACGAAACGGAGATACTCCGCCGTATGGAAGAGGGCATCTACGACCACGAAGAATATGCCAAGGCTATGGCATGGACGGAGAAATATTGCAAATGCAACGAAGGTGAGGATTTCACCAACCGCCCCGAAAAGCAGAAAACCCGCGAGCAGAAGGATGCCGACTGGGAATTTATCGTGAAGATGACCCTGATTGTGCGCGACCTCATGCAGGGAAATCCCCGTTTGCGCGAAATGGGATTCAAGGAGGAAGCCCTTGGCCATAATGCCATAGCCGGAGGATTCCAGGGGCAGCGCCAGTGGACTGACTGGAAGCCCAACGGCGACTATACGGAAGCGCTGATGAACACCTCGTTCGACTGGAACGGCATACGCGAGGCATTCGTGCTGGCCACAGAGAACGATGCCTGCAACGGTGTTGCCATGCTGTTCGGGCACCTGCTCACAGGTTGCGGCCAGATGTTCTCCGATGTGCGTACATACTGGAGCCCTGAAGCGGTTAAACGTGTAACAGGCAGGGAATTGACAGGGCGTGCCGCCGGAGGCATCATCCACCTTATCAACTCCGGCGCCACCACGCTCGACGCCACAGGCCGTAGCGTCAACGGCCAGGGCGAGCCGTGCATGAAGCCGTCGTGGGAGATGACCGAAGCTGATGTGGAGGCATGCCTGAAGGCCACCACATGGTATCCTGCCAACCGCGACTATTTCCGTGGGGGCGGTTTCTCAAGCAATTTCCTTACCCGTGGCGGGATGCCGGTTACAATGAGCCGTCTGAACCTTGTGAAAGGTCTTGGCCCGGTGTTGCAGATTGCCGAAGGGTGGACTGTCGATATCGACCCTGAAATCAACAAAGTGCTCGACAAGCGCACCGACCCGACCTGGCCTACCACATGGTTTGTGCCGCGTCTCTGCCCTGGGCGCGATGCATTCAAGGATGTGTATTCGGTGATGAACAACTGGGGAGCCAACCATGGCGCAATATCCTATGGCCATATCGGTGCCGACCTCATCACCCTTGCCTCGATTCTGCGTATCCCTGTGTGCATGCACAATGTCACTGACGCCGAGATATTCCGTCCGTCGGCATGGAACGCGTTCGGCATGGATAAAGAGGGTGCCGACTATCGCGCTTGCCAGAACTACGGCCCGATTTATAAATAATAAACTTTCTGCACGGTCAACGGGGTGTGTCATAACAGTTCCTGCCGTAGGAGCCGTTATGACACCATCCCCGCCATCCGGGCGGAAATAACACACCGCCTGCCGACCGTTTACTACCTGCCTATAACCTTAAATCATAATGAGTCATACAAGTCATAAACGACCTGCATTGATTGAAAAACGGTATGTGCTCCCGTTTATACTCATCACCACGCTGTTTGCACTTTGGGGCTTTGCCAACGACATAACCAATCCCATGGTGGCGGCCTTTAAGGATGTGATGGAAATATCGACCGCGCAGGCTTCGCTTGTGCAGTTCGCATTCTACGGGGGGTATGCCACTATGGCCATACCTGCGGCTCTGTTTATCCGCCGTTCAAGCTACAAGAGCGGGATTCTTCTCGGCCTGGGGCTGTATGCGGCCGGTGCCTTCCTTTTCATCCCGGCGGCAATGCAGCAGAGTTTTGCCTTTTTCTGCGTATCGCTCTATGTGCTTACCTTCGGCCTTGCCTTTCTTGAAACTACGGCTAATCCCTATATCCTTTCGC
The DNA here is from genome assembly GCA_001689485.1 of Bacteroidales bacterium M6. GTDB lineage: Bacteria > Bacteroidota > Bacteroidia > Bacteroidales > Muribaculaceae > UBA7173. The sequence goes on along the minus strand of LUJQ01000003.1, from coordinate 83,616 downwards.
TGGGCGACAAGGAAACATCGACGCGCCGCTTGAACATGGCACAGGCTTTCAACCCCGTAGGGTCGCTGTCGGGCATGGCGATAGCATCGTTCGTGGTGCTCCCCAACCTGCTTTCCGATGTGCGCGACAGTGCCGGAAACCTGGTGTTCAACACCCTTGACGCTTCGGAGAAAGCCGCTATCCGCACCCATGACCTGGCTGTTATCCGCGACCCCTATGTGGCTATCGGGCTGGTGGTGTTGGTGATGTTTGTGATAATAGCCCTCGTCAGGATGCCGCGCACCGACCAACGCGGTGAAAAGGTTGATGCAGGCGCGACATTGCGTCACCTTTGGCATAACCACCCGTACAGGTGGGGTGTGCTCACGCAGATGTTCTATGTGGCCGCCCAGATTATGGTGTGGACTTTCATAATCCAGTATGCAGGGAACCTCGGCATCAACAAAGCCACGGCGCAGCTCTACAACATCGTTGCCATGTCGCTGGCCTTGGGCTTCAGGTTTGTTGGTACTTATATGATGAAATATGTACGTCCGGCAGTGTTGCTGGCGGTGTTCGGCGTATGTGCCGCCTTGTGTACGTTGGCAACCATCCTGGTCGAGGGTATGGTCGGGCTTTACTTCCTCGTGGCTATCAGCGCGTTTATGTCGATAATGTTTCCGAGCATCTACGGCATCGCATTGGAGAAGGTCGATGAGCGCGACACCTCGCTCGGGGCGGCATTCCTTGTGATGGCTATTGTGGGCGGGGCGTTGATGCCCCCGTTGCAGGGCGCGATTATCGACTTGGAAACGGTCTGGGGCATGCCTGCCGTAAACGCATCGTTCATCCTCCCGCTGGTGTGCTTTGTAATTGTTGCATGCTACGGGGCATATACAACCGGATTTGAGAAAAAGATAAGATAACCATGGCTAAAAGATACGTACAGACATTGGATTTGGTCGACGACCCCGAACTTGTCGACTTCTATGTCAAGGCTCACAGCCCGTTGGAAATATGGCCTGAAATAGTGGCCGGGATAAAGGAGGTGGGGATAACCCGCATGGATATATACCGCGACGGAACCCGCCTTGTGATGATTATGGAAGCTCCCGACGATTTTGATTTTGATGCAGCGATGGCACGGATGGCCACCCTGCCGCGTCAGCAGGAATGGGAGGAGTATGTAGGGCGTGCACAGCAGTGCGACCCTTCGGCCACATCAGCCGGGAAATGGCGGATGATGAGCCAGATATTTGAATTATAAACCATTATAACCATGTATAGACATAACATTTTTAAAGCTATTGCTGCCTCGGCGGCGATAATGCTCGCCGGTTCGGGCGCTATGGCCCAAACCTACACACCCACACCCGAGGTGAAAAAGTCGCAGGAGGAATTTTCGGCCGACAGGTTCGGCATTTTCATCCACTGGGGCATTTACAGCATGTTCGGGCAGGGTGAATGGTACCTTAACAACAATATAAACGCCAAGGAGTATGCCAAGGCCGCACGGGGCTTTTATCCGGCGGATTTCGATGCCAGGGAATGGGTTGAGGCAATCAAGAACTCAGGGGCACGCTACATCACATTCACGACCCGCCATCACGACGGTTTCTCGATGTGGCACACGGGTCAAAGCCCTTATAATATCGTTGATGCGACACCATTCGGGCGCGACATCCTTAAGGAGCTGGCCGACGAATGCCACCGTCAGGGGGTAAAGCTCCATCTGTATTATTCGCATATCGACTGGACAAGGGAGGATTACCCGTCGGGGCGCACCGGGCTGAACACCGGGCGCGACCCCGGACGCAGGGACTGGGATTCATATTACGGCTTCATGAACAGGCAGCTGACCGAGCTGCTTACAGGTTATGGGCCGGTAAGGGCTGTGTGGTTCGACGGTTTTTGGGATCATGACTGCGATTCGGTGCCGTTTGACTGGCAGCTTGAAGAGCAATACCGCATGATTCATAACCTGCAGCCTTCGTGTATGATTGGCAACAACCATCATGAAACGCCGTTCCCCGGTGAGGATATACAGATTTTCGAACGCGACCTCCCCGGTGAGAACACCGCCGGGCTGTCGGGTCAGGATATAAGCCCGCTGCCGTTGGAAACCTGCAACACCATGAACGGTATGTGGGGATACAAGATTGCCGACCAGAACTATAAAACCACCGACGAAATCATACGCCAGCTTGTAAAGGCCGCAGGCATGGGTGCGAACCTGTTGCTTAATGTAGGCCCGCAGCCTAACGGGGAGCTTCCCGAGGCAGCTATGACACGGTTGGCCGAAATCGGCGAGTGGCTGAAGGCCAACGGCGAAACCATCTATGGCACATCGGCCGGTGATTTCGAGGCACGCGACTGGGGAACTTCCACCCGCAAGGGTAACCGGTTGTTCGTCCATGTATGGGACGGCCAGGCCAGGGATATCGACCTGCCGCTGACATGCAAAGTGCGCAAGGCCACAGCCTACGGCGACAAATCGCCTCTGCGCTACACCAAGCGCAAGGACGGGGGCATAACATTGCACCTGCCCGAACGTCAGGCCACGATTGACTATATCGTGGAACTTGAAACCCGCTGACAACAGATCGAACTCCTTTAAACACATATTAACAGCCCGGCTGACGAATTAGCCGGGCTGTTTTTTCGTGGGATTGTGAAATATGCCTAAATTTGCAGTCGCTTTTGATGAAGGCACATTGATGAGATGTTAACGTGCTCATTCATTGGATAGTGTGGTCATCCTTATTCGGGTGACGCTTGCATAAGTCCGAAATTCTTGTGAATTATTTTTTTGAATCGGTAATATTAATTCTTTTTATCTTTAACACTAACGGAAAAATTAACAGCTAAAGCTATGTCGCTACATTCCTTAAAGATGTTATTGTTTTCGCTGTGCGCATTACTCGCGTTCCCATCTGTGAATGCGGGGGTGCTCTCAGTTGACGATGCCCAGGGCATCGCTGCCGACTTCTTCCATGCAGGGAAGGTGTCGCGTCTTGCCGACCCGTCGGCGTTACAACTTGTGCATACCGCCAAGAACAGCGCAGGTGTGCCGGTGTTCTATGTGTTCAACGCTGTCGACGGACGTGGTTTTATCATCGTTGCCGCCGATGACAAGGTTTCGCCTGTAATCGGTTACTCCTACGATGCCGGTTATGATGCGGCCGATGTGCCGCCCACAACAGCCTCGATGCTCTCGGCTGTTGCTACCGAGATTTCCGCCGCACCTGCTGGCGCAAGCAGGCGCATTATGGCACGTGCCGAAGCAGGTGCCAGAAAGGAACTTAACACAGCCCCCTGGAGCCAGGAAGCGCCGTTTAACAACCTTATTCCCGGACGCCGCCTCGTAGGGTGCGTCGGCACAGCCCTTGCCACTATCATGAAGCATCACAACCACCCCGCACAGGGACGCGGTTCGGTTGGCAATGTGGATTTCAATGTGGCCTACGATTGGGAAAATATGCGCACCGACAACTACCGCAACGGCTATTCCGACGTCGAGGCTACGGCTGTGGCCACTGTTGTGAGCCACGCCGCCCAGGCTATCCTTACCGACTTCGGCATGTCAAGCTCGAGCGCGTTCGAAGTCCGTGTGCCTGCCGCATTAATCAACAATTTCGGTTATGATGCAGGTGTATCCTACAAGAAACGCGCTGAAATGGGCAAGGAGGATTGGGAGCGTGTGCTTGTTGCCGAAATAGATGCCGACCGCCCCGTGCTATACAGCGGTCAGGATGTGTCGGCCGGACACGCCTTTGTGTGTGACGGATACGAGCAGCGTGGTTCATCCACCTACTTCCACATCAACTGGGGGTGGGGCGGACTTGCCAACGGCTATTTCGCCTCCGATGCCCTCAACCCGCAGGCAAGCCACAACTATAACTTCAACGACCAGACCACTATTGTCTATAACATAAAGCCTGCAACAGGCGTGACAGAATGGTCGCCCATCCATATCACCAGCGACGAGCGCCAGATCGGTATGACGACAGGCGTGACCGACCTGGTTCCCGGCATGGAATTCACCGTGCGTGCCGGTAACTTCAAGAATATAACATTCGAGGATTTCTCAGGCCGTGTGGCAGTGGCTCTCTTCGGCGCCGACGATGTTATGAAGACCCTCATCAGCGCCGACCAGGGTCTGTCGCTCCCCTCGCTTCAGATTCTTTCACGCGGATATGCCGATTTCAAATGCACCGTGCCTGCCGATGCTTCGGTTGTGGAAGGCGATGTTGTGCGCCTGGTTACACGTGTAGGCGACGGCCAGTGGCTCCCTGTGGCAGGCGACCTGCTCACCATAGCCCAGGTTCCGGCCAAGGGCAATGTAATTCCGTATTTCACTGTCAATATCCCCTCGGCAGTCGATGGTGCTGACGTTTCGGTTGCCGACAACAAGGTAATCAAAGGCCGTGATTTCTCATTCTCTGTATCGCCCAAGTCGGCCGACAAGGTTGTGACCGTGAAAGCCAACGGCTTTATCATCACTCCCGGCACGGACAATGTTTACCGCCTGAACAATGTGCTTGCCGACCAGAATATCCAGATTATCGTTCAGAATGCCGCCGATGTGGTGAGCAAACGCGCCCTGTGGGTATCGGCAGGAACACTCTCCACCCTCATCAGCGACACAGATGCCGGTACGATTACCGACCTCACCCTGTTTGGTACAATCGACGTTAACGATTTCAACTTCATGCGCGAACGGATGAAGCTGGCAAGCCTCGACCTTTCGGGTGTGACCATCGTGGCCAACGGTTCGAACCCCGCCAATGCAATCCCTGCAAAGGCATTCCGTAACTACTGGTCGCTGAAGCGGATTGTGCTTCCCAAAAACCTGACAACGCTCAAAAGCGGCTGCTTCAACGTAACAGGTTTGCGTTCAATCGAAATCCCGGCCTCGGTTTCAACCTACGAATATAATATTTTCCTCAACTGTAGCGACCTCGCCGAGGTGATTGTGCGCCGTTCATCGCCTGCATGGGTCAACTGGTGCGTGTTTACCGGTACTCCCAAGGCTCGCCTTGTGGTGCCTGTAGGTTCGAAGAACGCATATGCCTCGAAGGAGAACTGGAAAGAATTCCGCGAGATTGTCGAGGAAAATCCTGCCCCTGTCACCAAGTGCAATGTGACCCTTCAGGAGATACAGGGCGTTAAAATCACCGCGCTTACCGAAGGAACCGAATTCGAACCGGGAGCATCCTACAGATTCACTGTGGAGACCGACGATACGTTTGGCGACGCCACAATGGAAGTGTATGCCAACAACACCCGCCTCACAGCCGATGCTTCAGGCGTCTATACTGTTTCTGTGAAGGAAAATACATTCATCTATACCCGTTTCAAACAGCCCACGCCTTCCTACAGCGGTTCCCCATGGAAAATCACCGCATCGCAGGGTGGTGTGGGTATGTGCACCGACGTTGTAAACGTGGTTCCCGGCAAGAATTTCTCAATCCGTGTTAACGCACTGTCGATTCCGGCCGACAATGCCATGATGTACTATGCCGCCGTGCTTACCGATGCCAAAGGCGCTATCAAGGAATTTATTTCACCTATAATCACAAATGGCGGAAGCAACTATGGCGACCTCCCCTGCTCATTCACCTGCCAGGTTAAGGAAGCTACGGTTCGTGAAGGCAACCTTATCCGCGTGGCCACATCCTCCAACAAGAAGATATGGCGGCTCGTAGAGGGTGTTGACGATAATGTGACCGATTATATCTCCGCCGTAGGCAACCGTGTGGTTTACCACACCGTAACCATGCCAGAGGAGATACAGGGTGCCACAATCAGCGGTGCAGCCACCCAGGTTGTGCGCGGTATGCCTTTCTCGTTCAAGGTTACAGCCGTAACATATTCCGATGTCGTGGCCGTATGGGTCAACGGCAAGCTTATGGGCAGCGACAAGAACATTGTAGATGTGAAAATCCCCGCTGTTACCGAGGATTTGGATATTACCGTGCAGGTAAGTCCCAAAAATGCCGAATCCTACCTTGTAATCAATGTCAAGGAAGGTGAGCTGGCTTCGAAGATTGCCAACAACTGCCCTGCGCGTCTCAAAGTGGCAGGTACAATCAGTTATTCGGAGTTTGATGCGTTCCGCAGCCATGCCACGGTTATCAAGGCTCTCGATTTGGCCGACTTGAAAATCAAGGGGGCAGGCGACCACGCCGATGCAATCCCGACCAATGCTTTTGCCCCGACCACTATGGCAATGTCGGCATTGCAGTCGATTGTGTTGCCTACACAGCTACGCAGCATTGACAGCAACGCGTTCTATCGTTGTATGAATATAACGGAACTCACCATCCCGGCTTCGGTCGGCTATATCGGCGAAGGCGCATTCACACATTGTACCAAGTTGGGCAAGATCGTGATGCAAGGCGCTATCCCTCCAAGGATCGGCTACAGCACCCCCTTCCCCTCACATGCGGCCGACATAACTCTTGAAGTTCCTGACGGGGCTGTGCCGAATTATGAAGCGGCAGAATATTGGAACAGCCTGAAACTGGCCACATCCAAAATCTATTACAACATCCAGATCGATCCAACCCGTGTGTTCAATTATAACCAGTATTTTGAGCTGACTCAAATAGAACGTCCGGCAACGGAAACTTCAGTGACGCTTGGATTGCCGAACTGCACGTTGAGCCGTAACGAGATACGCCGTCCCGGAATCGCGTTCAAGCTTTTTGATAATGGTACTGATTGCACCACGAAGGCTTCTAACCTTAAGTATGGGCAATATAGTGTGGTCTTTGATACATACTATACCAATCCGTCAAATCTCAAATGCCCTCAGAATCATAAGATTGATATTGTATTCTATTACCGGATAAATGTCAATGCGCCTGAAAATGCGCCCTTTGAGTTTGTAGAGCTTGATGAGCAGGATGTGTGGAGAGGTGTCGATATGTCGGTTTACGATTCGGCATCGTCAGAAAAGCCGACACTTTTTAAAGAGGGTGAGGACTACAGGTTCACAGTGACTCCCAAGTCGGCAGGCATGACCCCCAAAGTGACCGTTTTGAGCCATGTTATGACCAAGTTCGGCGCCAATCCGGAGTATGCTGATACCAAGACTGTGGCCGTGGCCGATGAGAATGGTGTCTACACTGTTTCGAATCTCCAGGGCGATGTAACGATTGATGTGACATTGGTTCCGTCGGACGGCGCCGTTCTGACACCGTCGGAAATTGCAACTGTGGATCCCGAGGATGCTGCCGACATCACCACGATGGGTGTTACCGGCGAGCTTACCGAGGAGGATTGTGCCGCTATCCGTGAAAACTTCACGTCGGTTGAGACTCTCGACCTTTCGGGTGTTGAAAACTCCGAAATCCCTGCCAACGCTTTCGAGAACATGGAAAGCCTCAGCAGCGTGGTGATTCCTGATAATGTGACCGCTATCGGTGACAACGCCTTTGCCGGCTGCTCTAACCTCGAATCGGTCACACTCAACTCTGTCGACGCTATCGGCGAAAATGCCTTTGCCGGTTGCGACAACCTCACCAGCATCACGATTAACACCCAGGGCGGTTCGGCCGCAGGCCGTCGCGCGGTTCGCGCCAACGGCATTACAGATGCGTCATTTGCCGGAATCAACCCCAACTGCCTCATCTTTATATCTGATTTGAATTTCGCCCTTACCGATGTCCACAACGTGGTTTATAACGGTTCGGGTACGCGTCAGGCGCTGACCGACATCAACCTGTCGTCGGCATATCCCTTCCATGCCCCGGGCAGCTTCAATCTCGGCGATTACACCATATCGTTAGAGATGCCGCTGAAGTATCGTGACGGCAATGTAAGCAACAACTGGACCGGAGCCATCTTCCCCTTCTCACCGTCATACATCGAGATTGACGGCATGGAGCACAGCGTTGCATCACAAGGCGCCAACACTATCAGCGTGTTCGGTTTCTATAGCGAAAAAGATGAAACCATGTCGATTCAGGATGAAATCAAGCCTAACACACCCTACATGGTCCGTGTCAACGGCGATGGCGATGCCGAAGTGAAGGCTGTGTTCTCCGCAACCGGTTCGTCGTCGGCTGTTGCAGGCGATGAGGAACAGTCGACAGAGATGTATGATGTGCAGCTTACTCCCGAAGCGACCGAAATCTGCAATGCAGGTAAGGATTTCACCCTGTTCGGCGATTACGAAAGCCGCATGGTTACCGAAGGCGACTACCTCCTTGACGATACAGGCGAAGTGTTCCGCCTGGTCGATATGACTGCCGGTGAAATCCCTGCCGTGTCTCATTTCAATGTGTTTATCCGTGCCAATGAGGCCGGTGCTGCCGATACATTCAAGATTGAGAACAACAATTTGTCGGGCATCAACATAGTGGAAGGTGTGGATGCCGATGGTCTCGCAATCTCACGCGAAGGCTCCCTTATGGTGATTGTGGCTTCCGAAGCACGTGTGCTTGCTATCTATGACATCAACGGCCGCCTCGCCGCCTCGCTTTCACTCGAAGCCGGACGCAACACCGTTGAGCTTCCCGCAGGCATCTACGTCGTTGCCGGTGTGAAGGTTATGATGTGACACACCATATTTGGGAAATTATATTGACCTGATATCTGACAGCACCCTCGCCATCCGGGCGAAAACCACAGCGGTGTGCCAAAATTCAATATTTTGGCACACCGCTTTTTTTTATATACTGTTTGGTAATGAACCCAAGTTGAAGTAATTTTGTATGTCTTAATGAAGAATCCCTTATGGCGTGTTTCTTCAAGGTTTCCAAAATGTGAAATATATCGGGAGGTTATATCCGGTTTCACCGAAAAGTTTTTGAATAACCTCATTGAAAAATCTTTGATAATGCCGACTATATCCCAGCGTGGCGAAATAATGCCCGCTTCACCAATCCGCAAGCTTGTGCCGCTGGCTAATGCAGCAAAGGCACGTGGCATAAAAGTCCATCATCTGAACATCGGCCAGCCCGATATCCCTACGCCTGAAGTGGCGTTGGAGGCTTTGCGCAAAATTGACAGGAAAGTGTTGGAATACAGCCCGTCGGAGGGCTTGTTGTCGCTGCGTGTGAAGTTGAAGGACTATTACAGCAGGTTTAAGATAGATGTGGAGGTCGACGATATAATCGTTACTTCGGGAGGGTCGGAAGCGGTGTTGTTCGCCTTTATGGCCACACTCGACCCGGGCGACGAGATTATAGTGCCGGAGCCTGCGTATGCCAATTATATGGCTTTTGCCATTTCCGCAGGGGCGAAAATCGTTACAGTCCCGTCGACTATCGACACAGGGTTCGCCCTGCCGCCGGTTGAAAAGTTCGAGGAGCTGATTACCCCGCGCACAAAGGGGATACTTATCTGCAATCCCAACAATCCCACAGGCTATCTGTACACGCGGCGGGAGATGGAGCAGCTGCGCGACATCGTGAAACGTTACGACCTGTTCCTCTATTCCGACGAGGTTTACCGTGAGTTCTGCTACACCGGTGCCCCGTATATCTCTGCATTCCACCTCGCGGGGATTGAGGGCCAGGTGGTGCTGATTGATTCCGTTTCAAAGCGCTACAGTGAGTGCGGCATCCGCGTCGGGGCGATTATAACGAAGCACAAGGAGCTGAAAAAAAACCTTATAAAATTCTGCCAGGCACGTCTGAGCCCGCCCCTGCTGGGGCAGATTGTTGCCGAGGCGTCGATTGACGCCCCGGAGGATTATATGCTGATGACATATAACGAATATGTGGAGCGGCGCAAATTCCTCATCGACGGCATCAACCGCCTCCCCGGATGTTATTCCCCAATCCCCATGGGTGCGTTTTACACGGTTGTGAGCCTACCTGTCGACGATGCCGACCGTTTCTGCCAATGGTGTCTGAGCGATTTCGACTATGAGGGGGAAACCGTGTTTATGGCTCCTGCCTCAGGGTTCTACACCACACCCGGTCTTGGCCGAAACGAGGTGCGTATGGCCTATGTGCTTTCGAAAGACGACCTAGCACGTGCGCTCGTAGTGCTTGAAAAGGCGCTGCAAACCTATCCGGGAAGAACTATATAGAGTGTATTTGTTGGTGTTTTTAACCTGGGGGTAAAGTAACAGTCGGCCTTATTGGCGAATCTGCCATACGCCCGATTTACGGGATGGTCGACATGACCATTGAAAAGCCGGTATGTCAAAATTCTGAATTTTGACATACCGGCTTGATTTTTTCGTCAGATTCTCTATGGATTTTAGACAATCTCTTAGTCCTGTTGCCGCAGGATGCGGCTGTGTTACATTTCCTCAGGGGTGATTACTATTTCCTGGGTCTTGCCTGTGCCTTCTTCCTGGTAGATATATTTCAGGCCGATATTGAGGTCTTTAATGCGTTTGACGGTGGCGGCACCGGCTGTCTGTAGGATTGCGGCCTTGCTTTCGGGGGAGTTGTCGATTTCGAGGTCGCTGTCGGCAGGATAGGTGCATGTGCTGACCATATATCCGTCAGTCAGTTCCATTTTGGTAAGTGTAAGCCCGTCGCCCGTCTCCATAGGAAGCTGCTTGTTGAGTTTGTTGATTTCCATTTCCAGCCCTTTCAGGTGGCGTTCCTGCTGGGGTGTTAGTTCGGTCCGGGTGCCGTCGGCGTTGTCGGCGCTTTTTGAGCCGCCGCAGGCGGTGAGTGCAACGGCAACCAGTGCCGACGCCAGCATTGATGTGATTCTGGTAAGTTTTCTCATGATGTGTGAAAATATAATGGATGAAGCGGTTGTTGCTTCGTTGCAAAATTACAACAATACCCGGGATTGCGCAAAGTAAAATCCAGGCACCGCATCTGTCATTTCCAAAAGCAGTGAACCGGGCGTGCAGCGGTATGTGTTATGGCTTTGTGGCCGTTTTTTTGTAGTTTTGCGATAAATAACTTCACATGGATAAATAACTTCAATGTATAACGTGTTATGATTGGCTATATCAGGGAATTGTTTGGAGGTGTGGTCCAGGGGCCTTTCCACCAGGTGGCTGTGGATGGCCTGATGGCGCTATTGATTGTGGTGTGTGCCGTTGCCGCCTATTATGTTACCCGCGTGCTGTTGCAGGTAATCGAGCGTCTTATTCTGCGCAGCCCTACCGAATGGGACGACGACCTTCTCACGCCGCGCTTTCTGCGGGCTGTTTCGCAGCTTGCCCCGGCAATAGTGGTTGCGTGGATGCTTCCGCGATGCTTTGGCGATAGTCCCGGTTCGGTGATGTGGCTTGACGGGTTGACGTCGCTCTATATCCTTTGGGCTATCGTGATGATTCTGGTGATATTCATCGACAACCTGTATCTGGCTTTCACCAAGCGGGGGAAGCTGCATGCATATGCGGTGAAAGGCATCTTCCAGATGTTCAAACTAATCGTTATAGGTGTTGCGGTGATTATTGCCCTGAGCATCCTCATCGGGAAGACCCCTGTTGCGATTCTAACGGCCTTGGGTGCATCGGCTGCGGTGCTGATGCTGGTTTTCAAGGACACAATCCTCGGCCTTGTCGCCAGTGTGCAGCTTACGGCCAACAATATGCTTCGTAAAGGTGACTGGATTGTGGTGCCGAAGCATAACGCCAACGGGGAGGTGGTCGATGTGTCGCTGTCGACGGTTAAGGTGCGCAACTGGGATAACACTGTCACCACGGTTCCGCCGTATTCGCTTGTTTCGGATTCTTTTCAGAATTATCAGCCTATGCAGGTGTCGGGGGGCAGGCGTGTATGCCGGGCTTTTTATGTGGATGTCAACACGGTAAGGTTCTGCACACGCGAGGAACTGGAGCATCTGCGCGCCAGGGGATGGCTTGAGGGGATTGACATGGCCGATGCCGGTCACATTGTCAACCTTCAGTTGCTCCGTCGCTATCTTGACCGCTATCTGGCTATGCATCCCGAGGTGAATCCCGAACTTACGTACATGGTGCGGCAGCTCGACCCGACCACTTCGGGGCTGCCTTTGCAGCTATACTTCTTCACGCGAACAACGGCATGGAAGGAGTATGAGCGGATTCAGGCAGATGTGTTCGACCATGTATATGCCGTTGTGGGGCATTTCGGCCTGTCTGTTTTCCAAACCCCTGCCGGCCGCGACTTTGTGCCGCCGCAGGATGAGGAGGTTGGAAGTTAAGAAGTTAAGAAGTTAGGAAGTTAAGGTGGCCGGTAGTAAGGCCAGTTTATTTTCTCAGTTTCAGAACTGCTTGCCACATTTTGTAGGTTATCAACCTATACGCATAGTTTCTAAACTTCTAAACTTCTAAACTTCTAAATTTCTCAACTTCTCCTCCCGCCCATATTCCTTGGGTGATGGAGTAGGATTTCCTCGCGCAGGCGGGTGTTGTCGGTGTGCAGGTAGATTTCGGTGGTCGAGATGCTTTCATGGCCGAGCATCTGCTGGATTGCGCGCAGGTTGGCACCACCTTCGAGCAGGTGGGTGGCGAAGGAGTGGCGCAGGGTGTGCGGGGAGATTTTTTTGTGGATATCGGCCGCCTCGGCCAGGCGGCGCAGCATGATGAACACCATTTGGCGCGTGAGGCGGTTGCCGCGCCGGTTCAGGAAAAGTATGTTGGCCGCCTCGGGTTTTACCACTATGTCGCCACGGCTCCCTTCGATATAGTTGCGGATGCATCCGGCGGCAACAGGCGACATGGGCACCATGCGCTCTTTGTTCCCTTTGCCTCGCACGATGATATATTCGTCATCGAGGGCTACGCGTGTGATTTCCAGGTCGACAAGTTCCGAAACACGCAGGCCGCATCCGTAAAGGGTCTCTATGATGGCGCGGTTGCGTTCGGCTTCTGCGGTCGCGGGGTCGATGGCGTTGATTATCATGTCGATTTCCTCGACCGACAGCACGTCGGGCAGCGCCCGTCCCAGCCTGGGTGTTTCAAGAAGCATCGAGGGGTCGTTGTCGGTATATCCGGCGCTTTTAAGGAATTTGAAGAATGTCTTTATGCCGCATAGCACCCGTTTGCGTGATGCGGCGGCAATGCCGAGGTCGTAGATTGCGGCAGCGAAATTCTGCAAAATCCCGTAGTCTGTGTCACGTAAGGCCACACCCTCGTCCGAAAGATAGGCGAGAAGCTTGTTTACATCGCGAAGATAGGCATCTAGTGTGTGTGGTGAGAATCCCCTCTGCAAAGCGAGATAGCCGCGAAATTCGCGGCATATGGCGTCGATGTCGTGAATGCCCCTCACAGGATTATTTCATAGTTTTGGCGGGGTAGCGAATGCAGTCCCACGAAGATTCCCATATAGTTGTCGGAAAATCCCATCCCGAAGTTAAGTGATGCCGTCAGTTCCTGCCATAGGCGCCTGTTTGCGGGGAGGTTAGGCAGGTTTCTGACAACTACCACGGCTTCCTCGTCCGAGAGGTGTCCTATCAGGTAGGAATGGATTTCGTCGTAGTGGTCTTTTGAAACCTGGTTGATCAGGATGAATGGTGTTATGCCTTTCGACGGTTCTATATGCTTGCCCGGATGCCATGTTACTGTTTTCGCCTGTGGCACTGCCCTTTCTATGATGATGTTGGTCACTTCGTGGCCGTGGCCTATTTCTATGATTTCCGTAGGGTTGAAATGGCAGAGTACCCTGAAAAGCATATGTGCCTCAGGCACCGACATATCTTTCCCGGCAAAGATTTCGTTAAACCCCGCACGCCTTGCCCTTGGGCAGAATGCGGCGATTTCGGCATAGGCGTAGTATTCGGCGTCCTTTTCCCTCAGGACCTTGGTTATGAAGTGATAGGCAAACGGCGAATGGACGCCGAACCCCCGGCTGCGCCGCCACCGGGCCGGGTATGACATAAGTCGGTCAAGCTTCTTCATGGTTTTCTTCCTGTTTCGGGGTTCTCATCAAGGAGCTGACAACGGCCATGGCAAGCAGCAGGTAAATCAGGATTACGCTTATACGTGCACAGCTCACGGTTGCACGTACCGATTCGGGACGGAAAGTCATTTCTACGGCGTGTTTTCCGGCAGGTATCCGCACTGCGCGCAACAGGTAGTTTACGCGGCCAAGCTCGGCCGGTTTGCCGTCGATTGTGCATTCCCATCCCCATGGGAAGAACACCTCGGAGAACACGGCTACCCCTCCATGGGCGGTTGTTGCCGCATATGTCAGGCGGTCAGGGGCATATGATGTCTCGTAGATGGTATCGCCGGGGGCTACAGTCCCTGTGGCGTCGCCGAGTATGTCACGGAACCGCATATCGGCAACGGCCTCGGTTGCCGGGTCGAGTGTCTGCAATGCTTCCATCTCTGCATCTGGGGTAGGAACGTAGCCGACCTTGCTGACGAACCATGCATTGCCGAGGGCGTCGGGATTATAGCTTAGCCTGCCTTCCTGGTCGATGAAATAGCGTGCATTGAGCATATTCAGCACGCGGAAATCGGCTTCGTCGGGGTTGCCTGAGGTGAAATGCGACAGATGCCGGTCGATGAGATCCTGGTAGCGTGTCAGTTTGGCGGCATGGTAACCGCCTACGGCCTTATGATGGTAGGATGGTGCGGCCTGGTAGAACCTTGGCACATCCATCACGCGGTAGTTCATTGCCGTGTCGGCAAGGATTTTGCGGTCGTTTTCGCTGAGGGGGAACGGGTCGGATGCTGTTACCTGTGGTGTGCAGAAGCTTTCGTGGTTGAGGTAGCGTTTGTTGACCGGGTAGAGGTCGGCCACCACCAGTATGCCTATCGCGGCGGCTCCCATCCAGGACTTTATTTTACCTGTGACTGTGAGCATTACCGCCCCGAATGCCAGCAGGATGAATATAAGCGAGCGCAGCGAGTCGGAGCTGACCATCGAATAGCGCAGCTTTTCAACCGCCGAGGCTATGACGGGATTGTTGATGGAAAACATCCCTATTGCCTCAGCCGGATAGCCGGCCTGGCTTAACTGATAGCCTAGCATGTTGGAAATCTGCATGTCGCCTTGGGTGATGGCCGGCCCGTAAATGCCGGGGAAGAGCCATCCGGCCACGCATATCAGGGCGGTAAGCCCGAATGCCGTGTAGATTTGGGCGCTCCATTTTTTTAGCGCCCCGGGGGTGGTGAGCAGCGTCTGGAGGGTTATGATTGCAAGCAGTGGGATGGTGAATTCGGCGATGACGAGTATGCTCTCGACAGTGCGGAATCTGGCATACATCGGCATGTAGTCGATAAACAGGTCGGTGAACCATTGCATGTTGCGTCCCAAGGCAAGAAACACCGACAGGAGCGTAAGAACAAGCAGCGCCCATTTCACGGGGCCTTTTATGATGAAGCATCCGAGAAGGAACAGCGTGAAGATTATAACCCCTACATACACCGGCCCGTTTGTTCCTTCAGGCTCGCCGAAATAGCGGCTTACGTAATTGGCAATGTATTGGTATTCACCTTCGTTAAGCCCGGCGGAAGCTATGGCCTCGTCGGCGCCTGGGAGGTCGAGCAGTGATGCCGGGCGCAGGCCGCCGTCGCCCGGCACTACCGATGCCCCTCCCTTGATGTCGGGGATGAGGAGGGTGAAGGTTTCGGAGCGCCCGTAGCTGTATTGGGTTATGTAGTCGCGGTCGAGGCCCGATGTTTTTTCCCCTTTTGTGGCGGCATCGGGGTCGGTAAGCTCTGAATGGCTGCCGCGCATTGATTCGGCGGCATACTTATAGGTGTTGTAGAGGTTTGGCAGGTTGGCAGCGACGGCCAGTAATGCGGCGACGGCCAGGGCGCCGGTGGCCTTCAGCCACTTACTGATTTCCTTACGGCGGAAGGCATGGAAAAGATATGCTATCACAAGCCCCGCTATGACAAATATGAAATAGTAGCTCATCTGCACGTGGTTGTTGTGAATCTGCATCATTGCAAACAGTGCCGCCAGCGCGCTCCCCATCAACCAGCGCCCCCGGTAGGCCATCATTACACCGGCTATTGTCGGCGGGATATATGCCAGGGTCACGAATTTCCAGATATGACCGGCACCGATTATGATGATGAAATAGGTGGAAAAGCCCCAGGCAATCGCCCCGATAAGCCCGTAGTACCATCTGACTTTAAGTGCCGCCATCAGGATAAGGAACCCTGTCATCATCATGAAAAGCAGGTTGGAAGGGGAGGGTAGCCCTGCCCCGTAAACCGTGTTTATCCAGCTGAAAAGGTTGTCGGATGGGTAGGAGGGGGAAATCTGGAATGTGGGCATGCCTGAGAAGAGGGAGTTTGTCCACCGGGGCTGCTCTGCTCCCGTTGCCTCCGTATATGCTTTGGCTTCCTGCCCGATTGCGGCACCCTGCTGCATGTCGTGCTGGCGCAGCTCGTTGCCAAGTGTGGCGTCGGGATAGAAGTAAGCCAATGATATAATGGCAATTACCGCCAGACTGGCAATGAATCCCAGGAATTGTGGACGTCGCAACATGGCGGAGAGGTTTTGGGCGATGTTGCGGAATTTATCCTTGATGTCGGTTGTCATATCGGTTTGTGAAATGGGGTAGGGTTGCTTTGTATGTACGCAAAAACAGCGAATCATGCCCGGCCGGTGCGGGTATGGTTCGTCGTTGCTACGAGCAAAATTAATAAATCTCTGCCAAACGGCCAATTATTCGGTTGATTATAGCTGACGGCGGAGAACTGAGCGTACGCGTGCCATCAGCTCGCGCAATGAGAAGGGTTTGAGCAGGTAATCGTCGGCACCAGCGTTCAAAGCGTTGATAATTGTTGTGGGCGACATGTTGACCGAGCAGGTTATAACGCCTATCGAGGCGGTACTACGCCTTTGTTTGATTTGTTCTACCAGCCCCAAGCCGGATTCTTCATCTGAACTGAGGTCTATTATTATCAATTGGTAGTCGGTCAGTTCTATAGAGTATAGGTCATCGAGTTCGGAACATGAGTCCACAACAAAACCATCAGGGCCGAAGTGGCTCCTGATCATCTCGCATATGGTGTTGTCATTGTCAACCACCAAAACGCGACCTTGCAATGAAGTGTTTATAATGCTATGGTCTGTAGTAATCATGCGGTTAATTCCTTCCCGGAATTAGAAGAAGTTGTAACTTCGTGGATTGACGGTTTATTACGGTGTCAAAAGTAAACAAAAAGGGTGGTATGGGCAATGTGGTTACCTTTTTGTATTATTTTTGTGTTATAAATTTATCATGTTTGACCGTTGCGTTACATCTGTCACATGTAGTAGAAGGGGGTGCGGGTATTTGTCATTTTCGGAACACCGGCCATGAATACCGTTGGAGTTCCTTCGAGAGGGTTGCCTCACGGCCTTCAAGATATTGGTTGAGAAGGGTATGGAAGCGCTCGCCATGGTTCATTTCGGTAAGGTGGGCGAGTTCATGGTATATTATGTAGTCGCATAGGTGTTCGGGCATGAACACCAGGATATAGCTTAGGGATATTATGCCGTGCGAGGAGCATTGTCCCAATATACGGTGCCCGGACGAGATTGTCCACCCCACGGGGCATCGCCCTATTTTGGATGCCAGCATTTTGGCTCTAGGCACAAGCACCTGCGGCGCGATTTTCCTTGCCACTTTGCAGAGCATGTCGCTGATTGCGGCTGACGTGGTGTCGAGATCGAAGTCCCAGTCGCTCCCCACCTCCACTGACGAGACTGTATAGGAGGCGGTGCCGAGGATTTTTGCCGGGGCGAACCGCTGGGTGCGTATTACGAAATCAACCAAAGGGAAGCATAGCTCCTGGCCGTCGTAAAAACTTACCTCCGGGCGGCTGGCCAGCAGGCGCGGGGTGAGGTCGTCGAGCACCCGGTGGATGTCGGGAAGCCTTACCCCGTTCGGCACGTTAAGGCTCACAAGGCCGCTCTTCCAGCGTGCGGATATGTGGCGGGAGTTATGGCGCGTATTTACCACGACGCGGCCTAGTGTTGCATGTTGTAGTTCGGCGACAGGCATATTTGCCAGGAGGTTTGGTTTTTGATGAGGTTGCTGCAGAAACGGGCTTGATTATTTGCAGGATGTTATTTCCGGGGGGCGCCCATCCCGAGTTTGTCGCGCAGGGTGTCGGTGAACATGTGCGACGGCTGGAGGATGAGCTTGACTTTGTAGGGTGCCTTGGTTATGCGCAGGCGTGCCTGGAGGGGCAGGGTTACTGATTTCCCGTCGGCTGAAAGCCGGTAGCCGGTGCCTCGGGTTGTGACCGTTATGTCGATTACGGATGAGTCCTTCACAACCAGCGGACGCATCGACAGTGAGTGCGCTGCTATGGGCGAGAGCACCCATCCTGCAAGTTCGGGGTCGAGAATCGGCCCCCCTACCGACAGGTTGTAGGCGGTGCTGCCTGTAGGGGTCGAAAGGATAAGGCCGTCGCCCACGTAGTTGAGCGAGGGGCCGTTGTCGATAACGGTGGCTATGTTGAGCATGGCGGCGTTGTCGCCACGGGTGATTGCGATTTCGTTTAATGCAGTGAGATGCGTCGGAGCGGTGCCTCCGCCGGTTACTTCCACATTAAGCAGCGAACGGTTCTCGACGCGGAACCGGCCATTGAGGAGCGTTTCGTAGATTTCACCGGCATGTTCGAAGGTGAAAGCCGACAGGTAGCCGAGATGGCCGGTGTTGATTCCTGCCACCGGCGTTTCATTCCCCCCTACCCATCGGGCGGTTTTCAGGAACGCCCCGTCGCCGCCGATACTGATTGCCAGGTCGGCGTTCGGCTGGGTTGAGAGCGGCACGTAGTCGATTCCTATCGCGAAGCGGTCGCCCAGGTTGTCGGTGAGGTAGTTTAGGAAAGGCTCGGCCATAACGATGTCGTCGCCGCGTTTGAGCAGTGTGGTTACAAGGCGGTTGATTGCGTCGAAATGGCCTTCTTGGTGGCGGTTGCCGTTTATAGCGAATTTCATGACGGTTGTGTTGGCTGGCGGCTGTTGGTTAGGCTATATCTCCAGGTAGTGAAGCAGTTCGTTCACACGCGCCATTGCTTCGGAACGTGCGGCAGGGGTGAGGTCGCCTGCGGAATGGACTACCTCGTAACCGTAACGGGCCAGTGAGCGGGCAATCCCGTCGGCTGCACGCGTGTTTGCCCGTAGCATGACCACGGGATGCCCGTCGGCATCGCGCATGCCTGTCACCGAAAGCGCCAGCAATTGCGCGTCGCAATCCTCCACGGCTTTTGCCAATGCCGAGGCGCTGTAGTTGCCGGGAGGGCATGCAACCAGCAGCTCGCAGCTGTCGGGATGTGGCGGCAGTGTTGCTTCCAGCCGCTCATGGGTCGGCATGGAGCCTGACATGTAACGTGTAAGGGTGTCGTTGGCAGTCCGGGTCATATTGTCTGGTCGGTAGCATGGTTATGGCAGTGCCTGCCTGCTTTCATATACATCGGTTCGAGAGAGGCTCCGACGCCGGGATGATTTCTTATACAAACTCTTACAGTGTGTTTTAACATGACACAAACTGTAAGCTGTTTGCAGTAGCTTTATTCGATTTTAACGTGTGTGGGTTAAAGTCTGCCCTTATTGTCAAAATCTGTTAACAGCTGAAATTAACATCTCCGTTCAAGGGGTTCTCTTGATTTTTCTGACTAAATTTGCAGTCAGCTTTGCGCGGGGTTTCCCCTGTGGCAAAGGTAGCTAATTTTCTCTAATCTCCTCATATACCCTTATAACGCGGAGGGGGATATTATAGATTTTTTTCATTTGTAAAAAATGACCACCAATCTAAGTGTAAATATCAACAAGATAGCCACCCTGCGCAATGCCAGGGGTGAAAACGTGCCCGATGTGGCACGTGTGGCCGTGGATTGCGAGGCTTTCGGTGCCAACGGCATAACGGTGCACCCTCGTCCGGACGAGAGGCATATACGCCGTTCCGATGTGTTCACGCTGCGCCCGCTTGTAAAGACAGAGTTCAATATAGAGGGTTACCCTTCGCCGGAGTTTATCGACCTGGTGCTTAAGGTGAAGCCCGAACAGGTGACGCTGGTGCCTGATGCCCCCGACGCACTCACATCGTCGGGCGGCTGGGATGTGGGTCGCAACATGGAGTTCCTGACAGGGGTGGTCGATTCCCTGCGTGAGGCCGGCATCCGCAGCTCGATTTTCGTGGATACCGACGTCGAGAATATCCGCCTGGCGGCCAAGACCGGTGCCGACCGTGTGGAGCTTTACACAAAGCCCTATGCCGACAGATACGGCAAAAATCCCGAAGAGGCCGTAGCCCCTTATGTCGAGGCTTCGCGTGCAGCCCACAAGGTGGGGCTGGGAGTGAATGCCGGGCATGACCTCAACCTCGACAACCTGCAGTATTTTAAGGAGCATATGCCTTATCTCAACGAGGTGTCGATAGGCCATGCGCTGATTGCCGATGCCTTATATTTAGGGCTGTCGGAAACCATCAAGCGATATAAGGCGGCTTTGAAGCCTTCTGCCCCTGCCAAAAGTCAATCATAACAAACAACTAAAATCCGTTATAATGCTCTTACTCGATACCGCCATAGCCGGTGCGCCTGCTTTGCCCCGGGAACTTGAACTGTCCCTGTGGGATCTCTGCCTCAAAGGCGGGCCGTTGATGATTGTGCTCGCTTTGATGTCGGTGATTTCCATATATATATTTATAGAGCGTGCCATCGTTATTAACCGCGCCAACCGTGAGGACGCCACTTTCATGCAGCGTATCCGCGACTATATCCACGAAGGTGAAATCGAAAGCGCCTTTAATCTGTGCCGCAAGAACGGTTCCCCATATTCGCGCCTTATAGCCAAAGGTATAAGCCGTATCGGGCGCCCGGTCAACGATATCCTTGCCGCCGTTGAAAACACCGGCAATATCGAGATTGCCAACCTGTCGAAAGGTCTGCCATGGCTTGCCACCACTGCGGCAGGCGCCCCGATGCTAGGGTTCCTCGGCACGGTAATCGGCATGGTGCAGGCATTCTATGCAATTGCCGCCGAGGGTAATTCGGCCAATATCGCCACATTCTCGTCGGGTATCTACACCGCCCTGGTCACCACCGTGGCCGGTCTGGTGGTCGGCGTGATAGCGCTTTTTGCCTATAACTACCTTGTTGCACGCATAAATTCGGTCATGAACCTTCTCGAATCAAAGTCGATGGAGTTCATGGACCTTCTAAACGAACCTGCGGCCTGATGGCGGCATAACCCGAAAAATCCCGTTTCCACAGTGTTAAAACGTCAGAACCGGATGATGGCGGAATTTTCGATGGCGTCGATGACCGACGTCATATTCCTGCTGCTCATCTTTTTCATGGTAACATCCACATTCGTGTTCCCCACCGGGCTTGAGGTGACATTGCCGCAGAGCACCGAGCAGAGCGCTGTAAAACCGTCTACACGCGTCTACATCGATGCGGAGGAGAACATATTCGCATCGGCCGGCGACGAGCAGCCGCAACCCCTGCAAATCGATGCCCTGGTCACATTCCTGCAACTTGCGCAGCAGCAGGATTCGACAGGCTTTATCGCTCTCTATGCAGATGAGAAAGTGCCTTACGGGCGCATTGTGGAGGTGTTGAACGCAGGGGCTTCCAACAATCTGAAAATGGTGCTTGCCACCAAACCTGTGAGCAATCCTGACGGGTTGCCGGGTTCGGCTTCACGGGCGGCGATGCCGGTTGCCACAGCCGCCGGGGAATCATCCGTAGCTTCTCAGGGGCAAGGAAAAGCCCGTTAATCCTTACTACGAGTCATGCGCAAACCCGAACGCATATATGCCATTGCAGGCGCACTGCTTTTCCACCTGGTAGTCCTGGTGGTGTTCGTCAGCACATTCCTCACCTATCCCCCTGCAGGAGTGGAGGAGTGGCCGCCGCAAAAGCCTCATGATATTATGCTTGAGAAAGTGGAGGACATCTATGCTTCGGGTGAGTTTGTAAAAACCGGCGACAATCTTGATGAACTCCTCCCACCTGACGAACCGGCGCCTTCGGATGTTACCGACCCGGTTCCGACCCAGGATGCCGTGGATATGGAAAATGCCGGGAAAGCTGCCGAACCTAAGAAGGTTGTGACCTCGGAGCAGCCCTCGCCGGCAAAAGTTGAAAAGAAACAGACAGGCCCCACTGAGGAAGAAATCCGTGCCGAGAAAGAACGGCAGGAGGCCAAACGTCAGCAGCAAGCCAAAAAGAATGCCGACAATGCCACCAAGAAGGCCTTCGGCGGCAAAGGCAAATCGACTCCCGGTTCTGCCGAAGGGAGTTCGGCAAACGGGGCAACTACAGGAACGCCCGGTAACGGCTTGAAAGGGCGCACTATGGAAAGTTGGACATCGGTGGGTAGCACCAAGCTGGGTGTAATTGTAATCAGGGTGAAAGTCAACGCCAAAGGGCAGGTAATCAGCGCCACTTACGACACTGCCGCAAGTTCGGGTCCTGTTGCCGCTGATGCCACTATGCGCCAAAACTGTATCGCCCGTTCACGTCAATGCCGCTTCTCGGTGCTCGAAGGTGCCCCAACCCAGTCAGGCACCATCTCGTGGGTTTTCAAATAACGGCGTCCGTTAAACACATTTCCCATGGAGCCACAGCCGTTTCTTTGCAAAAAAGGGAATTACAGGGAGCTTGCAGCTTATCAGAAAGCAGAGACAATTTGTAGCTGACGGCGGGATTCGGGAACAGATGACACGTGCCCGGCTTGCCTACCGTAATGGCTGTAAAGGCTGCGTTCCGCCTTTGCTAATAGTCGTTCTAGTTGCTTTGGTTTAACTAGCCAGACTGGAATGACTAGTTAAACCAGAGCAACAGGTCAAGGTTTGCTGATGTGAATCAGTAGCGGAGTGAGGAGCCGCCCAGGAATTCGCGAAGGAGCGAGGTCGGTGGGACACCGCGTTCGCCGATGGGGCGGAAGTAGCTCAGGAAGCGGCGCAGGCGGTAGGCTTCGGCATATTCAGGGGTGTCGTTGGGGACATCGCGCAGTATGGCTTCCCCATATTCCTTCATTACGCCGAGTTCGAAAATAAGTGATGAGTTGAATGTGCTGTCGGCGTTTTCCTGGTAGGGGAATATCCATTTTTCCTCGCCCCGACGCACGCTCGGCCAACGGCGGATGGTTTCTACCGCAGATGTACCACGGTATTTGTAGTCGCGGATTATGCGGCGCAACAGGCGGTTGTCGGTTGTGGGAATCCAGTTATGGTCGTCGATTGACAGGGTTGTCAGTGCCGATACATACACGCGGTACTTCATGCGCTCCTCAATGGCGGCTGTGAGTTCGGGATTGAGGCCGTGGATTCCTTCTATAAGGAGGATGGAATTGTTTTCCAGGCGCAGTTTGTTCCCTTTGTACAGACGTTTGCCGAGTTCGAAGCTGTATGTCGGCATGTCTACTTCCTCGCCCCGTAACAGCGCCGACAGGTCGCGGTTGAAGGTTTCAAGGTCGAGCGAGTAGAGCGATTCGTAATCATAATCACCCGTTTCGTCGCGCGGGGTGAGTTCGCGGTTTACGAAATAGTTGTCGAGCGAAATCATTTTCGGCTTCAACAGGTTCGTGGTCAGGTATATCCCGAGCCGTTTAGTGGTAGTGGTCTTTCCTGACGACGAGGGCCCTGCGATGAGTACTACGCGTGCACCTCCCTCTTGATAGCGGCGGGTGATTTCATCGGCTATCGCAGCGATTTTTTTGTCGTGCATGGCCTCGGCAACGTTGATGAGGTCGGCCGACCGTGTCTTTTCGATGGCGCGGTTGAGCTGCCCCACGTTTGCAATCCCGATTACCTCGTTGAAATGCAGGTAGTCGACATAGGCGTCATACATTTTTTCCTGGGTTACCTGCCTGGCCGGTATGTGTGGGTCGCATTTATCGAAGCCCATGAGCAGGAAGCCCTCTTTGTAGGGGATGAGGTCGAACACGTCGAGTATGCCTGTGGAGGGGGCCAGGGCGCCATAGTAGCTGTCGATAACGCCGTCAAGTCGGTAATATGTGGTGTATAGTTCGTGAGTGGTTTCGAGCAGTTCCACTTTGTCGGGCAGGTCGGCCTCGCGGAATTTCTCTATAATATCCGATGTCAGTCGTTCCTTGCGTTCAAACGGGATGTCGCGGCGTTGTATGTCGCGCATTATTTCGAGCAGGCGTGATGTTATTTCAGGCATCTCCTCCGGTGCGGGCGACAGGTTCAGTGTCGTATCCTGGTTCTCCTTTTGTGAGGTGAACAGCCTGCAGTAGTATCCACCGGCAATGGAATGCTCGATGCGCAGCCTTAATCCGGGGAATCCCTTTTTAACGGCATAATAGAGCATCATGCACAGTGAACGGACGTAGACCCGTGCGCCTGACGGGGAATTCTTGCTGAGAAATTCCACCTGTTTGGGGCCGAAAAGCTGGTATTGCAGCGGTTCGGTCTTGTTATTTACTGCGGCACATATTAGTTGCAACGTACCCAACCTGGGGGCAAGCCGGTTGGCGATTTCCTGGAGGGTTTCGCCTCCGTGTATGGGGAGGTATTCCCCGGTATTCTTACAATATATTTTAAGGGTAGCACTCATGGTATTGATAAGGAATTTTAAGGCATGTTTGTTCAGCAAAAGAGAGATGTAAGGGTGTTTTCAAGAGCGGTGGCGGCTTCGGAAAAGGGCTTTAAGGCGTTGTTTGCGTTGCATTCGTT
Organism: Bacteroidales bacterium M6; assembly: GCA_001689485.1. GTDB lineage: Bacteria > Bacteroidota > Bacteroidia > Bacteroidales > Muribaculaceae > UBA7173. The sequence goes on along the minus strand of LUJQ01000003.1, from coordinate 59,115 downwards.
TATGGAATGTGTCGAATGCCTTGCCTGCCTCGGCCTGCACCTGGGCCATATCGCGCCCGGTAGCCCTGGCATATGCGGCTGCTATGTCAAGTGTGATTTCCCTTGAGCAGGATAGGGCTTTGAACATCTGCATAAGGCGGCTTCGTTCTTTGACTCCGAATGCCGTGCGGTTCAGGTCGACATAATGGAACCTGTAGTGGCCGTCGGGAGAATCCTTGGGTGGCTGCACCAGGATGTTTCCTGTTGAAAAATCCTTCATCCATATCCCGGCGGCATGCAGCCTGCCGATTTCGGCGCCTAAAGCTTCAATCAATGCGTCGCGGTCGGGGCGTCCTTCCCAGCAACGCATGTCGGGAAATTGGAGCTGTTCGCAGAAATAGTAGCTCCGGGTCAGGCGCGGCCATATGCCGATGTTACCGGCAATCCGCAGGCCGGAGTTGGTTTCGCTATATCCGAGAGGGGCAGGGGTGTTGAATCCCATGTCGGTAAGGCGTCGTGCGAATTCATATGAACGCGCTGCTTTCCCTGCCCGGAAAGTGGCATAGATATAGTCGTTGGGGAATGGTGGCACGCGGAATGCCTTTACGTTTATCGCAAACGCGTTTCGGTGCGGGTTCGGGGAATGGATTGCGAGTTGCGGGGCATCGACATAGAACAGGGTGTTGCGTGCCCCTTCGTAAATCACGGTCGCTTCGGTAGGTTTACCGCAGGCGGTTATTTGCTCGATAATCAGGCGTGCGCCTGGAAAATCGGGGTTGACGGTTATGTTCTGTCTCGTTGCCATGCCGGAATGTGAATGCGGTTATTTTTGTTAGACCGATGTTTCCACAAAAGGATTATTGTCAATCCCTGTGGAGCGGCCTTTATTTCTAAAATATGATGCTTGCCGCAACCCCGTAGGCTCCGTCGGCGGCAAATGGCGAGGCTATCCAGGTAAGGCGTTTCTTTTCCTGCTCCGGGGTGAGGCGTTGCAGGAGTTCGTCGCGGTGCATGCGCACGCGTTTATGGAATATCTTCGGGTAGACCCAGTAGGCGAACGTTGTGCTGAGATAACCGAGTGCCGCCCCGCCTACCACGTCGTTGATCCAGTGCCGGTCGTTATGGATCCGTAGGTAACCTACGGCGATTGCCACGGCGTAGCCCGCCGCGCCAATCCATTTGCTTTTGTGCCAATATTCGCGGCGTAGGAATTCAGCCCCCATAAAGGCTGTGCCGGTATGGCCTGAGGGGAATGAGTTTTTGGCGTTGCTGTCGGGACGCTTTTCGCCGAAGGCCGTTTTGGCGGCATAGTTGATTACGCCGAAGGTGGCATAGCTCATTGCCAAGAGTATGGTTCGGTCAAGCAGGTTATGCTGGCTCTTCACCCCTACGAAGTCCAGGCCGTAGCCTACAACGGCAGGCGCGTATTGGATATAGTTGTCGATTGATGTTTTGTCTTTGCCATGGTGCGACAGTTTTTGCTGCACATATTCCCTCGCCTGCACCAGTTTCGGGGTGCGAACGAAAAGAGCTGCGGCGGTGAAGGCCGCGGCCGGTACGGCGAATTCCGCGATTCCTACATCATGCGAAGTGTCGCCGAGTCGGACTAGGTCGTCGGACACGTTTTCCGAGCGGAGAGGGTAGGGGAGGGGTTCGTCGATAATGGTCACCGTTGTGTCGCCGGGTTGCTGTGATATTACCACGGTTTCATCATCGTAAATATCATCGGGAGCCGGCGTCATGGGCGACTGGATGATTACGATTGTGTCGTTTTGGGCGGTTGCCGCCGTTGTGGCCGGTCGGGCTACAATCAAAGTTGTGTCGGGATGCAATGACGCACCTGTTGCCGCAACATTTGCGAGGAGGAGTGACGTCAACAGTAGTGCTGCTTTTTTGCCGCGCTTGAAACCTTTGATGGAAACTGTGTGCATGTTTGTGAATCTTTGGGTGGGGGCAGTAGATGATGTGTTAGTGTTTTTGCATTTTCCCGGTTTTGTTGCGGTAGTGGTGTTGTTAACGGTTCGCAGGCATTACCGGGGCTTCGACTCGTCGATTTTGCGAGTATTATTTAATATGGTGCAAATTTAGCGATTTTTCCGCCGACAGAAATCGAAATATGCCGACAAATGCCCGTGATTGTTCCTATTTTTAAATCTCAGGCGGTTAAAAGTCGTGTTTTTGATGCTTAAGTTATTGTATGTCAATTTGTAATGCATCGAATAACTGTGTTCGGCTTTTTGTCGCGAAAAAATCGTAGTCCTGACGGAGTGTCGGTTATATTGAAACTCGGTGCAATTTTGTAACTTTGTGTAACCGGTTGTCGTAGGTGTGGCGCCGTTAACTAACATTTCATTTTGCTGTGGCACTTAATTACATCTGGATTGCTTTTTTCATAGCGGCATTTTGTGTCGCGTTGTTCCGAACGTTGGTTCTTGGCGACTTTTCCGTATGGTCGTCGATAATGTCGGCCTCCTTCTCGTCGGCTGCCACTGCGTTTGAGATTGCCCTGGGGCTGACCGGGATTCTTTCGCTGTGGCTCGGCTTGATGAAAATAGGCGAGAAGGCCGGGGTAATCGGCTTTTTCGGGAAGATGATTTCGCCGCTTTTCTGCCGGCTGTTTCCCGGTGTGCCTAAAGGGCATCCGGCAATGGGGTCGATTTTCATGAACGTTTCGGCCAATATGCTCGGCCTCGACAATGCGGCAACCCCGCTGGGGCTTAAGGCCATGCAGGAGTTGCAGACCCTCAACAAGGAGAAGGACACCGCAACCGATGCCATGATTATGTTCCTGATTCTTAATGCGTCAGGGCTTTGCTTTATTCCTATAAGCATAATGATGTACCGTGCCCAGGCGGGTGCTGCCAATCCTACAGATATTTTCCTTCCGATTCTTTTGGCCACGTTTATATCGACCCTTGTTGGAATTGTGGCGTTATGCATCAGGCAGCGCATACGTCTGACCGACCCTGTGCTTATAGCATGGCTCGTGGGGATGGGTGCTGTTATTGCAGGGATAGTGTGGTTTTTCTCGGGGATGGATGGGGGCCGGGTTGAACGTTGGTCGGGATTCATTGCCAATGCCATGTTGTTCGGGGTTATAATGCTGTTTTTGTGCGCCGGTCTGTGGAAGCGGATTAATGTTTACGAGGCTTTCATAGAGGGCGCGCGCGACGGATTCAAGACCGCCGTGACCATTATCCCGTATCTTGTGGCTATCCTTGTGGCTATAGGTATGTTTCGTGCGTCGGGAGCGATGGATGTGATTACAGGGTGGATGACCTCGGTCGTTGCGGCATTAGGTTTTGATACCGGGTGGGTCGAGGCGCTTCCCACAGCGCTTATGAAACCACTTAGCGGTTCCGGCTCAAGAGGTATGATGATCGACCTGATGGCAACCCACGGCGCCGACGCGTTTGTGTCGCGTGTGTCGGCCGCCATACAGGGTTCTACCGACACGATGTTCTATGTGCTGGCCGTTTATTTCGGCTCTGTAGGCATAAAAAGGACCCGCTATGCGGTTACTTATGCCCTTATGGCAGATATAGCAGGGTCGGTGGCCGGTGTTTTTGCTGCCTATGTGTTTTTCAGATAAAGGGGGAGGAATGGCACCCGTAGGTGGGATAAGCTACATTGCTTGTTGGCCTGCGTGTTTATTCTACATGATTATCCTCATGCAGTTACGGCTTCTGGTTTCCGATTCTTTTCCGTATCTTTGTAAGTAATTTTGTCTTAAGGTTGTCTAAAAATTTTTCCAAAAGATTTTTAGAGGTGTTTTTGAGTAAATTTTGAGGTTTGAAGAGGGAGCGATGCTGGCATCGTGACCGATGAAAAGCTAAAAATTTACCAAAAAGAGCCTAAAAATCAGCAGACAATCCATTTGAAAAATTTTTTAGACAATCTCTTAATATCAACTGGATGGACGAAAGGTTTCAATGGTTTGCCGAGGGGGTTGAAATGCCCCGGCTTGATTTTGCCGTATTGCGCGAATGGATAACGGCGGTTGCCGAATCGCATGGACGCATCCCGGGCTGTCTGTCATATGTTTTCTGTAATGACGAGCGTATCCTGGAGGTTAACCGGCAGTTTCTGAATCACGATTATTATACGGATATAATTACATTTGACGATTGCCGTGGCAGGCTGCTCCGGGGGGATATGTTTATATCGCTCGACACGGTGCGCACCAATGCGGAACTGGTCGGGGCGACCTATGAGCGTGAGTTGCTGCGTGTAATCATTCACGGGGTTCTTCACCTTTGCGGCATCAACGATAAAGGTCCGGGGGAACGGGAGATTATGGAAGCCAATGAGGATAAGGCCCTTGCATTGTTAAACAACGCTTTATGAAATTTGACTACGATGTTATAGTGGTCGGGGCAGGCCATGCCGGCTGTGAGGCTGCCTCGGCGTCGGCGCGTATGGGCGCGCGGACGTTGCTTATAACCATGGATCTCAACAAGATTGCCCAGATGAGCTGCAATCCTGCCGTAGGCGGTATTGCCAAGGGGCAGATTGTCAGGGAAGTTGATGCCATGGGGGGGATGATGGGTATAGTCACAGACCGAACGGCAATACAGTTCCGCATGTTGAACCGCTCCAAAGGGCCTGCTATGTGGAGTCCGCGCGCGCAGTCTGACCGCATGCGTTTCTCGGAAATGTGGCGCCATATACTGGAAAACACCCCCGGCCTGTATCTTTGGCAGGACGACGTTGTAGAATTGGTTTTCTCCGACGCCTGCGGGACGGAAGGGGAAGCATCCGCCGGGGGTGGACGCCGTGTCGTGACGGGCGTTAAAACCGCGTTAGGGGCTGTGTTTAATGCCAGGTCGGTGGTGCTTACCAACGGCACATTCCTTAACGGGCTTATGCATGTGGGGCGAACCATGGTTGAAGGCGGGCGCTGTGCCGAACCGGCTTCGCGCGGCATCACAGAGCAGCTTGTGGGGATGGGTTTCAAGTCGGAACGGATGAAAACCGGCACACCGGTGCGTATCGACGGACGTTCCGTAAAGTGGGAGTTGACCGAGCCTCAGGAACTGGAGGAGGATTTCCACAAATTTTCCTATCTGCCTTCGGTTAGACGCGAACTGAGGCAACGCCGTTGTTTCACGGTATATACCAATAGCACTACGCACGACATCCTTAGGGAGGGGCTGCCTGATTCGCCTCTTTACAACGGCCAGATTCAAAGTATAGGCCCGCGTTACTGCCCTTCGATAGAGACAAAGATTGTCACATTCGCCGATAAGACCGAACACCAGCTGTTTCTTGAACCGGAAGGGGAGGAGACCCAGGAATTTTATCTTAACGGCTTCTCGTCGTCGTTGCCGATGGATATACAGCTTCGGGCTTTAAAGACCATACCCGCTTTTGCTGATGTGCAGATTTACCGTCCCGGCTATGCTATCGAATATGACTTTTTCGACCCGACGCAGCTTAAGCATACGCTCGAAACGAAGCTTGTCGGGAACCTGTTTTTCGCAGGTCAGATTAACGGGACTACGGGCTATGAGGAAGCGGCGGGGCAAGGTCTGGTTGCCGGTGCCAATGCCGCAATCAATGCGTTGAATTCGGCATTGCCTGAAGGTTCCGACAAGGTTGTGCCGCCTTTTACACTGGCTCGTGACGAGGCTTACATCGGGGTGCTTATCGACGACCTTGTGACAAAGGGGGTCGATGAACCTTACCGCATGTTTACTTCGAGGGCGGAATACCGTATCCTGCTCCGTCAGGATGATGCCGACATGCGTCTTACGCCGAAGGCTTATAAAGCCGGATTGGTTTCGCAGGAACGTTACGATACGATGCTTTCAAAACAGCATCTTCGCGACGGACTGATAGAATTCATATCAAACCATTCGGTAAAGGCTGCCGAGATAAACAGGGGGTTGGAACGGCTTAATGAAGAATTGGCTCTTAAAGGCACGCCTTCGGAACTTACCATGTTGCGCGAAGGGTGTAAGCTTAAGGCATTGCTGCTCCGTCCGCAACTGTCGGTGATGCATCTTTGCCTTATTGTGCCGGCACTTGACGAGGTGGTTTCGGCGCTTCCCGAGGATATGAGGCAGGAGGTTGTTGAAGCTGCGGAAATATTATTGAAATATGACGGATATATCAAACGCGAACAGATGATAGCCGACAAAATCCGTAGGCTCGAATCAATCCCGCTTGGCGACCGTTTCGATTATTCCGCCATATCGTCGATTTCTACGGAGGCCCGTCAGAAGCTCCAGAAAATCCGCCCTGCAACGGTTGCCCAGGCATCGCGTATCCCGGGTGTCTCACCGGCCGACATCAATATCCTGCTCCTGCTTTCCGGGCGGTGACATAGGCATGATTGTTTCACGTGGAACATTCGAAACCTCCGCATCGCCAGCTGTTTATACGAAATAATTATAAGAAAACAAATAAATAAAAACCATATCATGGAATACGTTAAATCAAAAGTTCGCGACGTTTTGGATTTCCCTCAAAAGGGGGTGGTGTTTAAAGATCTTACCACTGCGTTTAAAGATCCGCGTGCTCTTCATATTATTGGTTGGGACCTTTCCCAGCTTTATCGCGACAAAGGTGTGACCAAGGTTGTCGGTATAGAATCGCGTGGTTTTATCGGAGGGTCGATTCTAGCCTTCGAGCTTGGCGCCGGTTTCGTGCCGGTGCGTAAGCCTGGCAAACTTCCTGCCGATACCCTCACGGCTTCATATGACAAGGAGTATGGCAAGGATACAATCGAAATCCATCGTGATGCGATAACTGAGGATGATGTAGTGGTGTTGCATGATGACGTGCTTGCCACCGGTGGCACTATGGCCGCAGCCTATGAGCTTGTGAAGCGTATGAACCCCAAGAAAATCTATATCAACTTCATCATCGAGTTGGGTGCCCTCAATGGCCGTGCCAATCTTCCTGCCGATGCCGAGGTGACATCACTAATCAAGTATTGACGTTCCGAATCTGCACTGCGCCTGTTTTGATGTCAGGCAAGATGGAGCCAATATAATATAAAAACGGGACTCACTGATAAGCCGGGGCCGGGAAGAGAGTACAAAAAAAATTCTCTTCCCGGCCCCGGCTTATCGGTAATAGTGCATCCAACAATCTCTTCCAATACCTCCAAATTTCTTAACTTCTCAACTTCTAAATTTCTCAACTTCTTTTTTGCATAATCGAAGTTATCTGCATACCTTTGCAGACCCGACAACAGGTGACCGATGACAGGGAGTTTCCCTGCCGGACGTTTAAAAGGGAACAGGGTGAGAATCCTTGACAGTCCCGCTGCTGTGTGCTTCGGGCGAATCCTAAGGGTAGGGCGGAGAGCCGTCCTTACAGGCGAAAGCCGGGATTTGCCCCTCGTTGTCGCCACAACCGAGATGGGGTTGCCACTGCGGTTCATCTGAAAGAACCGTGGGAAGGCAAGGCGACGGATACGGGAAGAAGCGAGTCAGAAGACCTGCCTGTGTGTCCTATCTGCATGTAGTGCGTCTTATGCTGCAATTGTGCGACTCTGTGTTGCCGGTTCCGGATAAAGCCGTCTGCATGCAACAGCCGTTTTAACAACACGTCTTCGAGGATTGAGACCATGGCTAATCTTGTTCCCATTACAATAGCGCTGCTTACGTTGCGCTTTTTATGAGTTACAATTCCCCCGCGTGTGGCTTCTGCTGCCTGCGGTTTTGTCGTGTTGTTACGCATGCTTTTCCCTAACGGGACAAGGCATGCAACCTACGGTAAAGCCGGTTGCAAAAGAAGCCCCCGTCTTTCTTGCCTGCTGCGGGTGGGGCGGCTGGCCGCCATGTTGAAACTGACTAAATAAACATAATCATTAAAATTTTTACATGAGACACATTTCTACATTTTTGGTTTTGGCATCCCTCCTAAGCGGAGGCTTTGCCAGGGCTTATGCATCCGATGCCATGCAGACCTATGTATTGGAACCGGGAACAGGACATACCGTGACGGTGGATTCCCCGCTCTCGTTCTATGATGACGGCGGGGCGGATGCCAATATTACCCCCGGTTTTGCCGGAACCGTGACATTCATACCGGCTCATGAAGGGAAGGTGCTGATGTTGAATGCCGAGGAATTCAGCATCGGCGGGGGCAAAATGTATGTTTACAGCGGCCATGATGTGGATGCTGCCGCAGTGGTTGGGAAAGGCACAGGTTATTCCACCACAACCGGCCCGTCAAACGTGCTTTCGAAAGCTGCCGACGGGTCGCTGACGGTCGACTTCAAGGCTCATGCCACAGCCTCGACGTTGAAAGGCTGGGTGATGTCGGTAACATCGCTTGATGCCGTGAAAATGGATGTCGGGGGGATTTCTGTTTCTCCCGGTGTAGCCGGTGATGTGGTGCGTGGTTCGGGTGATGTGCCGGTAGTCCACCTTGAGGTGACTGTTTCCGGTAATTCCGGGAAGGTTGCCGTTTCAGGCGTGGGCGTTGATTTCAGCGGTTCGTCGGATATTGCCGACATCCAGGGTGCAAAGGTTTTCTATACGGGCACCAACGGGGTGTTCGCCCCTGTAACCCCGGTGTGTGACGCCGTTACACGTTTCGATGCCGGGAAAGCGGAGCTGGTGTTCAACCGTCCTTTGGAATTTGACGCAGCCGGGGTTTACCATCTGTGGGTTGCCGCCGATATTTCGGGGCAGGCGGTTGCAGGCAACAGCCTGACGGCAGCTGTGACTTCGGTGTCTACAACCGGCGAGGCTGTGACAGTGCCGGCAGAGAATGCCGCCACGGTAAAGGTTAAGGCCGGGCTTGGTGGCACATTCCGTGTAGGTTCGTCGGACGATGCCGATTATCATTCACTGGCAGAAGCGGTGGATGCCCTTGCGGCAGGTGTGGAGGCATCAGTCCTGTTCATGCTGGAAGACGGGGTATATAAGGAAAATATAACCGTTGCCGACATCCAGGGTGGCACGGCGACTCATCCCGTTGTGTTCTCGTCGCTTTCGGGCAACCGCGACAAAGTGGTGATTTCGGGTGCCGGGGTGCTTGCCGACCGAGGGGTGGTGACAGTCGACAATTCCTCATATGTGCACTTCCGCAACCTTACTGTGTCCGTACCGAAATCCGACACTTCCGACGAATCTTATTCGGCAATCCTTTTCAGGAACGGCAGCCGCCATTGTTCCATTGAGAACTGCATTATCCGTGCGGATGTGACCGGCGGTGCGGAAACATCGCTGGTAAGGGTGGCCGACGGAGGCAATGTGGAGAATACCAACTGCGATTACCTCACCGTTAAGGATAGCTATTTCGACGGCGGTTATATTGCCATGTATGCGTCGGGGGCCGGTTTTGTGGCTCTGCCTAAGGTAAAGGGGATTTCCGTTACCGGCAATGTTTTTTCCAACCCTTATTTCAAGGGTATTTATGTGAACGATTGCCAGGATTTCACCGTGGCCGGAAATAACATTACTTCCGAAACCGCCCGTAAGAGCTATAATGCAATCGACATTTACCGCCCGCACGGTGCCTACCGTGTAACCGGCAACAAGGTGTCGATGCTCCAGTCGACCGACGGCACAGGCATCTACCTCCGCACCGGAGGCGGCCTGTCAGATCAGGCAAACCCGGCTTTGGTTGCCAACAACGTCGTGGTCATCCCCAATGCCGCGTCATCCTATACTTACGGCATAATGCAGGATGCCTCGATTCAGAATGTTATTGTGGCGCACAATTCCGTAAATGTCAAAGGGGCTTCGACACTCAAGTCGGTGTTCGCGCTTGCTTTTTCCAGTACGGCACCGGCCAATGGCGCCGCCATGGTCTGCAACAATATCCTTCAGAACTCCACTGCGTCCGGGCCGCTCCGCCCGTGGGATGCCTCTCACTACGGCAACCTTAAATTCTCGGGAAACGTTTATTACGGCGGGGCGGAAGTGATGGACGGCGACGGGAAGACATTTGCTGAATATCAGGAAGCGACAGGCGATAACAGCTCCGTGTGGATGCAGGCCGAATTTTTCAGCGATTCAGACCTTCACCTCCGTTCAGCCGGTGAGGCTATGGCGATGCCGCGTCTTGAAGCTGTGACGCACGATGCCGAAGGCACGGAACGCCCGGAGAAAACAACCGCCGGGGCTTATGAATATGCGCCGGTGGTGGCTGTGGCACCTGAAATCATGGACGGGTATCCGGCATTGGGGACGGTAAAGGATGTTTCGGCAACGGTCAACACCCGTTGGACAGTAGGCGGCTCCCTTTATGCCAAGGCGGTGAAAGCTTCGTCCAACGCTCCCTCGCGTGACGAGCTGATGCGCACCCGTCCTGTGGCATGTGATGCCGACGTTGAAACCCCCTACACATTCAACTTCCTCGACCAGCTTACGGAGTATAAGGCTTATTTTCTGATGGTCAGCGCATTGGGCGAAGAGTCGCAAATCGTTGCCTCCCCGCTGTTCTCGACCACCGAGACTATTGAGCCGCTTATGGCTGTGATTGATTGGGATGAGGAGCCTGTTGCCGCAGGCGAAAGCATTGTGCTGCAAGCATATGCAGTAGGTGGTAAAGAGCCTTATACATATCAGTGGGTCGACCAGATGAATGAACCTGTAGGTTCATCCGATCTGTTTACCTGTGAGGCGTCCGTGAACCAGACTTATCGTTTGGAGATTACATCGGCCGACGGCCAGACCGCACGGACTAAAGCCCTTGTGCCGGTGATTGCCCCGACCCTTAGTGTAGCCACATTCGACGACCTTTTCCTTGAACCTGAAAGCAACTGGATGTTCGATCCCGATGCTACAGCCGAAACGGTTTCAGATGCGTTCTTCAGCGGTTCTTTCCGCTTCGGCAACTTCCCGATGGTGCAATACGGGGCATGGTGCGGATATGGTTATGCAAATGAAACCGCAACCGAGTTCAACGATGATTACACAAACCAGTTCCGCAATGTGGTAGGTGGTGGTGCCGCCAAGACTGACAACTACGGGGTGGCATATATGATGTATGCCGACACGCGTATCAATGTGTCGGCTTCCGACAAAGGGCTTGTAATCCCCGGTGTGTATATCACCAATGCTGCCGTCACTGCCGAGAAAATTCTGTTAGGCGACACGTGGTGCCCTAAATTCACGGCTGAAAACGGCGACTACATGACGTTGAAAATCTACGGCTACGATGCCGAAGGAAAAGAGACCGGTGTTGTCGATGCCGTGCTTGCCGATTTCCGTGGCGAATATGGCGAGGCCGGGGGATATGTGCTTTCCGACTGGAAATGGTTTGACCTCTCGCAGCTTGGTGCGGTAAACACTTTGAAGCTCGACTATGAGAGCACGCAGAAGGATTTTGTGCCGGGTTATGCCTGCTTTGACCAGCTTGGGGCGTACGACCCGTCGTCGGCCCTCGACGGTGTTTCAGGTGCGGTGTCCGAAATCCGTGTCAGGTTATCGGCGCGCGACTGCCTCACCATTCTTGGGGCCGAAGGGGATTATACGTTGCGCCTGTTCTCTGTCGACGGTGTGCTGCATGCCACCCATAATCTTAACGGGGCGGCAACGGTGTCGATTGCAGATCTCCCTGCCGGGGCATGCATTGCCGAAGTGGTTACTTCCGACGGCTCCAGCCGTGTGCTCCGCTTTATGAAGAAACTGTGAATATAAAATACGTTTGGGTTTTTTAATTTGATTAAACGCAACATCCGATTCGGATGTTGCGTTTTTTCTTTGAGGCGGCGGGTATTTCTCCCTACCTGCTTCATAATGAATCACTATGGTTCTAATCTTTTAAATCCGGAGTGTTATGAAGAAAGTGGTTATCGTGGGGGCGACATCGGGAATCGGGCTGAATGTGGCCGAACGGCTTGCCGCCGACGGAATGCTTGTAGGCATAGCCGGGCGCAAGGTCGAAGTGATGAAGGAGCTTCAGAAGAAATATCCGGGCCGCGTTTTCTATTCCCGGATTGATGTAACAGACGAGAAAGCATCCGAGCATCTGCGTCACCTTATCCGCCGCATGGGTGGCATGGATGTGTACTTCCATATCGCCGGAATCGGTTACGGCAACGACGAATTGGAGGTCGATAAGGAGGTAGCGACCATGCAGACCAACGTTGTGGGGTTCACACGTATGGTCGACACCGCTTTCCGCTATTTCCGCGACGAGCGTGCCGGATTCGGCCAGATTGCGGCCATAACCTCCGTTGCCGGTACTAACGGATTGGGGCATCTTGCAGCCTACAGTGCCTCGAAACGTTTCCAGCAAACCTATCTGCGGGCGCTCAACCAACTTGCCACAATCCAGAAGCTGCATATAAAATTCACCGACATCCGTCCCGGCTGGATTCGTACGCCTTTGCTTGACGATGACCGGAATTATCCAATGATTATGCAGCTTCCTTATGCCGTGCCGAGAATTATACGCGCAATTCGCCGCCGGAGGCGGGTTTCGGTTGTTGACTGGCGGTGGAACATCCTGGTGGGATTATGGCGCCTGATTCCCAACAGCCTGTGGGTGCGGCTTCCTGTGCCTGTCGAAACCATCGCATCACGTAACCAACAGCACCTCAATGCGGCAGAGGCTTCCTACGGGGATTTGCAGCCATAAGTGTGAGGTAATCGGGGCTTTGATGTGAAATTGCAAGGTTTGTTCACCCTTACTTCTGACTTATTGCTGCTTGCGTTCTGCTTCTTCAGTTTCTTTTTCGTAACTTTGCGGCAACTTTACTGTCCCCGACGATGAAAGAACAATTTGAAATGGTGGCTAAAACCTTCCAGGGTCTGGAAGATGTGCTGGCCGAGGAGCTGCGTGGCCTTGGTGCCGAAAATGTTGAGCCGGGACGCCGGATGGTGTCATTTGAAGGCGACCTGGAAATGCTTTATAAGGCGAACCTGTGTTGCCGCACGGCGTTGCGCATTCTCAAACCGATACATAAATTCAAGGCCCGCAACACCGACGACCTTTACGAGCATGCCAAAGAATTCGATTGGGGGACTTTGATGTCGGTAGGCGGCACATTCTCCATCGACACTGTGGCATTCAGCGACGAATTCACCCATTCGCGTTTCGTTACCTACAGGGTCAAGGATGCTATTGTGGACTGGTTTAAGGACCGCTATGGCGATGACAAACGTCCCGGTGTGCGTTTGCAGGATGCCGACGTTATGATTAACGTGCATATTTCAGGCGAGGATGTGACCCTTTCGCTTGACTCCTCAGGCGAGTCGCTGCATAAACGCGGCTACCGGGTTGCCCAGACCGAGGCTCCCATCAACGAGGTGCTTGCCGCCGGTATAATCCTGCGCAGCGGCTGGCGCGGCGACTGCCCGCTGGTCGACCCTATGTGCGGTTCGGGGACATTCCTTATCGAGGCTGCCCTGATTGCGGCGAATATCAACCCCGGTGTATATCGCAGGCATTTCTCTTTTGAAAACTGGAAAGACTTCGACCACGAACTGTTCGACCGCATCTATAACGATGATTCGGGTGAGCGTGAGTTCGATTTCAAGATATATGGCTCCGACATATCGCCCAAAGCCGTTGAAATTGCCGAACGCAACATAAAGAGCGCCGGTGTGGGGCGTATGATCGATTTGCAGACCCGCCCGCTTTCGGCCTGGACTGAAGCCCCGGAGAACGGGGTGCTCATAACCAACCCTCCGTATGGCGAACGTATCAGCGCCGAGGATATGGACGGCCTTTACAGCCTGATAGGGCAGAAACTCAAAAAGGTGTTCCTTGGTTATCATGCCTGGATTATCGCAGCCAAAAACGAATATATAGCCAAAATCGGGCTTGCGCCTTCGGTCAAGATTCCTATTCTCAACGGGTCGCTCGAATGCGAGTTGCGCGAGTACATTATCTTCGAGGGTGATTATAAATCGTTCCGCAGGGAAGGGGGGCGTCTGCGCGAGCAGAATGATGACGAGCCTGAACGTAGTGACGCCAAACCGCGTCGCGACCGCGATAACCGTCGCGAAGGCCGTTTCAGCCGTGGCGACAAGTTTGAACGTGGTGACAGATTCGAGCGCGGTGACCGTAAGGAAGGCCGGTTCGGCCGCAGGGACGGCAAACGTTTCGGCAAGGATGACCGCAAATTCGGCAGGAAGCCGGATTTCAAATCCGACCGCCGGTTTGACCGTAAATCCGACCGTGACGACGAATCACGTGAAGGTCGTGGCGACCGCCCGCGTTTCCGCGACGGCAGGTCGGACGAACGGGCTTTTGCCGACAAGCGTCGTGAGCGCCGTGAAAGCAAGGCATGGCCTGCACGGAACAAACTTGAGGAGCGCTACCGCCCCGGAGGTGAACGTGGCGACCGCCGTCAGCCCGACGACCGCCGACGTGCAATGTCGGATGACTTCCGTCCCGGGCGTCCAGGTGCCGGTAAGTCATTTGCATCCCGGAGCGGGAATAATCCCGATGCGCGTCCGCAGCCATCTGAAAACCCCTTGGCATTGCGTCGCAACGAGGATGCATTGAAAATGATTACCGGCAAGCAGCCGTCGCTCCTGCCGTCGATGCGTACTCGCAAAAAAAGGGAAGATTAACGGTCGCGCCTTCCACGCTGAGTTCCCACTGTAACAATACCTGACTTTTCAATTATTAAATTCCTGCAATGAATATCCTTCTGTTAGGCTCGGGTGGCCGCGAATCGGCACTGGCCTGGAAAATGTCGCAAAGCCCTCTAACTGACAAACTCTTTATTGCCCCGGGCAACGGCGGCACTGATGCTTATGGTGAAAACGTAGGGCTTTCGCCGCTCGATTTCCCCGCCATTGAAAAATTCGTAGCCGAGAACCATGTGGAACTGCTCGTTGTCGGCAACGAGGATCCGTTGGTTGCCGGTGTCACCGATTATTTCAGGGCCAACAACCCCGCATTGCTTGTGGTAGGGCCGGAAAAGGCCGGTGCCATGCTTGAAGGGAGCAAGGATTTTGCAAAACAGTTTATGGTGGATAACAATATCCCCACCGCCCGCTACCGCAGTTTCACCCTTGAGACCCTTGAGGAGGGATACCGTTTCCTTGAGGCACTGAATCCCCCTTATGTCCTCAAGGCCGACGGACTTGCCGCCGGGAAGGGTGTCCTGATTCTCGACACTTTGGATGAGGCACGCCATGAACTGAAAGAGATGCTTTCGGGCATGTTCGGCGCTTCTTCGGCCACAGTGGTGATTGAAGAGTTCCTGAAAGGGATAGAGTGCTCTGTGTTCGTGCTTACCGACGGGCACGGGGGCTACCGCATCCTTCCCGTTGCAAAGGATTACAAGCGTATAGGCGAAGGCGACACCGGGCTTAATACCGGCGGTATGGGTGCTGTAAGCCCCGTGCCGTTTGCCGACGCTGCCTTTATGGCGAAGGTTGAGGAGCGCATAGTGCGTCCCACTGTCGACGGGCTTTTGCGCCGTGGCATTGACTATCGCGGCTTTATTTTCCTCGGCCTTATCAATGTCGGGGGGGAACCGATGGTGATAGAATACAATGTGCGTATGGGCGACCCCGAAACAGAAGTGGTTATGCTCCGCATAGCTTCCGACCTGGTGCCGTTGCTTGTGGCCTCGGCCAAGGGCGACCTCGGTGAGCTGCCTCTGGAAATCGACCCTCGCACTGCAGTTACCGTGATGTTGGTATCGGGTGGATATCCCGGTTCCTATCCCAAAGGGAAAGTTATAACAGGCGCTGAAACCGTTACGGAATCCATCCTGTTCCATGCCGGTACGGCGCGGAAGGATGGTGAGCTTGTCACTTCGGGAGGCCGTGTGATTGCTGCCAGCTCGTATGGTGAAGATATACCGTCGGCGCTCGAACGCAGTTTCCGTTCAGCCCTTGCCGTAGGGTTCGAAGGCAAATATTTCCGCCGCGACATCGGCCGAGACCTTCTTGGCTGATACCGGCGCTATATCTGGGTTCTAAATAATTGCCGGTAGATAGACCATGCTGCGTGACCGCCACATAACGGCTTTTCTGCATACGAAGGGTTCAACCATACTGATTACCTTCTTGGCCTGTGTAAGTTGTGCTATAGCCTGGGAGAAGGGGGCTGTGGCGCATATCGACGGCAATCTCGGCCTGGGATTGCCATCGGCCAATATGTGGCTGGATTTCAACTGGGTGTCGGCTGTAGTGAACCTGTCGGCCAATGTGTTTGCAGCGTTATTGACCGTTTATATCAACCGGGCGTTTAACGTGTTGCGCAGCCTTACGGCGCTTGTGGCCACAATGTTTATGGCCATGCAGATTGCCTCGCCTACCACTTTGGGGCAGTTCTACGGCGGCACGTTGCTTTTGCTGGTCATACTGTTCTGCACCATGCTCCTGTTTTCGGAGTTCGGTAATGAGAACGGGCAGCGGCGTGTGTTCCTTGTATTTGTCCTGGCCGGTGCATGCGCTTTCACCCAGACAGGTTATCTTTTCTATATCCCTGTATTGCTGCTGGGATGCATGCAGATGAGGATATTCACACTGCGCACCTGCCTGGCAGCCCTGTTGGGGATGATTACGCCTGCCTGGATTCTGTTCGGGTCGGGGTTGGTGCGTCCAGAAAACCTCCAGTGGCCTGAAATGGTTGTGGCCTGGTCGGTGTTCGATACCCGTGAGGCGGTACAGGCTTTTGCCACCACCGGCTTTACAATCCTTGTAGGTGTATGCTTCACTATTGCGAATATTCTGAAAATCCTCAGTTACAATTCGCGCGTGCGCGCCTATAACGGCTTCCTGACCACGGCATTCATAGCCACGGCAGCATTCACCTTACTTGATTTCAATAATTTCACGTTCTATATCCCGTTGCTCAACTGCCTGGCGGCCTATCAGGTGGGGCATTTCTTCACCTATCGCCGTCATCGCCGCAGCTATATAGCCATTGTTCTCCTTATCGGGTGCTATGCCGGGTTGTATGCATGGGCGGTGGCATGAGCGGCATAGCCCGGTCTCAATTTATTTATCGTCATGCCGAAGATTGTAATCGAATCGCATATCCCCTATGTAGGCAATGCTTTTGCCGGGGTGGCCGACACGACTTTCCTCCCCCCGGAAGGGATAACCCCTGAAGCTGTGCGTGATGCCGATGCATTGATTGTGCGCACACGCACACGTTGTGATGCCGCGCTGTTGGATGGGTCGCGGGTGCGTTTCGTTGCCACGGCCACTATCGGCACCGACCATATCGACCTCGGATATTGCCGCGATAATGGTATCGAGGTGGTTTCAGCCCCCGGATGCAATGCCCCGGCGGTGGCGCAATATGTGTGGGCTTCGGTTTTCACCCTCAGGCGGGATGACTGGCAGGGGCTGACCCTGGGAATAGTAGGGCTGGGGCATGTAGGCTCGATAGTTGCCGATTGGGCACGCAGGCTTGGGGTGAAAGTGCTGGCATGCGACCCTCCGCGTCAGCGCAGGGATGGCGGGTGGAATCCTGCCGGGCCATTCGCAAGCGGCAGCGAGCCGTTTGTAACCCTTTCCGAGATAGCGGAAAAATGCGATATAATCACCATACACACGCCGCACACCAAAACCGGCCGCGATGCCACGCATCATCTTGCCGACAGGCATTTTTTCAGCTCGTTGAAGCGTACGCCTGTTTTCATTAATGCCGCGCGTGGGCCTATCGTCGACACAGAGGCGGTTTTAAGCGCCATCAGCGCACGGCGGCTATCCGCATGCGTGATTGACTGCTGGGAGGGGGAACCGGCCATAAATCGCGAGCTATTGCGCCTTGCCGATATTGCCACCCCGCATATAGCTGGCTACTCGGTGGAAGGGAAGCGCCGCGCCACCGCCGCAGTGGTTTCGGCAGCACTCCGCCATTTCGGCCAACCCGGTTCCCAGAAACCCGTTTCTCCCGCCTCTGAGTGTCCGGTTATCGGGCGGTATGACAAAAATACCGTTCTCACTCCCGGTTCCATCCTTGCCTCCTATAACCCTCTGGTGGATTCCGACCTCCTTAAATCAACCTTTAACCCCGCTGTTTTCGAACAGCTCCGCAACAACTATCCCCTCCGTCACGAACTCGGCTTCACCGATACCGTCCCGGTAAAATAACCGCGTTATCCGTCCGGCCTGCGGCTATGCCGTTTGCCAGTCGGTTGAGGGTCAGCGCAGTATCCCGGTTCATTGTTAAGCGGCTTGAATTATCCGGCCATGGTGCCAGCAACAGCAGGCGCCCTGACTCGCATAATCCGAAGTCGCGTCCTGTTGGTTTGAACCGGCCGGGGAATCCTTCAGCCCTCAATTGTATTATGCGTGCACCATGTTCGATGGCTCGTTCACGCAAGGCTTTTTCATCCCGGCTTATGAACGGCGACACAAGCACCCCGCCGTTTGATGCGCATGCCAGCCATCGACGCTCGTGTGAGGTTCGTTCCGATGTGCTCCATGAGCGGTGTATGGCTACGGCTTCCTTGTCAAAATCGCGCAGGAGGAAAATATTGCCATATGCGGCATATTCCTCGTTCCCTATGCGTAGGTGCAGGTATTTTCGAAACAGGTCGGGGAGCTTGCGTTTTATGGCCAGTCGGCGGGGATTGTCGGCAATATAACGGTATAAAATTTCGAGTTGGCCGTTGCGGGAGAGGATTCTGTCATGGAAGCCTTCTGCAAATATATGGCGGGCGGTTTGTGTCGCTTTTCTGATTTTGGCGGTTGAGGAAGCTTTTAGCGATTGGATAATGGAACCTAAAGGCTTTTTTATTGTGGCGGTTACAAATAGAAGTATATGGATATGGTCAGGCATTATGACGAAGGAGAGGATTTTGACCAAAGGATGGTGGGCAGGGGTTGCAATTATTTCATTGCTGACTATTGTGCCTTCGATTGTGGGTTTTATAAATGCCGAAGCCGGGTTGTCGGCATTTTGCAGATAACCAAGAGGCGGGGCGCCGCTGGCAAGGGTGATGGTGACCATATATATGCAGCGGCTGTGGTAGTCGTGCCATCTGGCACGCCGCAGCTGGTTATGGATAACCGGTTTGAAATAGGCCGGTCTGGTTGGAGGGGGAGGCATGGGAGGAGGGGTGATTAGAAATTTGAGGTGATGGGTGTAGAGGAGGGTTGATGGGATTCGGGGTAGTGGGGTTATCGGGCAAGCTTGCCCGATAACTGTACCGGCCGGGGATTATTTAAGACCCCAGGAGGAGCGGTCGAGGGTGCGGTAGGAAACTGCCTCGCTGATGTGGGGGGCGCCGATGGTTGCTGATTCGTCGAGGTCGGCTATGGTGCGGGCAACTTTGAGGATGCGGTCGTAGGCGCGTGCGCTCATGTCGAATTTCAGCATTGCATGTTCGAGAATGCCCATCGCTTCGGGTGTGGGGCGCGCCCAGCGTGAGAGCATGCGTGGTGTCATCTGTGCGTTGCAGTGGATATGGTTTTCATCGCTGAAGCGCATGGCCTGGATTTCGCGGGCACGCATCACGCGTGCGCGGATAGCGGCTGATGTCTCGCCGGGTTGCATTGTTTGCAATTCCTTAAATGGCACCGGCATGATTTCCACCTGTAGGTCGATACGGTCGAGCAGCGGGCCTGAGATGCGGCTGAGATAGCGTTGCACCTGGATTTGGGAGCAGGTGCATTCCTTGGTGGGGTGGTTGTAGAAGCCGCAGGGGCAGGGATTCATCGAGGCTACGAGCATGAAACCTGCGGGGTAGTCGATTGAATATTTAGCACGTGATATGTTGATATGCCTGTCCTCTAGCGGCTGGCGCATCACTTCAAGCACCGAACGGGAAAATTCCGGGAATTCGTCGAGAAACAGCACCCCGTTGTGAGCCAGCGATATTTCACCCGGCATGGGGTTGGCGCCTCCCCCTACGAGGGCTACCGGCGAAATGGTGTGGTGTGGCGCCCTGAACGGGCGGGTCGTCATAAGTGTAGACCCGCTTTTAAGCTTTCCGGCAACGGAGTGGATTTTGGTGGTTTCGAGAGCCTCGCCGAGCGACAGGGGTGGGAGTATCGACGGCAGCCGTTTTGCCATCATGGATTTGCCCGAGCCGGGAGGGCCAGCAAGCAGTATGTTATGCCCACCGGCACATGCCACCTCGAACGCCCGTTTCACGCTTTCCTGCCCTTTTACATCGGCAAAATCGAAATCGGATACCTGGCAGGCTTTCCCGAATTCCTCGCGGGTGTTTACAACAGTGGGGCTGGCTGTGGATGCCCCTTGGAGGAACCCGGTTACTTCGCGGAGCGAGCGCATGCCATAGACGTCGAGATTGTTGACCACCGCTCCTTCGGTTGCGTTGGCCTCAGGAACAATCATCCCTTTCATGTGCATGGCACGCGCCATTATCGCCATAGGGAGCACACCTTTGACGGGCAGCAGCGTGCCGTCGAGCGACAATTCCCCCATTATAAGGTATTCGCCCAGGTGCGGGGCGCTGATCTGCCCGTCGGCCGCGAGCACACCCAGGGCTATGGGGAGGTCGTAGGCCGAGCCTTCCTTACGGACATCGGCAGGCGCCATGTTGACCACCACTTTTTTACGTGGGAATTCATACCCGCTTTGGCCTATAGCCGAGATAACGCGTTCGGCGCTCTCTTTCACTGCCGTGTCGGGCAGCCCGACCATGATGAACTGTATGCCGTTTCCGGCAAGGACTTCGATGGTGATTGGTATGGCGTCAATCCCTTGCAGGGCTGCGCCGCAGGCTTTTACGAGCATGATGGTGGAAGGTTATTTCACGGCGTTGCGTGCCGTGGTGACTGACGGGCCGCAATAAAGTACGCGGCTTGAGGAATCGGCTGCTATAAACCATGGCACTGCCGCTATGGGTAGCTTTTCCAACCCTTTGATGTTGAACGGGGCCGGGGCCCAATACCGCCCGATGTGTTTGCCGACGTCCTGCTTCAGTGAATCAGCCGGAATTTTTTCCTTTATGCTTTTATGCCATGATGCGGTATCGGGGTCGCAGGATATGTCGGCAATCATCAGCCGCCCGTTTTTTGAAAGGGGTAGCAGGGCTGAAACGGCAGCCTTCACGGAGTCTGATTTCCTGGCCTGGGAGTCGAGAAACATCAGCAATGTGCGAGGTTTTGACTTCGTGTTGATTTCGGCCAGCGAGTCGGCAGTGCTGAAGAGCGTGAAGGGCCCGAGTGCCAGTGAATCGAGTGGGACGGATAGGGGGCGTGTAAGGTCAAGCACCCCGTGAAGTGATGTTGCCGTGACCACTTCGTCAGATAACAGCCCGATTAGTTCCGTAGCGATAGGTTCGTTGCCCCGGAAGTTGAAATAATCGGCCATAAGCACGCCTGACACAAGGCGTTTGGGATTATCGCGCACATATTTCCCGATGGCGTCGTTAAGGCTTCCCATATCGCCGTTTTTGATGGATTCGGCGTTTTCGGTTATGAATTTTGCCAGCCGTTCGGCATCGTCGTTACCGTTGAATTTCATCACCGTAGGGTCGGTTATATCGAATCCGGCCTCTATTGTCTCACCCGGTTTGACTGTAAACCTCCCCACAACGGCCCCGTTACCGGTGTAGATGCGGGCAAGGGTAGGGCGGTCGAGCCGTCCCGTCATGGAGAATTTGCCGTCGATGGCCGGAGCCACCACCGACTGCACCGCCCCGTTGGTGTAATACACCACACGCAGGTTGCCGGTGCCGTAATTTTCTATCTGCCCGTTGATGCGGAATGTGCCGTCGTTGCCGCACGATGAAAGGGCGGCCATGACGGCGGCCATGCATAGCATCATTGAAAAAGCCTTTATCCGGCCACTGATTGTCATATGATTTGCTGAAGCCATAGGTAAGGGAAAATCAACCAAGACGCTGTTGTTTAAATCACTTCATTGCGTCATTAACGGCAAAGTTACGTTTTTTGAGGCATTTTATGCCATCTTTTCATCCAAACTTGCATGAAATAGCGGTTGCAAAGGCGGTGTGTTAGGCCGAGAATATCTATCTTTGCATGAATCTTTACGTTGATGTACAACTTGAAGTCGGAATGACTTCCAATCCTCACTTTCTTCGATGAAATCGCAGTTAATGCTGTTGCTTGCCGTATTGGCCTTTTTTTGTGGCTTTTCCCCTGCGAAGGCGCAGATTGTAAATCTGCCCGGAGAGCATGTTAATGTTGATTCGCTCAAACGTGCATTTGCCGATACACACTATTATTTCGGACTTTATAAAGACAACTATTTCATTTTCGGGCCCCCGATAGGCCATAAGCCCGACAGGCAGAACACCAATATAAAGTTCCAGATTTCGATTGCGCAGAAGCTTACGAAAAGCACCTTGCCATGGGGTACGTATCTCTATCTTTACTACACCCAGAAAGTGTTTTGGAACGTGTTGGAGAATTCCATGCCTATGACCGACCTCAATTTCAATCCGGGGGTCGGGCTGGCAAAGCCCCTGTTCATAAAGAACCGTTTCGTAGGCAAGCTGTCATTGCAGCTCGAGCATGAGAGCAACGGTCGCGACGGCGAGGAGTCAAGGTCGTGGAACAAGGTTACCCTTGGGGGCAGCATCATGGTCGACCCTAATTTCGTGGTTTACGGAAAGTTCTGGATTCCTATAATCGATGGGGTAAATAACCGGGATATACTGAAGTATTGCGGTATCTACCAGGTGGGATGGACTATCCAGTCGCCAAACAGGAAGGTATCGGCATCGGTGAACCTCATAAGGCGTGCGGGTACATGGAACCCGTTCAGCCATTACAATATTATCCTCGAAGGTGCCTACAGGTTCTCCACCCAGTCAAACCAGTATCTTTTTGCGCAATATTACAACGGTTATGGGGAAGGGTTGCTGGCCTATAAACAGCACGTGTCGCAGTTCAGAATCGGCATCGTAATCAAACCTTCATTATTCTCTGAATATTGACATCAATCTTATGTCGATTATGCCTTCGGGAAGGTACAAAAAAAAATTACTCGTCATCCCGACGAATAATCTTCTTACCTTAAATCTAATACCATGAAAAACTGATGCAAAGGTATAGGTTTTGTGTTTTACAACATAGTTTTCGGGCAAGAATTTTCGTGCGCTTAACTCGATTTAACATTTTGGCGTAAAAATCGCGGGTTCTGTTGCTATTACGTCAACAGAACCCGCGATGTTTTTTTGAGGTATCAATCCCGTGATGCCATGTTGGCTACAAACTATTATTTGTATGCGGCTGATACGGAACGCCGATATAAGTCCAGGCGCCTAACCGTGACGGGTCTTATACCGTGTGACGAGATAGGCGGTGATGAAATATGCCGCCGACAGCCACCACAACCATCGGTAAGGGGTGGATTCCAACGCCAATGGGGCGCCGTTGTTGTTGATGCGGATAAACCCTTCGATACCCCATGTCGCGGGTATGATGTCGCCCAGCATTTTCCATAGTGGCTGCATGGCATAGCGCGGCCATGTCAGTCCCGACAGGAACAGGAATGCCACCGAGGTGAACACCACCACGATAAACGCGCTTTCGCGTTCCGACACCATGAACTGCAATGTCAGCCCCAGCAGTGCCGATGATATGAGCATAGGGAGCATGAACAGGAAATAATCCTGTATTTCCCCGATATGGGGAAACGCGAACATCAGCGGGATGTAATGCAGTATATAGATGGTCAGTGGCAGATAGAGTGTCACATAACAGAGTGTTTTCCCGATTATGGTGGCCGACGGGGAGGCTGTTATTGCCAACGGGTCGGTGCCGCCATTGCGTCGGCGTCGGTCGTTCGACGTGCCGCCCAGCATTGTAACGCCCAGTATCAGGCTTTGTTGGAGAATGAGCACCACGATGCCGGGAAGAATGAACGAGGCAAACCCCTGTTGCGGGTCGCCGAGGAAATAGGCTTCGGTCTGTATGCCTGAGCCTTCACCTGCCTGGGCAACTCCCAATGTGTTGAGGGCGCGTTCACGTAGCTGTGTGTCAGTGGCCATCTGCAATTCGGTTATCGATTCCAGGAATGTGCGGTAGCGCAACAGCAGGCTGACATCGCTGTAGAATTGAACCACCCCTTGCTCCCCACGGCCGATTTTCTGCGAGAAATCTTTCGGAATCTCGATTACGGCAAAGCATTTTTTCTCCTCCCACCATCTGCGGGCCTGTGCCAGGTCGGAGGCGTAACCGCAGATTTTTATCGCCTGTGTCGCGTCGGCATGCCGCACAAACTCACGGCTTTCGGCGGTTCGGCTGTTATCGACGACCGCCACAGGCATTTCGCGTGTGACTTCGGGGTTGTAGATGGCGGCATACACGATAGGGTAGGCCAATGGCAGGGCAAAAAAGAACAGCATCACCCCGGCGTCCCTGAACACCATGCCGAATTCACGGCGGAATACCTTCGCCGTTTCCAAAAACCATTCCTTTATGTCGTTGAGGACACCCTTCATTGTTGCTTGTTTAATTTGTTTGGGATTGATTGTTCGATTGATGCCGACTGTGGCCTGTGGTCAAGGCACATAGACAGGTTTGCGGACAGCCCTGCGCAGTAACGGCGCCGCAAGTGCGGCCAGAATCGGGAACACGAGCAACGCCACATAATAGAGGCGTGAGAAGTAAAGCGGGATGCCGTTGAGAGCCTGGTCGATATAGATCAGGAAATACCAGCGCACCGGCAGTATGTAGGAGAATATGGCAATTCCCCCGTACATGGCCTGCTCGGGGAATGAAAATGCTGCGATGGAGAAGGCCAGGATGCCGGTCAGCGAGCAGATGGAGAGAGCCAGGCGCAGGTTGGGCAGCACCGAGCATACGAACACCGCGAAGCTCTGACAGGCGATTACGAACAGGAACATCCCCAGCAGCAGGTCGGCCATGCTGCCGTTCATCGGGAAATGAAGCCATCCGAACATCAAGGCGTTCATGCCGAATCCTATTACGGTGAATATCAGTGTCTGCGGTGCGAGTTTTCCGATAATCGCAGTCCATATGTCGCCATTGGCTGTTCGGAGCCATTCCGCTGATTTGCCGGTTTTAAGCTCATGGGCAACGGCATAGACCGTCATAAGGAATATCATCAGTTCCAGCAGTCCGGGCAGGAACGAGGTCGACAGGTAGTAGGAATAATTGAGCCAGGGGTTGTTTAACGGGTGGTTCTGCACCGTCATCGGTTGCAGGATTGTTTCCGCTATCTGCGAAGGGGCGCCTTTTGCAACCAGGTCGGTCTGGACCAGGCGTCCGGATGTGGTAACCGCCATGGTTTTGAACCCCTTGAATACCAGCGTGCCGGGAACATAGAATGTCAGGTTGGAGTAGAACGTCAGCGTTGGGGCGCGTCCGGCCACGGCTTCGCGTTCGAAATCCTCTGGAATGACGAAGAACCCGAATACCTCCCCGCGTTGAACGGCTGCTATGGCCTCGTTATAGGAATTTTCACGTTGGGTGATATTTATAAGCTCCATTGCGTCGAGCGACCGTGTAAGCTGTCGCGATATTTGCGAATGGTCGAGGTCGACCACCGCCGCAGGCACTTTCTTGGGAAGCCCCTCGCCGAGTAGCGACACGAAGAAAACCGCCATGAGCAATGGCACGAGGGTCATCCCGACAAGGTATATCGGCCTGGAGGTGAGCAGTCGCACCTCGCGCTTGATAACGTTCCAAAGACCCTGGGAAATTCTCATTTAATTTATTCTGATGTTTAACGGTTGACGTTAAGGGTTTTACGGTTTGGGTTACAGGTGGGCGACAGAATCGTTGACCTGAAACGGCACTCGGGGGATTCTTTAGGCAGATGCCGCAGCATAGTTATTCCTTGTAGATAACCGTCATGCCGGGACGCAGGTCGGTAAGCTGTTCGGTAGGTCGGGCTTTTACCTCGAATGTTTTCGAATCCCAGTCGCCGGTGGTTTTGGTGGCGTGCCATGTAGCATAGCTGCCAAGGTCGCGCACGTAGTAGATTTTTGCTTTGATTTCCTTTTGTCCGAGGGCGGGAATCATGATTGTTATCTCCTTCCCGATGGTCATATCGGCCAGGAATTCTTCGCGCACATTGAATGTTACCCACTTGTCGTCGGTTTTGAGCACGTTCATAATCGGTGCGCCAAGGGCTACCAATTCCCCTTCGTTTGGGAAAATCACGTCTATCTGGCCGTCGCATGGGGCTGTGAGGTATTGGTCTTCGAGGATTGCTTCCACCTCCGACACACCTGCCGTTGCTGCACCTACCATTGCCTGTGCGCTGGCCTTATCCTCTTTCTGTGCCCCCTGTTTTGCCATCTCATACTGGCTTTTCGCAGCCGAGGCTGCTGCAACGGCTGCATCATAGGCGGCTTTGGCCTCGTCGCGTTTCTGCTCCGACATCACTCCCTCTTTATAGAGGTTTTCGAGGCGCGTGTAGGTTTTGCCGGTGATTTCGACGGCTGCCTTGGCCTGTTGCCACATTTCGTAGGCGCTTTGTATAATCTGTGAGCGTGTGCCTGCATCGACCTTTTGGTTCATTGCCTGTGCTGCTTGCTGCATGCTGCGGGCTTGTTGCAGCTTTGCTTCCACAAGCGACGAGTGTATATGCACCAACGTGTCACCGGCTTTCACCATATCGCCTTCGTGGACATAGAATGTCATGATACGTCCCGGGAGCTTTCCTGACACTCTGATGGATGTCGCTTCGGCCTGCCCCTCGATGATTTCAGCCGGTTTGTTGATAAAAAGGAAGCCTATGATTGCCATAGCGGCTACGATTACCACTATGATGCCCAAGGCCGAGAGGAGTTTGCGGTTCTCCTTTTTCTCTTCGGTAGTGAGCTGTTCGAGATTTGCCATGATTATGCTGGTTTTTTAGTTTTTGAGTAGGTTGTCTGTGTGGTTATCCGGGTCGGACTGGTGTGATTGTTTGGTTGTAAACTTATTGGTTGCCGAGCGTGCCGAGCACCTTTGCCAGGTAGACATCGCATAGCTGCGCGTCAATCATGGCGTCGATATGTTCGGAGTGGGCTTTTAACCAAGCTGTCTGTGCCGCCATAACATCGTCGGGGGTGAGCACTCCTTCACGGAAGCCGAGGGTTGCCGTGCGAAGGTTTTCCTTGGCTTTGTCAAGGTTGGTTTCGGTCATCAGATATGTTTTTACGGCTTCCTGGGCTTTGAAAGCGGCCTGGCTTACCTGGAGGTCGATTTTTTCACGGGTGTCGGCCAGGCGCAGTTTCATGATGGTTTCGTTTGATGCCGCAGCCTTGTATTTGTTGTAATTGCCTCCCCAGTGCCACAGCGGTATTTTGACCATTACACCTACGGAGAAAGCCCCGTCGAATTGCTTTTTAAAGCCGTCGAACATGTTGGGGTTGCTGAATGAGTAGGCGCCTATCAAGGCAACATTGGGGAGCATTTCCGACATAGTCACACGTTTCTCCTGCCTGGCGGCCATTGCGGCCAGTTCCAGGGCACGGAAGTCGGGACGGTTTGCATATACCTGTTCCATATCATACCGGGTTGCTATTTCGGCGTGTGGATTGATTGTGCTGCATCCCTCGTCGGCAACGTTTATGGGCGTGTGCACCGGCAGCCCGCATATCTGCGCCAGGGCCATGCGGCTTAACGACAGCCCGTTTTCCACTTTGAGGAGGTCGATACTGGCTTCATTGAGTTTGACGTCGACGCTCAGAAGGTCGCTCTGTGTGGCCACCCCCTGGTCGAGCATCAGTTTTACATTCCTGTCGAGCGTGTCGAGAAGGTTTACATAGCTTTTGGCAAGCTCGTGTTTGGCCTTTAGCGACACCACTGTCCAGTAGGCTGCATCAACGGCATAGATAACGTTTTGGGCCTCGTTGCGTTGCAGGGCTGACGAGGCTTCCCTGTTGATGTCGGCCAGTTTGTTGAGGGCTATTATCTTCCCGCCCATGAATATGGGCTGTGTGAGGGTGACGGCTCCGAAGAACACGTTATGTATGTCGTATTCCATCGCTTCTTTCGGAATCAATGCCACTTCCGACGGAATAGGCTGCCCGTTCGGGCCGGGCACTGGTTCGCCTGTCACCGGGTTTTTAACCACGTTGAATTCATAGCTCTTTGTGACCGGGTTGAAGCTTTTTGTGGGCAGGAGCTGGTCGCTGTCGAAAATCGAAAGCTCCTTTTGGTTATACGTGTAGCCTCCGGCGAAGTCAACCGCCGGGAGATAGGCTGCAAAAGCCTCTTTTTTCACATATTCGGCTTGACGCACTTTTTCGGCCTTGATCATTATTTCCTTATTGTTGTCAAGTGCCATGCGTCGGCATGAGTCGAGCGAATATACCTCGGCCTTCGCGTTGGAGCAGGCGAGGCAAGTTATGGCTATGATACCGGATATGACTGGTGCTGTTCTCATAAATAATGATTATAATGATTGCAAACGCGTGTTTTGGAAGAGGGAGTGAAGAGGAAGCTATGATGACTTCGATTGCTTGCTTCCATAATATAACCGGGGAATTATTAAAAAAGTTTTATTTTCTGCCGGTTATCAAACGCGATGCAAAATTAGTGAAAATGCGGCTTCAAAATACGTCGGATATTCCAATTGTTGGAGTATATTGGAATAAATGGTATTTTTGCCATTATGTTGTTATGGTGCCTCAAATCCCAAGTATATTCCTTATGACAGTCCAGCCTGCAATCACTGCGGCAACTGCAATGAGGGCTTTGGGGGAAGTGGCACGGGTGTAGACTGCCTGTATCCGTTTGTTGCCCGGCAGCATATAGCCTGCACCTAGCAGGCATAGGTATGCTAGGCCGACCGGTAGGAGCATGTTGACCTCGAAGGCATCACGCAGGTTGCCATGGATTACGGCATTAAAAGCCCGCTGGCTTCCGCATCCCGGACATGACCACCCTGTGGCAAGTTTGAAAAGGCATCGCGGCATTATTCCTGTAATCCTTACTGCTGCGAGATATAACATAATCAGAGCCGTTGCGGCAGATAATGCCGCAACGGCTCTGATTATACGTTGCCTTGAGGCGGGGTTCATTGCAACATTCCCATTATGGCAATCTGGAACGGCCAGCTTACCGCCCCGAGGACTATGGAGGCTATTGTGAACCATTGTGCCAGCTCGGAATAGCGTTTCGCTTTCACGATGTCGCCTTTATAGTAGGCGCTTTTGGTCATGGAGGCGAAGACGATGCCGGGTATGCCGACAATGGTGCAGCATAACAGCGTGGCGATAATCGACCATGCTATATATGCCGGAGGGCACGGTTCTGTTATTATCGGACGTGTTGCCGCAGGCTGCTGTCGGCAGGGCTGTTGCCATCCTGAGGGGTATGCCGCCCCGGAACCGGGTTGCGCCGGTTCTGTTTCAGCATCCAATCCTGGTTCCTGCGGCTGTTGCGCAGGGGAGAATGCCGATGCTGCCTCCTGTTGGGCTTGGCGCAGGCGTTCGGCTTCCATCCTGGCTTCCTCTTCGGCAGCCATCCTGCGTTGTTCGGCTTCGGCCAGGAGGCGTTCCCTGGCGTCTGCTTCAGCCATTGCGCGGCGTTGGAGTGCCTCTGCGAGTTCGGCCACGTTGGCTGCACGGGTCCAGTCGGGGATGCCCTCGAACCATACGAGGGTGTCGGCTGTCAGCCCGGTGTCAAGCAGCTGCTGGGCGCTGAAAGGGCCGGCATGCCGGTCGTCTATGATTATCCAGTATTTCATTGCTTCGCCTTGTGTGATTATGACGTGGCCTTTTCTGTGATGGGTTCCGGTGCTGTGACATGGCACCTCGGCCTGGTTGTTTAGAAGTATTGTGTCTCGGTCCCCCAGATTGCGGAGAGCAGGTTGTTGGCCAGCCCGCTTGCCCCGATGCGGAAATACTCGTTGGTGAGCCATTGCTCGCCGAGGATTTCTTTTACGATGCAGTAGTAACCTACGGCATCTTCAGGGGTGCGAACGCCTCCTGCGGGTTTGAACCCGACCATCCTTCCGGTCTTGTCGAAATAGTCCTTGATGCAGCGGCACATGGTGTAGGCTGCTTCAAGACCTGCTCCGGGATATTCCTTACCTGTGGAGGTTTTGATGAAGTCGGCGCCGCTGTACATTGCCAGCACCGAGGCTGCCTTGATGTTTTCAGCGGTTTTCAACGCGCCGGTTTCAAGGATTACTTTCAGGCGGGCTTCACGGCAGGAATGTTTCAGCTCGGAAATCTCATCGCACACTTCCTCGTAATCCCCGTCGAGGAAATTGCCGAGGTTCAGCACGATGTCGATTTCATCGGCACCACCTTCCACAGCCAAGGCTGTTTCCGCCACTTTGACTTCGATAAAGCTTTGCGACGAGGGGAAGCATCCGGCCACGCAGGCAATGTCGACCGAGCTTACCTCGAGCACGGAGCGTACCACTTGCGCGAAGTTGGGATAAACGCATATGGCGGCTACGTTGGGCATTTCAGGATGCTCGGCGTCGAACTGGTTGACGCGTTCGGTGAAATCGGCCACGCTGCGGGGTGAGTCGGTCGACCGCAGTGTGGTTAGGTCTATGCAGTTGAAGAGGAATTTATAAACCTCTTCGTTCATGTTTTCCTTCAGGTGGTCGGCAAGGATTTTGTCGACAGCGGCTTTTACCCCGGCATCGTCGGTGCTGACGCCGCATTCGGCAATTGCCTGCGTGTATTTATCCTGGGTCATGTTGTTTGTTTTTGACATTTGTGCCTGACAGGCTGTTGTTTTTAGACAATCTCCTAAAAGTCGCTATTTATAACTCTAGGTCGCCGTTCACGATTTCATGCCAGGGAAGACCCTGCACCATGAGTTGCTCCATGAACGGATCCGGGTCGAATTCTTCTACGTTGTGCACACCCGGTTTTTTCCATTTCCCGGTCAGGAACATCATCGCGCCGATCATGGCGGGCACACCTGTGGTGTAGCTTACGGCCTGCATGCCGGTTTCGCGGTAGGCTTCCTGGTGCGAGCAGTTGTTGTAGATGTAGTAGGTGAGGGGTTCCCCGTCTTTGGCTTTGCCTGAAATGCGGCAGCCTATAGAGGTTTCCCCTGTGTAGTTCTCTCCAAGTTCCTGCGGGTCGGGAAGAACGGCTTTGAGGAATTGCAGGGGCACGATTTTCTGCCCGTTGTATTCCACTTCGTCGATGCGCGCCATGCCGATACCCTGGATTACGCGCAGGTGTGTAAGGTATTCCTGGCCGAAGGTCATCCAGAACCGGGCGCGTTTGATGGAGGGGAAATTCTGTACGAGCGATTCCAGCTCCTCGTGATAGAGCAGGTAGCTGTCGCGCGGGCCTATGTTGGGGTAGTTGAGTTCCTTGTGGAATTCAAGCGGTTTGGTGGTCACCCATTCGCCGTTAAGCCAGTAGCGGCCGTTCTGTGTGATTTCGCGGATGTTGATTTCGGGGTTGAAGTTGGTTGCGAAAGCCTTGCCGTGGTTCCCGGCATTGCAGTCCACAATGTCGAGTGTCTCCATTTCCGAGAAATAATGCTTGGCGGCATAGGCTGTGAACACGCCTGATACCCCGGGGTCGAAGCCGCATCCGAGGATTGCCGTCAGGCCGGCCTTCTCGAAGCGTTCGCGGTAGGCCCATTGCCAGGAATACTCGAAATGGGCCACGTCGCGCGGCTCGTAGTTGGCCGTGTCGAGATAGTTGACCCCGCATTCCAGGCAGGCATCCATTATGGTGAGATCCTGGTAGGGGAGTGCCACGTTGATTACCATTTCGGGCTTGTGGCGGCGGAAGAGTTCGCAGAGCTGTTCCACGCTGTCGGCATCCACGCTGTCGGTGGAGATTACAGGCAGGTTGGCCTGCCCGCGTTTTGCGGCGGCTTCTGCTATGGCCTGTGCCAAGGCGTCGCATTTGGCCTGACGGCGCGATGCGATTACGATTTCGGTGAACACTTCGGGGTTCTGGGCGCATTTGTGGGCTACCACGCTGCCCACGCCTCCGGCGCCGATAATGATAACTTTTGCCATTCTTTTAATTTGTTCTTCAATTCTCCGGCACGCAGTTGGCGGCGCCGGCAGCAATGTTAAAACGGAATCGGGATAACCTATGTTTTATCCTAACATGCAAATTTAATAAAAATGTCGGGATAACATCCCCCTGTGGGGATTTTTTCTTAATTTTGATATTGATTATGGGTAAGCATTCAAAGAATAAGTCGCCTGAGCTGCAGCAGAAGATTGCCATATTGCCGGAAACACCGGGTGTATATATGTATTATGACGCAGAGGGGACGGTGATTTATGTCGGCAAGGCCAAAAACCTCAAAAGGCGTGTGTCGTCATATTTCAACCGCACACACGATGTGTTGCGCACTAACCTGCTTGTCAGGGCTATTGCCGACATGAGCTATATCGTGGTCCCTACCGAGCAGGATGCGCTCAACCTTGAGAACTCCATGATTAAGGAGTACAAGCCGCGCTATAACGTGTTGCTCAAGGATGACAAGTCATACCCGTGGATATGCATAACCAAGGAGCTGTTCCCCAGGGTGTTCATGACGCGGCAGAGGCTTAAGGACGGGTCGAAGTATTTCGGGCCTTACACCGAGGCCGGTGCTGCGCGTGCCGTGTTGGAGCTGGCCAGGGAGCTTTACCCTATCCGTACATGCCGCATCCCAATCACCCCCGACACCCTGGCACGCGGCAAAGGGCGGCTCTGCCTCGAATATCATCTAAAGCGTTGCAAGGGTTGCTGTGTCGGGAAGATTTCACATGAGGATTATGCACGTTACATCGAGA
Source organism: Bacteroidales bacterium M6 (assembly GCA_001689485.1). Classification (GTDB taxonomy): domain Bacteria; phylum Bacteroidota; class Bacteroidia; order Bacteroidales; family Muribaculaceae; genus UBA7173. The sequence goes on along the minus strand of LUJQ01000003.1, from coordinate 26,616 downwards.
ATATACGCCTTATTCTGCGTGGCGACACCGGCGAACTGATGGATTATCTGCGCGGCGAGATGGAGCGGCTCTCGTCGGAACTCCGTTTCGAGGAGGCGCAGGATTTGAAAGTGAAATACCAGCTTGTGGAGCGTTATCGTGCCAAAAGCGTTATAGTAAGCCAGACGCTCGACAGCGTGGATGTGTTCGGCCTGGACGATGACGATTCCGATGTGTATATCAACTACATGCACGTGCGCCGTGGCGCCGTGGTGCGCAGCGTGACGTTGCAATACAAGCGGCGCATGGAGGAAACCCAGGCTCAGCTTCTCAGCTATGCCATGGACGAGGTGCGCAGCCGTTTCGGCCTGGCTTATGACGAGGTTATAGTGCCGTTGGAGCCTGATGCGGAATTTCCTGGCGCTACATTCACTGTGCCGCAACGTGGCGACAAGGCAAAGCTTCTCGACGTGTCGACACGCAATGCCCGCCAAAGCAAGCTCGATGTGTTAAAGCAGATGGAGCGGCTCGACCCGGAGAAACGCACGGGACGCACCTTGGAGCGGATGAAGGCGGATTTCAGGTTGAATGTGCTGCCACGCCACATCGAGTGTTTCGACAATTCAAACATACAGGGCACCAACCCGGTGGCGAGCTGCGTGGTGTTCCGTGACGCCAAGCCCTCGAAAAAGGATTATCGCCATTTCAACATCAAGACCGTGGAGGGCCCCGACGATTTCGCCTCGATGAAAGAGGTGCTCACACGCCGCTATACGAGGCTGATGGAGGAGGCGCCCGACGACTTGCCGCAACTCATCGTGGTCGACGGTGGCAAAGGGCAGCTCAGTGCCGCCGTAGAGGCGCTTGATGAAATCGGACTGCGTGGCACCATCGCCGTGGTCGGGATTGCAAAACGGCTTGAAGAGATTTTTTTCCCGGGCGACAGCGTGCCTCTCTATATCGATAAGAATTCAGAGTCGCTGAGGGTGGTGCAGCAGCTGCGCGACGAGGCTCACCGTTTTGGCATAACCCATCACCGTAACCGGCGCTCGAAATCGGCAATCGTGAGTGAATTGTCGCAGATAAAGGGTGTGGGGCCCGGCACCGAGCAGGCGTTGTTGTCGCATTTTAAAAGTGTTAAGCGCATCCGTGAGGCTTCGCTCGACGCTTTGGCCGATGTTGTCGGGCCTGCTAAGGCCCGTGTTATCCGCGACCATTTCGCGGGTCGGGAGGGTTGACCGCATCGGGCTGGAGGATTGCTGCCGCGTTGCGTTGAAGCCCGGTGAGCTTTGCGCGTTTAACCGCGCTGTGGCGGAATGTTTCGGCAAATTGCCGGGGTGTCATGGCAAGGATGTCGGCACATGTGATGCCGCGTAATTCCGGGCGTAACCCGAATTCCCTTATCCCGGTTTCCGGCGGGTGGGCATTGTGCGGGCACACACGCTGGCATTCGTCACATCCGTAAACCCTGTTGCCCAGCACTTCGGCTGTGGGGCGTAAGCCTCGGAGGGCGGTGTCGGTATGGGTCGGGAGCGCCCCGCGGTATTCGATTGTAAGGTAGGAGAGGCAGCGGCGGGCGTCGAAACCGCCGTCGGCGCGTAATGCCCCGGCGGGGCATGCCTTGACGCATTTCCCGCAATTCCCGCAACTCATCAGGCATGGTGCGTCAGGGGCTATCTCTGCCGATGTGATGATTTCAGCAAGAAAAAAATAGGAACCCATCCCCGGCACTATGAGCTGGCTGTTGCGCCCGATAAACCCTATGCCGCTTTTTGCGGCCCAATAGCGTTCGTGAACCGGGGCGGAATCTATGCAGATGCGGCATGTAAACCCTTCCTGGTGCAACAGTTCGGCAACAGGGGTGAGCCTTTTGCGCAACACCTCATGGTAATCGTCGCCATGTGCATACATGGCGAACCTTGCGGCTCCAGGAGCCTGTGTTTCATGATGGAAGTAGGAAAACGCACACACCATCACCGTGTTGGCCCCGGTAGTGTTTTCCGAGAGCAGGCGTGGGTCGCGGCGCAGGTCGGCATGATTGGCCATGTAGTGCATCTCGCCGTGGTTGCCGGCTTCCAGCCATTGACCGAACCGTTCGGTCATATCGTCATCGACCGGCCCGGCTTTCGCAAACCCGGTTTTTTGCGCACCGGCACGTGTTGCCGCTTCAATCAGGCGGTTTTTAAGGTCGGTGGCAGGCATGGGCTTACATAGGCAGTTGTTCAAAGCGGTAGCCCCGTGCCATAAGCCACTCGATGGCCTGTGGAAGGGCGGCTTTCATGTTCTTTTCGGCTTTCAGGGAGTCGTGGAACACGATTATGGAGCCGTTGCGGGCATAGCGCCGCACATTGGCCAGCACCTGTTCTGGTTTCAGCTTCTTGCTGTAGTCGCGTGTCACAAGGTCATACATCACTATGTTGTAGTGATCTTTGATGGCACGTGCCTGTTTCCACCGCAACAGCCCGTGAGGGGGGCGGAAAAGAGCGCTCCCTATGAGGTCGTTGGCCTCGGTTATGTCGTGCATGTAGCGGTAGGTTGTCACCTTCATCCCCTGCAGGTGGTGCATTGTGTGGTTGCCGTAGCTGTGTCCGCGGCGGCGCACCTCTTCGAACAGTTCCGGGTTGCGCGCCACATTGTCGCCGACCATGAAGAATGTGGCTTTGATGCCGTAGCTGTCGAGAAGGTCGAGCACCCAAGGGGTTACCTCGGGTACAGGCCCGTCGTCGAAAGTAAGGAACACCACCTTTTCCTTATGCTTCTTTATCCGCCATATGGCCTCTGGAAAAAGGAGGCGGTAGAAGAGAGGGGGCTGTTCTATCCACATGCTGTGCCGGTTCTATTTGTTGGCGATGAAATATTCCAGGTCGGCGATATTGATGTTGCGTTCATGCATTTTTTTCGAGAGCGCATCGGTATCGCCACCTTCGTCGGCAAATGTCTGCAACATGATGTAGACATAGGTCGGCACATATCGGTCGGCCGGGGAGAGCGCCTGGAAACCGCTTGCGGGGAGCGAACGGCGCAGCTCCATGAAATAGGGTATGTAGGCCCCGTAGCGTAGCAGTTCGTCCTCAAGGATTTTCATCCCTTTTTCATGCAGCTTTTTATCACCTGTCTCAGCGGCAAGGCGCAGGTAGACGTCGGCAATCTGATAGCCTATCTGTATGCTGTAGGGTGAGTGCTTTGCCGGGAGCTTTTCTTCGATAAGGTCGAGCACACGGGCGGCTTTGCCGTAGCGGTCGGCGGCATAAACCGTATCGGCCTCGTGGGTCACGCCGGTTATGCTGTCGGTAACAGGGTGCGCGGCATTATATCCTTCTACCAAAAGGGCGTAGGCCAGGTCGACCATGGCGCTGCGGTGGGTGGTAACCATGCGTCGCACGGTTTCGTCAAGATATATATTGCCGTTTTCTCCCAGCTGGTCGAGACCGCCCCAGCGGAATTTCTCCGTCACGTTGCGATACATCTTGTCGGTATCGGTCCAGGTGGCGTTTTCCCCGTCGGGGTTGCGCAGCGGGGTTACCTGGTAGGCCAGGCCGGTGTTGCGCATATAGGGCGAAAGCGACAGGTAATATTCGTCGGGCACGGTCATTGCGAAGTAGGCCGGGCGGTTCCATCCGTTTTTGGCGCTTGTGGCAATCATGTCAAGGCTCAGTGCCTGGCTTAGGGTGGCGCCGCTTGCCGGATTCTTGGGGTCTTTATACAGGCTTACTTCGATTGCTTCCTCGGCTGCGGGGGCTTCGGACTGTGCTATTACCCCGGCTTTGGCTGCCGCGTCGGGATTGGCAGGGATGAACATGTAGGGGTAGCGCCATATGCGTGCCCCCTTCCATGTGGCTTCCGGGTTATGATAGAGGTCTTCGAGGGCGGTCAGGGCGTTGACGCGCTCGGTTTTCATGTTCTCCGGGTCGAAGTAGTTATATTGCATGCGGTCGAATGCATAGTCGGCCGGGCGTGCGCTCACATCGATGGCGGCGCCCCCGTCGGTTGCCACACGCATCTGGTTGGCATACCAGTCGGTGGTAAGGTAGGAGAGGTTGACAACGCGCACGTCGGTGCGGAAGCCTTCCACCTCCTGGGCGTACCACAGGGGGAAGGTGTCATTGTCGCCATTTGTGAAAATTATGGCATTGTCGTCGAGGCTCGCGAGGTAATTCATGCCGAAATCGCGGGTGGTGTAGCGCCCAGAGCGGTCGTGGTCGTCCCATGTCTGGCTGACTACCTGTAGCGGCACCAGGAGGCCGACGGCGAGTGTGGCGCAGGCAACTGCCATTGCCTTGCGCGGCTCTTTCTCCCCTCGCGGGTTGTTCATGATGCTGTTGACGAGCGCCCACAGCCCGGCAACGCCCATGCCGACCCATATGGCGAAGGCATAGAACGAGCCTGCGAAAGCATAGTCGCGTTCGCGTGGCTGCAACGGGGGCTGGTTGAGGTAGAGCACGATGGCAAGCCCGGTCATGAAGAAAAAGAAGAATATCACCCAGAACTGCTCGATGCCGCGTTTTGAGTGGAATGCCTGCCAGCTCAGGCCGATGATACCCATCAGCAACGGGAGCATGAAGAACACGTTGTGCCCTTTGTTCCCTTTGCCGAAATCATCGGGGAGAAGGCTTTGGTCGCCGAGGCGGAAATTGTCGATAAACGGTATGCCCGAAATCCAGTTTCCACGGTTGGCTTCGCCGTTACCGGCCATGTCGTTTTGACGTCCTGCGAAATTCCACAGGAAATAGCGCCAGTACATGTAGTTGACCTGGTAGTTGAAGAAGTAGCGCATGTTTTGCGCGAACGACGGTGCTGGAAGCTGTGCCGTCTGCAATGTGTTGCCGTCGGCATCGACAAGCACCGGCGCTTCCTTAAGCGGCAGGTCGCTTTCTCGCAGGTTGGTCCATTCCAGATAGCCGGTCGGATGGTTTGGTGCCGAGCTGTACATGCGTGGGAACAGCATGTTGGGGGTCATCACATAACGGGTGTCGCGTTCGAAGCTGTCGTAACGGTCGGCATCGCCAGGGGCATCTTTCACACGCTTTTCGTAGACGGTGGTTGCCGGCTTTTTCATGAAGTTGTAATTGCCGGTGTTGTCGACCTGGTAGAGCACGGTCGATTTGAACGACGGCCCGTAGAACAGGGGTCTGTCGCCGTATTGCTCGCGGTTGAGGTAGGAGCTGAGTGAGAACACGTTGTCGGGGGCGTTCTGGTTCATCGGCGGGTTGGCATGCGAGCGGATAAGCAGCAGCGCATAGCTCGAATAACCTACGAAGATTACCAGCACGCTGAGTGCGCAGAGTGTGAGGATGCGCACAGGGAGTTTTTTCGCCGCGAAAAGATACACTGCAAGTGCGGCGATGATTACGGCGGGTATCCACATCGAGCTGCCTATGAAGGGTATGCCCGAAAGAATCATCGCCAGCAGGAACGACACGCGTATTGTGGTGGTGTTATCCTGCTTATACAGGGCTTTTATGCACCATAGCATCACGGCCACGAAAAGCATGGCGTAGATGAGTACGCCCATATTATAGCTCAGGCCGCAGGTATTCACGAAAAACAGCTCGAAATACTGTGCTATCTCGATGAAGCCCGGAACCAGCCCGTAGAGAATCAGTGCCACCACTACGGCCGACACCCCGAGTGCTGCCAGCGACCCCGAGGCTGTGGTGTTTTTAAACTTGCGGTAGTAGATGACCAGCACGATGGCGGGGATGCATAGCAGGTTGAGCAGGTGCACGGCAATCGACACACCGATGATATAGGCTATCAGCACCAGGTAACGGTCGGAATGGGGCTCGTCGGCGCGGTTTTCCCATTTCAGAATCAGCCAGAACACCAGCGCCGTGCAGAACGACGAGAATGCATAGACCTCACCCTCGACGGCCGAAAACCAGAATGTGTCGCTCCAGGCATACATAAGCGCCCCGCAAAGGCCGGAACCGAAGATAACCAGCATCTGAGTAAGGCTTACCTCGCCGGCATCGTCTTTTACGATAAGGCGCTTCACAAGGTGGGTTATAGTCCAGAAAAGCAACAATATGGTGCCTGCCGACAGCAGTGCCGACATGGAGTTGACCATCAGTGCCGCCTTCGACATGTCGCCCCAGGCGAAATTAACGAAGAAACGCGCAGCGAGCATGAAAATCGGGTTGCCCGGCGGGTGACCGACCTCGAGTTTCGTTCCCTGTGCTATAAACTCGGGGCAGTCCCAGAAGCTTGCCGTCGGTTCCACCGTAAGCAGGTAGGTCACAGCCGCCACCAGGAAGCATACCCATCCCAACACATCGTTAATCAGTCTGTATCTTTTCATTGCATGCATTGTTTCAGTGTAATGCTTATCGGAATCAATAATTTTATCTCCCTCCAGCCTACAAAATTACGCTAACCTCCCCGTTCCCCAAAATTTTTATGTTTTTTTAGGTTGTCAATCCGATTTGTAATAACTTACGCATGTTTCACATATGTTTTCCGAATGCCCCTTCGTTTTATTATGTGTGGGTGAGATGTCTCGTTTCCTTTTATTTGTCTCATTATTGCCCTAAATGACGACCTTTTTGGAATGTATTTGCTGTTTTGTTTGGAATTATGTATATGGAGTTGTATATTTGCGGAATCCAATCAATACGAAAAACGCGTCATAATAAATCAATAAAAACATATTGCCATGAAAAGATTGTATGAAATATTGATGTCATGTTGCGTTGCAGTAGCGATGACAGCATGTGGTGACAATGAGTATGACGCTATGATAGGAGATATCCCCCTACCTATAATTTCTGAGTCGCAGATGGCTGTGGAGCTTGATTCCAAGGGTGGTCAGAAATATGTTTCATGTAATTCAAATACGATTATTCTTGCTACATCACATGATTTGCGGCCTGCGCCATATAAGGATGCCGATGGTAGATGGATTTTCGATATGTCAAAGCGGGAGGAACAATTTGAGGATGATTTGATCTGCCCTATAATTGATGCTTCAATGACTGAATATGTTTCGGTTGATTTTGAATGGCTTAAAGTGTCACTCGGATCATACCTGAAGGTTGAATGTGGCCGCAATGAGACCCCGGCTTCACGGACGGTTTATCTTGTGTTCGGAACCCACTATCCATGGTGTTACAATAACTTTATCAAGATTACACAAAAGGGATGTGATATGTAGAATCGTTTAAATTTAAATATGTAGAAGTTATGAAGTTTATGAAATGGTTAGAACGCGCTTTTTCAAAGCTTTTGCTTGCCGGAGTGTTATTGGGTGTGGCAGGGACATTTGTTGCCTGTGATGATAAGGAAGATGCTGATTTTAAAGAAGAAGATGATATTCTGATTTGGGATTTTGCACCCTTGAACGTAGAGGTTAAGTTGGTTGATGAAGAAGGTGTGAATATGCTGAATCCTACTGTGGAGGGGAATTGGATGGGATTACCTTTGTCGATGACTTATGATGACAAGTTGTATGAGCTTAATTGGGATAATCCCCTGCCGGATGGATTTTCCCCTGATAGCCATGGTCGGGCCTATCTTGCACATTTTTATGGCTTGACATATGGTAGGGTGAATTTTTGGGATGGTGAGCGTAGGCATTGGCTTGAAAATGATTATTACCTGTCATTTGGCGAATTTAATCGCGATGATAATCATGACTTGTTGTTGGAGTTACATGTGGCGGGCATTGAAAATCCATATCAGATAAAGGTTGAACATCGTTTTTGGTGGGAAAGCAAGAATGAGCCGGGCGGATATACAAAAATATGGTTGGATGGAAAGCCTGTGGAATCATTTCCTGTTAAAATCGTTTTGCCGAGACGCACGGAATGAACGGTGTCTCATAGCCATGCCATATAGAACTCTTTATAACCCGTAAATAGAAAGGCCCCTGCTCGCGCGGGGGCTTTTTCTGTTGGCTTACGTGATTTTGGTTACCTGAAAATCAATCTGTGATTAACAACATAATTATCAAACTTATGCTGAATTGCTGTGATTCAGCATCACAAAGATAGGCGATAGTGGCGGAGCCTGCAAGAGGGGATGGCCGATTTACCCATAAATGGGTATCCCCGCCTGTGGGGCGGGGATACTGTATGGCCTGATATTTCGTTAAACCGGCGCTGCGATACTTATAAATGGGTAGGGTGGGAGGAGGGTCGGTGTTGCCGCGGAATCAGTTGCCGGAGAGTTCGGCGATGCGGGCTATATATTTGCCGATTATGTCGAACTCGATGTTTACGGTGGTGCCTACGCGGATGTCGCCGAAATTGGTGTGGTCGAACGTGTAGGGGATTATGGCTACACGGAAGCTGTCGGGTTCGGAATCGCATACAGTGAGGCTTACACCGTTTACGGTCACTGAGCCTTTCTCCACGGTGAGATAGCCTTTGCGGAGTAGTCCGGGGGCTACTTCGTAGCGGAATTTGAAATAACGGCTCCCTTCCACTTCCTCAATGTCGACGCACCGGGCGGTGCAGTCAACGTGGCCTTGCACGATGTGGCCGTCGAGGCGTCCGTTCATAATCATGCAGCGTTCAAGGTTCACCCTGTCCCCTTCGCATAGGAGGCCGAGGTTGCTGCGGCGCAGGGTTTCCTCGATGGCGGTGACTGTGTAGGTGCCGTCGCCGGGGAGGGCGACAACGGTGAGGCACACGCCGTTGTGTGCTACCGACTGGTCGATTTTGAGCTCATCGACGAAGCTTGCACGGATGGTGAGGTGGACGTTGCCGCCGTCTTTGGCCACACGCACTACGGTGGCGGCCTCTTCTACGATTCCTGAGAACATTACTTGTCAGAGATTAGGTGGGATAAAAAGGGGAGATGTTTGTGGATGAGAGGGATGGATGGAAAGAGGGGGTGGGTGAGAAGAGAGAAGTGGGGATAGAGGAGGGGGTTGATAAAGAGGGATTGGAATAGAGAGGATAATGATAGATAATGATAGAGAGATGATGCTAATAGAGAGATGATGCTAATAGAGAGATGATGCTAATAGAGAGGTGATGCTAATAGAGACGGGATGCTATCCCGTCTCTACTTGGTGAGGGTTGTTTCGCAATTATTCGGCGATGTTGTGGAATACGTTCTGCACATCCTCGTCCTCTTCGAGCTTTTCGAGGAGTTTGTCGAGGGTTTCGCGCTGTTCGTCGGTCACCTCTTTTACGTCGTTGGGGATACGGACGAATTCCGTTGAAAGGATTTCGAAGCCGTTACCTTCAAGATATTGCTGGATGTTGGAGTATTCCTCGAAGGGGCCGTAGAGCACGATTGCATCTTCGTCGGCTTCCAGTTCGTCAACACCGTAGTCGATGAGTTCCAGTTCGAGGTCTTCGAGCGACATTTCGGGCTTGGGCTGGATTTTCAGCATCACCTTGTGGTCGAACAGGAAGGTGAGCGAACCCTGTGTGCCGAGCGAACCGCCATGTTTGGTGAAATATGAGCGCACGTTGGCCACGGTGCGTGTGTTGTTGTCGGTAGCGGCTTCTACGAAAATCGCGATGCCGAAGGGGCCGTATCCCTCGTAGGTGATTTCCTTGTAATCCTTTGCGTCCTTGTCGGTTGCTTTTTTGATTGCGCGTTCAACGGTGTCCTTTGGCATGTTTTCAGCCTTGGCGTTCTGCATCAGCGCTCGGAGGCGGGGGTTGGTAGTGGGGTCGGGGCCGCCTGCTTTCACGGCGATAGTGATTTCCTTACCGATGCGGGTGAATGTTCTCGACATATTACCCCAGCGTTTCATTTTTCTGGCTTTGCGATATTCAAATGCGCGTCCCATATTGTAATGTTATAGTTCGTTTTATGATTATTGTCATGAGTTTTTGTTTGAGGCAGCCCGTTATCTCAGCTCTGCCCCGGCTTTGGCCTGGAGGTTCTTGATGATTTTGGCCATTGCGGCGTCAATCTGTTTGTCCTGCAAGGTTTTTTCGTCATCCTGGAGCGTCATAGAGATTGCATATGATTTCTTTCCTTCGGGCAGGCTTTTCCCTTCATATACGTCGAACAGCGTCACCTCGCGGAGCAGTTTGCGTTCGCTTTCCCTGACAATGGCCTCGATTTGTGCCATTGTCACTGTTTTGTCGATTAACAGGGCGAGGTCGCGTTTCACGGCCTGTGTTTTGGGCAGCGGTGTGAACTGCACCTTTTTCTTCACGGCAAGTTTCACCAGTGCGTCCCAGTCGAGCTGGGCGTAGGCCACAGGTTGCTTGATGTCGCATTTGGCCAGCATTGTTTTGGCAATAAGCCCGGCTTCCCCGAGTGTTTTGCCTGAACGTGTCCTGATTTCGAGTGCTGCCGAGAAGATGTCGTTACCTGTAAGTTTTTCCCATGAAAGCTCTTTCTCGGTGATGCCGAGCCGTGCGAAAATGTTGGCGACCATTGCCTTGAGGTCGAAGAAGGTGGCCTCTTCTGCCGGGCGTGCCCAGTTGCCTGTGCGTGAGTTCCCGGTCATCCACAGTGCCAGGCGGGCGCCCTCGCTGAATGGTGCGAGCGTGTTCCCGTCGGTCTGTCCGGCTTCGGGGTTGAAAAAGTACACGTTCCCGAATTCGTAGAATGCCAGGTCGTTGGCTTTTCGGTTGACGTTATGGGCTATTGATTCAAGTCCGCCGAACAGCAGGGTCTGGCGCATAACGCATAGGTCGTTGCTGAGCGGGTTGAGCAGTTTCACGCAGTTTGCTGCGGGGTAGGTCGTAAGGCCGGTATAGTAAGCCTCGGCTGTCAGCGAGTTGTTGAGGATTTCGTTGAACCCGCATGCGGTCAGTTGCTCGGAGATGAGGCGTTGCAGGTCGTCGGCCTCGTCGGTGATTGATTTGAGCTGCAATGAGGAATGTACGGTGGTTGAAATCTCGACGTTGTTATAGCCGTAGATGCGCAACACATCCTCCACAACGTCGCACGGGCGCTGCACATCGACCCTGTAGGTCGGCACAAGCAGGTCGATTTCACCTTCGCGCCGTTCGGCAATCTCCATTTCGAGCGAGCGGAGTATGGCATCTACCGTATCTTGCGGGATTTCCTTGCCGATAAGTCCGTTGAGGTATTGGTAGCCCAGGGTTACACGGAACGGTTCTACCTTTTCGGGGTATATGTCGACCGGTTCGCCGCAGATTTCGCCCCCGGCGAGTTCTTTTACCATAAGTGCGGCAAGTTTCAGTGCATACATCGTGGCATTGGGGTCGAGACCGCGCTCGTAGCGGAACGAGGCGTCGGTTGACAATCCGTGGCGGCGTGCTGTGCGGCGCACCCGTGTGGGGTTGAAATAGGCGCTTTCCAGGAAGATGTCGGTGGTTTTTTCTGTGACACCTGAATCAAGTCCGCCGAACACTCCTGCGATACACAGTGGTTTTGCCGCGTCGCAAATCATGAGGTCGGCTTCGTCGAGCTTGCGTTCCACCCCGTCGAGGGTTGTGAACGGTGAGCCTGCTGGGCAGGTGCGCACCACGATGCGGTTGCCTTCGATTGTGTTCAGGTCGAAGCAGTGGAGCGGCTGCCCGATGCCGTGGAGTATATAGTTCGTTATGTCGACGATATTGTTGATTGAGCGCACACCGATGGCTTCAAGGCGTTGACGCAGCCATTCGGGGCTTTCTTTCACGGTGACATTGCGGATGGTGAGGCCGCTATAGCGCGGGGCGCCTTGAAGGTCGGCCACTTCCACCTCTATGGCACCGTCGGGGCGGTCGGATGCGAATGCCTCTACACCCGGACGGCGGAGTGATGCATGGCCGAGGTGGCAGTCGGTGTAGGCAGCAAGGTCGCGTGCCACGCCGTAGTGCGAGGCGGCGTCGATGCGGTTGGGGGTCAGGTCGACCTCCATCACCCAGTCGCTCTGAAGATTGTAGAATTCAGCTGCGGGGGTGCCGGGCGCAGGGGCGCCTTCTTCGGGAATCACGATGATGCCGTCGTGGCTTTGGCCGACTCCGATTTCATCCTCGGCGCATATCATGCCTAGCGATTCAACGCCTCGGATTTTCGAGCGTTTTATCTGGAATTCCTTGTCGCCATCGTAGAGCGTTGTGCCTACTGTTGCCACCACTACGGTCTGGCCTGCCGCAACATTCGGTGCACCGCACACAATCTGTGTCGGTTCGCCGTTGCCGAGGTCTACGGTGGTTATGTGCAGGTGGTCGCTGTCGGGATGCTCCACGCATGTGAGCACCTTGCCTATTACAAGCCCCTTAAGGCCGCCTTTGATTGATTCGACCTCTTCGAGCCCGTCGGTTTCGAGGCCGATGGAAGTCAGGGCCTCGGTCACTTGTCGCGGTGTCATCTCGATGTCGAGATAATCCTTAAGCCAGTTGTAAGATATATTCATCGTTTGATTCGTTGTTTTAGAGGTTGTGTAAAAATCCTTCGATGGGATTGTCTGCTGATTTTTAGGCGGTTTTTATCGACGAACTGGGTCCTGGCAGCTATCGATGCGGCGCATCGCTCACTTCTCAAACCCCGTAAATCCCGCTATCCACCTCTCTAAAAATCTGTTGGAAAAATTTTCAGACAACTCCTTGGAACATGGTGCCTTCCTCCGTTCAAACGGCAAAGTTACAAAAATTTCCGTATTCCCCTCCAACCATTTACGTGTCAATTTTTCTGAATCACCCCCCTGCGTCCGTCCTTGGCAGGGAGGTGCCGTCTGCGGCCTGATGTGCTGGCGTCGGGACCTGGTGGCCTGTGTGGGGTGCCGGTTTTGGATTTTGCCGGAAAGTGAGTATCTTTGCGTTATGAAAACCAATAGGATATTTGTCGCATTTTCACTATTTGTTGCCTTCATGTCTGCCGGTGTGCCGGCATCGGCCCAGTCGTTGTTTGACGAGATGCTTATCGACGGTGAGACGGTAAGCACCGACACGGTTGTTGTTGCCGCAACCCAGGCTGCCCCGGCGGTTAAGCCAGCCAAAGCCAAGCGTCCCCGTCGTGCGTTGAAAAGCCGCAATGCCGAGCCGTCGTTATGGGATCTGACCGATGCGGAAGGCAACCCGTTGGATCCTGAAATGTTCGGTGCACGCGAACTGGTTATCGACTCCACACTCGTGGTCGACGATATGCTGTTGGCCGAACGTTCCTTCCTGCCTTTGGTTTTCAGCACCTATTCAATGCAATTGCCCGAAACGGAACCTGACGCGCTCAATCCCGACGCTCCCGCCCCGGTGGAACTTAACTGGGCTGAACGTGCCGTTTATCGCGACAACCGTAACCGGGTGTTTATGCAGAAATTCATGGTCGAGCACCCAGAGCTGGTACGATATAATCTTGCCTCTATGCCGCGTCCGCCGAAAGAGTTCCATATGGAAGCCGACCCGTCGCAGGCCAAAATTACCGTGACGGAATTCACGCGCGACGTAAACGAGATGGTAGGCGTTGCCAAGCCCGTAGACCTCGGCCGCATAAACTGGCTTCATAATTTTGACGGGTCGCTGCAGTTTTCACAGGCTTATATATCGCCGAACTGGTACCAGGGTGGTAAATCCAACCTCAACGCCATCCTCAACCTGTTTTATGACATAAAGTTGAACCAGGCGTTCCATCCGAACCTGATTTTCGAGACCTCTGTGCAATACAAACTCGGCCTTAACAACGCCCCTGAGGATACATTGCACGCATATAATATTTCCGAAGACCTTTTCCAGGTTAACACCAAGTTCGGTCTGAAAGCGGCAAAGCGGTGGTATTATTCGGTTACTGCACAGTTCAAGACACAGTTGCTCAACAGCTACCGCACCAACAGCGAAGACCTTATAGCAGCGTTTTTGTCACCTTCCGAACTTAACCTCGGTGTCGGTATGACCTACAATTATGAGAATCCGAAAAAGACTCTCAATTTCACGGCTGCCATATCGCCGCTTTCCTATAATTTGAAAACCTGCACGAATTCACGCCTGAACCCTACGGCATTCGGCATCGAGGAGGGGCATCAGTCGATAAGCCAGTACGGTTCGAGTGCGGAACTGACCTTACGCTGGAAACTGGCCTATAATATAGAGTATTTCTCCCGCCTGTTCATGTTTACCGATTATGAATATGTGCAGGGCGACTGGGAGAACACTATAACATTCAATATCAACAAATTCCTTTCCACGAAGATTTTTGCCCATCTGCGTTATCAGTCAGATGCCCTTCCGATGGAGGATACATCATGGCATAAGTGGCAATTCAAGGAAATTCTTTCGATAGGGTTCTCTTACCGGTTCTCGCGTTCATGAGCCGTATTCTCTCCATGGCCTGCGCATTGGCGCTCTCATTTTCGGCGGTCGCTGCCGGGCATAATCCCATCCCAGCCTCGTCGTGGGTGGAGAAGGGTATTGACGATGCCGCCGTCAGGGAAATGCTGACGGCACACCCGTCGGATGCGGTGGAGGGTATATGGAGCGCCACTGCCGATGGCGCCCGCATAGCCATAATCCCCGGTATGCCTCCCGGATCCCCGAAACATTCCGGCAACGGGTATCTGCTTGTTATTTTGGATTCGCCGCGTGCCGGCATTGTGCCGGGAACCGTGATGGGGTGGTGTTCGCCGTCGGCAAGGAAGGGATATTACGACAGCCGCATATTCACCCGTTGTGACGGTGTTGATTTGTCGTCGCCCAGGCGTTTCACCCTCCACCTTACAGATGATGCGCGTCTGTCGATGACGGAGGTGCACGAAGGATTGGAATTCGTGCCTTGGCGGATATTGCCATATATGTTCCGCTCGCTGCTGCGGGAGCGTCACGACCGTGCCCGCGAGCTTGACGGGCTTCTGCGCATTTGGCCTGCCGGGCTGGGGGAGCCGCTTAAACCGCGCTACCTGTAACCCATAATCCACAACATCCATTTACATTAATCCGCTAGAACGATTATGCGTCCGGTTGCCTTCATGTTGCTTTTGTTATGTGCGATCCCGTTTTGGGCGCAGAGGCAGAGTTCCATACGTAAAGGGCTTAAGGCCGACAAGGGCGCCTTGGTGGCTGCCCGTGATTCCGGGCTTTTGGACACGGTGGCGGCTACGGGAACCGAGGTTCGCTTCTCGGGCTATGAGAAAACCTTGCGGTCAACACGTGAAACCGTGTTCCTGACCAATCTTTCCGGCAGGGAGCTTGACCGTGTGATTTTCCATATCACATATTTCGACGCGCAGGGCAGGCAGCTGCATAAAGTCCGTAAAAATCTTTATGCGGGCATACCGCCGGGGGAGACCCGCCGCCTTGACTTCCCCACATGGGACCGCCAGTTTGCATTTTATTATATCCGTTCGCCCCGCCCGAGGGTGTCGGCTATCCCATATAACGTTTCCATCTCGCCCGATACGCTGATATTCGCACGCTGATAAGTCAGCCGGGGCATCCGCATACTTATTGAACGCCATGCATCCTATCGACCACATCCGTAAATTCGCAAAGCTCACCCCGGCCTTGGAGGCCAACCTGCGCAAGGTGATGAGGGAGCATGTGTTTGCCAAAGGTGATGTTGTGCAAGGGGTAAAAGACCTCTCCTCATACGCCTATTTCCTTACCAAAGGGGCTGCGCGTTTGTTTTATACTGCCGGAGGCAAGGAGCATACTTTCTCGTTTGCATTTGCAGGGGAGTTCGTGATGCTTTCGCGGCATGTGGCCATAGCGCATCCCGACACGGTGGCAATCCATTTCCTGGAACCGACGCATGTGATATTCGTACCTCATCTGAAAGTGAAAAACCTTTTGGATGATTACGATGCCGTGACCGACACAGAGGGATTACTGTTTCTTAACGTTGCCCTGCTTCATTATAAACAGTTTTTAGAGGAGCGTGTCGACGTGATGCAGTCGCTCAGTGCCGACGAGCGTTACCGATGGGTTATGAAGCGGTACCCGCGTCTGTCGGAATGTGCAACCACCACGCAGGTGGCATCGTTTCTCGGCCTGTCCAAGGAAACCCTCTACCGCATCAAGGGGGAGCGTTATTCCCCGTCGCGGCGAAAGCTTAAAGACAATGAATTGCATATTCCCTTAAAAGATGATGAAAATGACAATCGATGAGGCCGTAGACGGCTATCTCTCCCGCAACGGTTTCGGCAGCTTTGACCCTAAGGCAGCCTTGATAGATATGGACGGCACTTTGCTTGACTCCATGAAAGGGCACACGCTTGCATGGCAGAGGATGGTGTCGGAAATCGGGATTCCATGCACCCGCGACGAGTTTTACCTTTACGAAGGGATGACAGGTGCCGAGACAATCAACATGCTGTTCAAGCGGTCGTTCGGGAGGGAGGCGACTGCTGAGGAGAAAACCGAACTTTATGCCCGGAAAACTCGTTATTTTAACGAATTGCCCCGTGTCGGGATTGTAGCCGGTGCCGACCGTGTTATAAGGATGCTGATTGAATATGGGATAACGAGGGTGCTTGTTACCGGGTCCGGCCAGTTGTCAAGCCTTGAGCGGCTCGCTACCGACTTTCCCGGAGGTTTTTCGGATACGTTGCGGATAACATCGCATGACGTCACTTTTTGCAAACCCCATCCCGAACCATATTTGAAAGCGATGAATCTTGCAGGTGTCCGGCCTTTCGAGTCGTTGGCACTTGAAAATGCCCCGCTCGGGGTGAAATCGGCTTCTGATGCCGGAGCGTTCACCATTGCAGTCACTACGGGGCCTATACCTGAAGAGGAGATGTGGACGGCCGGGGCCCACATCGTGCTACCCTCCATGGAGGCTGTGGCCGACATATTGCCGGAGTTGGCAGGACGCCGCTGAGGCTCTCCGTGCCGTGTTCCACATACATATTTTTACGATTTACTTAAAAATACTGCTTATTATTATGAAAGCCATTGAATCCCAAGCTGCTTCTAAGCCCCAGGCCGGTGTGACAGATGCCGGTTCGGGAGAAACTATAATTTTTACCAACCATGTGGCCCAGGCTGTCGACGAGGCAGTCGAACGGATGGCACCCACCTCGGTTTTCGTGATTGCGGATGTCAACACCGCCTCGTTTGTGCTTCCACGCCTGCAGAGCGAGTCAAAGGCGATAGGTGGTGCGAAGGTGATTATGACCAAGGCCGGGGAAATGTTCAAGAATATTGACACGCTGGCAATGATATGGAAGCAGCTCGGCGACGGGGGTGCTACCGGCAAATCGGTTGTAATAAATCTCGGTGGCGGTGTTGTTACCGATATGGGGGCTTTTGCCGCATCCACGTTTAAACGCGGCATCCCGTTCATAAATATCCCTACGACGCTTTTGGGTGCGGTTGATGCCGCCGTAGGTGGCAAAACAGGCATCAATTTCAATTCGTTGAAAAACGAGGTGGGGTTGTTCAGGCAGTCGGAACTGGTGGTTATTTCCACAACGTTTTTCCGTACGCTGACCTCGCAGGAACTTCTTGCCGGTTATGCCGAAATGATTAAGCATGCCGTTCTCACTTCTAAAGAGATGACCGACCGGCTGCTGGGTTACGATGTCACGGCCTATGACCCTGATTCATTGCTTGCCCTGTTGCAGGAAAGCGTTGCGGTGAAATGCAGCTTTGTAAACCGCGATATGGAGGATAAAGGGGTGAGACGTGCGTTGAATTTCGGCCATACCGTTGCGCATGCGTTCGAGGCGTTGGCACTTGAGCGTCATTCCCCGTTGTCGCATGGCTATGCGGTTGCCTTCGGAATGGTGGCGGCATTGGTGCTTTCTCACATGAAATGCGGATTCCCCTCTGGTGAGCTGCATCGTTATGCGGCCTATGTGTCGCACCATTACGGGGCTTTTGACATAAGCTGCGACGATTATAAACGCCTGCTGTCATTCATGCATCATGACAAAAAAAATGCCTCGGTCGATGAGATAAACTGCACGCTTCTGCGTGATTACGGCGACATTGCCGTAAACACCCCGGTGGCCGACGAGGATATGGCCGCAGCACTCGATATTTACCGGGACCTGCTGCATATCCCCTGATTACGGCCTGATACACGTATATAATATTGAACTGGCGCTATGTCAAAGCAATTTTTGACATAGCGCCGTTATTTGATGGCCGGGAATGTACCGGCATGTTTGCGCAGGGGTATGAAAAAAGGGTAAGCTGACTACATCGCGCCGCTACGACCCCCTACCGTTGCTTCGATCAAGACCTGGCGGAGTTCAGGGGGAGCTGGCCGTGTAGGACTTACCCGGCCACAAAGGTAGTGCTTTTTCCCGAACCGGCAAAACGATTCACGAAATTTACGCGTCATAAAGGTATTTTCTTGAGATTATATCACTTCTATGCCTTATTTGGGATTCTTTTCGGGAAAATGTTTTAAATTTGCTGTGAACTCGCTCATCTTTTGAAAGATGTTGCGCTTCCAGTATTAGAAAAATATATCCGATGTCAATAACATTGCTTGAAAAAATAAAATCCGATGCCATTAAAGGGATTCCGGCATCGGTTGACGACTGCATCCGCCTTGCCGGATGCGTGCCTTTGAATAACGGCGAATTCCTTGATGCCGAAGCCCAGCGGAACCTTGATGCGATTTGCGATGCAGCCGACGAGGTGCGTCGTGCCTTGGAGGGGGATACCATCGACACATGTTCGATTGTCAACGGCCGTTCGGGGCGTTGCACCGAGAATTGCAAGTGGTGTTCGCAGGCGGCTTCCCACCATACAGGGTGCCGTGAATATGATTTCATCGATGAACAGGAGTATTTTGACATGGTCGACCGCAACAGTGCCAGGGGTGTGAAACGGCTGTCGATAGTTTGCTCCGGCCGGAAAGTGGCCATGAACGATATACGCCGGTTCTGCGAGCTTTATCAAAAGACACGCGAGCGCTCGGATATTTCCTTATGCGCCTCGATGGGACTGTTGAACCGTGAAGAGTTACAGGCTCTTTATGATGCAGGGATAAGGCGCTATCATTGCAACCTTGAGACTGCGGCTTCCTATTTCCCGTCGCTCTGCACGAGCCATACCCGCGAGGATAAGCTGCGCACCATCCGCCTGGCACGCGAGGTGGGCATGGAGGTGTGCTCAGGGGGGATTATCGGGATGGGGGAAACCCTGAGGCAACGCCTTGAAATGGCCGAGGAGGCCCGCGAGGCCGGGGCTGTGTCGATTCCCATAAACCTTCTGAACCCCATTGCAGGCACCCCGTTGGAGCATACCCCCCTTATAAGCGAGCCGGACGTTATCCTGACTGTTGCCCTGATGAGGTTTGTCGCTCCCGGGCTTACCCTGAGGTTTGCCGGTGGCCGGGCGCGTCTGAGCAAAGAATCCACATCGCGCATCCTCAGGGGTGGCATGAACGGTGCATTGGTCGGCGATATGCTGACAACAATCGGCAACGGCATGGACGAGGATTTCGAACTGTTCCGCAGCCATGGGTTCGAGGTGTGAGCATGCTGTGTCGTCATCGGATGCCCTGTAGGATACCCCGTTTTTTCAAAAAAAAACAATAAATAGTCAATGCCATGGGAAACAGAGAATTGGATAAGACAGGCAATTACGTTATAACCATCGGCCGCCAGTTCGGGAGCGGGGGCCGGGAGCTTGGCCAGATGATTGCCGGGCGCTTCGGAATCGAGTATTATGACAAGAAGCTCCTGGGGGAGGCCGCACGGCGTGCCGGGATGTCGCAGGAGGTGTTCGAGCGGAATGACGAGCGTATGCCCAACCTTATGGGCAGCTCCCTGACATTCACCATGGGCTACGGGCAGTTGCCATGGTATAACGGCACGGCCATGATGACCGATTCCATATATAACTCCCTTACCGATGTTATTACCGGCCTGGCCGACACCCGCCCCTGTGTTATCGTGGGCCGTTCTGCCGATTATGTGCTGCGCGATCACCCGTCGCCGAAGGTAAGCCTTTTCGTGCATGCCCCGATGGATGAGAGGATAAAGCGCATCGTTGGGCGTGCCGACAAAGAGCATGAAAAAGCGGCACGTTCACTTGCCGAGAAAACCGACAAATTACGTGCCGCATATTATAATTTCTACACTGACAAAAAGTGGGGTGACGCCGCTACCTACGACCTGACGTTTGACTCGTCATTGATGCCGATGGATGATATCTGCGATCTGATTGCGGCGTATATCCGGTTACGGTTCGGCATCGAGCCGGTTCGTCGTTGAGGCCGGGTTTTCATTCTGCCCTTCGGCATCCCCATATGTGAAATTGTGCGTGCCGGCACTCTCCCCTGATATGGTGGTGACTGTGGCGGCGTCGGGAACGGGGTCGGCGCTGTGTGTGGTTGCTACAGGCGCGGGGACAGGCGGAATTATATGCCCTTCGCGCAACGGGGGCAGGCGATGTGACAGGACGGATATGCACAGGCCGTTAGCTCCGAAAAGCACGCCTGCAATCCCGGTGGCCAGCACTATCCATTTCTCATATTCAGGCGCGTGGAGCGACGGGACGCATAATGCTACCACCCCTGCCACAAGGATAAGGATTGGGGCGATGTACATCCAGGCCGGGTAATCGACCGGGCGGTATTTGTGCGAAATCTGGAACACCTGGAACGCACCACCCACAATCATGAGGGCTGAAAACGGGTAAATCAGCAATGGACGGAAAATGTCGGGCAGCAATATGATGCTCAGGCCAAGCCCGAGGCCGCCTACGCCGCATACCAGCTGGATGAAACGGAGTCCGGCCGATGTCGTGTCGGAGCGGCGGGATATGAACATCGAAATCAGGCTGATTACGGCAGGCACCACGAATGCCAGGCCGCACAGGAGTACTATGCTCCGTGGCAGCGTGTCGCGGTCGTAGAGCCATATGAACACGGCCCCCAATGCGAGGATTAAAATAGAAATCAGAGCGTTACCTTTGTTTGACATAACTAGAGGTTTTGGTTTTGAACATTTAAGTGAATACCCCTTATCCCGGGAATGAATCGTCTTTGTGTTGTGCATGGGTTCTTTCCTGTCTATATATTAATGTGCAAAATTAACAAATTGTTGAGTCCCGATGGTAGAAATATGCATGGATAATGCTTAACTTTGCCGCAAGTTATGAAATACGGAATTATAGTGGCGATGCAGGTCGAGCTAGACATGCTGCTGCGCGAAATGACAGGAGTAGGGCATGCCACGTTAAACGGAACGGAATACCATACAGGCCGGATCGGTGACACCGAGGTGGTGGCCATGCAGTGTGGCATAGGCAAGGTGAACGCCGCCGTAGGAGCGTTGACCCTGATTGAGAATTTTCACCCCGACGCGGTGATTAACACCGGTATAGCCGGAGGCACCGGAGGTGGTGCCGGAGTGCTTGACGTGGTGATAGGCCGTGAAGTGGCCTATCACGATGTGTGGTGCGGCCCCGGCAATGCACCCGGCCAGGTGCAGGGGCACCCCGAGCGTTATGAAGGGGCGACAACGCTGTTCGATATACGGTCGCTGTGTGCCGATCCAAACGTCAAGATAGGTCTTATTGCTTCAGGCGACAAGTTTGTTTCCACCCCCGGCGACCTTGAAGCCGTGTTGCGGGTGCAGCCTGAGGCTGTGGCCGTCGATATGGAATCAGGTGCGATTGCCCAGGTGTGCCATCTCAGGAATGTGCCGTTCCTTGCTATACGTGTGGTTAGCGACACCCCCGGCGTCGAGAACCATCTCCAGCAGTATGGCGACTTTTGGTCGCTTGCCCCGAAATCTACATTCGGTGTGCTTCGCCGGTTGCTGTCGGCATAAAGCTTCCCGCGTTTTGACGTCATCGTTATCACCAGCCATTATGGAAAAAATTGCAAGTTTTCAAGTCGACCACCTGCGGTTGCTCCGCGGGGTTTATGTGAGCCGTCGCGATGTCACCCCTTCGGGCGATATTATAACGACTTTCGATATCCGCATGACCGAGCCTAACCGCCAGGAGGCTCTGACTCCCGAAACGCTCCATGCCATGGAGCATCTGGCCGCCACCTATCTGCGTAACCGTCCGGACTGGAAGGACCGCGTGGTTTACTGGGGGCCTATGGGTTGCTGCACGGGCAATTACCTCATCCTGTCGGGCAGGCTCGAGCCTGCCGACATCCTGCCGCTGTTGCGCGACATGATGGGTTTTGTTGCCGGATTTGACGGTGAGGTGCCCGGTGCCACGCCGCGTGATTGCGGGAATTACTCGTTTATGGATCTTGCCGGTGCACGCCGTGAGGCAGCCCGCTATCTTGACGAGGTTCTTCGGTGTCCGGCCCCAGGCAACCTGGATTATCCTGCCTGACATCCGCCCCGGTGGGATTTAGAAAATTTTATGTAAGCGCGTAAGCGATTATTTAGTAGGTTTTTGTAATTTTGCCCCGATTATGGGCTTGAATTTAACCATCGACCAGGGTAACAGCTCGGCCAAGATTGCCATATGGGAGGGTGGCAACCTCGTCGAACAGGAAACGATGAAGGAGCTTACCCGCCAGCATCTGGTGAAAATGGTGGGGCGTTTCCATCCGGAACGTGCCCTATGCTGTTCGGTGACCGGCAACGGCCGCCGTATGGCACAATGGCTTGTTACGCAGGGTGTCGATGCCCGCGAGGTGAACTTCGAGATGCCCCTGCCGCTGGTTATCGACTATGCCACGCCGCAAACGCTTGGTGAGGACCGCATTGCCGCCGCAGTGGGGGCGTGGAGCCTTTTCCCCGGTGAGGCGTCGCTGGTTGTCGATATGGGTACCGCCGTAACCTACGACGTGGTAAGTGCCGACGGGCATTTCCGTGGGGGTAACATCGCCCCCGGCATCGGGATGCGGCTCCGTTCGCTCAACAGTTTCACTGCACGCCTGCCGCAGGTGGGGGGATATGGTGAAACGCCGCTGATCGGGTTCGACACGGCAACGGCGATGCGTGCCGGTGCGGTGCGCGGTGTAGTGGCGGAAATTGCATATTACCGCTCGATGTTGCCGGAGCATTCCCAAGTCGTGCTTACCGGCGGGTGGGCCCACCATGTCAGCAAATTCCTTGATTTCCCTGTGACCGTTGAAAAATGCCTGGTCACAAAAGGGCTGTTAAGCATCTTACTTTATAATGAAAATAAATAAACTGATTACCGGGTTGCTCATGTTGGTGGCAACCGTCCCGGCCATTTGGGCGCAGAACTCTACAGTTACACCTTATTCCCGATTCGGTTATGGCATGCTCTCGGAGCAGTCGAACGCCATGCAGCGAGGCATGGGCGGGGTGGGATATGCCATGCGTTCAGGGCGCCAGATCAATTTCATGAACCCCGCCAGTTATGCCGCCATCGATTCACTGACCTTCCTTTTCGATATGGCTGTCAATCTTAAAACGTTGAGAACCACCGAAGGCGAATCGGGCGGCACGAATTTTACGGGCGGCCTTGACTATATCACCATGCAGGTGCCGCTGACCAAATGGCTCGGGGCGTCGGCAGGCTTGATGCCGTATTCGGAAGTGGGCTACAGCTTCGGCGACGAAATTGTGAACGGCACCAACTCACGCACCGGTTCCGGCGGCCTTAACCAGCTTTATGTAGGTTTCGGTGCCAAGCCTTTCAACGGGTTCACTCTCGGTTTCAACGTAAGCTACCTGTTCGGCACGCTTATCAACGACACATATGTCTACACCTCGTCGTCATCGACGGCGCTTTTCGAGCGTGTGATAGAGGTGCGTGACTATAACCTGCGTTTCGGCTTGCAGTATGGCCGGAAGCTGACCCCCGACCATGAGCTGACAATCGGTGCGGTGTATTCGCCGAAAAAATCGTTCCGAGGCCATACGTATGGCGTGAAATATGATGTCAGTGCCGACCAGGAACCCGACACCATTGCCAACATAAGCCTCAAAGGGAATGCCGAGATGCCTGAGACATGGGGCGCGGGTATCTCCTATAAATGGCAGAACCGCCTTATGGCCGAAGTGGATTTCACCTACCAGCCTTGGAAAAATGCGAAATTCGCAACCATCGAAGGTTTTGACAATCAAAACCGTTTCAACGACCGCTGGCGTGTAGGGTTCGGCCTGGAATTCGTAAACCGCCCGCGAGGCAGCTGGGCGCAGCGCATCAATTACCGTCTCGGTGCCTTCTATTGCAACGATTATATAAAGGTAGGCGACAACAGCGTGCGCGAAAAGGGCGTAAGCATCGGTTTCGGCCTTCCGGCACCGGCTGCGAAAACCATGGTAAACCTCAGTTTGGAATACCGTAACCGCCAGGCCAGCCCGCAACCGCTGGTCAAGGAAAACTATTTCGTGGTGACCCTCGGCTTGAATTTCAACCAGCTTTGGTTCTATACCAACAAGCTGCGTTGATAACGGCGGCGGCAGTCAGTTCGACAAGGTGGATGCGAATAGACCCCTAGGCAGGTGAGGAATATCAAACGTGTATCGGGAATGCGGTTCTTGCCGTTTATGATTGCGGCAACCGTTGTCGCGGCTTTGGCCTGTGCCTGCGCCGACGACAAGAGGGAGACTATAGCCATCTCGGCCGACCCCGAGACATTCCCTACGATGCGCACCATCAACGTGTCGACCCTGATTTCCGATTCGGGTTATACACGTTATCATATCACAACACCGTTGTGGCTGATGTTCGAGGAGGCGCGCGAGCCGCATTGGAGCTTTCCCGACGGGATGTTCATAGTGCAGTTCAACGACAGCTTGCAGGAGACCGGCACATTTACATCTGACACGGCCACCTACTACAGCGCAAAAAAACTGTGGCAGTTTGACCGCAATGTAAGGATGCGGAACATCGACGGCGACAGGTTCCTTACCCAGCAGCTTTTCTGGGACCAGAACACACACAAAGTATATTCCGATTCCTTTATACACATAGAGCGTGCCGACCGCATTATCGAGGGTTACGGGTTTGTCTCGAACGAAACCATGACCTCCTATACGATTAAGAACCCTTCGGGAATCTTCCCGACCGGCGATTTTGTGTCAGACGGCGGCGGGAAACGGGGCGGTGCACCTGCCAATGACACTGTGCCTACGGCAACCGTGTCGCCAGCGGCAGCCCCTGCGCCCGGCGGCACCATGCTGAAACCGGTTACGACACATTGACCGCTTTTGAAGGCGTTTTTACAAGGCTTTGCCTCCATGCGTGGCCATAATGCCTGTGGAATGTCTGGAATTCGATTATTGCCAACCACCATTTCATTATAACTAACAAAATCACAACACCCGGCAGTGGATACCTCCTGGCTGATCATAACATTGATTTCTCTTGCGTTTTCGGCGCTCTTTTCCGGAATTGAAATAGCTTTTGTAACCTCCGACCGTGTGCGGGTCGAACTCGATGTGCAGAAAGGGGGATTCGTGGGGCGTGTGCTTAACACGTTCTATTCCCGTTCGGAATTTTTCATTTCCACAATCCTTGTGGGTAACAACATAATGCTTGTAATCTACGGTATGGGCGCGGCAAAAATGCTTGAGCCGTGGCTCATCACCGTATGTCCCAACCAGGCTTTCGTGCTGATTGCACAGACCCTGGTTTCAACAGGGGTGATATTGCTCACCGGCGAGTTTTTCCCGAAATCGGTTTTCCGCATCAACCCTAACAGGTCGCTGAAATTCTTCGCCCCTATGATGGCGGTGATTTACTATATCCTGTACCCCGTGTCGCTTTTCACAACCTGGCTTTCAGGCTTGCTGATGCGCATGTTCGGGGTTCCGAACCGCACTCCCCAGCTAGGGGCCATATCGCTTGGCGATCTCAACGACTATATAGAGCAGACCATCGACGAGCAGGCCGACGAGCAGGCCGAGGTTGAAAACGAGGTGAAGATATTCCATAACGCACTCGATTTTTCCACCACCCATCTGCGCGATTGCATGACGCCGCGCAACGAGATTGTGGCGGTTGACATCGACGACACCACTACCGGGCATCTTAGCGAGCTGTTTACCGAATCAGGGCGTTCAAAAATCATTGTCTACCGGGGGGATATCGACAACGTTCTCGGCTATA
This sequence comes from Bacteroidales bacterium M6, assembly GCA_001689485.1. GTDB lineage: Bacteria > Bacteroidota > Bacteroidia > Bacteroidales > Muribaculaceae > UBA7173. Next base: position 823 of record LUJQ01000003.1, on the reverse strand, counting down.
TCCATGTCAGTGAGCTGTTCACCCCCGGTTGTGAATGGAGGGAATGTCTCAAGCCTGTGGTCTTTGCCCCTGAAACCTTGATGGCAAATAAAATGATGCGGCGCCTGCTGGCTGAAAAACGCTCTATTGCGATTATTATCGACGAGTTCGGAGGCACAGCCGGCATGGTCACGCTTGAGGACCTTGTTGAAGAGATTTTCGGTGACATCCAGGATGAACACGACAATGTGCAGCTTGTGGAAAGGGAGCTGGCGCCGGGGTTATATGAGTTTTCAGGCCGCACGGAAATCGAATATATCAACGAAAAATACCACCTTGATATACCTGAAGATGACGAATATCAGACTTTGGCGGGTTACATACTGTGCAAAACCGGGCAGATTCCGGCCAAAGGGGAAGTGGTGGAGCTTGACAGCTTCCGTCTCGAAGTGGTGGAAAAATCGGCCAACCGTCTTGAGCTGATAAAATTGCTGGTCAATCCGGCGGAAGATTGACAGGCTGTCGAAAAATATTTCGGGATAATTGCAGATATTTCCATAAACCGTCTGTAAAAGTCGGTGGCTTATAGGGGTGGGGATATTCCCGTTTTCAGGGTGGCTTGAGGGCGTTTTAGGGGCATTTTGACCTCGTGGAAATAAAAAATGTACTTTTTCTGAAATTTTTTGCAGAAAAATTTGGTGGAATCAAAAATGCGTTGTAACTTTGCACACGCAAACGACAGGGAACAGGACGCCAATCAAGGCGCAGAGGAGCTTGAGAGAAAGCACACCGCGAAGATGTTTCCCCGGAGTTTCAAATCCTGGTGTGGTAGTTCAGCTGGTTA
>LUJQ01000037.1:24024-46435 GCA_001689485.1 Bacteroidales bacterium M6 | reverse complement strand
GCGCGCTGCCAACTGTGCTACACCCCGAAAGGCTCCTTCGTTTTTGGAGCGCACAAAGTTAAGCATTTTTTTTGAATACAGCGCAAAAAAAGCTGTTAATTCCGTTCATCACCGAATCAACTTTCATAAAACCACCTATATAAAGAGTCCTCATCTCCAAAAATGCACCAAAAACCAACCTGCTCACCGATGCAGAAAGTTTCATCGCGCCTACGGCACGCGGATACGGATTGTCGTGTTAACATTTTTTTGTAACTTTGCAGACGAAATCAGAGCTTGTCGCCAACTCACGCCTGATGTTTGCAGGTCACTTGCACAGACTCTATAAATCACATTTCTACGAGCTTATCAACCTGTAAGAGCCACGGTATAAGCACCCTGTATTACGACAAGGATAAAAAAATCAAGGTTTTATATTATGAATTTTAGCGGAACGGTGGATTTCCGACCCAAATTATGGTCGGCTATGCGCCATTACAACGGAAAGAAATTCCAGGCCGACCTGATTGCCGGCGTGGTTGTAGGTATCGTTGCCCTCCCCTTGGCAATCGCCTTCGGTATAGCGTCGGGGGTAAGCCCTACTATCGGCCTTATAACAGCCATTATCGGTGGTTTCATGGTATCGGCATTCGGCGGCAACTCTGTGCAGATCGGCGGCCCTACGGGGGCGTTTATCGTAATAGTTTACGGAATTATCTCACGTTTCGGGCTGGAAGGGCTTGCAGTAGCCACATTTATGGCCGGGCTTATACTGGTGCTGATGGGGCTTTTCAAACTCGGCACTGTGATTAAGTTCATCCCTTACCCCATCGTGGTGGGATTCACAGCCGGTATCGCCCTGACAATCCTGTCGACACAGGTAAATGACTTCCTCGGCATGGGTCTGCGCGACCTCCCGGGCGATTTCATCTCGAAATGGGGCGTGTATTTCAGCAATCTCGACAAAATCGACCTGCCTACGGTAGGTGTGGCGTTGGCCTCGCTTGCAATCATCATCCTAACCCCCAAAATCTCCAAAAGGCTTCCGGGGGCGCTGATGGCTATCATAATAATCACCGGGGCGGTGTTCCTGCTGCGCAGTTTCGACCCCTCGCTGGCCATCACCACAATCGGCGACCGTTTCGGCGCCATGTCGACCGACCTCCCCGAGGTTCACAGTTTCGCCATAACTATCGACAACATCAACCTCCTGCTCCCATCGGCATTCACAATCGCCGTGCTAGGTGCCATAGAATCGCTGCTTTCGGCCACCGTGGCCGATGGCGTTACAGGCTCGCGAACATCGACCAACACCGAGCTTATAGGGCAGGGTATGGCCAACATCGTCGTGCCGTTCTTCGGGGGAATCCCGGTGACCGGCGCCATCGCCCGCACCATGACCAACATCACCAACGGCGGCCGCACCCCTGTGGCAGGCGTGGTGCATGCGGTTGTGCTGCTGCTCATATTCATTTTCCTGATGCCGCTGATAAACTATGTGCCGATGGCCTGCCTGGCCGCAGTGCTCGTAATGGTGTCATATAACATGAGCGGCTGGCGCACCATCGTAGGAATTATGAAGAACCCCAAGAGCGATATCTCGGTGATGATAGTCACCTTCCTGCTCACCGTTGTGTTCGACCTTACCATAGCCATTGAAATCGGCCTGCTCCTTGCAATGGTGCTGTTCCTGCGCCGCGTTATGGAGAACACCGAAATCAAGGTCTACTCCCAACAGCTCGACGTGGCCGAAGGAACCGACCTTGACGCCTCACATCACGAAGTGCTCGACGTGCTCCCCGGGGTAAGCGTCTACGAAATCGACGGCCCGTTCTTCTTCGGCGTTGCAACCAAATTCGACGAAATGATGCGCACCACCCTCGGCAGCAAGCCCCAGGTGCGCATAGTGCGCATGCGCAAGGTGCCGTTTATCGATTCGACCGCCCTTCATAACCTCGAAATACTGATACGTTCGTCGCAACGCGACGGCATCCACGTGGTGCTTTCGGGCGTGAAGGACAACGTGCGTGAAACCCTCGTCCACGCCGGTATCGACCGCCTCATAGGCGCCGACCACATATGCCCCCACATCTCCGTGGCAGTGGAAATGGCCAACGCCATAGTGCGCCGCAACACAGCAGCCAACGGCCAGCCGACATCTGCCTGAAAGAAATCGTATATTTAAGCAGAAAACTGATAACCGCCTGAATATCTTGGTCAGATATTCAGGCGGTTATCAGTTAACTTATACCTTGATTCACGCATATTAGAATTAACAGCCAATATAGCTTCCCAAACATCAACTTAGGAAACACCTCACGGTTAATGCGGACGGCGTATCAGCGGAATCACGGGGGTGATGAGGAGGGCTACAGCCAGGAGGGTGGCGGCGGTGGCGAGAAGGTCGGCAGGGGAGAGGATTACAGGATAAGTGTCGACCGACATCAGGGAGGGATCGGCGGCGGCAAGCTTTATCCAGCCGAAATGCTGCTGGCCGAGAACCAGAAGGGTGCCGAATGCCATCCCAGCAAATCCGCCAAGCACAACTATAAGCCATCCCTGTGTTGTAAAAATCCCGTTTATAAAACGGCGTGTTCCACCCATGGCCGTAAGTATCGCCATGTTATCTTCCTTTTCCAGAATGAGCATCGAGAGTGTGGAAATGATGTTGCACGACGCTATGACCAGGATGAAGGCAAGCATTACAAAAGTTATCCATTTCTCAATGGCAATCATACGGAATGCCTGCTGTTGCTGACGGTAACGGTTCTTTACCTCAAGATGTTTTTCACTCCCTATCGCTGTAAGGGCTTTTTCAACCGACCCGGCATCGGCTCCGTGATGCAGGTAGACAGATACCGAGGTGGATTCGTCATCATAACCTAACAGGCGGGCGGCCACATCGAAAGGCACAATAACCACATCACGGTCATATTCCTCCTGCTCAACCTGGAACACCCCCTGCGCCAGCAATTCCGCACTACGGAATGCCGCCATAGGATTGGCAGGGTTGATTTTACCCACGCGCCGGGGTTCATAAACCGTGAACGTGGGGAATCCTGCCGACGGGCGAAGGTTAAGCCCTATGGCCACACCGACACTGAGAATCGCCGAACTGTCAGCCAGGAATGCGCCGTTACCGTCAATCGTAATCCCCGGGACACCCGAGGCATGAAGCCCGGAATCGGTCATACCCATCAGCATAACCGGCATCTGGGCGCCTGACGACACGGCAAAAGCCTGTTCGGTGATTTCAGGCTCGGCAGCAATGCCATCGATACCGTCAAGTTCCTTCAGCAATGCGCCGACCTGCGGGATACTTTTGCCCTCGACTGCCGTAAGCTTGAAATCAGGGTCGACAGCCGATAATTTTGATTCTGCTAGCTGTGAAAAACCGTTGAACACCGACAGCACTATGACCATGGCCGCAGCGGCCACGGCTATCACCGCCAGCGAGATTGCAGAAATCACGTTGACGGCACCATGCGATTTGCGCGAGAGCAGGTAGCGCAGTGCAATCCGTAAAGAAAGCAAGCAACGGGAACTTTAGGTGGGTGAAAGCAATCGGAACCCTGGTTTACCCCTCTTTGAGAAGATTGTCGATATTCTCTATGTAATCAAGAGAATCATCGAGATGGAAGGCAAGTTCAGGGGTTTTGCGAAGCTGGTAGCGCACTTTCTGTGCAAGCTCGTAGCGTATGGTCTTGGCATTCCTGTTTATGTTCTCAAGAATCTCCTTAGCCTTTTCCGACGGGAAAATAGAGAGGTAGGCACGCGCCACACTGAGGTCGGGGCTGACACGCACAGCCGATACCGACACAAGGATGCCATGGGTTTTGGCGGTCTGCAACCGCAGAATCTCACTTAGTTCCTTCTGAATAAGACGCGCTATTTTTGCTTGACGGGTGGTTTCCATATCATTTCGTTTTTTTCCAGGGTTCTACATTTCCCCCTGTGGGAATATAACAACCCATACATTTGCAAAGTTAGTGAAATTCCACCGGGCATCAAACGGGACGAGGCAGATGAACGCCCCTATTTGGTTAAATTTGTTAACAATTCGGGCTATGACGATTATTTCGCGTAATTTTAAAGATTAAAGCCACCTTTCACTATCACGACATGCATAGAATAACCACATTGCTTATAACCGCTGCCGCGCTGTGCGCCGAGGCAGCCGAACCCGAGAATTTCTACTCTTCCTGCGAAGGCAAATCAGGCAAGGAACTCCTGAATGCACTCAACGCCGTTATCGGCTCTCATACCAATGTAGGGTATGACGGATTATGGAACGTTTACAAAACTTCCGATGTGCGGGCCGACGGTTCTTTGTGGGATATATATTCGACCAAACGCTGGCCTTCCGATTTCACACGTTGCGGAAATTACGCCGTAATAGGCGACTGCGTAAACAGGGAACACTCCTTTCCCAAAAGCTGGTTCGGAGGAGATAAGAACTCACCGATGTATGCCGACGCCTACCACCTTTACCCGACCGACGGCAAGGTAAACGGGCTGCGCAGCAACTATCCATATGGCGAATGCGCAAACGGCACCACCGAACGGCCCGTAGGGGAAGTCAAGGCACTCGGCAAAAAAGGCAAAAGCACATTCCCTGGCTATTCCGACATAGTATTCGAACCTGACGACGAATATAAAGGCGACCTGGCGCGGTCATATTTCTATATGGCTGCAGCTTACAATGACAAGATTGCCGGATGGAATTCGGATATGCTCGCCGGAAACGATTATCCGGCCTACACATCGTGGGCTGTAAGCCTGTTGCTTAAATGGAGCCGCCAGGATCCCGTCAGCACCAAGGAAACCGACCGCAACGAAGTCATCAGTGCCTACCAGCAAAACCGCAACCCATTTATCGACCACCCCGAACTATCCGAGTATATATGGGGCGACAAAACCGGGACCCCCTGGTATATCGGTGCCGAGAGCGAGCCTCGCATCAGCACCCCGTCCGACGGCACGGTAATCGGCATCGGCGCTACCTCCGTCGGCATAACCCGCTCACGCACCATCTATGTGGCAGGAGCCAACCTCGAAGCTGACGTAAAAGTAAATGTAAGCGGCACCGGGTTCTCCGTTTCACCGGCACAGCTCACGGCATCAGCCGTAAACGCCGAAAACGGCGCCCCCGTAACCGTAAGCTACAAATCAGATGTCGCAACAGAAGGGGAGGGGCAGCTGGTTCTGCGTTCCGGGGATATTACCGTTACATGCCCGTTGTCATGCCGCGCTGAGCCGGGGCTGCCGGCCGGTCCGGCATCAGACATAACTGAATCATCATTTACAGCCCGCTGGAGCTGCATCGACAATCCTGCAACAGAATATACCCTCGACGTAATACACGACGGGGCTTCGATTACAGGTTACCCCGTGAGCGTTCCGGCCGGGGATGAGGAAGCCTTGGTAGAAAACCTTCAACCCGAAACCACCTATACCTATACCGTGGCCTCGGCGACAATGACATCCAAGCCGGTAGAGGTGACCACCACCGCCCCCATTCCGTCAGTAGTTTTCCTTTATGACGGCGAATTGGAATTCACATCCATACCAGGCGAACCGTCGGAAATAGCCGAAATCCTTTTACATGCCGAAAACATACCGGGCAACATCACCATATCGGTTTCAGCACCCTTCCAGGTCAGCACTGACAAAACATCGTGGTCGACCAACGTAATCCTACTCCCTGAAGAGGAGAGATTCTACATGCGCCTTTTAGGGCAGACCGAAGGAAAGTTCTCCACATCGGTCACCGCGACAGCCGAAGGATACGTTAACGACGACCTCGACGTTGACGGCACAATCATAGCCGACACACCCACTTTCCACGAAGACTTCGAACCCAAAGGAGGTGGCTCGTACGACGAAAAAACATATGTTGGTTCGGCATGCACATGGTCGACCGATGCCTATTTCGGTTCCGGCTCCGATAACTTCCCACACGAAGGGAACCAGGCGGCACGCATGCACAACAAACGCCCCGGCCATCTTACCATGCTTGAATCAAAACAGGGCGGTATAGGCACACTGTCGCTGTGGGCACGCCTGTGGCGCACGGAAAGCAAAACCGTAACCCTGAATGTATCATTATCATCCGACATGGGCGACACATGGGAAAACATAGGCGCAATAACCATCGAGCCGATTGACAATGGCGCAGGCAACCGTTATATGGAATATACGCTACCTGTAAACCGTCCCGGAAGCCTTCGGATAAAGCTGGAACAGGATATCGCATCACGCACTATGATTGACGACATACGCCTGACCGACTACCGCACCACCTCGATTGAAAATGCCAACAGTGCCGAATATCACTCTTGGGATGCATTCTGCCGGAACGGACAGCTCGTCATGGAAAGCAACGGCACATCGGAAGACTTCGCCAACGTGTATGGCTACGACGGTACAGAGCATTTTGCCGGGCTTCTCCCCGAAGGGGAAACTACGCTCGACCTCGCTCCCGGACTTTACATCGTAGTGGTCAGGGACTTCTCACGCCGTGTCATAGTGAAGTAACGATAAATCGTAATTAATGACGAATGGCTCTGCGTCAACATGCGATGCAGAGCCATTTATATATCGGTATGACAATAACGAGAAATCATGTATCAGTGATCATTCCGACCTCTGAATCAAATCGCGCAGATACAATGGTGATTCAGGCCCGAGATTGAATATAAGGTCGAGCACCGAGAGGTTCGGTATAAATCCCTGCCGGTCGGCACGCACCTGGTAATAAGGAGATATGGCTGCCGGGGGGAGCATATCGGGCTTTTCGTAAAGCAAGCCGTCACCCCCAATCCTTATCTCTGTATCAATCAGAAGGATGTCGCGTATCGCGGCATCAATGGCAAGGTCAAGGGCTGCAATCGTAGGATAGGATTCCATCACCGACGGCGATAGGAACGGAAGAAACCTGTCGATATAGAATTCAAAGAACGGCGTCCTGCCATAGGCCGATTCCAAAGTCACACGATGCACATGCCACCACACCCCGTGACCACTTAAATGCACATCGCTCCAACGGGCGCGGGCAATGCCATGCGGCTTGGCAATCGGGACGGTAAGCGACACCGCCCCATGCGTATCGGCAATGTCGCAACGGTGTACCCTCTTTTCCCGTTTATCGAAAAGTGCGTCGGCACATATAACCGCATGCCCGTAAGCCGCCATACGGGCATAATAACCGATGTTGCCGAAATAACGCATCGGCAAACACACAGTCTCATCAGGATATATCACCAAACGCGACCCCACTTACAACTTATGACTTATGACTTATAACTTATGACTTATAACTTACTACTTATCCGGATTGGCATCCTTGAAAATGCGGTTCCAACGGATATGGCCGTCAAACAACGGTTTATCCTTATCAAACGAAATCAGCACACGCCACGGGGTTCCCACGATATGGTCTTCGGGAACAAAGCCCCAGTAGCGCGAGTCGAGCGAGTTGTCGCGGTTGTCACCCATCATGAAATAATAATCCATCTTGAAAGTGTAGTAATCAACCGGTTTGCCGTCAATCCACATCTTCCCGTCATGCCATTCCGCAGTGGGGTTATCCTCATATACACGTATAGTCCTGCCATATATATCCCAGGCGGCGCGGTTCATTTTCAGCGCGGAACCCTTGGCCGGAATCCATATGCCGTTCTCGCCGCCGTAGTCGGCACGCGTCCACTTGCCTGATATAACCGACGGGAACAGCGACACCATCGTCTCAGGCGAAGGCACCTGCTTAATGATATTTGCAATGCGGGGGCTGTCCTTCATTTTCTCCACCATCGCGACCGTCATAGGCGACACATAGATAGTCGGCACCGTACCGTCGGCATTGACCTTGAATCCAAGTTCAAGCAGCGATGCGGCATCCCCTGCACCCACCTCGACCGTATAACGGTCATCGACAGGGATTTCAAACGAATCAAACTCCTCAGGGGTCAACGACCCTGCCACACTTTGATAGAAATGGTTGAACTGCACATTTTCAGGGGCCGGGAATTTCTCACCGTCGATGAAAATCTCCCCGTCCACAATTTTCAGACGCTGGCCCGGAAGCCCCACACAGCGCTTCACATAGTTCTCACGCCGGTCGACCGGGCGGTAAACCACATCGCCGAACGTAGCCTTGTCGTTGACAACGCGGTCACGCCCGTGCATGGCAATCAAAGAATAATAATCAGGGTTAGGCACCTTGCTCATGACCGTATCCCCTGCCGGGAAATTGAACACCACTATGTCGCCCGATTCCACATCGCGCATACCTTTCAGACGCTTGTAACCTACCGAAGGTTTGTCGAGATAGCTTTTCCCAAGGCCGAACGGCAGCTCATTGTGCACCAGCGGGAAATAAACCGGGGTCATGGGCACACGCGGCCCGTAAACAGCCTTGTTTACAAACAGGTAATCGCCGGTGTAAAGGGTTTTTTCGAGCGATGACGACGGAATCTGGTAATTCTGCCCCACGAAGGCAAAAAGGAAATAAACCAGAATCAAGGCATAGACAATCGCATCCACCCACGACATAACGCCCCTCACAGCCTTGTTTTTCGATTTCTTCCACCAGGTGAACGGTATATAGCCGGTGATGTATATGTCGAAAAGAAGCAAAGCCCCGGGCAGCAGCCACCAGTTCCCCATCCATGCCACCCAAAGCACGAACAAAATCAACACAATCGAGAAACGCACCCATCGGGTAGGGCGGTTATCCTTTAAACGGCGGCGGAAGTCGGCTGAAAAGCCTGGGGTGTTATTCTGGGTCATCACAGTGGAGTGCTATTGATTTGTGGTGAAGGCAATATGCCTTCGGTAATTATAATTTCTATAACTTGTTTAATTTTTAATCTGATTACAATTCAGGCATCAGACAATCCATTCCGAGCAGACCACGGGCTTCGGGATGCGCTGCAACCCATTCAGCCGCGATAACCGCACCGAGAGCAAACCCGTCGCGAGAGAACGCGCGGTGCTCTATGGTGATGGAATCGACAGGCGAAGTCCAGCTTATTATATGCGTTCCCGGAACCTCCCCCTCGCGCTCATGGGCTATGGGCAGCACATCCGGGGCGGTTTCACCCGTTTCAGGCTCTTCCCAGCGGGTGATGCGGCCATTGGCGGCTATTACCCCTTCGGCAAGGGTGATGGCTGTGCCCGACGGGTGGTCGAGTTTATGGATATGATGAATCTCCTTCATTGCCGGGGCATATTGGGGAAACCCGTTCATTATCCTGGCAAGATAGGAGTTGACACGCATGAACAGGTTGACACCGATGCTGAAATTTGACGACCAAAACAAAGTCGCCCCCTTTTCGTCAATCATCGCCTTCACCAGGTCAAGATTCGCTAACCAGCCCGTGGTGCCTGAGACAACCGGAACCCCTGCACTGAAAGCCGACGCATAATTACCTACAGCCGATGCCGGACACGTAAATTCTATCGCCACATCCGACGACCGGAACGCCTCGGAGGCAAAATCATCCTGGTTGCCGGCATCTATGCGGCATGTTATGTCATGGCCACGTTCTATGAGGAACCTCTCTATGGCATGCCCCATCTTCCCGTAGCCTATCAATGCTACCTTCATTTCGATGATTTTTTAAGTTCCTTCTTAACCACCCTCGGAATCTGGACGGTGGTAAAAATCAACAAGGCACCCCCGGCAAGGGTGAAAGCCCAGCTGTCGCGGGTAACATTCCCGTTATAGAACAGGAAAAATGCCGCCACACAGAAAAATACCGCGCTCCACGCCTCGATACGGAACAGGCGCTTGATGCGCGGATGCTCGCCTGTGTAAGGGCTGAGTAGCTTCCCGACCAGGAAACAGACAGCACCCCCGGCATAGACATATTTCCACCATGTCCCGGCAACCGCAGGGGAAACATTTACATTGAGAATCGGCAGAAGCGTGCCTACGGCTATAGCGATAAGGCCGACGGTGGCGAGCACCACGACCCATGCACGTTGCGGACGCCCCACCAACTGGCTGAGAGTATAGGTTCTATCGTTATCGTTCATGACTTTATGAGATTGTGAAGTCCAACCGGCGGCACCGGCCGGACCTGGTTATTATTCGATGATATATACATCCTCGTTCACACGTTGCATATGGTATTGCTCGCGGACGATACGTTCAAGGGTGGCGGGGTCGCTTGCAAGGCGTTCGTTCAGACGCACATAATGCACCAACGTGTCGTTATTCTCCTTTATTTCAGCCTGCAGGCGCTCGATTTCGGTTTGCAGGCGCGCACTCCTCGAGTAGGAGTTCTCGTTAAAGAACAACACGAAAAGAATGTAGCCCACGGCCACAACCAACGGGAATGTTATGTAACGCCTGCACCAACGCAGCGTAGCGGAAACAGATTCATTCATGACAATCCGGGTAAAGCGGTAAAAAAATAAGCCGCATAACCATGCAAAGGTAGGGATTTTTTAGGTAACTTTGCGAGTAAGTAAGCTGTCAAAATCATTTTTACGGCCCATAAGTTACAGCCATGACAAAGAAATATGATTTTTTAGTTATAGGTTCCGGCATCGCCGGCATGAGTTTCGCCCTCAAGGTCGCCTCAAAAGGGAAAGTGGCACTGATATGCAAAACAACCCTCGATGAAGCAAACACCGCCCTTGCACAGGGCGGGGTGGCGTCGGTCACCAATATGGAGGTCGACGATTTCGACAAACATATACACGACACGATGGTGGCAGGCGACTGGCTGTCAGACCCCGAAGCCGTGAAAAAGGTTGTGACAGGCGCTCCCGAACAAATACGGCAGCTTATCAGATGGGGCGTTGACTTCGACAAGAAGGATGACGGCTCCTTCGACCTCCACCGCGAGGGGGGGCATTCGGAATTCCGCATACTCCACCATGCCGACAACACCGGGTTTGAAATCCAGGAAAGTCTGATCGAAGCCGTAAGGAGCAACCCCGATATCGACATATTCGAAAACCACTTCGCCATAGAAATCATAACCCAGCACCACCTCGGCAAAGTGGTTACCCGCCGCACACCCGACATTACATGTTACGGGGCATATGTGCTGAATCCCGAGGGGGGGGTCGACACCTTCCTGGCAAAGGTTACGCTTATGGCAACCGGCGGGGCAGGGGCGGTGTATCTCACCACGACAAACCCGCTTGTCGCCACAGGCGACGGAATCGCCATGGTATATCGCGCAAAGGGAACAGTCAAGGATATGGAATTCATCCAGTTCCACCCCACGGCGCTGTTCCATCCCGGCGACCGCCCGTCGTTCCTCATCACAGAGGCCATGCGCGGTTACGGGGGCATATTGCGCAACCTGAGGGGCGAACGTTTCATGGAACGATACGACAGCCGCATGGAACTTGCCCCGCGCGACGTAGTTGCCCGTGCCATCGACTCTGAAATGAAACTCAACGGCGATGACCACGTATTCCTCGACGTAACCCATAAAGACCCTGAGGAAACAAAAAAACATTTCCCCAACATATATCAGAAATGCCTGTCGTTAGGCATCGACATAACAAAGGACTATATCCCTGTGGCACCGGCAGCCCATTACCTCTGTGGCGGCATAAAGGTCGACGGCAACGGGGAATCGTCAATCAAACACCTGTATGCAGTGGGCGAATGCTCATGCACGGGGTTGCACGGGGGTAACCGTCTGGCATCAAATTCGCTTATCGAGGCCGTGGTCTATGCCGACGCCGCAGCCATTCATGCCACCTCGGCAATCAACCATCTAAGTTTCCGCACAGATGTACCCGAATGGAACGACGAGGGTACACGCCATCCCGAAGAGATGGTGCTGATAACGCAGAGCATCCGCGAAGTCAACCAGATTATGGGAACCTATGTGGGTATAGTGCGGTCAGACCTGCGCCTCGACAGGGCATGGAACCGACTCGACATACTTTACGAAGAGACAGAACGGTTGTTCAAATGTTCCAAAGCCTCGCGCGAAATCTGCGAGCTGCGCAACATAATCAACGTCGGCTACCTGATTATGCGGCAGGCCAAGGAACGAAAGGAATCACGCGGGTTGCATTACACACTGGATTATCCGCCGAGGAAGTTATAAGTTATAAGTTATAAGTTATAAGTTATAAGTTATAAGTTATAAGTTATAAGTTATAAGTTGTCAGGGGCAGTTGTAAGTTGTGAGTTGTAAGGGGCTAAAGTCGGTATGAGTAGGTTTTTCCTGTATCTGCGTGTTATTGTGGTTGTTGCATTTTTGGCAACGATGCATGATATGCGTGCACAGGAAACGGGGATGACGCTGGAGGAGGCGCAACGGGAAGCGTTGGAAGGCACCCCTGTCAGGGATTCGGCAGGAGAGCTTCAGAAACACACCATCGATAATCCCGGCACCGGACGGCAAAAGGTGTTTCGCGGGAAATATCACACCGTCAGTGAGGAAGGCGACACCGTGCTTGTACTGATTTTCAACGACATAACGGTGTTTCCCGAATTCAAGTTCAAAAATAAGAAACAACGTGATTTCTATTGGCGCACCGTTCGCGATGTGAAAAAAACGCTCCCTTATGCCAAGCTCATATGCGAGACTTTGCTTGAAACATATGAATACATCGAAACATTCCCTACCCAGGCCGAACGAGAGAAATATCTCAAGGAGATGGAATCGGCGGTTTTCAAGCAATATAAACCCGTTTTGATGCGTTTTACAAAAAACCAGGCCCGAATGCTGGTGAAGCTCATCCAAAGAGAGACAAACCAGAGCGGATACGATATTCTCAAAGCGTTCCTCGGTTCTTTCCGGGCCACTTTCTGGCAAGGTTTCGGAAGCCTTTTCGGTGTAAGTCTTAAAGGTAAATATAACCCCGAAAAAGATTCCAAGGATGCCATAATCGAACGCATATGCGTGGCAGTGGAGCAGGGGGAGATTTAAGTTGTAAGTTGTAAGTCGTAAGTCGTAAGTTGTAAGTTGTAAGTCGTAAGCGGGAATACATTGGGTGAGGGGGGAACCGATTTACCGTTTCCAAAGCATGCTTTTGCTTTGACCTCGCTTCAACAACAGCTTTTGACTTACAGATGCAACCGCACCCCTCTTCACATATCCACTCCCAACCCACTCTCCTAATAGCCAAAACCAACCCTTAGAATATCATTTCTCCCTTATAACTTAAAACTTAAAACTTATAACTTCAATCCCATGATTCACAGATTTATCCTTAACGAGGTATCGTATTTCGGCCCCGGGTCGCGCAGCGAGATTGTAAACGAACTCGGCCGTATGGCGGCAAAGAAAGCTATGGTGGTAACCGACCCCGGGCTTATTGAATTCGGTGTGGCCAAAATGGTTACCGATGTGCTCGACGATGCCGGATTCCCTTATGAAATCTTCGCCGAAGTGAAACCCAATCCCACGGTTTCGAATGTGAAAGCCGGATTGGACGCTTTCGCAAAAGCCGATGCCGACGTGCTTATAGCTATCGGCGGAGGTTCGGCAATGGATACGGCAAAGGCCATCGGTATCGTTGCCCGTAACCCGGAATTCTCCGACATCGTTTCGCTTGAAGGATGCGCCCCAACAAAAAACAGGTGTGTACCCATCATTGCCCTCCCCACAACAGCCGGTACAGCAGCCGAAACCACCATCAACTATGTAATCATCGACGAGGAGAAACAGAAGAAGATGGTGTGCGTCGACCCCAACGACATACCCGCTGTCGCAATCATCGATGCCGAACTTATGTTCACCCTTCCCAAATCGCTGACGGCGGCAACCGGGATGGACGCCCTCACCCATGCCATCGAAGGATATATAACCAAAGGTGCGTGGGAAATGAGCGACATGTTCGAGCTTGAAGCCATACGCATGATTCACCGCCATCTGGCCACCGCCGTGCGCGAACCGCAAAATGCCGAAGCTCGTTCCGGCATGGCTCTTGCACAATACATTGCCGGCATGGCCTTCTCAAACGTCGGCCTCGGCCTTGTCCATGGCATGGCACATCCGATGGGCTCGCTATTCGATGTGCCCCACGGTGTGGCCAACGCACTCCTTCTCCCTTCCATTATGGAATTCAACGCACCGGCTGCCAAGGGAAAATATCGTGAAATCGCCCGTGCCATGGGTGTAAACGTTGATGGCATGACCGACGACGAAGCTGCCGTCGCCGCATGCAAAGCCGTAAAGAATCTTGCAATCGAAGTAGGAATCCCGCAGCATCTGTCGGAACTCGGCATCGGCGCCGACGATATCGACCGCCTCGCCCTCCAGGCATTCGAGGATGTATGCACCCCGGGCAATCCCCGCGATGCCTCCCTCGAAGAAATCAAAGCCCTTTACACAGCCCTCCTATAATAAACAGCAATGCCGGTGTTAAGTAAGTCGTGGAAATTATTTTATATTGTCTGATAGCATACTTTCAGTCGATTTTTATCCGAAGATGAAGGAGTGTAGCTCACTACACGACTGAAGATGAGGATAAAAAGCGGCGAAAGGATGCCGCAGAGAATATAAAGCCTGACAATATGTTATATGCGTAATAATTTTCATGACTTACTTAAATAAATATCGGTCATTGGTAACTAAGGATATTCGAATGAATCATGGAGTGAAGTTTCCCTGACTTCCCTGTACAAATAAACCTACCCCTGAAAGTTTTTTGTTTGACTTTCAGGGGTAGGTTTATTAAAGAAAATTTTGCATAAAACGTTAAAGTTGACGATGTTAAATATCATTTAACTATATTTAACCATTGGGGGGGTGATTTGTGAAGTTTTGTTTAATTTTGTGCAACTATCAGCTTGCCTTAATTCACCTTTACGAGCTGCGCCATAAACATTATCTTTAACTAGAGTTTTATAAATAAGCACATTAAGGCAGGTATATGATAGGCATAGCTATGCCGCAGCACGGATTAGGTCTGCCTAATTCTAATCAATTTTATCATATATCATGCAAAAGAAGTACGTTCTACCCCTTCTGATGGTTACTCCGGCCGTAGCACAGGTCATGGAGGCAATCAATCTTGATGTTCCCGCAGCTGACAGCTGGAGTTTTTCAGGTGTCACCGGTGGTGATATGACCATCGACGGCGACTTGATTTCAGCGCCTCTCGGCGGCACAATCACGAATACGGTGAAAGCACTGCCAAAAGGCAACTACAAACTCGTCACCCTTGCAGGCACCGTCAATGCCGCTGTAAGTGTAAACGGCAAAGCAATCACCGACGGCCGTTTCACCCTCGACGCAAAAGGCGACGCAGTAATCACTGTGGTTGCAGCCGACAATTCACAGGCTTTCTCATTCGGTATCCAAACACTTGAACTGGTTTTTGACTTTGAAGCCGCAAAACAGGCCCTCAACACCCAACTTGGCAAAGTAGATGCCGTTGCCGAACTCCGCGACCCGGCAACGAAGCTGACCGAAGAACGTGCAGCACTCTTAAAGGAGGCTGCCGATATCGCCGCAGCCATCAAGGCAATAGGTGAGGGGTCGGTAAAAATATATGAGGAAAACGGTTTCGATTCCGACAACGACACTTACACCGGCAACAAGATTGCCAAGGAAATAGCCGCATATGCCGAACATGTAAAGGCATTTAACGAAAAAGTAGCCCCTGAAAACGAGGCTTACGACATAAAGGTTGCCAACGAAGCCACTATCAAAGGCTTTAACGACGGTATCGCCGAACTCAACAAACTTATAGGCGAAATCACGGCATCGCTTGAAAACGTTGCAGAAAGCGACCTTGCTTTCCGCAACAACGCCACTCTGACACAACTCGGCATCGACACCAAGGCGCTTGAAGCTTCGGTGAAGGCCCTCGAAGGCTCCACCACACTGCTTGACCCGACAAAGGACGGCGATCCCTCGAAAGCATGTGCCGACACTCTCGCACAGCTTACAGAAAATGCAGGCAAACTTGCAGAAGCCATCGCCAATGACAAGGCCGACGATGTGGCTTACAAGGCTTATACTGCCGAAATCCTCAACCTTACCGGCAAACATGCCGAAGCTGTGGAAGCAATCGACAATATCACCGGGGAGCTGAAGGATACCGATGTGTTCGCCGACAAGAAAACCGAATGGAAAAACCAACTGTCGGACATCGTGGCCGAAGCCAAGGACAAAGCCGGTATCGGGACTGAAATCGAAGGTGCCGCAGGCAAACTCGATGCAGCAAAGGCAGCAGTTGCCGACGCCCTGACCGGCCTACAGAATGTGGTTGACGATGCAAACGCGTTTGCCGACGCCCTCAACGACATCTACAACACCGCTTTGGAAGCCGTTGCAGCACTCAACACCTCCCTTAACGAAACCATCGACGGGGTCAATGTCCCCGCTTCATTCAAGGCTGAATACGACGGCAAGGTGAAAGCCGTTACCGATGCAATCTCGGCAATGCGTCAGGATATCGACAACCATTACAAGGCAACCGACCTCACCGCCGAAACATATGCCAAAGCCGATGCCGACATCAAGGCCGCTATCGAAGATCTGAAGCAATATATCGACGACTGCGCCCCGATTATCGCCGCACAGGCAAGCATCGACCAGCTTAAAAAGAACCTGGACGATGCCATACCCGAAAACGAATTCGTAAAAGGCAAATTCAAACAGAACATAGATGCAATCAACGATGGTATCGCAACCCTCCAGGGCAAGCTCGACGAGGCCAAACCCGGCGACACCCCCGTTATCGACACTACCGACATACAGGCAGCCATCGACCTTCTGAAAGAGAGCGCGGCCAAACTGACCGACATTGTTGAAAAGGTAGGTGATTTCGACAAAGCCTTCAAAGCTGAAATCGACAAGGTAAACGCATATAAGGACAAGCTCGAACGCCTCGAAGGCAATCCCAACACATGGGAAAAATTCATCGCCGCCGACCCGTACAAGACCCTTAAAGCCACCTACGACAAATTCACAACCGATTATGCCGCAGCGCGAGCCACCGACACCACTCCCGAAGAATGCTATAACCTGTTCATAGCACTCGACCTTACATATGACTATGCCGCACAATGTGCCGCAACAATCGCAGCCTACTGCAACAGTGTCGCAACCGGCAACTTCGCTGTAGCCGAAAAGAAACTTGACGGTGTAAAGAAAGCACAGGCCGACGGCGAATATCCCGGCAAGGATACAGTTGTGTTCACCGAGATAGATGCCACAATGACCACCCTTGCCACCGAGGCAGGGAATGTCAATGACGACAAGACCGCTGCAACCTGCACCTCCGATATCAAAAAAGCCATGGAGGCTATGGACAAGCTGCAGGCAACTGTCGATGCCCTGAAGGCCAACCACAAAGCCTACACCGATTTGACCGGGCTGACCGGCGACAACTCATTCACCGCCGCACTCGACAAAGCCAAAGCTGCCAACGCCGATATCTCCGTAGCACCAGCCACCAAGCATTATGACGACGAAATCGCCAAGCTACAGGGAGAATATGACAAACTCGTGGCCGCTATCGACAAAGCTCATGAAGAGGACTTCAGCATGTGCGAAGCCAATGCCGACCAGAAGGATAAGAAGAACCACGAAGTGTTCCAGGCACAGCTCGACAGCCTCATCAAGGCAGCAAACGATATGCCCGCAGCCATACGCGCCAACCACGAGGCACTCCAGGCAGCAATCAAGGCCGGAGAAAGCACACGTGCCACCATCAACGACCTTATCGCATCGGTTGAAGGATACATCGACAACGGTGTGGACCACGAAGGCCATGACTTCGTAGGCGACAAAGCCGACACGGTGGAAACCCTCCGTGAAATCCTCCGCAGCATCGATAACCTCAATGCCGAAGCCGCGACAGCCTACGGGAAGGGGCAGGCTGCCGAAGGCAACTTCACCGAATTGTTCGACGAATTGGCGAAGACAGCCGCACAGACAGTGGCCGACTTCGAAACCAAATACGGCGACAATGTAGTTGCACATAACAAGGAGGTCAAGGCAGAACTCTGGGATGCACTCTACGAAGTACTTGAAAACACATACACATCTTCAGTAAAGGCATTCGACAACTACAACGGCCTCAAAAACCCCGGTTACAAGGCTGCCGTGCAACCCGTCCTGACCACCAACGAGGGCCTGTTCGACTACTCGAAGCAGATCCGCGACCTCAAGACAGAGGTAGAAGCATGGTTCACAGCCACAATCACCCGTCCCACCGACGAAACCCAGGAAAGCAAGTTCGCCCCCATTGCCGACGATAATGCCGAACTCGCCGCATTCCGCCAGACAGCCAACGACTACATCGCCGAAATGAAGAGCAAGGCTGAAAAGCTGAAAGCCGATGTCGACGCAGTGGCCGAAGACTATTACGCAACCCTTTCAGGCAGAACCGAAACCGCGATCCAGGATGCCGACGCCAAAATGAATGCTGCCGGAATCACCGACGAAACCGCAGTTATGACAGGCACAGGGCTTGCCAAGGCATCGTTTAACGACGCAGCCAAGTTGAAAGCCGATGCCAAGAATATCGGTATCGATATGGATGCTATCGCCACCATGCTCGATAGCGCCCTCGGCCAGATCAACCTCCAGAATGCGGCAATAATCCAATGGAACGCCAATTATAAAGGCGCTACCGAAAAAATCGCACAGCTCAAGAAAGAACTGGCAGGCTATGAATTCGCAACAGCCGAAACAAAGGAAGCTGCGGAAACCGCAATCTCCGATGCCACAACAGGCGCCGAGACACTGAACAACGACGCACTTGCCGAAAGCGAGCTTGTCAACAGCCTGTCGGGCTACACCACAGAGCTTGACAAACTCCTGGCCGATGCCGAGGCTGCCGTAGCCGCTGCAAAACAGACACACGACAACGATGTGACCAACAAGAACCTTTACGAAGGTTACATCAATGATGCAGCCGATTTCGACAAACAGCTTGAGGAATTACGCGCATATGTGGACGGATTTGCCGGAAATTACAGCCCCGCAGTCAACAACGCTTCCGAAGCCGTTGCCACCTTCAAGGCCAAAGTCGAAGAACTTAAAAACACCCTTGCTGATAATTCCGCCTATATCGGGAACCTCAAGACACTTGCACAGACAAGCATCGACAATGCCTACATCTCGGCACGCAATGCCGAAACCGAGGCTATCAACACACAGCTGTCGCGTGTAAAAGTTGCCTACAACAATGCCAAAGTCAACCCCGAATCGGGTATTGATGCCGACCGTCTGGTAGCTATCGACAACGAGATTCACGACATCATGGCGCTTATCAACGGCAAAGCAGCCGAAGGGGATAACGAGGCTATAGAAGCGCTTGCACAGCTCGGCAACAAGGAATTCAAGGCACGTGCCGGTGAAATCGAAAGCCAGCTCGATGCCCTCGAAGCCGAACTCGACAAAGCCGCCATCGATGCAGCACGTGCCGCCCTCGACGAACTCGCAGCGGAAGTAATCAACAAAATCGAAGCCGGTAAGACATTCCTCGGCGAATGTGAGGAATCAGTACAGGACAAATATGCCGGAAGCTACGACAACCTTACAACGAAAGTTGAAAACCTGAAAGCCCAGTGGCAGGAAGGTAACAGTGTTCTCAGCCAGCAGGATAACCTCACCCGTCAGCTCAACGGAATCGCCGGTGAGGTTGATGCACTCCAGGCCGAAATCGCCGCTGCCGACCAAGCTGCAAAAGCCGAAGCCGAAAAGATTGCCACCAGCAATGCCCGCTACGATGAACTCATCAAAGAATATGATGAACTCATCGCTGCAATCAACGCTTTCAAGGACCGCCTCGACAGGTTCGGTTACACCGCACAATACGAGTCGTCTTTGGAATATATCGATGAAACAGTTGCACGTGCAAAAGCTGCTATCGACGAGGCTAAGGAAAAACATTCACTAACAGCCGAATCGACACTGCTTCCCGATTCAACCATACCTGACTGGCTTGAAAACAGCACCCTGTCTGTAACCGACAGTTATTTCCGCGACAAATATAATCGTGATGTAATAACCAGCCTGAATGCTATTCCCGAAGCATTGGCCGACCTGCCTGCCGACAAACGCATTATCCCGAGCAAGCTCGACGAAATACATAACAAACACGCCGAACTTGAGGAACGTGCGAACACTATCGTAGAATCGTATAACAATGATGCTATCGAAAAGACAGTCGAGACACTCGACGGTTTCATCGAAGAGTCCGACAACATCATCAACGAAGCCAAGGCGCTGCTTGACACCATCAGTGAAAGCACCTTCCTTGCCGGTGACGTTGACGAGGATAACGAGGTAACCGTTGCCGACGCACAATCGGTTCTCAACTGGGTAGGTACACAGGCATCGTTTGACGAACTCTTCGCAGCATCGGAACGTAAGGCCACCGCAGCCGACATCGATGGTAACGAAGCCCTGAACATCGGCGACGTAACAGCCGTGGTAAATATCGCCATGGGTTACAAACCTTCGGAAGTACGTTTCGCAATGGGTCGTTCAACAGCAAACGGAGGCGGTTCGATTTTCGCAGAACTCTTAAGCGAAGAGGGCGGTGTAAGCCGTTACGCAGTCACGATGTTAAACAACAACGACTTCGCGGCCGGCCAGTTCGACCTAACACTCCCCGCCGGTTCTTCAATCAGGAACATTACCATAGGCGAACGCGCCATCAGCCATGAGCTTCACACGTTCGATAACAACGGGACGACACGTGTAATCCTGGCCTCGATGGAGAATGCCGAAATCGAAGGTTCGAACGGAGCCGTGGTATATGTAGAAGTTGAAGGTGAAGGCAACCTCACGGTGGAAGACGCAATCTTCGCCACCAAGGCCGCACGCACCTACAAACTCCTGGGAACAGGCGGTAACGGCACATCTATGATTGACTCCATCCGCGAAAACCTGCGCGAAGTCAAGGAAACAATCTACAACGCCGCAGGCCAGACCCTCAACCGCCTGCAACGTGGTGTAAACATCATCCGTAAGTCTGACGGTACAGTAACCAAGGAAATACGTAAATGATGAATACTATGTGAAATTCACTCCTTAGGATTCCGGGAAAATGCCTGGAATCCTAAGGAAAGAATTTTAAAACCAGTTTTCCAAAGAAATAACTAAGATTATTCAAACAACAATGAATCATACCAAACAAACATTTGTTGCGAGGTTGATGATGCTGGCTGCACTTGTCTGCACCTCATTAGGCATCTCTGCCCAAAACAAATTCCATATCGAGCCGTTCGCCATCGACTCCTACGACGAGGTGACGGTTCCCGTACTCCTCGACCTCGAGGATGCAGCGGCACAGGCATTCCAGTTCGACGTGGTGCTTCCCCCGGAACTTGAATTTTCAAAAAATCCCGAAAAGGCTGCCGAACGTCTCACCCCCGGGCACTCGCTAAGTTTCCAAAACGGCCGCGTAATGGTGATTTCAGGCAACATGAAACCCATATCAGGTTCGGAAGGAGCCGTTGTAAACCTCTATGTGAAGGTCAGGGAAGGCCGTCTGACCGATAAAAACATCCGCATAGAGCTGACAAATCCCACACTTACCAAACCCGGCGAGGGCAAATTCGACACAGCCGTGAAACTCGATGTCGAAGCCGAAGGGACGGATGTGAGCATGCACCAGTCGCAGATATGGGCCTACCTTCCCGACAGCGAACTGACCGTCAACCCCGGCGGCACAACTTCGGTGGCAGTAGCAATAAACAATAATTTCGATGTCCGTGGCTTCCAGTTCAGCGTAACGCTGCCTGAAGGATTCACCGCTTCCGACGAGGTTATCAAATCTGAACGTTGCAACGAACAGATGACCCTCATGGTGATTCCCACAGGTAACGAAGTGTGCTTCACCGCCACGGCCATGAACACACTGCCTGTTATTTTCGACAATGACGGGACGGTAATCACATTCAATGTCACAGCCCCTGTCGACTTCAAGGCAGAATCAGCAGAAATCAAACTACACAGCGCCACATTCTCGACCGACAACGCACTGGTTGTCGAACCGATGCCGGGTAAGGAAACGTCCGCCGTAACCCTTATAAACGGGGTTACAGCCTATGGGAAAGCAATGACAGAAATAAGCGCCCTTGAAACAGCTCTTGCCGAAGCCCGCGTAACCATAACCGAAGTCGCACCGGATGTGAAGGATGATTTCATAGGCGCGGAAATCACAGAAAAAATCAACGACCTCAAAGCTGCGGTGGAAGCGGCATATGCCGATATGACACTGACAGGGAATTATGACGAAGTGATGGCGCCCGTTGAAGCCATAAAGGCCGGAATAGAAAAACTTGTGGAAGATGCAAAAGCCGCACAAAAGGTTTTTGAAGACCAAAACGCTTTAGACAAGGCATACGCTGATGCCAAAGCATCGTTAAACGAACTTGAAACAGCGCTTGCCGAAGCCCTCGCAACAATAGCCGAAGTCGCACCGGATGTGAAGGATGATTTCACAGGCGCGGAAATCACAGAAAAAATCAACG
>LUJQ01000037.1:0-23964 GCA_001689485.1 Bacteroidales bacterium M6 | reverse complement strand
GATGGCGCCCGTTGAAGCCATAAAGGCCGAAACCGAAAAGCTTGTGGAAGATGCAAAGGCCGCACAAAAGGTTTTTGAAAACGAAGCTGCCTTATACCAGGCATATTCCGACGCAAAGGCGAGAGTCAAGGAACTGGAAACAGCACTGGCAGACGCCCTGGCCAAAATAGCCGATGAAGCTGCCGATGTCAAGAACGACTTTACAGGCAACAACATCTCCGCCGACATAACCGCGCTCCGTACCGACATCCTGGAATCGTACACCGACAAGACCCTTGTTGAAAATTATCAGGCAATAACCGAAAAAGCCGACAAAATCCAGGCTGCTATCGAAACACTGGTTGCCGACGCACTCGCAGCACAGCTCGCATTCGAAGTTGAAAAAGCCCGCCAGGAATCAAATGCCGCCGCTTATGCCGCCGACATTGAAATAATCGAGGCACTGGTTTCAAAACTTGAAGATGCACTCGCCAAGCTAAAGGAAACCTATCCCGATTTCGATTCAATGTCTGTTGAATCGGAAATCCGTGATGCTATCCAGGCAGAGCGCGAAAAGGCCACAGCCGCCCTCGACGCAGTGAAAGAAGAAGGAGAATACGACAACAAAGTCGATTCTACTTCAATTGAAGATATGATTGAAAAAATGTTTGAACAAGCCGGTATTGATTCAATCACCGTTGACAACCTTACCGGTGATGCCAAATACTATGACCTTTCCGGCCACAAATTATCCGGCCCTGTGGCGGGATCTGTGACAATCATTGTCTACCCCGACGGAAGCACCCGGAAAGTATTCGTTAAATAAGCACCGATTCAAATCAAGATAGCGTATTTCGACGTATAGAACCTTATTGGATTCCGGCTCCCCGGCTCTCGTTGATGAGAGTCGGGGAGCATTTCAATATAACAGACCGATGCCCGGAAATATCCCTGTCAGCATATAATCCGGGCTATGCCCCAAGCTATGAAAAAACCCGAAAAACTATGTTGAAAAGTGTGTGGATAATTGTGAAAAACGCGTTCAAAGAGGATGTGGAAAATAGTTATGCCAAAGTTTGGAGATTGATAATCAATAGCGGTATAAACCTTTCCACACACAACGGCAAATAAAACCAAAGCAAGTTATCAAGCGGGTTATTGCCATTGATTTCCACAATATTCAATAGATATATTCGTGGAAAGTTATTAACTTTGCAACTTATTAACAGCATGTTGATAAACCATCTAAACCGTTGGTTACCAATAATGGCGATGTTGATAATATGATAATAACGGTGTGTGTTTGTTCAATAACCCTAAAAAGCAAATAAAAGCCATGAAAGTTATCATCGGTTTCAACATCCATTATTATTATTGAGGAAGAGCTGTTTTTTAAAGAGAAAATTTTCAAACATTTAAACAATTAAATAATGAATGTTGAAAAAGGGTTCGTCAACGAACCTGTTCCTGCCGGAACCGACCTTGCCGGGGAGATAAAAAAACTCAAGAAGGAAAAGGATGCCGTGATTCTCGCCCACTATTACCAGAAGGGGGAAATCCAGGATTTGGCCGATTTCATAGGCGACTCTCTTGCATTGGCCAGGATTGCGGAAAAACTCCCGAACCGGGTGATTGTGCTTTGCGGGGTCCACTTCATGGGTGAGACCGCAAAAATCCTATGCCCGGATAAGAAGGTGCTTGTTCCCGACATGAATGCCGGTTGCTCGCTGGCTGACTCGTGCGATGCCGGGGAATTCCGTAAATTCATAGAACAACATCCGGGGCACACCGTGGTCAGCTATGTCAACACCTCCGCAGGGGTGAAAGCCCTGACCGATGTCGTGGTCACCTCTTCGAACGCACGGCAGATTGTGGAATCACTTCCAAAGGATGAAAAAATAATTTTCGGACCTGACCGCAATCTGGGAAATTATATCAAGTCAATAACAGGGCGGGATATGCTTGTGTGGGACGGCGCCTGCCATGTTCATGAGCAGTTCTCGGTTGAGCGGCTTTTGGAACTTAAGAAATCGCATCCGTCGGCAAAGGTGCTTGCGCATCCTGAGTGTAAGAAGCCGATGCTGTTGCTGGCCGACAAGGTGGGGTCGACAGCCGCATTGCTTAAATATGCCGTTGAAAGCGACGCCGGGGAATTCATCGTTGCCACGGAAAGCGGCATCCTGCATGAAATGCGGAAGAGATGCCCCGGAAAAGTGTTCATCCCTGCACCGCCTTCCGACAGCACCTGTGCATGCAACGATTGCAATTTCATGAAGCTTAACACCCTTGAAAAGCTTTACAACACCTTGAAATACGGGCAACCTGAAATAGAGGTGGATTTGGAGACAGCCGATGCCGCCCGCCGCCCCATCGAAAGGATGCTCGAAATATCGGAACGCCTGGGCATCTGATTGAAGTTTACAAAAACGCGGTGTGCCGATTCGAGGCAGATGCCCCTATAACTTACAACTTACAACTTACAACTTACAACTTATAACTTACGACTTATAACTTACGACTTATAACTTACGACTTATAACTTACGACTTATAACTCTATAATGGATTACAGACATAAGGATATAGAACAGCGCTGGCAGCAGTACTGGAAGGAAAACAATACGTATAAAACCGAAATTGACAACGATAAGCCCAAGTTCTATGTGCTTGACATGTTCCCTTATCCTTCGGGAGCCGGGCTGCATGTAGGCCATCCGCTGGGATACATAGCTTCCGACATCTATGCACGCTATAAGAGGCTGCGCGGCTTCAATGTGCTTCATCCTATGGGTTATGATGCCTACGGGCTTCCTGCCGAGCAATATGCCATCCAGACAGGGCAGCATCCCGAGGTTACCACACGTGAAAACATAGCACGCTATCGCAGCCAGCTCGACCGCATAGGGTTCTGTTATGACTGGAACCGTGAAATCCGCACATGCGACCCCGGTTATTACAAATGGACGCAGTGGGCATTCATCGAGATGTTCAACCATTATTACGACACCGCTCTTGATAAAGCCATGCCTGTGGCCGGTCTGGAGGCTCATTTTGCAGAACATGGCTCGGAAGGGATTCATGCTGCCGAATCAAAAGCATTGCGGTTTACAGCCGGGGAATGGAACGCCATGGATGCAAAGCAGAAAAGCGATGTGTTGATGAACTACCGCATCGCCTATCTCGGCAACACGATGGTGAACTGGTGTCCGAAACTCGGCACAGTGCTTGCCAACGACGAGGTAAGCGAGGGTGTGTCGGTGCGAGGCGGTTATCCCGTGGAGCAAAAACTGATGTACCAGTGGTGCCTTCGTGTCAGCGCCTATGCCCCGCGCCTGCTCAACGACCTTGACAATGTTGCCTGGTCTGATTCCATAAAGGAAACTCAGCGCAACTGGATCGGGCGTTCGGAAGGTGCCGAAATGCAGTTCAAAGTGAAGGATAGCGATGTGGAGATGACTATTTTCACAACGCGTGCCGACACCGTGTTCGGTGTGACCTTCATGGTTCTTGCACCTGAAAGCAAATATGTCGACCTGATAACAACCCCCGCACAGAAAGATGCCGTTAAAGCCTATCGTGACGAGATAAAGCATAAAACCGAACGTGAGCGCATGATTGACAAAAAAGTCAGCGGTGTTTTCACCGGCGCTTATGCAATCAACCCGCTTTCAGGAAAAGAAATCCCTGTTTATGTGAGTGATTATGTGCTGGCAGGTTATGGCACGGGTGCCATCATGGCAGTTCCCGCCCACGACAGCCGTGACTACGCTTTCGCACGTCATTTCGACCTTCCTGTCATACCGCTTATCGAGGGCGCTGACGTAAGTGAGGAGAGTTTCGATGCCAAGGAAGGGCGTATGATTAATTCCTGCGGGCCTGAATTATGCCTTGACGGGATGGAGGTGAAGGATGCAATCGCTGCTACAAAGAAATTCATCGAGGGTAAAGGTATAGGCAAGGTAAAGGTAAACTACCGCCTGCGTGATGCCATTTTCAGCCGCCAGCGCTACTGGGGGGAACCGTTCCCGGTATATTACAAGGACGGTGTACCCGTAATGCTCGGCGAGGACAAGCTTCCGTTGCATTTGCCGGAAATCGACAAATACCTGCCTACCGAAACCGGCGAACCCCCGTTGGGGCGTGCCAAGAACTGGCACACCGAGGAGGGCTGCCCTCTTGAATTGAACACAATGCCAGGTTTTGCCGGTTCTTCGGCCTACTACCTCCGTTATATGGATCCGCATAACGACAAAGAGCTGGTAAGCCCCGAGGCTAACGGCTACTGGAGGAATGTCGACCTTTATGTCGGAGGTACGGAACATGCCACCGGCCACCTCATTTATTCACGTTTTTGGAACAAGTTCCTCTATGACCTTGGAAAAGTCTGTGAAAACGAGCCTTTCAAAAAGCTTATAAACCAAGGGATGATTCAGGGGCGGAGCAATTTCGTTTACCGCATAAAGGATACCAATACGTTTGTTTCCCTCAACCTGAAGAAGGATTATGATGTCACCCCGATCCATGTGGATGTGAACATTGTCAACAACGACCAGCTCGACATCGATGCTTTCCGTAAATGGCGTCCGGAATATGCTGATGCGGAATTCATCCTCGAGGACGGGAAATATGTTTGCGGATGGGCTGTTGAGAAGATGTCGAAATCCATGTTCAACGTGGTGAACCCCGACGACATCGTTGAACGTTACGGTGCCGATACGCTGCGTCTGTATGAAATGTTCCTAGGGCCGGTAGAACAGAGCAAACCATGGGATACCAACGGTATCGACGGTGTGAACCGTTTTATCAAGAAACTTTGGAATCTTTTCTATAAGGGTGACACTCTTTTGGTCAATGATGACAAACCTTCGGCTGAAGCGTTGAAGTCGATTCATAAGCTTATAAAGAAAGTAACCGGCGATATAGAGAATTTCTCGTATAACACATCTGTGAGCGCGTTCATGATATGTGTCAACGAACTGGGTGCAATGAAATGCCACAGCCGCGAGGTGTTGGCCGACCTGCTGGTGCTCCTTGCCCCGTTTGCCCCCCATGTCAGCGAGGAGCTTTGGCATGCCATCGGCAACGAAGGCACCATCTGCGACGCCGTTTGGCCCGAATGGAACGAGGAATATCTGAAAGAATCGAATGTGAACTACGCTGTAAGTTTCAACGGGAAGGCCCGTTTCAACATAAGCGTGCCTGCCGACATGCCTTCGGCGGAAGTGGAGAAAACAGCTCTTGCCCATGAAGGTGCGGCAAAATGGGTTGAAGGTAAAACCATAAGGAAGATTATAGTGGTGCCAGGTAAGATAGTCAACATAGTAGTAGGCTGACAACCGCATCACAAAGTGATTTGAATAAAGGTGCAGGGGAACTTCCCCTGCACCTTATATTTATAATAAAATGCAATAAACCACGTTTTTAAGTAAGTAAGTCGTAAAATTAATAATACATATAGGAATGTTTATGACTTACTTAGATTTAAAATGTTATGAAACTGCCTGAAAAAATAGTGTTTGCCACCAACAATGCCCATAAACTTAAGGAAGTCAGGGATATTTTGGGAAGCCGTTGTGAGATTTTGTCATTGTCGGATATAGGCTGTCATGATGACATACCTGAAACCGCGCCTACACTTGAAGGCAATGCATTGATAAAAGCCCGTTGGGTCAAAGAGAAATACGGGTTTGACTGTTTTGCCGACGACACGGGGTTGGAGGTGAATGCACTTGGCGGGGAACCGGGTGTTAAATCCGCACGCTATGCAGCTTCATATGGTGAAAGCGCCGACCATGATTCCAAAGCCAATATGAAGCTTTTGTTGAAGAATCTGGACGGTAGGAACGACCGCACGGCACGGTTCCGCACAGTGATAGCGTTGCTTATCGGCGATGAGGAAAAATGCTTTGCAGGTAAAGTGGAAGGATGCATCACCGAAACACCTTCGGGTACTGACGGTTTCGGCTACGACCCTGTGTTCCGTCCCGAAGGCTGCGAATTGACCTTTGCCCAAATGGGTGCGGAACAGAAAAACTCGCTCAGTCACCGGCGCAGGGCGCTCGACGCAATGACGGCGGCATTTACCGATATATGAGACTTATAATAAGTGATAGGATGATAAAGAAAATCATTATAACGATTCTCCTGATGTTGCCGCAGGTATTGCAGGCACAGGTGGCAGTGGGGGGGTGGACTATGCATTCCTCTTTCACCGGTGTCGACGACATAGGTGAAACCCTCGATTATGTGTATTATCAATCAGGTAATAACCTTTTCAGGATTGACAAGGAATCAATCGAGGTGAGCAGTCTGAATATCTCAAACCTGCTTAATGATTCCGATATTACCGGTTTTTATCCTGACAAGGCGCATAAAAGCGTGATTGTGGCATATGCGTCGGGCAACATGGATCGTATTTATGACGACGGCACGGTTGTCAATATGCCCGATATACGTGATTCGTCGGTTTCGGGTTCACATAAAATCAATGACATAGCGTTCGGTAAGGAGAACTACTATGTTGCAACCGATTTCGGCCTGGTAACTTATCATGACAAAAAGAACGAGGTAAGGGAATCGGCCCTGACACCTAAGAGTGTTGACCATGTAGTGGCCATGGGCGACATTGTGGGGATTCACTATGAAATGCAGATGAGGTTTGCCCCACAGTCGGAAAAAATAATATCGTTGGATAAAATTCCCCTTGTAGGCGACTATGACAGGACGGTTAGATGGCTTGATATGGAGGGTTTCGGCAGCAATGGTGTGCTTGCCCTCAACAAGGAAAATATCAACGGTCAGGTCACAAACAAACTCTACACGTTACGGGTAGACCTGGATAACGGCAAGGTCATCCAGGCCGGGGCTGATGCTGCAACTTCAAAAGCTGCTGCAATAGGGTTTGGAAATAACGTCAGGACTATGCCTGGTGCCGCATATGTTTCCAATAACGAAGCCCTGTTTATCTACGGGGCTGATGAGGAACGCGAGGTCATAAGCCTTCCGCGTGCCGATGCTGCAACCGTCGGGCTTTCATATGCCGGTAACATGTCGCGCATATGGTTGTGTGATGCCGCAGGTGTCAGGATGATGGATTATTCCGATCCTGCAAACGGCTCGTTGGTTCATGACAATATCAAGGGTTCTGATCTGACAGTTTCCCAGGTACATGCCATGCAGATAGGTTCCTTAGGAAATATATATATCAGCAACAGGTCGGAGCATCTTTCGTTCGGGGTTGATCCCCCCTCGCCCAAACAGTCGAGGGTAAATATTCTGCAAAACGGGATGTTTACAGATATATCAGGTGTGGATGTGGAAATACAGAACAGCAATTCAGGCAGCTACACCCCGTCGGCACCCCATTTTGTAAACTGGAATTTCAGTATGTGTGAAGATCCTGCCGAGGAAAACGCTTATTATATAGGGACATTTTTCGAAGGTCTTTACAGGATAAAGGATGGCAGACAGACCCATAAATATTATAACGACAATTCCCCTATAACTTCTATAGCCAATGGTTATGCGTGTGTGGCTTTGCAGCCTTTGATTGACCGCAACGGCAACCTGTGGGTATATAAGTCGGCCGATAAAAGCGAGGAGACTGTAAACAGGATTTTTGTATTGCCTGCTTCCAAACGTCTTTCCGATTCGCAAAGCATATCGGATTGGAAAGGATATGCCATTGCCGACCAGACCCAGGATAACCGTGATGCCTTGGGACTTGTGTGTCGCCAGTCGGATTGCGTTATTTTCGCCATGGGCCGTTATTCGAATAAACTCGTAGTGTTCGACACAATGGGTACTCCCGAGATTGGCGATGACGTGCAGACCGTGATAACCAATTATGTCGACCAGGATGGAAAAAATATGGATTTCAGCCATATCCTTGCGCTGTGTGAGGATGCCCGCGGACGGATATGGGTCGGAACCGACGACGGGGTTTTCGAGATTCCTGATATAACCGGGGCCAAATCACGGAGTGTGGCTGTGAACCATATAAAGGTGCCGCGTAACGACGGCACGAATCTTGCCGATTATCTTTTAGCCAACCAGACAGTATCGTCGATTTCATGCGACAGCTCAAACAGGAAATGGATTTCCACTATCGGGTCGGGGGTATATCTTGTAAGTGAGAACGGTGACCAGATCATCGAGCATCACACATCCGATAACTCCATATTGCCTAATACTGTCTATGCCGTTGCCTGCGACCCGAATTCAAACAAGGTGTATTTCGGTACCGGTGTAGGTTTGGTGGAATACAGTTCTACTTCTTCACCTGGAAGAACTGACTATGATGATGTCTATGCCTATCCCAACCCGGTGCGTCCCGACTATACAGGGTGGATTACCGTTACCGGCCTTATGGAAAATTCCCTTGTCAAGATAGCTGATTCCGCAGGCAATGTTTTCCACCAGGGTCGGAGCGACGGAGGCATGTTTACATGGGACGGGTGTAATTCCGCAGGCGAGCGTGTCAAAACCGGTGTCTATTACGTTTTCGCGTCGCAAAACGGCGATGGCGGTGCATCGGCCTGCGTTACAAAGATTATGGTAGTGAATTGAAACGGCATATCACCCCCAAAATTCTCTCTCGTGAATATAAAATATTTTTTACGACTTACTTAACTTTGTCAACGAATTTAAAAATCTGATAGAAGTTGGTTACTCTGAAATATAAAGACGAAAAAGACCGGGCTTATGGCCTTGGGGGCATGACGGTGTGCATGCTCCTGATGGATAACGAGGGTTTCATTGATTCAGTCAATCTGGATGCCCCCGCCGACTGTGGAATGGTTTTTTCTCCTGATTTTTACTATGTTGATAACCCGAACCTTTCGGCCAAAGCCGTGTGGCGCAAGAAGAGCACCCAGTTTGAAACTGTTGCAGGCATGTTGATTTCAAACCTTCTTGCCCGTGCGCTGGTCAGGGAACAGTCGGAGATTTCACGTGAATTGAGCGATCTTTTGCTTTCGAATCTTAAAGATGAGGGGAGGGAGTCATGCTCGCTTGAAGAGGATGAGGTAAGGGATGTTTTCTATAAGACCTATAGTTTTTTCCACCGAGTTTTCTCGCATCGGCAGGTCGGAGCTATAATGGATGAGTTTGTCGACAAACTCATTAAGGCCCGCCGGATGGACAGGGAATCGGTTATCACTGTGTTCGGCAGGTTGATTAACCGCTGATATTGAGTCGCCAGGCCGGTAACCGAATCCGGATTCCGTTATCGACAACCCCGTATGGGTGATTATCGCCGCATGCCCGTTGTCAGATACAATAATTTGAGTATAATGGAGTTATATAACTATATAACTAATGACAGAAAATGAAGAAAAGCGGATTTGGTTTAAATATAATTCTTTTTGGGCTTGGATGTTGTGTGTATGCAACGGCCAAAGCTGAGGATTTGAAGCAGGAGTTCAACCCGGTTGAAACGGGTGTGACTTCGCTGAATATAGCGCCTGACGCACGCGGTGCGGCTCTCGGCGACCTTGGTGCAGCCACCGATCCCGATGTCAATTCCCAATACTGGAACCCTTCGAAATATGCTTTCGCCTATTCGCAGGCGGCGGTATCGCTTAGTTATACACCTTGGTTGCGTAAACTTGTCAACGACATATTCCTTGCCAACCTTGCCGGTTATTGGAAAATAGGGAGCAACGACAACCAGGCGGTCAGTGCGTCGCTGCGTTATTTCTCCCTCGGCGAGGTCACATCAAATGACCTTGCAGGGGCCACAACAAGCCTTAACCCTTATGAAATGGCATTCGATGTGGGTTATTCGCGCAAACTGTCGGAGAAATTCTCGATGGGTATCGTGTTCCGTTACATTTATTCCGATTTGGGCTACAACACATCGGATGTAGGCGATAATTCGACCGGTGCTTCAGCATTTTCTGCCGATATTTCGGGTTATTACACAACCTATCCCATTATCGGTCAGAACGAATGCCAGTGGTCGTGGGGTTGGGATATTTCGAATATCGGTACGAAAGTTTCATATGATAACGGCAATAATCCGGCCTTCCTGCCTACCAACCTGCGTCTAGGAACATCGTTCATGTTCCCGTTGGCCGATTACCACACATTGGCTATCAGCCTGGATTTGAACAAACTGCTTGTGCCTACACGTCCGCGTCAGAAAGATTACCTTGATGAGGATGGCCAGGAAGACCAGGCTGCCTATCAGCGTGCATTGCAGGACTGGCAGGATATGTCGCCTATTTCCGGCATATTCAAATCGTTTACCGATGCCCCGGGCGGCATGAAGGAGGAACTTCGTGAAATAAATTACTCTCTCGGTGCAGAATACAGCTACAACCAGCAGTTCTTCGTCCGTGCCGGATATTATCACGAGAGCCAGTATAAGGGCAACCGCCAGTATTTCGGGTTTGGTGCGGGATTCTCGCTTAACGTTGTGCGCCTTGATGCATCCTATATGCTTGCCACAGCCCAGACTTCGCCTTTGGACCAGACGTTGCGTTTCACCCTTACGTTTGATATGGACGGTCTGCGCGACCTTTTCGGCGGCCGTCACTAAAATAGCCGGTTATTATGCAACAGTTCAGGATAGGTTCCGGTTACGATGTCCATAAGTTGGTGGAAGGTCGTGATTTATGGATATGCGGTGTGAAAATACCTTATCATTCGGGGTTGCTGGGTCATAGCGATGCCGATGTGGCGTTGCATGCGTTGAGCGATGCTCTGCTCGGGGCTGCGGCTATGCGCGATATCGGGTTTCATTTCCCGGATACCGACCCGCGTTACAAAGGTGCTGATTCGCGTGTGCTTCTGCGTGAGTGCAAAAGGATAATAGGGGAAAAAGGCTATACGATAGGCAATGTCGATGTGACCATCATAGCGCAGGCTCCTAAAATGCTGCCGTATATTCCTGAAATGATAAGGAATGTAGCCGCCGATCTCGGAATCGACGAGGATTGCGTATCGGTAAAGGCCACCACTACGGAACGGCTCGGTTTTACAGGCCGTGGAGAGGGGATAGCCGCACAGGCTGTAGCCTTGATTTTTAAGGAATAAGTAATCGTAGAATTACCATGGTGGTGTTTCTCGATAATTTCGTTGGTTACCGGCATTTATGGGCCATGGTTGGTGCACAGGTATCTTATTTCGCATTCCCACAGGAGGTGGGTCAGTGCTGTGGCTTTCCTGTTAGGTCAATCGTCCAGGCAAAGACAATCATCAAAACCCGCTGGAAGCGTGGCTATGAGTGTCGACTGATTCACGCATCGACGCCTTTTTTGGGATATAAGTATATAATAAGTATATAATAGGATAACTAACCCCGGATATGCCTGAATTACCAAAAGCCTTCAATCATGACAACAGCATGGGATTGGTCAGATATTATCTGGCATTCGCGGTGTTTGTTGCTCATTTTAATGCCGTTTATGATGCAGGCATATGGTTTCCTACCGACAGTTATAATGCCGTAGGGGGATTCTTTGCATTAAGCGGCTTCCTTGTATATCCGAGTTATCTGAAACACAGGAATCTGAAAGACTATATGTTACGGAGGGTACGGAGAATCTTCCCACCCTACATGTTCATTGTGTTGCTGTGTGCGTTCGCATTGGTGTTTGTCAGCACGCTGCCGGCTTCTGAATATTTTTTTAATGCGCAGTGGTTGAAGTATCTGGCGAGCAATCTGACATTTATGAATTTTCTTTGTCCCGAACTGCCGGGGGTGTTCCAGGATTTGCCTGTCAAGGCTGTTAATGGTTCGTTGTGGACTATGAAAGTGGAAATCCTGTTATATCTTTCCGTACCTGTAGCCGTTGCCTTGTTGACATATATACATCGGAGGGCCAGATGGTTCGGACCGTTGTTGTTTTGCATTATGGTGTATGTTGTGTCGGCGGTGTGGAAATGGTATTTTACCGAATTATATTATACGACTGAAAAAACGATATATAATATTCTTTCGAAGCAATTATTCGGTCAGTTGCTCTATTTCTACGGCGGGGTTTTTGTTTATTTCGTTTACGACAGGTTCGATAACTGCCGTCACTGGGTTATGGTTGCATGCGTTCTGATAATCCTGGTTTCCGACTACGTGCCATATACGTTATACAGGACATGCATTTCCCCGGCGGTCGCAGTCGGCCTGGTCATGTATTTCTCTACGTTCAGGTTAGCGGGTATCTTTAACAAGAATAATATTTCCTATGATATTTACCTGTATCACTTCCCGGTGATATTGGTGTTGACTACATTATTTGGAGGGAAAGGATTGCCTGTCTGGCTTGTTTTTGTGATAGCCGTAGCGTGTACGGTTGTCTTGGGGATGCTTTCATGGTTTGGCATAGGCAGGAAATTTATTAATAGATAGATGACTGTATTATTGATATAATTTCCTATTTTTGCGAACTTTTAAGGGGGGATGAGGCTTTTTTAATGTACAACATTCATTTCCGCCGCAATGGCGGTTAAAATTGTATTTTTTATGGATAAGTTTAGGCTAATGGCGTGTGTCGCAACGTTTTTGGCGACTATCAATGTGATGCGTTGTGAAACGTTCGAGATGCTCAAATACGGTGATTTCGAAAACTGGGTAACACGTAACATCCCTGAATCGCACCTGATAGGCGGCCATACCAAGCAGCTTTATGAAATAGCCCCTGAGGCCGTTATCGACGGGGATAAGGCATACAGCAACATGGGTGGTTCGCCATGGGCTACGTCGAATATCATGGCCAAGGTTGTCGGTATAACCAAAGGTAGCAATGCCGTTTTCCCCGATAACCGTGCCCCGGGTAACCGTTGCTGCAAACTGACAACGCTTATGGAGAATTGCAAGGCCATAGGTCTTATAAATGTCGATGTGGTTGTGGCCGGTTCGATTTTCCTGGGAAGGTTTTTCGAGCCTGTCAGATCAACGAGCGAGCCGTATTCCAAAATGGAGATGGGGATTCCGTTTAGAAAGCGCCCAACGGCTCTGCGGTTCGATTACAAGGTGCAGATGCCGGAAAAATCCGACCGTATATATTCGTCGGGTTTCGGTAAAAAGAAAACCTATCCGGGTCACGACAATGCCGAAGTCTATATAATACTGCAACGCCGGTGGGAAGATGAGGATGGCAATCTGTATGCCAAACGCGTAGGCACCGGCAGGGAACATTTCGGCTCTTCGACTGAAGGATGGGTCAACGGCCATAAACTCCCGGTGTGGTATGGCGATATAACCAGGCATCCGGGCTACAAGTCCTTTATGGGGCTTATCCCTGAAGACAAGAGTTACTATGCACGTAACAGCAAGGGTAAGATGGTTCCTGTGAAGGAAGTGGGTTGGGATTCCCCCGATGCCGTTCCTACCCATCTTATGGTGATGGCATCGGCCGGTAGCGGCACTGCCTACATAGGAACGTTGGGTCTGACCCTTTGGATTGACAATATAGGGCTGGTCTATTGACCGGCCCTATATTGCGTTGTGAAGCCAATCACGGCTTCTGTATTTATGGGATATGTAATATTCAAGACTTATCTACCCACCGTCAGAATGATTCCAGCCAGGAGGCGAGGTCGGCGAGCATTTCGTCGTGGTAACGGAAGTCGGATTTGAAGCCCCATCCGTGGCCGCCGGTTGGATAGATGTGGAGCGATGCGGGCACACCTGCATTCCGCAGGGCTTCGTAATAGCGCAGCCCGTTGGGTGTCGGCACCAGGTCGTCGTCATGGCTGAACCCTATCCATGTGCGCGGGGTTTCAGGAGTTACCTGCAACTCGTTGCTGAACAGGATTTCATCATGTGTAGTGAAATTCGGGCCTAGCAGGCTCCGGCGTGTGTCGGTGTGGGTGAGCTGGGGCATGAAGCTGATTACGGGATAGAACAGAATCGAAAAATCCGGTCGGCAGCTCACCGTGTCGGCATTTACCGGGTTATTGAAATGGGTCGAGGCGGTCGAGGCAAGGTGGCCGCCTGCCGAAGAGCCGCCGACCCCGATTTTTGCCGGGTCAAGATTCCATTGCACCGCATTGCGCCTGGCAACGCGTATGGCTTCCTGCACATCCTCCACAGGTATCTGCCAGGTGCCGTCGGGCAGGCGGTACTGCAACACTATCAGGGCTATGCCCCGGTCGTTGAAAAACGGTGCCCATTCGCCACCTTCATAGTCCATGCACAATCCCAGGTAGGCACCCCCGGGGCAAAGAACCACGGCCTTGCCGTTAGCCTTTTCAGGTGCTGGCAGGAACACATACAGCTTTGCAGTGTCGCCTATATTTACAGGTTGCCTTATGTTACCGGCAGCATCGGGTTTGATTATTTTTCGATGGGGTGCTTCCCCCTCCCAAAGCAATCGTGCGAACGACCTTGGTTCGTTGCCTGCGGTCTTGCTTTTTGCCGTAGATGTAAATGATGCCAATGAAAGGATGGCGGCAATGGTAATCAGTAGTTTCATTTTATGGTTATATTGATTGGTTATGGTGTTCTTGCAAAGTTACGGAAAAATCGTTTTAAATTTGTAATTTTGCATAGGGCAAGATAATTGCACTTTATTTTCAGCTTATGGAGACAATTCAAAATACGGATAACAGCGGCAAGGTGCAGCCTTGTGCCGATAATGAATACAAGGAACTGATGTACACCGACGACGGCAAGCCACGGAAGCTTTCCGTGCTCGATGCCGACGATATCATGGAGATGGTGCCGAAACTGAGGGGGCATCGCAAGTTCGTGAACTGGTTCATCAAATTCCTGTCGCTCGACAAGGTCAACGATATCCATGCACACAACGCCGCCACTCCCGGGCCTGAATTTGTGCGCGGACTGCTCGACGACCTGGATATAAAACTCAAGATAGACAACGAACATGTGCTTGACAACCTTCCCGAAGGGGCGTTCGTCACGGTGAGCAACCATCATTTCGGAGCTTTGGACGGGATTATACTAATCGACCTGATTGCCTCCAGGCGTCCGCGCTACAAGGTGATGGTCAACATGTTCCTTAACTACATATGGGCTATGCGCCCGAATTTCATCGCTGTGGATGCAATGGCTTCCGACGATCCGAAGAAGAAGGCCGTGTCGATGGCCGGGATACGCGAGGTCATAAAGATGGTCAGGAGAGGTGACCCTGTGGGATTTTTCCCGGCAGGTGCCGTTGCAAAGGTAAATTGGCGCGGACGCCTGCAGGACCGCCAGTGGCAACCCACCATAATCCAGATTATCGACAAGCTTAAGGTGCCGGTAGTCCCTATCTTCTTCCATGGCTCGCAGTCGTGGTGGTTTAATTTCCTTGGTGTGGTGTGCTGGCAGGCGCGTACCTTCCGCCATCCTGCCGAGGTGTTCCGTAAGAAAGGGAAAACGTTCCATATCACCGTTGGTGAGCCGATATCGGTTGAGGAACAGCGAAAGCATGCCGGTTCTGAGAAGGAATTCGGTGATTTCCTGCGACAGAAAACCTACGAACTCCGCGAAATCGGGAGAAGAAGAAAGTCCTGAGGACATCAGGGGGACAATCAGACACCGAGGTCACAGCCAACTTCCATTATCTAAGGTAACAAAAACATGAGCGTAAGCACTCAGCAGATTCAACAGGCAAAATCGCGGTTCGGCATCGTGGGGAACGCCCCCGCGCTTACCGAGGCGGTGACGCGTGCGCTGCGTGTCGCCCCGATTGACCTGTCAGTGCTTGTTACAGGTGAGAGCGGGAGCGGCAAGGAGTTTTTTCCGCAGATTATACATGCCTTCTCACCGCGCAAGCATTCGAAATATATAGCGGTCAACTGCGGAGCTATTCCCGAAGGGACGATAGATTCCGAGTTGTTCGGTCATGAAAAAGGAGCTTTTACAGGTGCCGTGGCATCACGTAAAGGATATTTTGAAGAGGCCGACGGCGGTACGATTTTCCTTGACGAGGTTGCCGAACTGCCTTTGACCACACAGGCGCGCCTGCTCCGTGTGCTTGAGAGCGGCGAATTCCTGAAGGTCGGGTCATCCACTGTCCAGAAAACCAACATACGCGTGGTGGCGGCTACAAACGTCGACATGGAGCGTGCGGTCAAGGAGGGGAAGTTCCGTGAGGATTTGTTCTACCGCCTGTCGACGGTGCAGATCCATGTGCCGCCGTTGCGCGACCGCGACAGTGACATCGCGTTGCTCGCACGTAAGTTTGCCGCCGATTTCGCTGAGAAATACCGTGTGCCGGGCATAACTTTCGACGATGGTGCCCGTGATGCCATGCTGCGTTTCCGATGGCCGGGCAACGTGCGCCAGCTAAAGAACGTTGTGGAGCAGATTGCACTGTTCGAAGGGGGCGGGATTGTTGACAACACGGTGCTGGAGCACTACCTGCCCCAGGTTTCGGTAGGCTACACGCCTGCCGTGCCTGCCGATATGCCTGACATGCACACCTATGAGAGGGAGCGCGAAATGCTGTTCAGCCTAATTTTCAGGTTGCAGAACGAGATTTCGCAACTGAGGGCGGAAATACGGGGCAAAAAAGCCGTTGACGAGCTGCCACGTCAGGCGGTGATGATGCATGAAAACGAACATGCCTTGGTCAAATATCACAGCCCGGTTGCGTCAGCGCAGTTTGACGCTGCTTCAATATCGTCATCGCCGGCCGGTGGTCATGATGATACCGTGGATGTGTCGGAGCCGATCGATGTCACTCATATCGCTGTTGCTGTGGAAGGGGGGCGCACGCTTGAGGAGACCGAACGTGAAACCATCCGCCTGTCGCTTGAGCGTAATGGCGGACGCCGGAAAGCCACCGCTGCCGAGCTTAATATTTCGGAACGTACCCTCTATCGCAAAATAAAGGAATACGGGCTTGAATAACCGTTTGGACAGCCCGGTCGGTTTTAACCGGATTCCATTCATCGAACCTGAATCACCCGTAAATCCTCGTGCCAATATAAAATTTTGATTACCTGATTTTTTTAGGATATGGCTTTTAGAAAATTATTGATGCCGTTGGCTGTGATGCTGTTCCTGCTGGTGCCCCAGGGATGCCGCATCAGCTATAAACTCAACGGGGCGGCTATCGACTATACGGTTTACAAAACCATAAACGTGGGTGAGTTCCCAATCCGGGCTGCACTGGTCTATGCCCCGTTGCAGCAGATGTTTGAAAACGAGTTGCTCGACTACATCACACGTAACACCCGCCTGAC
The DNA here is from genome assembly GCA_001689485.1 of Bacteroidales bacterium M6. Lineage (GTDB taxonomy): Bacteria > Bacteroidota > Bacteroidia > Bacteroidales > Muribaculaceae > UBA7173. The sequence goes on along the minus strand of LUJQ01000037.1, from coordinate 6,847 downwards.
AACGGTCGACTCGGCTTCCGACCTCGAACTCGAAGGGGAGATAACGGGTTATAACCTTACCCCGCAGGCTGTCACGGAGGATGCATATGCGTCGAAAACGCGTCTTACAATCACTGTCAGGGTGAAATATACCGATACTAAAAACGATGCCAACGATGTGAGCCAGACATTCTCGGCCTATCGTGATTTCGATGCCTCGCAGATGCTCAATGATGTGCAGGAACAGCTGTGTCAGGAAATATCCAAGGAACTTGTGGAACTTATTTTCAATGCCACGCTCGGTAACTGGTAGTGTGCCCGGCATGTATGGAATGCTGCATCTGAAACCAAACTGATTGCCTCAACCGCCATGAACAACGCTTATGAATGATGATGATGCTGAAAAATTGAAATCGCTGCTCGCCGACCCGGAATGCGGGGTTGATGCGGCATGGGTGGAGGAGATGAAGGCCAGATATCCCTTTTTCACCTTGCCCCAGTGCATCGCCCTGCGTGAGAAATCAGCCGATATGACGGCGGCGGAAAGGGAAGCCTCGGCGGCACCTTTGGCGCTGTCACTTTCGTCGACTGATGCGCTTGAGCGGATTGTCGAACCTGACGGGGAGCGCCTGGATAAGCTTTATCCGAAGCCGCAGGCTCCGGCAACACCGTCGACCAATAATGCTATCGACAGGTTCCTTGAAACCTACGGAGGGGCCGATGCGGCTGAAACGGAAATCCTCGAGAAGATGATTTTCAATCCTGTGGCCGACTATTCGCAGCAATTGGCACGCCAGGAGGGGGATGCGGTGATTCCTGACCCGGCGCCGTCGGGCGATTCACAGACCGACCGTATCAACCGTTTTATCCTTTCAGTACGCGGGAAGGAGTCAATCCGTAAGGATGAATCACCTGCTGTACAGTCACCCGCCGAAGAGCCGGAAAAGGTGGTGCAGCCCAAGAAGCAGTCAAGAGCGCAGGCTCCAGCCGTCACACCTCCTGCGCCCGACAATTCGCTTCTCAGTGAGAGCCTTGCAAAAATCTACATAAAAACGCGACGCTATGAGCGTGCTTATGAAATTCTTAACCGTTTAAGTTTGTCATTTCCCGAAAAAAATGCTTACTTTGCAGACCAATTGCGGTTTCTGCGTAAACTGATGCTCGCCGAGAGCTGTCGGAATAAGCGGGATAGCGAAAATAATCACCCTGAATAAACAAAAAAGCAACAGAATATAACTACCAATGTACACACTGATTATCATTCTCACAGTTTTAGTTTCTCTCCTTCTGATTGTCGTGGTACTGGTCCAGAAATCGAAAGGCGGGGGTCTGGCTTCCTCGTTTGCCGGTTCAAACCAGATTATGGGCGTTCGCCGTACCAACGACTTTATCGAAAAGGCAACATGGAGCCTTGCAGCTATTATCGCACTTCTGGCTATCATATCGGTTTTCGTTATGCCCCGTAACCTGGTGCAGAGCGGTTCGCGCGTGAAGCCTGTAAACGAAGTACAGACTGTGACAGGCACCGAATATGCAACCCCCGTACAGGCACCTGCTGCCGAAGCCCCCGTTGAAAAAGCAACAGAAACTGTCGTTGCTGAGACGGTGACAGAGCAGGAAGCTCCTGCAGTAGCTGAATAATACAGGATTGCATACGATTTCAAACCTGTTTGAAAATTTTACAGGCTCTATGTCGGATTCCGACATAGAGCCTGTTTTTTTGTATCTTGTGTTTGCTGTTGCCGTGTGCTGCTATAGTTTGAACCTGTCGGCATCTGTTTGCCTGTAGGTAACTTTCTTTCTGAACAGGATGTTATCGGATGAGCGCCCTACCTGTATTTCGAAATCGCCGGGTTCGATTTCCCAGCCGTGGGCGGTGGTGTAGAGCGCCAGTTCCGTGGCAGGGACCGACAGGGTTACACGGCGTGTTTCCCCGGCCGGGACTTTAACCTTTTCGGATACTACAAAGTTAGAGGAATAGCCTGTCAGCATTTGACACTGAATAATCCAAAAAATGCAACGAATGATGCTTATCGCATTTATAGCGCCTGTTGTGCAGGTTTGCAGGTTTGAATGGAATCGTTTACCTTTGATAGCTGAAACAAGGTTTTCCATAACGGGGCCGGGATGGCTTCGGTTAACATTTTTCTGAATTCATCATGCTTAAAAAAACAATATGGGAGATGGGGCGCGATTCTGTAGAGGAGTATCGCCGCAAGGGGAAGCTGCCGCTGGTTGTGGTGCTCGACAATATCAGGAGCCTTAACAATATCGGGTCGGTGTTCAGGACATCGGATGCTTTCCGTGTGGAGGAAATCCTGTTGTGCGGGATAACCGCGACCCCGCCTTCGCCCGAGATACATAAAACCGCGCTAGGTGCGGAGGATTCCGTTGCGTGGCGTTATTTTGCCGGTACGATGGAGGCTGTGGGATGGTTGAAAGAACATGGCTACACGGTGTGTGCCCTTGAGCAGGTCAACGGGAGTGTGCCGCTCGACAGGTTCGTCCCGGAACGGGATGCCCGCTATGCGGTGGTTGCCGGGCATGAGGTCAACGGGGTGGGGCAGGATGTTGTCGATGCCGCCGACGTGTGCCTCGAAATCCCGCAGGAAGGCACCAAGCATTCGCTGAATGTGTCGGTGAGCACGGCTTTGGCCATATGGCAGTTCTACCTTGCATTGCGCTGAAACGTATGGCGTAAATTGAACCTGGGGATTGGTGTTTTTGTTGGTAAGATTGATAAATTACATTAAATAAGGTGTTTTTACCTGTGTTTTTAGTAATTTTGCCAAAATTTTGAATGTCGATACCCCCTAAATACTCCCACCCATGGTGAAAAACCTTGTCATAGTAGAGTCCCCTGCCAAAGCTAAAACCATCGGAAAATTCCTTGGTCCCGATTTCACCGTAATGTCGAGTTACGGCCACATACGCGACCTCAGGAAAAAGAATTTCGGCATCGATGTGGAGAATGGTTTTACTCCCGAATACGAGATTCCCGACGACAAGAAGGCTCTTGTTTCCGAGCTTAAGAAGATGGCAAAGGAGGCACAGATGGTGTGGCTCGCTTCCGATGAGGACCGCGAGGGGGAGGCTATTGCCTGGCACCTTTACGAGGTGCTGAAACTTAAGCCTGAAAACACGCGCCGCATCGTGTTTCACGAAATCACCAAGGACGCCATACTGCATGCGATAGAGAACCCGCGCAACATCGACATCAACCTTGTCGACGCACAGCAGGCGCGCCGTGTGCTCGACCGTATAGTGGGTTTCGAGCTGTCGCCGGTCCTGTGGAAAAAAATCAAACCTGCACTATCGGCCGGGCGTGTGCAGTCCGTAGCAGTGAGGCTTATAATGGAGCGGGAAAATGAAATCAAGAATTTCAAGCCCGAGCAGTTCTATCGTGTGAACGCCGATTTTTCCGACAAAGGGGGTAACGGTGTCCGTGCAGAGCTGTCGCGCCGTCTCCCTTCCGAGGCCGAGGCACGGAAACTCCTGGAGGCATGTGCGGGTAAAGACTTCGAAGTGACGGATGTGACAGTGCGTCCCGTCAAGAAATCGCCTGCACCGCCGTTCACAACCTCCACCCTGCAGCAGGAAGCGGCACGCAAGCTCGGTTTCACCGTGTCGCAGACAATGATGGTGGCACAGCGCCTTTATGAGGCCGGGCATATCACATACATGCGTACCGACTCGCTTAACCTGTCGGCGCTTGCCATTTCCGCCCTTGAAAAGGAAATTGCCGCCACGTTGGGCGATAAATACCTTAAGGTAAGGCATTACCACACATCGTCAAAAGGTGCGCAGGAGGCTCACGAAGCCATACGCCCCACATACATAAACCACCACACTATCGACGGTACGTCGCAGGAAAAACGCCTGTATGCGCTTATATGGAAGCGTACCGTGGCATCGCAGATGGCTGATGCCGAGATTGAGAAGACTACCGTCGATATAGAACCCAAGGGGATGCAGGGCGCATTGCCGGGGCATTTTGCCGCAACAGGCGAGGTAATCAAATTCGATGGCTTCCTGAAAATCTATATGGAGGATAAGGATGACGATGCTGCCGCCGACGAAGCGTTGCAAGGTCTGCTTCCGGCAATGGGCAAGGGTGATGTGCTGACGCTTGCCGATATGAAAGCCACGCAGCGTTACACACAGCAACCGCCGCGCTACACTGAAGCCTCCCTCGTAAAGAAGATGGAGGAACTGGGGATAGGGCGCCCGTCGACCTATGCACCCACCATATCCACCATCCAGCAACGTGAATATGTGGAGAAGGGGGAAAAAGAGGGGATGCCGCGCGATTACACGGTGCTGACCCTTGCAGGTGGCAAGGTCGCATCGGAGGTCAGAAGCGAGGTTGTAGGTTCCGAACGCGGCAAACTCGTGCCTACCGATATAGGCGAGGTAGTTAATGCTTTCCTTACCGATTATTTCCCCGACATCCTCGATTATAATTTCACCGCTCAGATCGAAGAGAAATTCGACAGTATTGCCGAAGGGAAACTTCCATGGAGCAACGAGATAAAATCGTTCTATACCGATTTCCATCCAACTGTCGACAAGGCACTTAACATGCGTCTGGAGCATAAGGTGGGTGAACGGATATTGGGCAACGACCCTGCTAGCGGCAAACCTGTGTCGGTGAAAATAGGCCGTTTCGGCCCGATGATTCAGCTGGGCGATGGCGAGGGTGAGGAGAAACCCCAGTTTGCCTCTTTGCTTAAAGGCCAGTCGGTGAGCACAATCACGCTTGAGGAGGCGTTGAAGCTGTTTGAATTTCCACGCACGATAGGTGAATTCGAAGGTAGCGACGTAACCGTGGCGATAGGACGTTTCGGCCCCTATGTCAAGCACGACGGCAAATTCGTGTCCATTCCAAAGGAATTGTCGCCTGCCCATATCACCCTTGAGGAGGCCGAGACCTTGATAAAGGATAAGCGTGCCGCCGAGGCCAACAAGGTTGCCAAGATATTCCCCGAGGATCCCGACCTCCAGATTCTCAACGGGCGTTTCGGCGTTTATATCAAATATAAGAAGAGCAATTACAAGATTCCCAAAACTGTGGCCGACCCGGCTGCCCTTACCCTCGAGGAATGCCGCGAAATCATAGCATCGTCGGATGCCAAACCGGCACGTCCCCGCAGCAAAAAGAAATGAAGAAACAAGCGTTCAAACCAGGGGCCGAGCGTCGGCCGTTCCGCCCCGATACCATACTGACATTCGTTGCCGATGCCCCGTCGGGGTTGCTCGAATTCCTTTTCGCAAAGATGCCCGACCGTAAGCGCACCAATGTGAAGGAGCTTCTGAAATATGACCAGGTGATGGTCAACGGCAAGGTGACGCGACAGTTCGATATGGGGCTTGACGAGGGCGACGAGGTGAGGGTTAACCTGACCCGGGCTTTTGTCACGTTCTATAACCGCCGTGTGCAGCTGGTCTACGAGGATGACGATATCCTTGTGGTCAACAAGGGTTACGGGATTCTTTCGATCGGCAATGATAAAATCAAGGATGGCACGGCCTATTCCATCATGCGTGACTACCTCAAGGCGCAGGATCCGCGTAACAAGATTTTTATCGTCCACCGGCTCGACCAGCACACTTCGGGGCTGATGGTGTTTGCCAAAAATGTAGAGGCCAAGGATAGGTTGCAGCATAACTGGAACAATATGGTGCGCCGTCGGCAGTATGTGTGTGTGGTTGAAGGAAAACTTTTCCCCGCCGAAGGTGAGGTGAAGACTTATCTTGCCGAAAACTCGCAGCATACGGTTTATGTGACGGATAACGAACAGGATGGTAAGCTGGCATATACCCGCTACCGCACGTTGAAATGCGCCAATGGCTACACCCTTGTGGATGTGGAGCTTGAAACCGGCCGCAAGAACCAGATTCGCGTGCACATGCAGCACATAGGCCATCCCATTGCTGGTGACCGCCGGTATGGCGCACGTACCTCGCCGATACGCCGGCTCGCCCTGCATGCACGCACACTGGTGTTCATCCACCCGGTAACCAGCAAACTCATGGAGTTCGAGACACCGGTTCCGGCATCGTTCCAGTCGATGGTGAAATAGATCTGGCGATATTGTCATGAATCCATTGCGAGGCCATAACCTGGTCCATAAGGCCGTAATTCCCGGCAATTCCCCGCTCCGATTCCTTGGCTGCTTCAGGATGAGCCATGAAGCCGAATGCCCCGAGGCGGTAGGCAATGCTGAAATAAACGATACCGTCATTGACATCACTGTCCTGTGTGCCGGCATATGAGCCGGTGAAGAACCCGCCGCCGTGGATGTTGACAAAAACCGGCAGGCGCTCCTATGTGCCTTTTGCCGGGGTGGCTACGCTCAGGTGAGGCGGTCCTCACTCATGGAGAGGTTGTTGCCACCTTGGTTAGGGTCGTTGTCCTGCATCGGGCGGTCGCCCCAGTTGTCGGCCTTATAGACACTTTCCCCATGATGCTTTTTTACAGGTGCGTGCCAGCGTAATCTGCCTACGGGCGGCTCGGCATAAGATATGGCTTTATAAAGCGCGTAACCGTTGTGACGTTCCCCTTCGATTTCTCCATGCTCGCAAGTGGTGTTCAGGATTCGGGCATTTATCCCGATTACGGAAACAGCTAATGCTTATAGGATTGCGGTGAATTGTCTCATTGGTAAATAGTTTTTTAACGGTCAGCAAAGCCGGATTATAGGTTTTATGCGTAATAATTTTCATGACTTACTTAATATATCTCGACCAATTATCACGGTTCAAAGTCGAAAGTCGCGATGCAAATTCGCGCATAGACTCTTAATCCCATTCACGAATAATTAGATTCTTAAATTTTAGCAGGGCTGACGCATGAGATTTAACTATC
>LUJQ01000012.1 GCA_001689485.1 Bacteroidales bacterium M6 | reverse complement strand
ACTTTTATCAAATTCTCTTCGGAATGAGACTGTCGCACCTTTTTCTTGACTGAACAATCTAATGTAATCTGAATCTTCCTCTAATCTGTATGGAATTGAGTGGCTCTTAATATAATTGGAAATGACATAAGGAGGTAAATCCTCAGTTATGGATACACTTCCATTCTCAATTTCTTTTTTCAAATTATTATACAACTCCCAATATCTGTCAGCACGCTCACGATGTGATTGGCACTCTGATCTTAACTTCGTAATAACCTCAGCCAATGCTTCAATTTCTGAGCTGCGGTCTTCATTGCTAATTGAACGTGTATGTTTGAATGGCCAAATCATTTTCCGAGTTGATTTTCTAATTGCATGACGCGATTGCTTAAGGTGGCAATTGCGTCATTTTTTAAATTTATGGTATCCTGGAGAGTTGTAATTGTATCGACAAGTTTGTTGATACGGTCAAGTTCAGCTGTATTTGATTGTTGATTTACAGTCATGTATCCCTCTCCACTAATGAGCCAATTCAAATTTAACGTAGGAAAACCAGTTGAAATGGAATATAATATTGTGAGGTCAAATTTTCCATTGCCATTCAAAATATTAGCAACCATTCTTTGGGTTAATCCTAATTGAAGGGCTATGCGTGATTGTGACGCACCTATAAAATCAAAAAATTGCTTCAACCTATTAAGTATCTCTTGTTCACCTTCGACATTTGTAACAGCCAATTGATAAATTGAGAGGTCAGAGAGATTCAACATCCGAGTTAACTCAGGAATCCAATGTGATGGCATTGGGTCTTTACCGTTTTCTATTTGAGAAATAAAGCTTTGCGGCACACCAAAAATATCGGCAAACTTACGTTGAGTCAACGTTAAATCTTTTCTTATTTTTTTTAGGTCCAAGCGTATCATATAACCCCTAATATTTAAATATTGTTAAATATAAGTAGATATACTGTAAATATCAGTAATATATACTTATATTTGCATCATCTTAAGTCAAACATCGCAAATATAGCGATTTTGATTGAGATAACCACAACGTAATCAATAAAAAACAAAACATGAAAACCTCAATCATCGGAAAAGAAATCAGCGCTCCCATTTGGGGCGGCCACTGTCCGGCTCTCCTTACCACCTGGAGCGAGATTAAGAAGCTCGGTTTCAAAAAGCGTGACCGCTCTTTCGGGGTCATCGAGAACGAGGACGGCTCCAAGACCAACGCTCTCTATTTCTACGCCGCCAAGCACTGCTGCTCTCTCTCTGATGAGCAACTGAATAAATGCGGTTTTGAATGGTATGTAACAACAGAAAGTCTTGATGAAATCTCCGACTAAACTAACTGTAATCAATATGTCAACAACTGAAACAATGCTTGATGCTATCCGCGCCGCTTTTGAGCAGGATATCAACACCCATGAAAGAGCCGCTGAAGAGGCTTTTGCAAAGCTGGAGAAGATGGACATTTCTCCCAAAGAGTATAAGCAAGCCAACTGGCAGTTCGGCCTCAATCAATATGTAGCCGGATACCTCCGCAAAATCAAAGAATTTATCTTCGCCAGCACAGAACCTATCAAGCGGGTAGAGAGCCGTGTTCGGTTCCATGCTTACCAGCAGCGCATCAAAGGCTCTCTTGATGACAAACAGGAAATCTCTGCTGCACAGACTGCTGTCGCTGTAATCCTTGAAGTATATGTAAAAAAATTCTTTGAAGCCTAACCCACCCAAGCCAAACAATATAACAAACACTATGTCAGCTACTATCTCGAAACGCTATACAGCTCACAACATTCTTGATTTCAAAGAATTAATAGCAGCAATTGACCTAACCAAGATTGATGCTGTGGTTTCTATATGCCCTCATGCAATGACCGTTAACATAACTGCACAAGAAAACAGCACTTTGTTCGCGGAAATCGACAAACTCATAAACGAGAGCGACCTCTACGTCACATCCGATAGTCCTGCTCCTGTTGGCTACGCTTATATCGCCCGAATGTTCGACGACCCTGGAGCATCCAATGACGATATTCTTGAAACAATCCGCAAACTGCTGGAGGAAGATAGCATGCTTGTGGCTGAATTGGAGGCGAAAGAAGATATGTATTTGGAAAAGATAGCCAGTCTGACCAAACGTAATGAAGAGCTTACTGCCGACCGCACTTCATACCGAGCCCAATATATTGAGCACTGTCAGAAAATTAGGAATATCAAGAAACAGCTGTCTGCCCTTTCGGTTCTAACATCCGCTATCGGCAATTAACCCCTCCCAAGTCAAACCAACTACCATACGGCGCTCTGGAGAGAGCAATGCCCAGGGGCAAGAGAGCCCCGGCCCCGAAAGGGGTTATAACCGGAAGATTGGCAGAATGGTAATGCAGCGCCCCGCTAAGGCGTAGACCGACATTCGGTTTGAGGGTTCGAATCCCCCATCTTCCTCCACCAAAGAAGAGTTCCTTGACGTATTTGAAATTCCATTGCATAACGCGGTCAAGCCCGATGGATGATGCCGATGCAGTGATGAGCGACACGGAAGGCCGTGCTCGCGATAAGAAATATCTCCCGGTGCTTATGCCGAAAATGACCGGGAGCGGGTTGAGACGTGTCCGCCCGTGGTAAATGGACTGAGAGATAACACTAATTCAATTTAAGAACCAAAGCGAGAATGGCAATCGCAATAGATATGCCGGAAATAAAGTTGGCAATTAAAGATTGAGTACGAGCCTTGCGAGCGTCAGCCGAAGATGAATCACACATTTCTTTGAGAGTCTTTAACTGCTCTTTGAGTACGGCAAAACTCTCAGCAGTTGCAATGTCTGCCTTATACCGAGCCTCACGCTCGCGTTCTTCACGTTGCTTATCTTCGATAAACTCCAAGATAAGGTGCTTTTCTATTGCACCATAACCTCTAATCTGATGTTTCTTGCGACAATCTTCCATGATTCTATTAGCAGTTGTTTCATCACAGCTTAAATGGGCATGATGTCCTCTACCTCCCAATCTTTTGGCGGCAGAGGCCCGGTTCTTAAATTCCTCATACTTTCATTTCTTTTGTTTGACACCTCAAAGATAATGAAACCCGGTGAATTCTCACCTAAGAACGGTGTAGCTCAGTTGGCAGAGCACCGCCAGACAAAGTGTAACCCTTGTCGGCGAACGGACGGCGGTTCGATTCCGCCCATCGTTCCAAATTCAAATTTTACCGATATGAAAAATAAAACAACAAACATGAATCTCTCCATTGTCGATGCGTTCAAGAATAAGTTCCCCGACCTTGATATAAAGACACCGACATGGGCGGTATTAGGAGTAACCGCAGAATTCAGGAAACTCCAAGTGGGCGACATTGTTCTGTTTCCCATAGACTCCTACAATTATCAGACCATACGCTCTACTCCCGGAACATCTATGGTGCCGGAGGTGCTCAACGAAGGGCGACAGTGGAAAACCAAACTTGACAGAGATAACAAAAGTGTCGCTGTCTTAAGAATCGCATAGCCAATGAACCGGAATCAAGACACTTCAATTAATCCCGAGGCAATCCATCTTGAGAATATCTTTGCGGTGATGTCTGAAGAATCATTTGGAAAAGACCTTTCGGCAAAGATTGTAGGTGGAGTTAAAAAGCTTGAGCGATTGATTGCCCAAGGATCCATTGAGGCCACAAAGCCTAAAAATGCTCAGAATGGCAAATGGTATTGTAATGCAGCCCAGGTGCTGCAACACTGCCGGAACATGAGGAAACGAAAGTAACCGCATAATATCTGGCCCGTGAGGGTCTATTGCTAATGATATCATACGTTGCCTTTGAGTGCCCGTGAGGGTCGTGGCATCATCTTATTTCAAACCCCGATAGCCGGGCGGGTAATCTCGGCCATTCGGAGGCGAACAGTGAGGAAAGTCCGCTCACGGAGCGAGTGCCCGAAAGGGTCTGTAAAGTGTGGCACACTCGTACCATCCACCGGTTGCAGGGTCGTACCTGCCGCCTCCACACCCCAATTAGAATAGCATCATTAACGCCGGACGGTCTGTGAAGATAGTCCGTTTAGGTTGGTAAAGGTCACGTGTTGGAGGCGTGACGAGCGAAATAACCGATGGAGCCATCGGCCCTCATGGGTTCGATTCCCATACCAACCACACATCATCAAAATACATCATCAAAATGAAAAATCCGACAAAGACAGTGTGCGTCAGCGCCGGAACACGCCTTTACTACATTGACGTACACAAAGACACAAAGGGCCAGCCTTACCTCACCATAGCAGAGGTGCCGGTTGATCGTAGCCCCGGCAAGAAAAAGCGTCAGCGTATATTTGTTCATGCTGAAGACATCGACAAGTTCGCAGCCGCTTTCGCAGAGGTAGCAAACCATGTAAAAAATGAATCTCAAAGATGATCCGCTTGTATTACTCGGCTGGAGCTGCCCGTATTGTGGAAATCCAACGAAACTCGTTGAGGACTCCCAAATATACGGACGGTCGTATGGCACCAAGTGCTACATCTGCGAACCGTGCGGTGCATGGGTCGGCTGTCACAAAGGTACTGACAAGGCGCTTGGCAGGATTGCGAACAAAGAACTGCGAGAACTGAAACATCAAGCTCACGAGGCTTTCGACCCTCTATGGAAAGAAGGCTACTTGCCACGGACAGCCTCCTATGAGGTGTTGTCCGCAGCTTTCGGACTTCCGACAGAGCAAACCCACATAGGTATGTTCGATGAGGATATGTGCCGAAAAGTAATCTCATTGTCAAACATAATTCT
>LUJQ01000014.1 GCA_001689485.1 Bacteroidales bacterium M6 | reverse complement strand
GGGCATCTACCGTTGCTCAATCCTTGACTACGATTTGAAATTTTGCGAGAATTTCGACCAGTCAAGAATCAGCGCGGATAAACGCTTTCTTATGTATTTTCACTACATCCCGCTCCGCCTAACCCCAGACCGGGGCTTCTGCGAGGCGGTCTGCGACTGCAAAATTAACGATAATTTTTCATACGTCCAAATGATTCTTAAAAGGTGCGGATATCAAAAATGAAGCGACAAGCGATTCAACCATTCAGTCATCAAATCATTTAGATGATTTGTCATTCAATCACTCAATCATCTAATCATTTGTTCAAACTTTCAGATTTTCCATACTTTTGTACATTCATATATCATGACATCATTGCATAAATACATCATTACGTCATGATGTACTAACAGCCTCCTCGTAATCAAGATTTCAATAGGCAACTAATTGATACGATGAGCATTAGTTAAATATCGCGTTCTAGATGCATTATACACTCTATCCCAATCCCTCAACTATCTTTCACCAAATCCAGTTCTTTCTCCTCGTGAGGAGAAGGATTTTGCAATATTAATGGGTCACAATCTATAAATGACTATCCTATCTCGATTATAGTTATCCTTTCAGCATGGAATCCACTATAATTTGGTGCAATCAAGCCATCAAATATTGTTGGTCGAAACGGAATCCGTCGGAATTCGGCAAGGTATGTTTTGAGCAGCGCGAAACTGATTTAGCTGCTCAAAACCCTTGCCGAATGTTAGGTTGGTTTTACTCCAAAGTCGTAATCCCCGTTGCCGTTTTTCACGCTCCATTTTTCTTTTTTGTTTTCATGGAGATTAGCGGCGAAAAGAAAAAAGCCGGTAAATCTCTTTGGACTTACCGACTTTGCATTTTGGTTAAAACGACTTAGACCGCTGCATAATTTATATCGCCGAGCGAGTTGATTGCGTCCTGCTTGAGGCTGTCCACGACGTGAAGATACCTTTCGGTCATTCTCACGGAAGTGTGTCCCAAGAGGCTTGAAACGGTCTTGATGTTCGCTCCTTTTGTGAGGACATTCACCGCGAAGCTGTGGCGTCCGCAATGCCATGTGATTTTCTTTCTGATTCCGGCCTTCTTCACCCATTTCGCCAGATAGCGGTTGCAGACGTCGTAGTTCGGCACATCGAATAATCTCGCGTCATCGTTGTCATCCTTCGGTTGGCCGATAAGACGGATAAGGGCATCGCTCAACGGAACGATTACCCAGCTGCATGAACTATGCCCTTTTGTTTTTTGCTGTTGGAATCGTAGCGTCTTTGTGGAGTAGTCCACATTGCGGAAAGTAAGGCGGCTGGTATCACACCATCTCGCCCCGGTGTATAACCCGAAGATGAAAGCGCGGTGTATCTCCGGCCTTTCGCCTTTGAAATGGGTAGCCACAAGTCGGTCTATCTCTTCGGGCAAGAGGATTTCTTTTTGCAGAGTCATGTTGTCGTTCGTTCTTGATGACAAAGCCGCGACAAGGATTTTTCTTGATCAGGTCTTTATCGACAGCCGCAGTAACCATCCGCTTAAACATTCGGAAATAGGCTTTCGGTCCATCTCCCTTGCCGTTGGCTTTCAGATATTCCACAAATGCCTCCACCATCTAAGGGGTGAGCTGCGTCATTTTCAGACGCTCCTTGAAGATTGCGTATTTGGGAGTTGCGGCGAGAAAGTTCAGAAACTTCTTCAATCCGCGCAACTGTGTTTCTCGGATATATTTCGTGAGAGCTGGGGAATTGCAGAACTCACGGCAGAACTCTATGAAGTCCTCGTCCATCTCCTTGCGGAGGCGATAACCTTCCCTGTCCTCCAAGAAAGACTGCTCACGCTCGAAGCGTATTTTCTCGGCAAGTGTGAGGGTGTTCTTGTTATGCTGACGCTCCTGCGAGGTACGCGGGTGCGACCATATATAAAGGTTGAGGTTCTCTTTCTTGCGGGTGTGCTTGATTCTGAACTTCGGTTTTCCTACCATCGCTCCTTCGGTATAGAATACCTGTTTGCCGTCCTTGTCAATCACGGGAGTTTCAGTGCGACCTATATAGTATTCAAGGTAAAGGCTTGCGCGTCCGTCGCTAAGTTCGGACTGCTGGAGCTTTGGATTTTGCTTTTTGCGATTTTCTATTTTTGCCATAAAAGTCTGATTATCTGATTTTGTGCAAAAATAATCCGAGGTGCAGGAATTTGAAAATCGCACTACACACTCCTTAACACTTCACTCATCCCACCTACTCCCGAATCGGAGTACAAAACGTGTACTTTTTGAGAAAATCGCCCCAAACCCAGCCAAATCTTCGAAAATCAATCTCTTGCTAAATCACTTATCCACTTACCTTTAACTAAAATATCATTTTCGCGCTTTTATATCGCGGAAAATTAGCAAATTATTTTCGTATCTACGCAAATTGCCTGATTATCAAAGTCGTTTAGAACCTACTGATATTAATCGTGTACTTATTGAAGAAATCATGAAAGGTATAGACAACTGAATTTAAGGTGTTTATATGGAATCAGGTATGATTAAATGCGTTTGTTTCCCTAATTTTTAATACCGTATGCTTTCGGAAATAGCAATGAAGATAAAGCTGCGAAGCAGATAATGAGTTTATACAGATGAATGTACTATTTGAACAGAATTTATTATCGTACCTTTATTATTGCAGAAATAGCAAATAACACCTTATAGCCTGTTATTTGCCCCAGCGTTGGCGTTGCAGTTCGGCCGACCTGTCCTCGGCCTGGTTGTGGCATGGGTTCCAAAAACGTGTCCCGGCAAGGTCGTCGGGGAGGAACTGCTGGCGCACGAAATTGCCTGGATAATCGTGGGCATATTTGTAATCAGCCCCATAGCCCATTTTTTTCATCAGTGACGTAGGCGCGTTACGTATGTGGAGCGGCACCGGGAGGTTTCCGCTTTGGCGCACCTCTTCAAGGGCATTGTTGATGGCCATGTACGCCGAGTTGCTTTTGGGCGATGTGGCAAGATAGATGGTGCATTCCGCCAAGGGGATTCTGCCTTCAGGCATGCCTATTTTATGAATTATGTCGAAAGTGGCATTGGCAAGAAGCAATGCGTTGGGATTGGCAAGCCCGATATCCTCGGAGGCCACTATTGCAAGACGCCTGGCGATGAACACAGGGTCTTCGCCCCCTTCAATCATCCTTGCGAGCCAATAGACGGCGGCATCAGGGTCGCTGCCACGGATGCTTTTGATGAATGCCGATATGATGTCGTAGTGCATTTCTCCCTGCTTGTCATAAGCCAAGGGGTTCTCTTGCAGGCGTTCTGTTACGATTTTATCGTTAATCACCAGCGGCTGCCCGTGTGGGGTTGACTGAAACAGCAGGTCTATGATGTTGAGTAATTTGCGTGCGTCGCCGCCTGAGAATCTGAACAAGGCATCGGTCTGCTCTATGCGGATATCGCTTTTCGACAGGATTTCGTCGGATGATACGGCCCGGTTTAGCAGTGTTGTAAGTTCAGGGGCTTCCAAAGGTTTCAGCACATAGACTTGCGCACGCGACAGCAGCGGCCTTATCACCTCGAAAGACGGGTTCTCGGTTGTTGCACCAATCAATGTGACGGTGCCGTTTTCAACGGCACCGAGCAGGCTGTCCTGTTGCGATTTGCTGAAACGGTGGATTTCGTCGATAAACAAAATCGGGCGTCCGGTTGAAAACATGCTTGCGGCATCGGCTTTGCATCGTTCTATGACGTCGCGCACATCCTTAACCCCGGCATTTACCGCGCTGAGGGTGTAGAACGGCGATTTGGTTGTGTTGGCAATGATTTTTGCCAAAGTGGTCTTTCCAACACCAGGAGGTCCCCACAGGATGAAGGAACTTACATTGCCGGTGTCGATCATGCGGCGCAACACACTGTTGTTGCCGACCAGATGTGTCTGGCCGATATATTCGTCGAGTGTCCTGGGGCGGAGCCGTTCGGCAAGTGGTGCAAGCATAGGTGGGGATTAGATGGGATGTTCCTGGTTATTTCAGTATGGCTGATTCGGGAAGGCGTGCGCCGCGAAGGAATTCCGATGCTGTCATGCGGCGTTTGCCTGCGGGTTGAAGCTCTAGGATTTCGATTGAGGTATTACCGCCGCATACCACTGTCATTCGGTTTCCGTCAACGCTGAGACGGCCTGGCTGAAGGTCATTGACGATGTGGCCTGGTATAGGTTGCGTGGAAAATATCTTGATGGCCGGTGCCGGTGATTCAGGATTTAGCGAATCATGGATTTCGGCCCATGCGGCAGGGTAGGGTGAAAGCCCGCGCACCAGGTTGTGTATTTCCGTCGAGGTTTTGCCCCAGTCGATATGGCAGGTCTCCTTGAAGATTTTAGGCGCCGGTGTGGCATCCTCCCCGTTGAGCAATTCTGTTTGCGGTGTGGTTTTAAGGTCACCTGCTATGATATGGTCGACGGTGTCGAGTGTCAGTGTGGCACCTAGGTTCATGAGTTTGTCGTGTACATCGCCCACATTGTCTGTGGGGAGTATTTCGATTCGTTCGCGGCTTATTATATCGCCGGTGTCTATTTCGTGCTTAAGGAAGAATGTGGTGACCCCGGTCTCGGTATCGCCGTTTATCACAGCCCAGTTTATCGGCGCGGCGCCCCGGTAACGTGGCAGCAGTGAGGCATGCAGGTTGAAGGTGCCTAGGGGCGGCATCTGCCACACGGCTTCGGGAAGCATGCGGAACGCGATTACAATAAAAAGGTGGGCATTGAATGACTGCAACTGTGATAGGAATTCCTCGTTTTTGAGCTTTTCAGGCTGCATCAACGGTATGTTGTGAGCCAGGGCGTATTCCTTTACAGGTGATTGATACATTTTGTGCCCTCGTCCGGCCGGTTTGTCGGGCATGGTAACAGCAGCTACAACGTTATACCCGTTGCCTATCAGTTTGTCAAGGCTTGCGATAGCGAATTCGGGTGTCCCGAAAAAAACAATCCTGAGATCTTTCTTTGTCATTATCCGTTAGTTTGGGCGGCATCGGCCAAAGCCTGCCACAGGTTATCGTTGGCCGGCACCGGCGCATCGAGTGATATTTTCTGTTTGCTTACGGGGTGGATGAATTCGATGTGGCGTGCGATAAGCGAAATCGAGCCGTCGGGGTTCGATCGTTTGTCGCCATATTTCAAATCACCCTTTATAGGGCATCCTATAGCCGACATCTGCACCCTGATCTGGTGTTTACGGCCTGTCAGCAGCTCGATTTCTATCAGGTTGTAACGTTCGGTCGAGGCTAACATGCGGTAGCGCAGACGGGCTTCTTTCGAGCCTTCTTTTGGGGTTGCGGATGCGTAAGATTTGTTGGTTTTTTCAACTGTCCTGATGTAGTGTTTGAGTTCGTCGGCATCCTTGGGTGGCGTGTGGCGTGAAATGGCCCAATATGTTTTGTGAACCTCGCCGTTACGGAACATCTCGTTAAGGCGCGAGAGTGCCTTTGAGGTCTTCGCAAACACAACCAGCCCCCCTACGGGGCGGTCGAGCCTGTGAACCACCCCGCAGAACACATTGCCTGGTTTGGCATGTTTCTCCTTAAGGTATTTTTTCAGAGTCTCCACAAGGGGTTCGTCGCCGGTTTTGTCACCTTGCACGATTTCCCCGGTATGTTTGTTGACAACTATTATGTGGTTGTCTTCATAAACAATATCGGCCATATTTTTTTGCATTTCGGATAGTACAAAGGTACAAAACACCGCTGATATGCCCAAATGCCAGGGTCATATCAGCGGTGGATGTCTGTTCAAGCGTTATGCTTTATTTTACGTATCAGATGCCAAGTTCGCTCTTGATCACCGCAGCCTTTTTCTCGGCAGCTACGGTTGCATCATGATAGTCGGCCTTGGTTGCCATTTTACCTCTGACTTCGATGTAGAATTTGATTTTAGGCTCGGTGCCGGAGGGGCGGATGGAGACCTTGGTGCCGTCGGCGGTGAAGAACTGCAACACGTTTGACGTGGTGGGGAAGTCGAGTTTCTCGATATGCCCGTCGCGCATGTCGGTCATGTTCAGGTCTGCGTAGTCTTTTACGAGGATTACGTCGCTTCCGCCTAGGGTCTTGGGCGGGTTGGCACGGAATTCCTTCATCATGGCCACGATTTCTTCGGCACCGGATTTGCCCGGACGTACAACCGAGATTCCTTCTTCGCGTGAGAACCCGTATTTCACGTAGATGTCTTGCAACATTTCCATGAAGCTCATACCCTTATCCTTGGCCCATGCAAGGCATTCTGCCATAAGCGACACGGCCGATACGGCATCCTTGTCGCGGGCGAATTCCTCGGCGAGGAAACCATAGCTTTCCTCGCCGCCTCCGAGGTAGCGGGCCACACCTTCATTGTCGCGGATTACGGCTGCAATCCATTTGAAGCCGGTGTAGCAGTCATACATGCGGATGTTGTTTGCATCGGCAATCGACTTGATGGTCTCGGTGGTTACAATGGTCTTTACGATATATTCCTTACCCGTGATGCGGCCTAGTTCGGCATTGCGGGTCATGAGGTAGTTGAGCAGGATGAGCACAATCTGGTTGCCGTTGACCAGCACGTATTCGCCATCGGTGTCGCGGATTACGCAGCCGATACGGTCGGCATCGGGGTCGGATGCCACTACGAGGTCGGCTTCCACTTCCTTTGCTTTGGCAATAGCCATGGCCATAGCCGAGGGATTTTCCGGGTTCGGGGAGTCGACGGTGGGGAAGTCGCCCGACGGCACGTCCTGTTCCGGGACATGGATGATGTTGGTGAACCCGTAGTTATGGAGTGAATCGGGGATGAGGTTTACACCTGTACCGTGAATCGGGGTGTAAACTATCTTCAGGTCGTGGTATTTCTTGATTACGTCGGGGCTGAGTGAAAGCTCTTTGATTGCGGCCAGGAAGTCATGATCCATCTTTTCGCCGATAATCTCGATAAGCTCGGGGTTCCCTTGGAATTTTATGTCGGCCACGCTCTTGATGCGGTTCACGTGGTTGATGATGTTCACATCGTGGGGGGCAATAATCTGTGCGCCATCTGCCCAGTATGCCTTATAGCCGTTATATTCTTTGGGATTGTGTGACGCGGTTATGTTTACGCCGCTTTGGCATCCGAGATGGCGTATGGCAAATGAAAGTTCCGGGGTGGGGCGGAAGCTGTCGAAAAGATATGCCTTGATTCCGTTTGCCGAGAAGATGTTTGCCACGATTTCAGCGAATTTGCGTGAATTGTTACGCACGTCGTGCCCTACGGCTACCGAGATTTGGGGAAGGTCGGGGAAAGCTTCCTTAAGGTAGTTGGCAAGACCTTGTGTGGCCGCACCGACGGTGTAGATGTTCATGCGGTTGGTGCCGGCACCCATGATGCCGCGTAGGCCGCCCGTTCCGAATTCCAGGTCTTTATAGAATGATTCGATAAGGAGGGTGGGGTCTTCGGCCTCGAGCATTTGTTTTACTTCGGCACGTGTAGCCTCGTCATATTGGTCGGAAAGCCATACCATGGCTTTTTCTTTGACGCTTTGCAGCAGTTGTTCGTTATCCATATCTGGTTTTGTAGTTAAGTGAATTTCTGTATGGTTAGATTCCTAGTCTCAAGTCAGGTATGTGTCATGTGATTATTTTCACAGGCAATACTACAAAGATATTGTATTCGGTATTAACTGGCAAATGTTTTTTGAATTTTTATTAAAACTATTAAAAGGGTGACTTTTTAAATGGAAGATGGCTGTCGTTGACTGCTCGTCCTATTTTGTCAGGTAGATTGTAATGCCGCAAAATCAGTCATATGCCCGGTTGTTTTGATGGCTTCCGTATAATTCGGAATAACATCTATATAGGAACAGCGGCCAACCGTAATCGGTTGAACCGCTGTTGTGATTTGGCCTCATAAATCGCGTTAATGAAGCCGTATGGATGTTATATCGGGTGGCAATTCTGCCACACATTGTGCTATAAATGTTTCAGCGCTGTGCCCAAAGTGCGCTTTCCACAGTCTGCTGGTAGGCCATCAGCCCTGCTTCGGAAAGCTCTACGAGCTGTGTCTCCCCGCCGGGGGCAATCATGTTGACGTGGGTATCGTCAACAAATGTCATGAATTTGTGGCTTTCGCCGTTTTCGGTTACCACGCTCCAGCTGTGGTCGTTGCTGTCGAAGTCCAGGCGAACTATGCTGCCGTCGTTCTCGGATTTGATTGTGTATCCTTTGCCGTCGCATTCCACAAGATACCTGCCGTCCTTGCCCTCGATTACGCTTTTACCTTGTGCAACAGGGTTCGTGCCGCTCCAGAATTCGATAGAGTTGAGCACAAGCACATCGGCCAGTGCGGTCACTTCATAAACCGGGATAACCCAGAATGCGAAGAACACAAGTTCGTTGACGAATTTATTGCCTACCTGCTTGTTCCAACCAAGAAGCTTACGTGTAAGTGCGAAATTGCCTATACATGATGTGAAAAGCATCGAGCCTGCGAGGGCTGTTACCACTGCTACTGAAATATAATGTTTCTTCATACAGTAATTGTATATGAGTTAAGTAAATAGTTGCGTATTGACGATTATAGCCGCTTGGGAGCGTGAACCGGGTTGTTTGACTGGTCGCGGTTTCGGGTATGTTGTCAGATGGGTTGTGTAATGCCAGTTATCACAATGCTACCTGGCGGCGCGCTTTGTCATAAAAATCCATTACCTTTTTCACATAGGACACTGTTTCTCGTCCGCGGAAATAACCAGCCCGGCACACCGGGTCGGTGTAATATTCGGGATTTGCTTTCATGAGCAGCGCGGATTCGACATTGCCGTCCCAAATGTCGGGATTCTTTCCGTATTTTTTTGCGAGGTCGATGGCGTCGAGCACATGGGCGATTCCCGAATTATACGCTGCTATAACAAATTTTAGGCGCTCCTGGTTGTCGCTGACCCGTCGTGAAAGGGTCTTATCGAGGTCGCGTATTATTTTTGTCGAGGTGCGGATGTTGGCTTCCGGGTCGGTGATGTCGGCCATTGACAGGCCGTAGGCCCTTGCTGTGCGCGGCATTATCTGCATCACCCCCCTTGCCCCGGCCCATGATACGCGTGTCGGGTCGAAGTGGCTTTCGTGGAATCCTTGGGCAGCCAGCAACCTCCAGTCCATGCCGATTTCGCCCGCATATTTTTTGAACAGCGCGTCATAAGGGGAAATCACACCTTTCGACAGATCAAGCGAGAAACTGTCGCCATTATCCTTGCTCAGCTCGAAATATCGTTTGAGCAACTGTGCCTGGCGTTCCTTCGGTTGTTCCTGGGCGAACCATTCGTTAATGGAATCGGCCAGCCATTTATCCGAGTGGGCAACACCCCAGGATGATTTCTGCGGGAAGCTGAGTTTAAGCGAGATGTCGAGGGTTTTGTAATAAGTTCGGTTGAGGCGTGCGATGTCGCTGTCGACAACCGTAAGGGGGATTTCGCCCGACGATACCATTTCAATCAGGTCTTCGGTTATCAGCGTGTCCCGGTCAATGGGATGAATCTTTATTCCTCCTCCAAGCTCCTCGTTAAGATTTTGCAAACGGAACTGGTATTTGGAGTTTTTCTCTACATAGATTTCCTTCCCGACAAGTTCTGTTTCGTCGGTTATGACAGGTTTCCCGCTTTTTTTAGGCTGCACCAGCACCTGGTGGGTAAGGAATTCCGGACCGCACGCAGTGACTTTGCGTTTGTATTCAGCCGTTACCGGTATCTCATAGGCCAAAAGGTCTACTTTCCCTGAATCAAGAAGGGCTATCAGGTTTTGCAATGAGGTGGCAACTGTGAGGTCGACCTCGATGCCTTTGTCTGCCGCGAATTGCTTGAGCAGCGAGTAGTCGTAGCCCATGGGTTCGTCACGGTAGATAAAGTAGGAGGTAGGGCTGTAAAGTGTGGCCACTCTCAATGTGTCGGGCAGGGGATGCGGCTGCGCTTCATCCCCGCTGCCTGCTTTTTCCCCTTTGCATGCCGCTGCGGCAACCAGCCACAACAGCATGAGGGTTGCGATGGTAACGGTTGTTATGAGCCGTCCCTTCATAGATTCTGATGGCGTGAGTTTACGGATTTCAATATCTGAATTCGCCGAATTCCGAACGTATGGTAAGGCTGTTGGCGGGGGCGTCCTCTACACGGCCGATTATCCTGGCGTCGATATTGAATTCCCTGGCGATGTCGATTACCATTCCGGCTTTGTCGGACGGGAGATACACTTCCATGCGGTGACCCATGTTGAACACCTTGTACATTTCGGCCCAGTCGGTGCCCGATTGTTCCTGGATTAGTTTGAACAGCGGGGGGAGGGGGAACATGTTATCCTTTATCACATGCTTGTTTTCCACGAAGTGCATCACTTTTGTCTGCGCACCACCTGTGCAATGAACCATTCCGTGGATTTCGCCGCGCATTTCCTGAAGGAGCCTGCGTATTACGGGGGCATATGTACGGGTAGGGGAGAGCACGAGTTTCCCGGCTGTAAGGTCGGTTCCGTCAACAGTGTCGAGCAAATCCTTGGTGCCGCTGTAGATGAGGTCGGCAGGGATTTTGCCGTCGAATGTTTCGGGATATTTTTCTGCCACGTTCTTGTTGAAAACGTCATGGCGTGCCGAGGTCAGCCCGTTGCTGCCCATGCCGCCGTTGTATTCGGTTTCATAGGTGGCCTGTCCGAACGATGCCATCCCTACGATGACGTCGCCGTCGGCAATATCGGCGTTGTTGATAACGTCGGCACGTCGCATGCGTGTGGTCACTGTGGAATCCACGATGATGGTGCGCACGAGGTCGCCTACATCGGCGGTTTCACCTCCTGTGCCGTAAATCTCGACACCGTAGCCGCGCATGGTTTCGAGCAATTCCTCGGTGCCGTTGATTATGGCGGCTATAACTTCGCCGGGTATCAGGCGTTTGTTGCGGCCTATGGTTGAAGAAACCAGCATGCGGTCTGTAGCCCCGACGCAGAGAAGGTCGTCGACGTTCATGATCAGTGCATCCTGTGCAATACCTTTCCATACACCGAGGTCGCCTGTCTCACGCCAATATGCGTAGGCGAGCGATGATTTTGTGCCAGCCCCGTCGGCATGCATTATATTGCACCATTCCGGATCCCCGCCTAGAATGTCGGGTATGATTTTGCAGAACGCTTTTGGGAAGATTCCCTTGTCAACGTTCTTGATTGCGTTATGCACATCTTCTTTTGCGGCGGAAACGCCTCGCAGGTCATATCTTTGTTGCGACATTCTGATTAGCGGTTATTGGTTGGTCAACAAATTATAATCTTAATACAATCTATGTGTCAATGGCCGACATTCTATCATAATAGAAACAGGCATACCATGTAGAGAGCCACTGCCGGTGTTACAAGCAGCAACGAGTCTATGCGGTCAAGGATTCCGCCATGTCCCGGCAGCAGGTTGCCCGAGTCCTTTACGCCGAGCGAACGCTTAATCATCGACTCGATAAGGTCGCCCCATGTCCCTGCCACGCAGACCACTGCGCCGAAACCAAGCATCTGCAACATCGACAGACCCTTGACTTCTGCAGGGAAGAGCCATGCTAAAAGAGCCGAAGCCGCCAGGCAGAATACCAGGCCGCCTATAAAGCCTTCCCATGATTTTTTTGGTGATATGCGTTCAAACAGTTTGTGCCGGCCTATCAGCGAACCAACGCAGAATGCACCGGTGTCACTGAGCCATATGAGGATAAACATGGCCAGGATTAGATGCTTGCCGATAATGGTGTACATCAGGCCGAGCATGGCAAGAGGCACTGCGATATATACCTGCCCGAGAATGGAGTGGGCAAGGTGTGACAGCGGGTTGCCGTCGTGCATGTAAAGCTGTATAATAAAGCGTGTTATCAGATAGATGAAATATCCCAGTGCGAATAACCCGATTGATTGGGTGTCGGGAAACATTTGGTTCGCAGTCCAAAACATAGGGGCTGCTGCCGTGATAAGCAATACGGTGCCGATAAGGTCGAGCATCGTTGTGGTGTTGGATACGAAATTCTTGTTTGTCATGCGGTTGAATTCGTTCACACCAAGGATTCCGAATAGAACCGTCAGCGCCCAAAACCACCAAGAACCGGCAAACACCGCCCCAACAATAATTGCTACATACAGGATGCCGGTGAGCGACCGGGTCAACACATTCTTCATATTATGGCACACTAGGTATTGAAACTGGCAACAAATTTACTAAAATCTTTTAAATCACCCCTAATCTGACAACCCGTTTTTGTCACGGCCATGTCGTGTGGTCGCATTGGCTGCCTGTTACGATGCTGATTGCCAAGTCGATATGTAGGTATAGTCATATCTCGTCGTCAGAACGGCGTTCGATTGCACGCCCTATCAGCATCAATATCGAGCCGAGAAGAACAATGCCGCACAATGAAAGGGAGGTAATCCAGGATGTGAAACATGTAACGTCGATAATCATGATGATTATATAGGCCATGACGATGCCTATGGTAAGTATGAATCCTGTCCAAAAAATATATTTTCCAGTTATGCCCATGTCGTTGCATTTTTAATGTAAAGCCTCTCAAGGTTACCGGCTTTGTAACAGCCGGTTTTATATCCGGAGAGGCATTATTTGACCTGCATGGCATGGAGTATTACCGAGCCGTCGACTATAGTGCAAGTGGATGGTTGTGCTTCATGCCGTTCTTTACCTATATAAAGTTTTTTTAACGGATATTGTTCATGACAGGAGTGAAAAGAATAGTTCTGACGGGTCGGTGTAGCTGTTTTGTTCCAACGTCCCTTTTATCCCGAGATATGAAGCGCTTTCAACCAGGTGGCAATAGGCAATCCCCATGTCATAATATGAGAATTTCCCGGTCAAGGCTTTTTTGAAGGCAATCCCGGTGGGGCGTCCTTTGAGATTCCTGCACACGTTGGCACGCCATGGCTGGGAATTCCTTGCTGACGGAGCCATGCGCACGCATTCGAGTGCTACCGCAAGACGGTGTTCTAGTGAGATGTTGTCGACACTCTGTGAACCGGCGCATTGTGTTTCTGAAATTTGGCGCATAAGGTGGAACGACGGAGGTGTTATGCCTTCGAACAGGTCGTGGAATGGTTTACGGCTGTCGGACGACACGATGCGGCGCATTATCCTTTCGGCAAACCTGGTGTCAGGGGTGCGGTGACCCAGCGGGCTGATAATGGTCACAGTTTGTTTTTTGCCGGGTTGCTCCGTGGCAATATCGCTTTCTGATTTGTCGGTCGCATTGTCGAATTCGGCTTGGAATACGGTTTTGCCGAATGTGCCGCCTACCCAGCACGTGTCAAGCCCGTTTCGTGTACATTCCAGCACAATTTTTTCAAAAAGGTATCCTGCCAGGAGCTGTTCTGCAGTGGAACTTCCTGCTGCCATTGCCAGGAAGGAGCGTGCCCCTTTTATCACCCCATATGTGCCGAGCATGCCTCCGGCATTACAGTCAGATAGGAGTTTTATCGAAGGCCGCGGTATGTTGTTGAAAATTCCGGGTTCTGACGAATCCGGCGATATGGATAGCTTCCGGCATAGTGTGTCGATTCGGTTCAGGATTGCATTGTCAAGATGCAGGCCGTTGAATGTGCGGCTTGATTTGCGGGTGCTTATGGCTTGTAGGATGTTCATGGCAGCAGTATGTGGTTTTAAAAGGAAGCGGTTGTGCGGGATTTTGATGTCGCGCACAACCGCCTTATTTATGTTCTCCGATCGATTAGGGGAGCGGGTTATTGTTTTGCATCAAGACCTTCGATGAAGGTTTTGAGTTCTTCCGACGGTTCCACGTCGTAGAATTTCTGGAAGTATAGTTTGGCGTTTTCAACGTCGTTGTTGGTCAGGTAGTAGTTGCCAAGGCGACCGTAGATTGCGCGGTAGATGTTTTTACGTTTTTCAAGGTTTGCCGGGTCGGAGTCGAGCACTGCGAGTGTGGCCTGGTCGGCGGCAATCACATCGGGTGTTACATTGCCACGGCTTGCCACACGCAGGATGTCGCTCTTGGTGTTAAGCACCAGGGGGTTGTCGGGCACACGGGTTATAACCTTCTCGATCGTGGCAAGAGCCTTGTTTGCTGCGTTGAGCGATGCCACGCTGTCGGTTTCCATGTAGGAAATGGCGAGGTTCTGGTAGCGGCGGGCAAGGGCAAGGATATCGTTGGGGTTGGCATTGTCACCTTCGCCATCGATGTATTTGGCCATTATATCGGCAGCTTTGTCATACATTTTCGCGTTGCTGTAGGCACCGCTGAGGTCTTTGAGAAGTGTGGTCTTTTCCGGGGATATGGCCACTGCTTTCTCATACATGTCGACTGCGAGGGTATCCTGGCCGAGATCCTGGAGGAGTTCGCCATACTGAATATAGTCCTGCGAGTTGATTTCGGCTTTTGGATTGTTGAACAGCTTGTCGGCAGCGGTTTTGGCAGCTTCGCTTTCACCCATGGCCTTCTTTGTGTAGAACTGCAGGCGCTGCATGTAGAAGTTTGATGGGTCCTCGTTGAGGAGTTCCGATGCCAGCGCATATGATTCGGGATAGCGCTTTGCGAAGAAAAGCAACCCTACAAGGCGCTGTTTGTCCTTTTTGAAGTGGTTGGGGTTCTGGATATATTTCTCATATTGCTCGGCTGCGCGTGTCAGCTGGTTGTCCTCGTAATATTTTTCAGCGAGTTCGCGCTGTGCGAGGGCCGAGTTGGGCTGTGCGGCAAGCAGGGCTTTGAGTTTGTCGATTGCATATTGCGGGTTTACCGGGAAGTATGTGCGGGCATACTTCACATAGGCTTCGGGGTGTTCGAGGTCGGTGTCGAACTGGGCTGCCATCTCATACATGCCGGCAGCCTCACCTACATCGGTTTTGGCCAGGCGGTCGCCTTCGAGAATGAATGGCGAGGGTGCGTTCTTTTCAGCCTTTTTGGCGTCGGCAAGGGCTTTTTCGATTTCCTTGTCATATTTTACCGGGTCAGACTCGAAATAGGCGCGTGCGATTTCGGTAAGGATGTCGGCGTTCTTTTTGGCTTTGCCTTTGGCATCTTTGAAATAACGTGATGCGTCCGATGCATTTCCGTCGGCTAAGGCAAGTGCACCAAGCCCTACATAGTTATACCCGTTGTCGGGATTGGCAGCCATACCTTTGTCGAAATTGGATTTGGCAGCGGCTTTGTCGCCGTTTTTCAATGCAATCTGGCCGAGATAATAATAAGCGGTGGATTGGTCGGTTCCGGCCTGGTTAAGTGTATTGGTAAGGATAATTGCGGCTTCTTCGGGCTGGTCGGCGCGATAATATTCCACACCATCCTTGAAACCTTGGGCTGAAAGACCTAAGGCACTTCCTAAAAATAAGGAAAACAGAAGTTTGGATTTCATGTTTTGTACGTGTTATTTTAAAAGCATTATTACTATATTTCTTTGTCAGTCAACCGATACCATGCGGTGGTGTACGGTGGCGGGAAGCACTCCTGTCGACATCATCAGCTTTTGTCCGCGGAACGAGGTGACGAATGCGAAGAATCCGTTGGCCAATGATCCTGATGCACCGGTGTTAATCATGTAGATTGAGCGGTAGAGCGGATAGTTGCCGTCGAAAATATATGCCTGGTATGGTTTATAGGCTATTGTGGAGTTGTTGCGGTTGATGCCTAACACCTTCACTTCGTCGGTGAAGGTTGTGGCGGTGGTGTCGTCGGCTTCGAGAGTTTTCACGCGTTCTTCAGCCGTGAGGTCGGCTGATTTCAGGTCGGCTGAAATCCAGCTTACACCAACAAGCCCTATGGCGTTTTTGCGCTCTTTCACGGTTTCGAAAACCGCTTTCATCGCTCCGGCAGAGTAGACATTATCGGCAAACGGTTTGCCTTTGAGCACGCTGTCGGCCATGTATTTTACCACCGATGACCCGCTATGGTCAAATACCACCTGGATTTTTCCGAGCTTGGAAGGGTAGATGTCGTTCCATTCTGTTATTTTCCCGGTCAGGATTTCATCAAGATCCTTCACCGAAAGGTTTTCCACCGGGTTGTCAGGATTCACGATTACGGCTACAGCGTCGACTGCTATCTTCTTTGTTTTTGCGAAATGTTTTTTGTCCTTAAGGAAGTCGATTTGCTCGCGTGTCAGTTCATGAGAAACCACGGCAAGGCGTGCTCTTCCGAAAAGCAGGGAGTCAACGCAAGCTTTTTCGTCGGTATAGTAGGGGAGAATCGAGGCATTGGGATATACATATTCGAACACCTCTATTTCCTGTTGCATTACATTCTCGAAAGAAGCATCGCATGCCATCACGACAGTGCCTGAGGTGGAGGAGTTCCCTTTTGGCGCTTCCCGTTTGCCGGTGCCCCTGCAACCTGACATAATGGCCAATAAGGCCGCGATGGCTAATAACAGTGATTTTCTCATCATAGTCTCTACATTCAATTAAGTTTCCAATGGCTTATCCGGATATAAGGGATTTTCCGATAAGTTCAGTGGCATCATGCCTGACGGCACAATGCCTTGGAACTATTTTTTTTCGATTAGCAAAGATAGTCATTTGTTAAATTAACAGATGCCAAATTCAGGCGCTATTTTACAATCGAAATTTTAAAAATTGTCAAAGCGAGGTGTCAAGTCCCCAAAATTGCCGTATCCCTCGCCAGATGCCGTAAAGAATGAACATTATACCTCCGATCCATCGTAGCCATTGAAGCACCGGTGAAGTCCATTGGAAGTAATTTATGAGCAATAGCACGCCCATTCCTACATAAACAATTATCATTATGATTCCGAAAATCACACGCATCGTTGATGGAACCATTGGCTTGCGGCCATCATCGTCTCTTGCCATATCGTTAAATTTTTATTGGTTACTGCGGTGGCGGCATTAAGGCAAATCGAATGAATTATTATCTATGTGCATTTGGCCGCCAGGCTCTCTGGATATATTAATTGAAACATCTGTGCCATTGAAGCCTGAGTCCGTCAGCCGAACCGTGTGAATGGCTATCGTGATGTTTTAATTTTTAACATCACGAAGGGGGGTAAAGTTCGCCGTTTGCGGATTGTGGCGATTTACCCCCCGACGGATTGGCGGACTATCCGCTCAATGACATGGTAAAGTTAGCAAAATTTTCTGAAACAGCATGGCATCACATCCATGGCTGCCAGGCCGGGCGTTAATTATGCAGGCAGTCAAATGCTGGCCCGGTGGTTCTGGCTCTGTATTCACAGGGGCTGGTTGCTGTTATTTCGCATGGCTGATGCCTTCGTATATACTTTTGCAACTGCCAGGCTACTTGGCCGAATTGATGCATTTGACAGAGTCGTTACATGAGGTTCTTGCTTTATCGCATACTTTCCTGCATGGGCGGTCTGATTTCTTTGCGTCAAGTTTTTTTGCGGCCCGTTCGGCGGCGTTCTCTATTTTCTGCCCGGCACGTTGCCCGGCGTTTTCAGCCTGCCGTGTCTCTGATTTTATCGCCTTATTGGCACGGCGTGCTTCTTTCTTGACTTTTGTCTTGACGTCGTTGCCGAATTCTTTGGCTTTTTCACCCAGGTTCTTTGCAGTGTCGCTTACTTTGTCAGCGGCCTGGCTCGTAGTTTCTTTTACTTTTGTGACAACGTTGTTGTCCTGAGCGAATACTGATGTTGATACAAGGGTCATAATGGCTATAGCCACGCTAAATATTTTCTTACGCATAATCTATTATTTTACAGAAGTCACAGTGACTTCATTTGGTTGAAAAATTGAAATCGTTTCTAGTTAAGACAAAATGCGTAATATAAAGTTTGCTGATGCAGGTATATGGCTAACTAACTTTAACCAGTGTGGTTAAATTAACAGAAAACGGCCGGTACCGGCCAAACATTTGGATAGTCCTGGCGGTTAACGGGCGAGATTCAGGTTCAGTGAAAGCCCGTAGGAAGAATTGCTGGTAGGATAGGCCGATGTGCTCACCAGCGGGGTGTTCACCTGGTGGTCGAAATATGCTGCCAACGTAAGGCGGCGGCTTAATATATAGCTTGCATTGAAGTTTATGGTAAATGTGCGTGTGCCCGATGTAGGCTGTGTGTAGTTGCTTTCGATTCGCCTTATGAGGGCTTGGGTGTTTTGCAGCGACAGGTCGGCATTTATGGTCAGGTCGTTGCTTACGCCGCGTTGCGACCCGCGCATTTTCAGGATGGTGTTGAAGCCTACGATTTTGTATCCTACCCCCACTGTCAGCCCTTGCGTGGTTGCCTCAACCAGCTGTCCGGCCGAAGAGTTGAGGGTCAGGGTGCGTTGGTCGCGCCATTCGGCATTCACTTGCAGCTCGTTTTTAAGCGTGGCATTGAATCCTAACAGTGGCGCGAAGCGTTCGGTTATCGATACTGATGAGATGTTATAGGGAGAGGAGGGGATTGGTGCGCCTGTGAGCTCGTCGAGGGTGAAGCCGAGGTTGTTGTTGCCGTCGGCGCTCAGCCAGTTGAGGTATGATGAATAGCTGCCCACCGAATAGGTGCATTGGTAGGCATGGTTGAGCGTGAACGATTTGAAGATGTTGCGCATGTTGCCGAGGTTTATCAGGCCGTCGTAGGTTACACGCCAGTTTGGGAGGACATGTGCAAACGATGGGAAGGGGTCGAGATATTGCTTTTGCGGGTCAGTGCCGGTATAGGCAGCGAGGAATGCCGGAATCAGTACATCCGACGAAGTTTCCTGGACACCGCCTACCTCGGGGTTGAACGGTTGCCCTGCATGAGGGTTATCCTTCATGAATCCGCCACCGGGGTAGTTGGTGCCGCTATAGCGCCCCTCTACACGTTGTGCTATTACAGGTATATTGTCGACGAAGTTTTGGAATGAGTTGCTGTAGTAGCCGTTGTCGGCTTTCGACGATGACAGGGCTGTTTTCAGCGCTACGTGGGTCTTGGTATATGAACCCGAAAGGCTTACCGGCATGTCGGCATACATGAACTGCACCTGGCTGGTACGGTTGTCGGTGCGGTTCGATGTGAGTTGTATTTTCAGGCCCTTTACCGGTTCGAGCTGAAGCTCTATGTTCAGTTCGTTGCCCATCGACCACATTGCCGGCGATGTCTGGCCGTCGTCGCATATAAGCCATCCGCGGTCTTTTGCCTTATAGATGAAATTCTCATCAGTGAAACCGAAGGCGAAGTCCAGGCCGGGCGACATGGGCCCGTAGGCGTTGCTTTGCCCGAACATGTTTCCGATGTCGTTTCGGAACAGGGGTATCGAGAGGGTCTTTGTCCGTTTCCAACGTATCGAAGCCGATCGTGGGCTCATGGCCAGACGCAGCGAGTATTCGCCTATTTCACGCCATAGCGATTTTTGTTCTTTCAGTATTTCCTCGATGGTGAATTTTATATTCTGGTCGGATGGTGTGAGGATTTCAACGGAGTTGGCGTCGATTACACGGTGTTTGAACACAAACGGCTTCCCGTCGGGGAGGGCGGCTGTGATTTTCACTTTCTTGTTGCGCAGGTTATGCTTTATGACGAAGGTGGTGTCGGGCTTCAGCTTATAGGTGCGTTCGAATTTTTTCGGTTTCTTTTCCTGCGTTATTTTGCGGGTGTTGGCAAAGCGTTTGTTCACATCCTTTACAAACGGGATTTTGTTGTAAAGGCTTTCAAAGTTTATGCGTCCGTCAAGACTTAGCGATGACTGGTTGGCGATTGTGTTTCCGAGTGACACTCCGTCGATTTCCGCGCCGCGATCCCACCGGTAGGTGGAATTGTAGGATGCCGAACCCGAAATGAAGTCGAGCACGGGTATGCGGTTGAACGGTGCGCGGTAGCTGGCCACAAACGACTGGTTGTAGGCCCACGGGGTTCCGAGCGACAGAATCGACTGCCACACGGTGTCTTTCCATTCTTTGTATTTGTCGGGGAACAATTTCCGGTTGACCGCGCCCACGGTTTCCTCAATCCTTGCCGAAGTGTTGGAGGTGAACGACAGGTTGATTGACTTTGTGAGGTTCCATGTCATTTGCAATTGCCGGTCCCACAGGAAGTTCTTGCTGACAGATACCGGCAGCTGGAACATTACGTCGGTTTCCGAGCGGGTTTGCTGCTCGTAATAGTAGCGCGACATGTTGGTAAGGAATGAGATGCTGTTGGGGAGATAGTTGATTTCCCATTCCTTGAAGAATTTCAGGTTTTTGTTTTTCGAGGTCATCCACCCGAACGGGCGCAGTCCCTTTATCATCGGGGAATAGCTGTAGGCAAACGAGCCTCGGTAGTCGTTGGTGTACTCGTATTCGGTGGTCGGGTTGGTTTTCGACTGCTTGTTGAACGAGAAATTGAATGTGAAGTTAGAGGGGTCCCACGGCATCGGTTTCGCACTGGTTATGTCGAACTTAAGCCCTGATATGGAAAAGCTTTCAACCGTGTTGCGTTCGATGGCATATGCCGATATGGAGTCGCGTTCATGCTTGTCGGCGGCATCGTCGAGGGCGTCTTTTAGCAGGACGTCCTGGTCGAGGGGGTTATACTTCGGGGTTATTTTTTCTTTCGACAATGAGTAATAAACCGGTGCACGCAGTTTCACTTTTTCGGGCAGGAAGCGTCCGAGGTCGGCCTGAAGGGCGAAATTATATTGCTCATAATCGTCCATACGCCGTGAGTTCAGACCCTGGTCCACATTGCCGAAACCTGCGGTTTCGATGTGCGTTCCGAAATTGAAGGTGGCTATATCCGAAAGCCCCAGGTTCACGTTTGCTTTGGCCGCCCAGCCGCCTTCCTCGTCGAAATCGGTTACCTTCAGCTCGTTTACCCATACGATACCGTCCTTGGTGCTGTTTGAGTTGTTGCGTACACCCACCAGGATTACACGGATGTCGCTCAACGACGGATTGCCCATCACAGCCATGCGGTTGCGTTCGTTGTCGGGATCGCGGCCGGTGAAAAGCGTGGCGTAGCCTACATTGCTACCTTCCTGTGCTTTTGCCTTGTTGCGTTCTTTTTTGAGGTCGATAAGGTTTTGGAGCTTTATGTCCATGAAGTTTTCCAACGGCCATACGCGTGCGCGGTCGCTTTCAGTCCAGTTGTTGTAGCGTCCGTGAGGGGTAAGTGTGAGGGGCACCTCATATTCATAGAAGTTGCTCTTCACGTCGGTTCCCATGCGTATGAACATGGAAAGCTCGCCGCTTCGCAGGTTGGTCACATCGTCGATAAGGCTTTCGGCATGAACCCACATCTGCAGGCGTTTATAGTTGCGGAGGTCTTGTTGCGTGTCGCGATATACGCCGCGCCCGTCGCCTGCCTGAAGGCCGGTTACCTTCATCGACAGCGACTGCTCGTTGAGCTGTGTTATCTGCGACTGTCCGGGATCCACAATACGTGTCACCCCTGGAGGCAGCACATAGTTCACGGGTTCGCGGTCGGCATTCTCTTCGATGTTGACAACTGACACGTCGAGTTCCCCTTCGGCGGGGATGTCACCCCTTGAGTTCAGGTTGAAATCATAGGTGCGCCATTCGCCGCGCACTAGTTCGAGTGTGGCGAAACGGAGATGGGTAACCTGCTTGAACCCGGTCATGAATATGCGGGCAAAACGTATGGTGGAGAAGTCGCTGATCGAACCTACGATTTTTTCGTAGGCGCTCAGAGGAATCTTGAACTGGTACCATTCGGCTTCCTGTTCGTTGCCGTCGCGGGTAAGCACAACCGAGGTCTGCTTGTCCGTGATGAAGTT
The DNA here is from genome assembly GCA_001689485.1 of Bacteroidales bacterium M6. Classification (GTDB taxonomy): domain Bacteria; phylum Bacteroidota; class Bacteroidia; order Bacteroidales; family Muribaculaceae; genus UBA7173. The sequence goes on along the minus strand of LUJQ01000014.1, from coordinate 53,613 downwards.
TTTGCCTACAACGAGGTCTTCGGGACGGATTGAGACCCGGTATTGGAAATAACGTTCGTATTCGTTAAGCGTGTTGTCCTGGTTGATATCCTCCACGTCGGGCACGCTTCGCGAACTTTGATAGAGCGGGTCGGCAGCTTCATCGGGCGAGAGAGAGTTCCCTTCAACGCCGTTGTAGCGTTTGTAACGTTCGAGAATCGACAGGCGCATATCGTCGTAGTCATATCCTCGGAAGAAGTGGTAGTTGTCGCCGGCCGGGTCGTTGAACGGCGAGAATATGTCGTTCTGCATCCTTTCGATGGTGGCGGCAGGCAGTTTGGCCCGGAGTTTGTCGAGGTATTCGCTATAGGAAGAGAATGTGAATTCGTCGGCATTCGGAAGTCCGTCGAGACCTATATCCTGCACTGCACGCGAACCTGAATTGTTGTCGAACGAGTATGTGAGCGAAGCCTGGCTTGAAACACGTCCCCAGACGGTGTTTTCCAGGAAGCGGTCATCACCGTCATAGGGGATGCCGTTTTCATAGGATTTCAAGCCGTCTTTCAGTATATCCTCCGATATTTCACCGAAATTGAAGTAGAGGTCACCTCCGTCGTAGTTAGGATTGTCGGGATCCATAAACGGGTTGAGCATCCAGAACTGCACATACTCTATGTTCGATTGCTCGAAGTTGGTGTTCTCCATTTTACGCATGATACCTCCCCATCGCTTTTCTGGGTTGAGGAGGTTGCCGTTGTCGTCGATGTCGGTGGCGTCAAGGTTATATGGGCCGCGTTCGGTAGGATAGAAGGAGAGATTGAGGGTCTGTATTGTGTTGGATTCCCCGTAGGTGAGTTCACGTCCGGGAAAGATTTCCTGCGATGTTACCTCGCGTACATAGGGATTCGACTGCTGCTTGAAATCGTTTTTGATGTAACCGGGGGCAAGCGATGAGTTGCGGTCGGTGAACATGCGGTCGATGTAATACCAGTTGAGCAAAGCGCGGTTTTTCCCGTAGTCGACATTATTGGATAGGGCGGCTTCGGGGAAAAGCGGGGTCTTGCCGTTGTCGTAGGGCGTAGAGGCAAGGAACCATGAGTAGGGTGAACGGAGGTCGATGCCGGTTTGCGACGATTCGAAATCGTCGACATATGAGCTTCCCTGCGACGAGCCTGATTTTTGTTTGTGCGGAACGAGTTGCGCGTATTCGGCTGTGAGGTTCAGCGTGGACGGTGCCGTGGCATTGACTGTAGGAATTTTGTTCAACAGGTTTGTGAGCCACATGAACTTGGTGTTGTATGCCACGTTGAAGCCGAAAATGGAATTATTTATAACTTCGTCGCCTATGTTGACCTTTTCGGTAATGGCTTTTTCCGAAAAGTGCATGATTGTAGCCCCGATATTGAGGTTTTTATTGATGGCATATTGCAGGTCAAGCCCTAGGAGTGTTTTACGCTGCATAGAGAAAAGCGACTGGTTTTCAAGCGTAACGCTTATGCTCTGCCCTGAGTCGATGATGCTTTGGTTGGTGATGGTTACTATACCCATGGAATAATCGACGGTATAGTCGGAGTTTTCAACGAGTTGCACCCCCCCGGCCATCACCACTACCGACCCGCGTGGCACATTCATTGCATTAAGGCGTATCTGGGAGCCTGACGATGCCTGGTAGGAACCGGCAAGGATGAATTTGTTTTTGTCGGAGAACTGACGGGCCACGACCAGGGTGGAGTCATAGAGTTCCTTATATACATATTTTTCGGCTATTGCCGGGTTGCCTATCTTTTTTTCCAGCCATGCGCCGAAAGGTTCCGCCACAGGGAAAATCACCTTGCCGGTTGAGGGGATGATGGTGTAGCCTTCGATAAAATCGAAGAATCCGTCGGGGTTCGACTGCTGGTTGGAGTCGATACGGTCGAGGTTCATCACCTGCAACAATGATATGTTGTTCATCCCGGGTACCGGTAGATAGTTGATTTGTGTACCCGTGGTGTCGCTGAGGTATTTGATATTAAGTTTGAAGTTTTGCTTCTGCACCTGGTAGGCCCCGAGTGAGTAGACGTTTTTCATCATCAGCCTCCACATCGGCATCTTGGGGTCGGTCGTGGTGCTTTTAAGCATCTTCACATAGATTGATTGTGAAGTCGTGGTGATGTCGCTTGAAAACTCGCCGACCTGGTAGACCTGTCCGTTGTAGGTGTATTGGAAAGCCACACCGAGCACTTCGTCGGCGTTAAGCTGGCTTTTGATGGAGATGTAGCCTAATGTGGCGTTGAGAGTGTATTCGGAGGCGTTGAGCAGGCGTGCGCTTTCTATTTTCTCATAATCGCGTCCGCCCTCTATGCCGTAGGCTCCTAAAGGCGCGAGTGCCTGTGTCACCGCGTTGATGTTACGGGCATCGGGATATTCGGTCTTTATGGTCTGCAACAGGTTGTTGGAGCTGTTTGACGGCACGGGGGCTGACATGTCGGGAACCCAATAGTTGTTGGCGAGCCTGGTCGACTCGCCCAGGTCGGTGAATGCCACGACGTTGCGTGCCTGGTCATAGCGTCCGCTCTTGTTGGTTACCCACACTTCCACGCGTGTGATGTTGATGCCTGACGATACTAAGGGCAGGCGTGCCGCGAATTTGTCGTAATTTTCGTAGAAATATTGCGACAGGAAGAAGTGGCGGTTCTGGTCGTATTGGTCGGCATTGACAGAGAAGTCGGTTGTCTGCGAGCCGCCTTTTGTGTTTACGGTTTTCGATTCGGAATTCTGCTGCGACACAAGGGCTGTTGCAGTGAGTTTGCCGAATTGGAGCTTTGTCTTGACACCGAAAAGCGCCGTTGACCCGCGTATGAGCGAAGACCCTGTGGTCATGGAGACATTACCGGCCTCGATGCTCTTCACAATGTCATCCTCCTTCCCTTCATAAGCGAGTTTTATGTTTTTCGAGTCGAAGTCAAAGGTGGCGTCGGTGTTGTAGGTCATGTTGAAATTCAGGCGGTCGCCTACGGATGCGGCGATTGTGGCCTGGATTTTCTGTTCGAAGTCGAAGTATGTTTTTCTTCGTGAATTCAGCGCCAGCGATGGGTTGTCGGTCTTGTTCGATTTAATCCCCATGCGCAATTGCACGGAACCTTGCGTTTTGAGTGACACTCCGCCAGGGCCGAAAATTTTTTCGAGCGGGCCGTAGGCGAAGTTCATATCGAAGATGTTGAACGGTTCTTTCTGTTTGTTTTCGGAAAGTTCCTGGTTCTTCTGCTGGTAATACTCCTGCAATGACCGGCGTAGCTGCCAGTTGTCATATTGTTTTTCCGAGAGCAGGAACGGGGTGGCAATGTCGGTGTCGCCTAGTTTTGTGCGGATTACGTAATAGCCTGTTTCAGGGTCGAATTCGGCAACGGTTTTTATGTTCGAGGGGGTCGCCAGGTCGGCCGCGAATTGGTCTTCCATGAGGTTCTCGTAATTCGCAGGCACTGTTTGCTGCACCGGGAACGGCATCATTACCGAATCGGCAGGATTGGCCGGTGGCACCACCGGATAGAACGGGGGTGGGGTAAGTTTCGGGGAGGAGAGTGACGAACTGCTTTGTGAGCTGATTTGCGCATAGGCCAAAACCGACGACGCTACCAAGAGCAAAACTGCCCCTGACAGCGTTACTATGCGGGAAATGACCGGTTTATGGCGTAGGCTATCTTTGCGCATTACAATTGACCGGATGCGCCTTCCTCCGGAATCATCCCGGGGGGCGCTCCAACATTAAAGCATTGTCAGCGCTTTCTTGATTGCCTGCTCCACCCTTAATGCGGGTTCTTCCTTGAACAGGCGCGTCAGAACCTTTTGGCTCTGAGGCTTCGGGAAGCCGAGCATGAGCAATGCCGCAAGTGCTTCGTCGAAAGCGTCTGACGATAAAGTTTGCTCTATAAATAACGTGTCGCCTGATGGTTTTATTTTATCTTTGAGGTCAACAATTATGCGTTGCGCCGTTTTGACGCCCACTCCTTTCACACCTTTCAGACGTTTGTCGTCGCCTGAGGTTATCACCTGTTCCAGTTCGGGAGGGGTGATTGACGAAAGTATCATCCTGGCTGTGTTTGCACCGACCCCGCTCACGCCGATAAGCAGCCGGAAGAGTTCACGCTCGTTTTTGGTGGCAAATCCGAAAATGATATGTGCGTCCTCGCGGATTACTTCGTGAGCAAGAAGTTTTATTTCGCTTTTGTTTTCGAGCTCGGAGTAGGTTGTCAGTGAGATGTTCAGTTCGTATCCTATTCCGTGATTGTCGATTACGGCATAGGTGGGTGTGAGTTCTGCTATTTTGCCTGATATATATTCAATCATGAGTCTGAGTGCGATAGGGGGCTATGGTATTGCCTGGATAGTGTTATTTTTACTCCACAACTTGCCGCTGTCACGGTGGTGGGGATGTGAGCTTTGTTTTCAATCTTCCGAATAGTGACGCAACACCCTGCGGTAGGAGTTGAATATCTTTGATTTCGATACGAATCCTACATATTGTTCACCATCGACTACCGGCAGGTTCCAGGCACCTGTGTCATCAAAAGTCTTCATCACGTGGTCCATCGAATCGCCTATTTGGAGTTTGGCGGGTGGCATGGCCATGAAACGGCTCACGTGCATGCGCCTGTACAGGTCGGGACGGAACATGATGTTTCGTATGTCGTCCAACAGCACGACCCCGATGAGGCGTTCTTCGTCGTCTACAACCGGGAAAAGGTTGCGGTTGGAACGTGAGATGGTGTCGACCATCTGTTTGAGGTTCATGTCGGGCTTCACAGTGAGGAAATCGGTTTCTACCACGGAATTCATTTTCAACAGTGTCAGCACCGCTTTATCTTTGTGGTGGGTCAGCAGTTCGCCACGACGGGCAAGACGCATGGTGTAAATGGAGTAAGGCTCGAAAATCTTGATTGTCCCATATGAAATCGCCGATACGATGAGCAACGGCAGGAACAGTTCGTAGCCCCCGGTCATTTCAGCCGTAAGGAAGATACCCATAAGGGGCGCATGCATCACTCCCGACATCACCCCGGCCATTCCCATAAGTGCGAAATTCTTTACCGAAAGATCCATGCCGAAGCCGAGATTGTTGATGAGGTAGGCAAAGAAGAACCCTGTCATGCACCCTACGTAAAGCGAGGGGGCGAATGTGCCTCCCACTCCGCCTGCGCCGTTTGTTGCCGAAGTGGCGAACGCTTTCATAAGGATTATGAACCCGATATAGAGGATTATGAATGCCACATCGTCGCGGTCGCCATAAAAAATCGAGCCGTCGACGATTGATGAGGGGTCGCCGTTAAGGAGGGAATTGATAGCTCCGTATCCCTCTCCGTAAAGCGGGGGGAAGAGGAACACCAGTGATGCCAGTATGGCACCGCCTACAACGGTTTTCTTCCATTGCACACCGAGATGTTTCTTGAAGAAGGTTTCCATCATGAACATTATCCGTGTGAAATAGAGCGATACGAAACCGCAGATAACCCCAAGCCCTATGAAGAACGGGATGCGCTCGGTTATGAACGGCTCGCTTTGAACGAAAAAGAACTCGAATTCATAACCGGTGAATATGTAGGCAATCGATGCAGCCGAAATCGATGCTATGAGCAACGGCATTACGGTGACCGTGGTGAGGTCGAGCATAAGCACCTCGAGCGTGAAAAGCATCCCGGCTATAGGTGCCTTGAAAATGCCGGCTATACCTGCCGCGGCACCGCATCCCACAAGTATCATAAGCACGCGTGGCGACAGGCGGAATGCCTGCCCCAGGTTGGAGCCTATGGCGGCCCCGGTGTAGACGATAGGGCCTTCCGCCCCTACCGAGCCTCCGAACCCGATTGTGATGGATGAGGCCACGATGGAGGTGTACATGTTGTGTGGCTTTAACCGGCTCTTGTTCTGTGAAATTGAATAGAGCACGCGTGTCACGCCATGCGAAATGTTGTCGCGTACCACGTAACGGACATACCAGCATGCAAGCAGGATGCCGATAACCGGGTAGAGGATATATAGGTAGTTTCCTTCAGATACATTAAGGTCGGCGGTCAGGGTGCCGGAAATCAGGTGAATCATCCATTTCAGCACCATGGCGGCCAGTCCTGCGAGAACGCCCACGACCAATGACAGCAGTATGACGAAGCTTTTCTCTTTGATGTGTCGTTCGCGCCAGCGGAGTAACCTCAGCCAGAAGGTATGTACCCTATGATAGATTACGGGCGGTAAAAACGGTTCGCGCATTATTTAAACCGGGATAATGTGATTGATTAGTTTGTTCAGTGAAGCCGAGATGGCATCATCATTTCCTTATGATTTTCACCTCGCCTGAATTCGAGAGTTTTATTATGCTCGACGGGGTGTGTGGGGTGTTGTCGTCGCGGCGGTAGTTTACAACATAGTCCACGCCGCTGACAATCTCATCGGGAATCTCGTTGAAGAACCGTGGTGTGCTGCCGCCGCTGATGTTGGCCGATGTGGAGACCAACGGCCTGCGCAACCTGCGGCACAGCATTGCTGAAAACGGTTCGGATGTGACCCTTATGCCTACGCTTCCGTCAGGGGCAAGAAGGTTTGGTGCAAGGCCGATTCCCCGGTCATAGATTATGGTGGTTGGTTTTACTGCGACTTCCATAAGCTGTAATGCCACGTCGGGCATCTCGTCGACATAGCGTTCTGCCATTGCCGGTGAGTCGGCCATCACAATCATTGCCTTGCTGTCGGCTCTCTGTTTTAACCCGTAGATGCGTTTTACCGCCTCGGGGTTGGTGGCATCACACCCGATGCCCCACACCGTATCGGTAGGGTATAATATTATGCCCCCTTTGCGAAGGGTATCGAGTGCCTGTGACAGGTCTTGACGGAAGTCGGCCGCCGGTGCCTGCCGTTGGCCGTTGTCGCGTTGTGATGCGTCTTGGTTGGTATCGTTCACGGGTATTGCTTGTTAAGCCTGGTTGGATTGCAGATGGCGGTAAGTCGCCCCTTTCTATCGCAAAGTTACTCATAAGTCGTGACACGTGCAACCCGGGTTGCGGCCTCCCTGATATGCACTTGAAAAAAATATTGCAGGTATTATCATTTTTTGTAACTTTGCGCCTTTCATTTAGGAATGGTTCATGGAGGGGTCTGCCAGGCTTTGAAAAGGCAATAAGCACACGTTCCGCCCCTCTAAGGGCAAAATGGATTTTAAACAGTAGGGATTACAACAAAGCAGAGACCAATAATAATTATTTTATGTGTGGAATAGTAGGTTATATAGGCCATCGTCCCGCTTACGGGATTTTGATTAAGGGTTTGCACCGGCTGGAATACAGAGGGTATGACAGTGCCGGGGTGGCGTTGCTTCAGTCCGCTGGCGGACTTAATGTTTATAAAACCCGTGGCAAGGTAGATGATTTGGAACGATTCTGTGAATCGAAAGATGTGTCGGGCAATATAGGGATAGCGCATACCCGGTGGGCAACCCACGGGGAGCCTAACGATGTTAATGCCCACCCTCATTACAGCAGAAGTGGTAAAATCGCCCTTGTACATAACGGCACTATAGAAAATTATAATGTGCTGAAGGAAGCTCTTGAAATGCATGGGTGCACTTTCCGGAGTGAGACTGATACCGAGGTGCTGGTGCAGCTTATCGAGTATGTAAAGGAAACAAACGGATGCACGCTTGCCGATGCCGTCCGCGAGGCACTTAAGGAAGTGGTAGGTGCATATGCCATAGCGGTTATCGACACGGAAACACCCGACACCGTGATAGGGGCCCGCAAGAGTTCCCCGCTCGTAATCGGGATAGGTGAGGGTGAGACATTCCTTGCCTCGGATGCGACACCTATCATAGAATTTACGGATAAGGTGGTTTATCTGAATGATGACGAAATCGCGATAATCCGTCAGGGAGAACCTTTGCAGATTATCACTACCGACAACAAGCCGGGTGAAATCGACATCAAGACCCTGCGCATGTCGGTATCACAGCTTGAGAAAGGGGGCTATCCCCACTTTATGTTAAAGGAGATTTTCGAGCAGCCACGCACGATTCACGACTGTATCCGTGGACGCATAGGAAGCAGCGGTTCGGAAGTCACCCTCTCAGGTGTGCTCGAGCATAAGGACAAATTCCTTAATGCACGCCGCATAATCATCGTTGCATGCGGCACATCATGGCATGCCGGCCTTATCGGCAAACGACTTATCCAGGAAATGGCCCGCATACCTGTGGAAGTGGAGTATGCCAGCGAGTTCCGTTACAGCAACCCGGTAATTTCGACTGACGATATAGTGATTGCCATTTCCCAGTCAGGGGAAACGGCCGACACCCTCGCCGCAATACGCATGGCCAGGGAATGCGGCGCGTTTGTCTATGGTGTGTGCAATGTGGTCGGCTCATCGATAGCGCGTGCCACCGATTCCGGGACTTATATACATGTAGGGCCTGAAATCGGAGTGGCATCAACCAAGGCGTTTACCGGGCAGGTAACTGTGCTTACTATGCTGGCCATGGCGATAGGGACGTTGAAAGGGACTGTCGATGCTGCTACAAAAGCCACTGTGACCGATGCATTGCGCAATCTCCCTGCGCTTATCGGGCAGGCTCTGAAGCTCAACAGCTCTATCGAAAAGCTTTCGGGCATATACACCTATGTTCACAATTTCCTTTACCTCGGTCGCGGTTACAATTATCCGAGTGCGCTTGAGGGAGCATTGAAACTCAAGGAAATAAGCTATATACATGCCGAGGGGTATCCGGCGGCAGAAATGAAACATGGCCCGATAGCCCTTATCGACCACGAACTGCCCACGGTTGTGATTGCGCCTGATGACGGGATGCATGAGAAAATCATTTCCAACATACGCCAGGTAAAAGCACGTGGCGGGTCGGTTATAGCCATTGTGACGAAGGGGGACGACACTATTGCCGAGATTGCCGACCATATCCTTGAGATTCCGTGTGTCCCCGAAATAATATCACCGGTTGTGGTATCCATCCCCCTGCAGTTGCTGGCATACCACATAGCGATAAAGAAAGGGTGCGATGTCGATATGCCACGCAACCTTGCGAAATCGGTTACGGTTGAATGAACCTTGACCGATTTAAAGAAAAAGTTCGTACCTTTGCAGTCGGTTTCTCAAAAATCGACGTTGCATGAAGACTGACCGTATATACTCACAGCTATTTGCCTCGTTCGTAAGAATCGGGGCATTTACTTTTGGCGGGGGATGGGCCATGATTTCGCTTATAGAGCGTGAAGTGGTTGAAACCAGGAAGTGGATTGCCCGTGAGGAATTTCTCGACCTGCTGGCTGTGGCACAGTCGCTTCCGGGAATCCTTGCCGTAAACATATCCGTGGCGGTCGGCGACCGCCTTCGAGGCTGGAAGGGGAGTGTGGCGGCTGCCATGGGCACTATAATGCCCTGTTTCCTTATTATCCTTGCCATAGCAATCTTCCTTACTCCTGAGTTGATTCAGAACAACCCCGTGGTATCGGCTATTTTCCGTGGTATCCGGCCTGCCGTTGTGGCATTGATTATCGCGCCTGTGGTAACAACGGCCAAGGCATCACATATAGGGTGGAAAACGGTATGGATTCCTGTTGTGGTAGCATTGCTGATATGGTCGCACATTCCTGTGATTTCCAATCCCATACTATACATAGTGCTTGGCGGGGTGTTCGGATTCATTTGGCTTAGGCGCCAGGAACGGTTGCTGACAATGCGTCAAATCGACAAAGAAGAGAAGGAGGAAGGATTATGATATACTTGCGGTTGATATGGAGCTATCTTAAAATAGGATTGTTCGGTTTCGGTGGCGGATATGCCATGCTGTCGCTTATCGAAAGGGAAATTGTCGGCCCCGGCTGGATAACCGAAAAGACCTTTACCGATATTGTGGCGATTTCACAAATGACTCCCGGCCCCATCGGTATAAATTCCGCCACCTATATAGGATATGCCGCACCTTTGCAGGCCGGGTTTACAAATCCGTTATGGGGGGTGCTTGGGTCGGTGGTCTGCACGCTGGTTGTAGTCCTGCCATCGTTTCTCCTTGTGGCGTACACAAGCCATTTTATCGCACGCCATAAGGATAGCGTCGCTATCCGGGGAATATTCATGGGGTTGCGTCCTGTAGTTATCGGGTTGATTGCATCGGCGGCTTTGTTGCTGATGAATGCCGAAAACTTCGGATCGGAAACTTTTGAAATATGGATTTCTGTTATTATAGCCATAGGGGCACTTGCAACGGTGCTTTTCACAAAAATCCATCCCATCCTTGTGATTCTTGCATCGGGGCTGGCCGGGTTCCTGATATATTATTGAAAAAAGTCAGTATGATTTAAACGACTTCGCTGTTATATAATGAATTACCGCGCGACTATCGATTACCTGTATAATTGCACCCCCCAGTTTCAGCGCATCGGGGCGGCAGCTTATAAGCCGGGACTTGACACGGTGAGGCATCTTGCCGAAGTTTTCGGCAACCCTCAATATCGTTACAAGGTCATACATGTGGCCGGAACCAACGGGAAGGGTTCAACCTCCCACACGTTGGCGGCTGTGTTGCAGTCGGCCGGGCTTAAGGTGGGGCTATATACCTCCCCTCATCTTATTGATTTTCGTGAACGAATCAGGGTAAACGGGTCAATGATTCCCGAAGAGGATGTAATCCGTTTTGTGCAACGCTACCGTGAGCTGCCGCAGGCTTCTGATTCCGAACCATCATTTTTCGAGCTAACCACGGTAATGGCCTTTGACTGGTTTGCCCGTGAAAAGGTGGATGTGGCGGTTATAGAGGTTGGACTTGGGGGCAGGCTTGATTCGACAAATATAGTTGAAGCCGACCTGTCGGTTATTACCAATATATCATTCGACCATACGGCCCAGCTTGGCCATACGCTTGAGGAAATCGCCCATGAAAAGGCCGGGATAATGCGCAAAGGGGTTCCTGTGGTGTGCGGGGAGCCGAATCCTTATATCAGAGGTGTTCTTGCTGCCGAGGCTGCCGGACATATGACGTCGATACGGTTCGCCCTTGATGAGGAGAATGTATCTGGATTTGAAAACGGGGATAACTCGTTGCGCATCCTTGGCAGCCGTTTCGGTAATCTCGCTTATCAGCTTACTGGCGACTGCCAGCAACAGAACGCCCGAACCGTTCTATGTTCGATTGATGAATTATGCAAACTCGGATGGGATATTCCGTCCGTAGCCGTTAAGGAAGGTTTTGCCAATGTGTGCACACTGACAGGGCTTATGGGCCGTTGGATGTCACTATCGTCCGACCCGCTTGTGGTGTGTGATACAGGGCATAACATCGGAGGATGGGAAATGCTTTCAGGCCAGCTCAAGCGTTTGCCGAGGCCGCTGACGGTTGTCCTGGGGTTCGTCAACGATAAGGATATAGCCCCGATACTTCCGTTGCTGCCACGCGATGCTGAATATATATTTACGAATGCCTCTATCCCGAGGGCTCTTCCTGCCGGAACGCTTGCAGAAGAGGCCGGCAGATTAGGATTGAAAGGGGAATGCGTCCCCACCGTGGCCGAAGCATACGAAAAAGGTCTGGGCGCGATGAGGGGGCGCACCGAGGCGGGTTCGATGTTTGTAGGCGGTAGCACGTTCATTGTGGCAGACCTGCTTGCCTACCTGCATTCTGCCAAAAATTTTTCGTAACTTTGCAAGCCAAAGCAATTACATGATGAAAAATATACGCAATTTCTGCATAATAGCGCATATCGACCATGGCAAGAGTACCCTTGCCGACAGGTTACTTGAATTTACCAAAACTGTAGACGGTAAAGACCTCCAGGCGCAGGTGCTTGACGATATGGATCTCGAGCGCGAACGTGGCATCACAATCAAAAGTCATGCAATCCAGATGAATTACATGCTTGACGGCGAGCCATACACGCTTAACCTTATCGATACTCCTGGGCATGTTGACTTTTCATATGAGGTGTCACGTTCAATCGCGGCATGTGAGGGTGCCCTGCTGATTGTCGATGCCACACAGGGAATACAGGCACAGACCATATCGAACCTTTACATGGCTATCGATTCAGACTTGGAGATTATACCTGTAATCAACAAGGTGGATTTGGAAAGCGCGAATCCCGACGAGGTGGAGGATCAGATTGTAGACCTGCTTGGTTGCAGCCGTGACGAGATTATACGTGCCAGCGGCAAGACGGGTGAAGGTGTGCCTGAGATTCTTCGCGCCATCGTGGAGCGTGTGCCTGCACCTTCGGGCGATCCGCAGGCTCCGTTGCAGGCGTTGATTTTCGATTCGGTTTTCAATCCTTTCCGTGGCATTATCGCATATTTCAAAATCGTAAACGGGACCATACGTAAAGACGATTTTGTTAAATTCGTGTCGACAGGCAAAGAATACCATGCTGATGAAATCGGCGTGCTGAAACTCGACCTTAATCCCCGGCAGGAGCTTTCGGCCGGTAATGTGGGATACATAATTTCGGGTATCAAGACTTCGAAAGAGGTAAAGGTGGGTGACACCATAACCCATGTGCAACGTCCGGCTCCCGCAATCGAAGGCTTTGAGGAGGTGAAGCCCATGGTGTTCGCAGGCGTTTATCCCATCGAGGCCGAAGATTTCGAAAACCTCCGTTCCTCGCTTGAGAAATTGCAGCTTAACGATGCGTCGCTGACATTCCAGCCTGAATCGTCGATGGCGTTGGGTTTCGGGTTCCGTTGCGGATTCCTGGGGTTGCTCCATATGGAAATAATCCAGGAACGGTTGAGCCGTGAATTCAACATGGAGGTGATTACCACCGTGCCTAACGTTTCCTATAAAGTGTATGACAAAAAAGGGAACGTAAGCGAGGTCCACAACCCTTCGGGGCTGCCTGACGTCACGCTTATCGACCATATCGAGGAGCCTTATATCCGTTCGTCGATAATCACCACTACCGATTTTATAGGGTCTATCATGACGTTGTGCCTCGGAAAACGCGGCGAGCTGATAAAGCAGGAATTCATTCATGGAAACCGTGTCGAAATAACTTTCGACATCCCATTGGGTGAAATCGTGATTGATTTCTACGACAAACTGAAATCAATTTCAAAAGGTTATGCATCGTTTGACTATCATCTTCACGATTTCCGTGATTCAAAGCTTGTCAAACTGGATATGCTGCTGAACGGGGAGAGCGTCGATGCCCTTTCCACGCTTACACATGCCGACAATGCGGTTGCTTTCGGGCGTAAAATGTGTGAAAAGCTTAAGGAACTGATACCACGCCATCAGTTCGATATTGCCGTGCAGGCAGCCATCGGTGCGAAAATCATAGCCCGTGAAACTATCAAGGCTGTGCGAAAGGATGTGACGGCCAAATGTTATGGCGGTGACGTGTCGCGTAAACGAAAGCTTCTTGAAAAGCAGAAAGCGGGCAAGAAACGTATGAAACAGATTGGTTCCGTACAGGTGCCGCAGAAGGCGTTCCTCGCGGTTCTGAAACTCGACTGACCTTTAGTATAGCCGATGTCCGAATGGCAGACATCGGCTATCACATGTTAAACCAAAATCAAGTTGGCGGCATTTTATAAATAAGGAAAGGGAAGTCGTCCCGACTTCTTTTATATACGCATGTTTTTTAGAATCTTATTCATGATGTGTTTGGGATGTTTTAAGTTCGGAACACCTGTAATAGGTGGAAATTATAGGTACAAAAAAGAGAGCTAAGGTAAATGGATAATAAGGATTTAAAGAAAAAATTCCCGAAGGAAAAGATTTTCATCACGGCCGACGAGCCGCAACCGTCGTTTGCACACAATGTGTATTATGCAGCCAGGCAGGCTTTGCGACGGCATGCTTCGGGTGGGAATGTGTTGATTGCGGCCACGGTACTGGCACTTGTGATTGCCAATATCCCTGCGGTCAACGGGTATTATTTTGATTTTTGGAATCAGCCGTTACGGTTGCAGGTAGGCGATTTCAACCTGTTCTCGCACAACGGACATCCAATGACTATGTTGTCGTTTATCAACGATGCGTTGATGGCGGTGTTTTTCTTTACCATCGGATTGGAAATAAAACGGGAAATCCTGGTGGGGGAATTGTCGTCATTCCGCCAGGCCCTGCTCCCGATAGTCGGTGCAATCGGCGGTATGGGTGTGCCGGTGCTGTTTTTCTATTTGATTGGTAAGGGCACACCGTTTGTAGGCGGGGCTGCCATCCCGATGGCAACGGATATCGCGTTTTCGCTGGGTGTGCTGGGCATGCTTGGAAGCCGTGTGCCGATTTCATTGAAGGTGTTTCTGACCACGCTTGCGGTAGTTGACGACATTGGCGGCATCATCGTTATAGCCACATGCTATTCAGGGCATATCGAATATATGCTTTTGGTTTATGCGCTTGCCCTCCTAGGGGTGCTGGTGTTGGGGCAGGCCATGCGTATCCAAAGCAAGGTGTTTTATCTTACGATAGGTGCCGTTATTTGGTTCCTTTTCCTGAATTCGGGTGTGCATCCGACCATAGCAGGGGTCGCTGTGGCATTCTGCATACCGGCCAAGCCCGTTCTGAATCCCGGCAAATATATTGTTGCAATCCGTGAGGCAATTTCCAATTTCCGCAAGGAGGATGATGAGAAGCTCACGCGCCGCACCATTCTTTCAAACGAACAGATGGACTGGCTCAAACGGGTAGAGTCAGCTTCGGATAAGGTGATTTCCCCATTGCAGGATATGGAGGATACCCTCCATGGGTTTGTCAACAACCTGATTATACCGCTTTTCGCTTTTGCAAATGCGGGGATATTCCTTCTTGACATGAGCCCGGTAACGATAGTGGAAGGGATATCGTTGGCAGTGATATTCGGGCTTGTGGCCGGTAAGTTCGTCGGGATTTTCCTTTTCTCATGGCTTACGGTTAAATTGAGGCTGGCACCGATGCCCGCTGATGCCAACTGGAAGATGATGGCATCGGTATCGATGTTGGGTGGTATAGGCTTCACGGTCTCGTTGTTTATCGCCAACCTGTCGTTCGGGGCGGCGGAGCAGGCCGATATCCTCAACCATGCCAAATTAGGAATCGTGGTAGGCTCCCTGTTGGCAGGGATTCTTGGATTTTTATTGTTGTCGGCCACATTGCCACGCAGGAAGTCCGTTTCGAAACAGGTTGCCGGCACACGGTAAGAATTTTTAAGACCGGGCTTTTTGTGCTATTGGCGCGAAAAGGCTATATTTGTAAGCCGTTTTCTTCCAAGGTCGGCCCCGGCTTTGGAAGGAAACGGCTTACAACTGTTCATCTGATGAAATTCACCTGCTTACGTCATATTTTTTTATTCCTGTTTGCCACTTTGTGGGCGGTAACGGCGCGTGGCCAGATTAATGCCGAGCAAGTGCTGAGGGTGGGGCAGAATGCCCTTTATTTCGAGGACTATATGCTCTCGATTCAGTATTTCAACCAGGCGATAATGGCCAAACCATATCTTGCGCAACCGTACTTCATGCGTGCCATCGCCAAACTTAACCTTGAGGATTATCTCGGGGCTGAGGAGGATGCCACGGCTGCAATCGAGCGTAACCCCTTTATCGCCGATGCCTATGAGGTCAGGGGGGTGGCGCGCCAGAACCGTGGCAAGTTGCAGGATGCGGTCGATGATTATAACAGTGCCATGAAGCTGCTTCCAGAAAGTCGCGGCTTGCTGTTTAACAAAGCCCTCGCACAGCAGGAAATGCATCAGCCTGACAGTGCTGCCGCCTCGTTCGACCTCCTGCTGCGCCAGTTCCCCAAATATGAGAACGGTTACATAGGGAGGGCACGCCTTAGCCTGGAGCAGGGTGATACGGTAAAGGCACGCGAGGATATTGACCATGCTCTCGAACTCAACAAGAATCTTGCCAACGGATACCTCCTCAGGGCCGATATTGCGATTCACGGACATAAGGACTATGAGGCCGCCCTCGGCGACATCAACGAGGCGATACGCCTTTTGCCCCGTGAAGCCGGGCTTTATATAAACAGGGCATTCCTGCGCCATAGCCTTGATGATTATTTCGGGGCGATGGCCGACTATGATTACGCCATCCAGCTTGACCCATTGAATGTTGCCGCTATTTTCAACCGTGGATTGCTGCGCATGGAGGTACGTGATAACGACAATGCCATAAAGGACTTTTCAAAGGCTCTGGAACTGGACGCCGACGATTACCGCTCGCTCTATAACCGAGCCTACCTGTATTCCGAAAAAAAGGATGTGCCTAAGGCAATGGCTGATGTGAACCGCCTGATAGAGGCTTTCCCGGAATTGCCCGAAGCTCTGTATATGAGGAGCAATCTGAACCGGATGGCGGGTAACATGCGCCAGGCCGAACGCGACTATAACCGGGCCCTTGACATGGCAAAGAATCTGAAGCCGATCGGTGCGGATATAATAGATTCCTCGACAACCCCGAAAGATGATATGGCGTCGGGTTCGCAACACCAGGGTAAAAAGGATGCGGCCACGTCTGCCGAAAGTTCGCTGTCGCCCGAAGCGGTGGCAAAGCGCTTCACTGCTCTCCGAACCGTGGAGCAGGAGATTGAGGTTGACGGCGATTATAATAACAAGAATATACGTGGCCGCGTGCAGGATCGTGGTCGCAGGGTCGAACTTGAGCCGATGTTCGCCCTGAGCTATTACACCGCGCCAACCGAACTGAAGCCTTCGGCCTATTACATCAAGGAAATCGACGATGTGAATGCAACACGCATGCTACGTTTCCTGGTGCAGCTTTCGAACGATGATATAACACTCGGTGAGGAGAATATCAACAAGCATTTCCGTTCCATCGAATATTATAACTCTTACATAGCCACCCATTCCCCGCGTGCTATCGATTATTTCGGCAGGGCGATGGATTTCATAGTGTTGCGCGACTATGCATCGGCGGTTAACGATCTTACAAAGGCTCTTGAACTGACCCCCGGATTTGCTTTGGGGCATTTTCAGCGCGCAATAGCCCGATATAAATCTTTGCAGGCAGGAAACCATGCCGACGGCCCTGCACGGACAGCTGAGATACGTGCCGTTATCGCCGATTTCGACCGGGCCATAGAGCTTTCCCCCCGTTTGGCTTTTGCATATTACAACAAGGGGAACGTGCTTGCCGAACTTGGCGATTTCACTTCGGCTTTGCTGGCCTTCGGGAAAGCTATAGAGCTTAAACCTGATTTCGGCGAGGCTTATTATAACCGGGGTTATGCTTATTTCCAGCTCGGCGACCGCGAGCGGGGGGTGGAGAACCTGTCGAAAGCCGGGGAGCTTGGTGTGGTCCCCTCGTATAACCTTTTGAAACGTATGCATTAACAAAACCTATATAAAACCCTAAACCTATCAGACCTAATGAACCTTTCAGATTCTGACCTAAAGACATTGGAAGCCAGGGGCATCACCCCGGAAGAGCTTCAGACCCAGGTTGACAGATTTGTCACCGGCTTCCCATACCTGAAAATACATGATTCCGCACGTCCCGGTGAAGGGATTACGGTGCTTACGGATGATGACGAAACCCGTGCCGTGGAACGATGGAACGGCTTTTTGGCCGACGGAGGACGTGTTTGCAAATTCGTTCCTGCATCCGGGGCCGCCTCACGTATGTTTAAATCGTTATTTGCCTTTGTCGATGGTGACAGCGCTCATCCTGCCGAAGGTTCCGATGTAGCCCGACTGTTGAAGGATATCCATAAAGTTGCTTTCTTTAACGAGCTTGATGCTGCCGTTCTGCGTCTGCACAACAAGGATGTCGATACTCTTTTGTCGGAAGGACGTGACAAGGATGTGGTTGCTGCAATTATCTCATCCGACGGGTTGAACTATGGCAACCTTCCTAAAGGGCTGCTGACCTTCCACCATGCAGTTGATGGGACACGTACCCCGGTTGAAGAGCAGCTTATGGAAGGTGCGCAATCGGCTCGCCAGGCCGACGGCACTGTCAACATGCACCTCACCGTGTCGGGCTCTCACCGGGAGGCATTTGCCGGAAAACTTGCAGAGGTGAAACCTCGCATCGAAAAGGAGATGGGTGTTAAAATCAATGTCGGGATGTCGGAACAGAAAGCATCGACCGACACGGTTGCAGTCAATGAGGATAACACGCTTTTCCGCGACAACGGTAAACTGGTTTTCCGTCCCGGCGGCCACGGCGCGTTGATTCAGAATCTCAATGATATAGATGCCGAGGTAGTGTTTATCAAAAACATCGACAACGTTGTGCCTGACAGCCTGCGTGGCGCCACGTTGAAATACAAGATGGTGATTGCCGGCTACATGATGGAGCTGCATGATGCCGTGGCCCGTTACATCAAGCTGATTGACAGTCGGGAATACACCGATGCGCAGCTTCAGGAGATATGCGCTTTCCTGCGTGATAAGTTCAGTTTCGACGCGCCTGAACTTTCCTCCTTACAAGGGGAAGACCTCTCGACTTATCTGCGCACCAAGCTTAACCGCCCCTTGCGTGTGTGCGGCATGGTTAAAAACGAAGGGGAACCTGGCGGAGGCCCTTATATAGCATATAATGCCGATGGCTCACGTTCGCTGCAGATTCTTGAAAGTACCCAGATCGATCTTTCGAAGGATGAAAACAAGCAGATGATGGCTAAAGCCACACATTTCAACCCGGTCGACCTGGTATGCTATGTGACCGATGTGTATGGCAAGCCGTTCGACCTCACCGCACATGTCGACCCCCTCACCGGTTTCATCTCGTCGAAATCACTCCATGGGCGTAACCTTAAAGCTTTGGAGCTGCCCGGACTTTGGAACGGTGCGATGAGCGACTGGCTGACAGCCTTTGTCGAGGTGCCTGTAGCCACGTTCAACCCGGTTAAAACCGTAAATGACCTTTTGCGTCCTCAGCACCAGGGATAATAAAGGTAAATCGGTAGTAGTTACGGCATATCAGTCAGAAAGGGTTGATTGCTTATCTTCTTGATTTTTATGTATTTTTAAATGCCCGCATATTTGCAGATATGCGGGCATTATGTTAATTTTGCGTCATAGTGTTAAAATTGTGGCGGTTTGTTCAACATATCCGTAAACAACGGTCGGCCGCCTGTTGTTAACATTGTAAAATATTTATAAATCGGCTTGAGGTGCATGC
The DNA here is from genome assembly GCA_001689485.1 of Bacteroidales bacterium M6. Classification (GTDB taxonomy): domain Bacteria; phylum Bacteroidota; class Bacteroidia; order Bacteroidales; family Muribaculaceae; genus UBA7173. The sequence goes on along the minus strand of LUJQ01000014.1, from coordinate 34,542 downwards.
TGTCGCATCCAACCGCCAGTTTGAATATAAGGAAACCAACAATGAAGAAATCAACCATTTGGTTGCTTACCGTGCTTATAGCCTTGACATTCCTCGGATTGCTCTACATTCAGATAATCTATATGCAGAGCATGATACGTATGCGCGACGACCAGTTTACCGAAGGTGTAAGGCGGTCGCTGTATGCGGTGTCATCGCTTTTGGAACAGGATGAGACAAAATATTTCCTAGAGGAAGATGTGGCCGAGGTGGAATCATCGTCGGTCTATACCCAATATGGCGGTACGCCTCATCTTGGCGGCATCAAATACTCGTTTACCACCCATAGCGGCGTGGCAGGTGAAGTGACGTTGAAATCGGATGCCGAAAAAATCTATAAGATTCAGAACGAGAGCAACGTCGCATCGAGCTATAATTCGATGCGTGAAGAATTGAAAGGGCAGTACCTCTATCAGAAAGGTGTAATCGACGATGTGATTATCAACATCATGAACAAAGCCGGTGACCGCCCGATTGAGGAACGGGCCGATTCCGTTGCAGTGCGCCGTTATCTGAAGAGGGAGCTGGAAAACAACGGGCTCGAACTCCCCTTTGAATTTGCCGTGGTCAACAGGAACGGTAAAGTGTTCTATGAATCGAAGGGATTTTCAAACGTCAATACCGCTACTTTGGAAAACAGTATTTTCGTGCAATCGCTCTTCCGTAATGACCCAGCGACTAAAAAGAACTATCTCAAGGTTTATTTCCCGTCGAAAACAAAATACATATTGAGTTCGGTGAAGTTTATGATTCCCTCGTTTATCTTCACGTTCGTGTTGCTGATAGTGTTCCTTTACACTATTATCATCGCGTTCCGCCAAAAGAAGATTACCGAGATGAAAAACGATTTCATCAACAATATGACCCATGAGTTCAAAACCCCGATTTCAACCATATCGCTTGCCGCGCAGATGCTCAACGATGCTTCTGTGAGGAAGTCGCCGACCATGCTTCAACACATTTCCACGGTGATTAATGACGAGACGAAGCGGCTGCGTTTCCAGGTAGAGAAGGTGTTGCAGATGTCGATGTTCGATAAGAAAACCGGTACGCTCCGCATGCAGGATGTCGATGCCAATGTGGTGATTTCAAATGTGGTCAACACATTCCGCCTTAAAGTGGAAAAATATGGCGGCAAAATCAACACCGCTTTTGATGCCGATGATGCGATTGTAAACGTTGACGAGATGCACTTTACCAACGTCATATTCAATCTGCTCGACAACGCATTCAAATACCGCAAGGAGGACGCACCGCTTGAACTGACTGTAACCACGCGCGACATTGCGCAAGACCGTTTGGAAATAGTAGTGGGTGATAACGGGATAGGGATACGGAAGGAAGACCTAAAGAAGATTTTCGAAAAATTCTACAGGGTTTCCACGGGTAATCGTCATGATGTAAAAGGTTTCGGTCTCGGACTGGCGTATGTGCACAAAATGGTGACCCTGATGGGAGGGGAAATCAAAGTAGAGAGCGAGCCAGGCAAAGGAACCCGCTTCATAATAGTGTTGCCGCTACTGGAAACATCTACTGCCGACTGACAACCATAAAGGGCGTTTTCAACTAAATTATTGAAAAATTTAACGCTTCGGTGAACAATTTAGAAAAATTAATAATTATAGTAATATAATAAAATACCAAAGACTATGGACGACCGTATGCGAATCCTCCTGTGTGAGGATGATGAGAACCTAGGGATGCTCCTCCGCGAATACCTTCAGGCAAAGGGGTTCAATGCCGACCTCTATGCTGATGGAGAAGCCGGTTACAAAGCATTCCTTAAGGGGAAATATGATATTTGTGTGCTTGATGTGATGATGCCTAAAAAGGACGGCTTCGCGCTGGCACAGGAAATCCGTGCCGTTAACAGCGAAGTACCCATTATCTTCCTTACTGCTAAAACAATCAAGGAAGATATTTTGGAAGGCTTCAAGATCGGGGCTGACGATTACATCACAAAGCCGTTCTCGATGGAGGAACTCGTGTTCCGCATCGAGGCTATCCTGCGCCGTGTGAAGGGTAAGAAGGGCAAGGAAGTGACAATGTATAAAATAGGCCGCTTCACTTTCGACACCCAGAAACAGGTGCTGATGATTGACGACAAGGTAACAAAACTGACCACAAAAGAGTCGGAACTGTTAAGCCTGCTCTGTGCGCATGTAAATGAAATTCTTGAGCGTAACTATGCCCTCAAGACAATCTGGATTGACGACAACTACTTCAATGCACGTTCGATGGATGTATATATCACCAAGCTGCGTAAACATCTGAAAGAAGATCCATCAATCGAGATTATCAATATCCATGGCAAAGGCTACAAGCTTATTGCCCCGGAATCAGCCGATAAATAAGGATATATGGATTCTCCCGTATAGGGACTGCAACTATATAAACCGCACTTCAAAATGCCGGCAAACGGCTTTTGGGGTGCGGTTTATTATGCCCGGAATATTTGGGATGATAAGGTTGTAAGTCAATAGGGTTTGTCATGAACCGGCATTGGCACAATGCATCTGATGAAAAGCCTCGGCGGTTATTAAAATTATGGGATATTTTGTAAATTTGCAGGAAATATCTTACTTAATTCATTGTTGACTATAATCATGAAAAAACTGTTGCTTTGCGCCGGTGCGGCTGCTTTGACATTTCCTGCGCTTATGGCGCGTGACCGCGTTACCCACAATCCCGATGCCACCAATACAGAGAGCATCCTGCATGTGTGGAGTTGGAATTTTCCAACCATTGCCGAGAACATGAAAAAGATTGCCGATGCCGGATTCACCATGATTCAGACTTCGCCGGTGCAGGCATGTTACAGCCCTGAAGGGGGAAACAAAAAAATTTTCGACCCAAAAGGTGGGGAGGGCAACTGGTATCATTACTATCAGCCTACGGCATGGACTATCGGAAACAACATCGTAGGCAGCCGGGAGCAGATGCAGGCTATGCTTGATTCTGCGGCGGCATATAACGTGCGTGTGCTTGTCGATGTGCTTCCCAATCACACAGCCTTTGATGTGGACTTGGTCAGCGACGAGATGGTGAAAGCTGCCGGAGGCCGTGACAAGCTTTATCATTCCAACGGTCTTGACCCTATCGCCGATTATTCCGACCGCACGGAATGCACATTGATGGGGGTTGGGGGTCTGCCGGATGTAAATACCGAAAATCCTGATTTCCAAAAATATTACATGCAGTTTGTCAATGATTTGCTGGCTATGGGAGTATCGGGTTTCCGCTATGACACGGCCAAACATATAGGTGTACATTCCGACCCGGTGGATGCGGCGGCAGGTGTGAAGGAAAATGATTTCTGGGATGTTGCCACAGGGCGTAAAGCCGTTAAAGGTGTGAAACTCTCAGTGCCTTATGACAGCCTGTTTGTATATGGCGAGGTGTTGCAGGGAGAAGGTGTGCCTGAGGCTGAATATGCCGACTATATGGGGCAGACGGCTTCCGGCTATGGTTATCATCTGCGTCAGGCATTGGAGAAGGGGACGGTAAGCGGCATAGACCTTGTGGGCTGGCATCATGGTGCGGCGCCTGAATTTCTGACCACGTGGGTAGAAAGCCACGACACATATTGCAATGCAAACGAGAGTGCCGGGCTGACCGATGAACAGATACGCATGGGCTGGGTGTTCCTTACGGCACGTCAGAACGGTGTCCCCCTGTTTTTCAGCCGTCCCATGGGTTCTACGCGTGAAAATTATTGGGGCGAGAACCGGCTTGGCGAGCGTGGCAATGATGAATTTTTCCATCCCGAAGTTGCTGCCGTCAACAAATTCCGCCAGGCAATGGCCGGGGAGAAGGAGGATTTGCAATTCAGCGGCAACGGTCGTGTGCTGTTAGTGAACCGTGGGGAAAAAGGTGCGGCAGTGGTTAACATTTCAGGCATTGCCACATTCGTCGACCTCCCGACCGGGCTTCCCGACGGCACCTATCGTGACGAGGTCTATGGCAAGGAATTCAAAGTGAGGAAAGGGCGTCTGCACGGCATTGCCGCACCGTTACGCAGCTATCTGCTTAAAAAGTAATGCGCCGTTTCATTGTGGTGGAGCAACCTTCCTCTGATGGTAAAATCGCATAGGTAAATCACAGATCTTTCTATATGGCGCTGTGTCAGGCTTATAAAGCTTGGCGCAGCGCTTTGTTTTCGCTATCATATAAAGTCGCAACCCCGATTTGGTACTTAATCGTTGTGATTCATAGCGTGGCATTCATCTCTTGCAGGAAGTGAAAAATATTGAAAGAGGGGAACCCTTCATTTTGGTTGTTTGTTTTGTTTTTGTTAATTTTGACACAGAAGTCGGTGCGACTTCGCTTGGTTTGACCTATGGAAGAAACAAATAGCAAAACCACACCTGATAGTCCCTTCGTTTCTGCCGGGAAATCAGGGCGTAAATGCGTTAAAACGAATCGCAAGGTGCCGTTCATCGACAAGATGAAAGGCATCTTTGTGTCATTTTATACCTATGTTACGGAGGGCGTTTGGAGTGATACAAGGCGGACGTTCAAAGTGAATCTCGTTAAGACGCTGAATCTTTCCGTTCGGTCATTTCTGAACGCTGACTTGCAGATGCGTGCAGGTTCGCTCACATATCAGACCCTTCTTGCAATAGTCCCGGCCTTAGCCCTGGTGTTTGCCATAGGCCGTGGGTTCGGTTTCCAAAATCTGTTGGAAACCCAGTTGTTCCATCATTTCCCCGCCCAGCAGCAAGCATTGTCGCAGGCATTCCAATTTGTAGATTCTTATCTTGCCCAGTCGTCGGAGGGATTGTTTGTCGGTGTCGGTATCCTGTTCCTGCTATGGACTCTCATATCACTTGTGGGGAATGTTGAAAATGCATTCAACCTGGTGTGGGGGATAAAGCAGGGTCGCACATTATGGCGTAAGATTACCGACTATACGGCAATATTCCTGATTCTTCCCATACTGATGATTTGTGCGGGAGGTATGATGGTATTCATGTCGACCACGTTGCAGAATCTTCTGCCGTATGGGTTTATGTCGCCGGTGTTGAAAATATTGCTTGATTTTGTGTCGCTGGCGTTGGTATGGCTGTTTTTTACGGGCAGCTATATGCTGATTCCCAACACCAAGGTCAAATTCAAGAACGCATTTATAGCCGGTGTCATGGCCGGGACATCATATGCGGTGCTCCAGTGGCTGTTCGTCACGGGGCAGGTGTATGTTACGCGCTATAATGCTATCTATGGTTCGTTTTCGTTCCTGCCCTTGCTGTTGATATGGTTACAGCTTGTGTGGACTATCACGTTGGCAGGTGCCGTTTTATGCTTTTCATCCCAGAATATATTCGAATTCAGCTTCACCAACGAGATTGCCCGCATATCGAATAACTATAAGTGGCGTTTGACTTTGGCGGTAATGACTATAGCTGTTGACCGCTTTACCCGTGAGCAGAAACCCCTGACACCGCATCAGATTGCAGTGGAATACGGGTTGCCGATTACGCTTGTCAACGAAACCGTTCACAAATTGATTGATTCCGGGCTTTTGATACGTGTCGTGACGAAGACCGGTGATGATGAATTTGCTGTTTCCCCGGCTGTGGAACCTTCGAAAATAACAGTCGGACTTGTATTGAGAAAGGTCGGGGCAAACGGTTCCGCCAACTTTATTCCTAAATTTAACCGGCGCTTCAAATCGCTATCCGAAGCGGTGTTGGATTTGAGGGCAAAATGCATAGCATATGCTGACGGCATACTGCTTTCCTCGCTTAAAATAGAGGAACTGACCGAGACAGATGACAACCGGCTTCCGGTTTCCGATGAGATAAGGATTACCAACCAATAAATAATTATCACAAAATGAAAACTCAAATTTCCACACAGAAGGCTCCGGGCGCAATCGGCCCCTACAGCCAGGCAATCGACACAGGTTCGTTCGTGTTCATTTCAGGACAGATTCCCGTTAATCCCGAAACCGGCGAAATTCCCGAAGGGATTACCGCTCAGACCACCCAGTCGCTTGCCAATGTAAAGGCAATTCTTGCCGAAGCCGGCCTTAGTGTTGACAACGTTGTGAAAACCACCGTTTTCCTTTCTGATATGGCTAATTTCGTGCCTATGAACGAGGTTTACGGCCAGGTGTTCACTGCGCCGTTCCCCGCACGTTCGGCAGTTGCCGTGCGCGAGCTTCCCAAGCAGGTGCTTGTTGAAATCGAAGTTATTGCCGTGCGTTAAAAGGTGCGGATAACGGCCTTTCGGGATTATTCCCGAGTCCGCGTATCCAAAGCAGAAAACAGGCGATGTGCCGGATGCATCTGTGTCACGGCACATCGCTTTTCTTATCGCAGTTCTTTGGCAATAGCGGGGCTTACGGAGTCGAGCGTTGCAAGGAACGTTTCTATGTAGATGTCGGCCACATCTGAATAGCCGTGATGTCGCATGTAGTTTTCACGCTCCCTAACTTCAAGCAGTATGTTTTCGATACGCATCGTGTCGGTTTGTGCTGACAGTTCGATTGCCAGCGAGCGTGCCTTGTTGCAGGCTGCCTGTAAATCCTCTGGCGATGCTTTCCCCTTGTTGCCGCATCCCGTACATAGGGTCAGGATTGATGTCAAGGCGGTGATGAGGATTATTTTATAATTGGGATTGGCCATAATTATGTTACGATGTGGGGTTATAGGATTGCCATGGCTATTTTGGCGCATGCTTCGGCATCAGCCAGGGCATTGTGATGGTTACAGAAGGGGATTCCTAGGAAGTCGCACAGGTATGGCAGTGAGAATGATGGGCAAAGGGACCGTGGGATAGTACGTCTGGCTTTTTGCACCGTGCATAGGAATGTGTAGTCGGGATAATCCATCCCGTATGTGCGGAATGCCGCCCGGATGCATTTCTCATCGAAAGCCTTGTTGTGCGCCACAAGCGGCAGATGACCTATTATTTTGTGCAGGCGTCGCCAAACCACATCAAATGTGGGGGCATTCTCTGTCATTCGCCGGTCGATGCCGTGAACCTGTTCTGTAAAATATCTGGAATAATATTCCGGTTCCGGTTTTACAAGTTCATAGAACCGCTCCGTGATAATGCCGTTGATAACCTTAACTGCCCCTATGGCGCAAATGCTTTCCGGCTCTTTGTTGGCGGTTTCTACGTCTACAGCGACAAAATTTTCCATTTCACCTCCTCCATAAGCCATCGCGGTGTGGATGTCGCACCGCATATACCTATGCTTTCGGCATCTGCAAGCCATTCCGGCTTGATTTCTGATGCGTTTGCAATCAGATGCGTGCGCGGGTTCACTTCCAGGCAGTTGGCATAAAGAACCTTGCCGTTGCTGCTTTTGTTGCCGGCAACGAAAAGTATTACATCGTGATGCTCGGCAAAGCGTTGTAGCTTCTCTACACGGTTGGCCACCTGGCGGCATATGGTGTCGAAGCTTTCGAACTTTATGCCTGGAGCCATCCGGCGTTTGATTTCATCTATAACCTCCTGGAAGCCTGTCAGTGATTTGGTGGTTTGGGAATAGAGCGCTATCGGACGGTTGAAGTCTACTTTGTCGAGTTCCGCTATGTTTTCAATCACTATTGCCTGCCCGGCGGTCTGTCCGACCAACCCGTTGACTTCGGCATGCCCCTTTTTCCCATAAATCACGATTTGCGGGCGCTCGGCATCATCGGCATCAAAGCTTTGTTTGATGCGTTGCTGCAGGCGCAACACCACAGGGCAGGTGGCGTCGATGATGTCGATGTTGTTGCTTTGGGCGAGGCCATAGGTGGAAGGTGGTTCGCCATGTGCACGCAGCAACACCTTTACATCCTTAAGGTGTGCCATCTCTTCGTGGGTAATAATTTTCAATCCCTTCTCCGACAGGCGCTGAACCTCGTCGCTGTTGTGCACGATGTCGCCGAGGCAGTAGAGTGTGCCTGATTTTTCAAGTTCTTCCTCGGCCTTTTTAATGGCTGTCACCACGCCGAAGCAGAATCCCGAATCGTTATCTATTTCAACTTGCATCCTTTTATGATAAGCCTTTCTTATGGAGGTTCAGCGGTTTGATTTTGCTATACATTCCTCGTAGCGGTCAAGCAGCCATCGGTTCTGCTCGTCCACGGTCATGGTTGAGTTATCAAGCGTTATGGCATCATCGGCACGGCGCAGGGGGCTTTCGGCACGTGTCTCATCGATATGGTCGCGGTGAACCACGTTTGCAAGCACTTCCTCGTAAGATGCCGGTATCCCTTTTTCAATCAGTTCGGCAACCCTGCGTTGGGCACGGGTCTGCGGGGATGCCGTAACGAAAATCTTCATTTCCGCATCCGGGAACACCGTGGTGCCTATGTCGCGTCCGTCCATCACGATTCCTTTCCCTGTGCCGAATGCCTGCTGTTTTTTCACCAGGTCGTGACGTACTGCCGGAATCGCGGCAACAGCCGATACGTTGTTCGATACGTCGAGATGTCGTATAGTTTCCTCCACATCCTCGCCGTTAAGGAGTGTGTGCTGGCTTCCGTCGGCTTCCCTGCGGAAGGCGATCCCGATTTTTGGGAGGGCTTCGGCTATAGCCTGGGAATCGGCAACGCCTTCGGCATCAATCAGTGAGTGACGCATGGCATAAAGTGTCACGGCACGGTACATTGCCCCTGTGTCGACATAGTCGTATCCCAACGCCTTGGCCAGGGTCTTAGCCATGGAACTTTTACCTGATGACGAATATCCGTCGATAGCTATTGTGATTTTTGGTGTATCCATTACTTAAGTTGTTGCAGTTAGTTGAGCAGGTCGTTTAGGTTTAAATTGAGGTTGAGCATCAGCGTGGTGGCCCCGGAATGCGGCTGTGCGAATGCCAGACCCATGTTGAAGCGCCTTAGGTTTAGCCCGGCTCCGAGCGAGAATCCCGACAGGAAACTGCGGGAATAAGTGCTCATATCCGTCCTGGTCTTATAATTGTAGCCTAAGGCTATATAGAATCTGTCGGAGGGTATGAAATCAACGCCGAAAATCAGATGACGGAACAGGTTGGAGCTGAACGAGTCCTTTTTTGCAAACGGTTCTGACGTTGTGCCGTCGCCGGTTTCAAGATAGGGAAGATGCCATTTCGTGAGATTCCATGCGGTTATCGAGAATCTTGCCGGGAATCCCGGGAATATTTTGGCGACACCGATACGGAGGTCGATGGGGAGCCTGTCGTGAGTCTCGTTAAAACGTTTTATCTGCCCTCCGGCATTTGCAAGCACTATTGATGCCGAGAATTCCGAGTCGGAATCATAATAGTTAAGTCCGAGGTCGGTGGCTATGGCCAGTGCGGAATATGCCTCATAGCTGCTGTAAAGGAATTTCAATGCTATACCGCCACGCAAGCGGTCGGTAATGTCGTAGGAAAAAGCCCCGTTGAAGTTTACATCCTTCGGGGAAAACGTCCCGTTTATGTTGCCGAATTCGTCGGCAGCCGTTATGTTTCCGTATCCGAAATAGCGGATGCCGGCTGACCATGTTCCACGGTCGTTGATAGCCCGTGCGTATCGCGCGCCTGCGAAATTGGAGCCACCCATATAGAGCATGTAGTCAATAAGTACCTGGTTGTCCATTTCCGGGCCGAGAAGCGCCGGGTTTTGGTCGGAAATGCCAAGTTCGTCTTCAACGGCGGTAATGTTTACACCTCCTAGACCATATATTCTTGCAGATGAAGTGATGTTAAGATAGTTGTAGGCCGTAGAGCCGTCCTGCGCGGTGGCCGTTGTATGACACAAGGCTGCCAAAAGCGTAAGTAAGGCTGCGCGGCAATATACGTTTAACCGTAATCGGGTAATATTCATTTCGTTGGTGGCCAAATGTTTCAATGGCCATAGGGGGTTCCAAGCCCCACAGCCACTCGGTTATAACTATATATTTAACGTAAAACCATGCTGTCTATTACATAAGGCTGCCAATGAAATCGGAATGTGGTATTTTTTTTATTTGGCAATGGGTGAAATTGCGGGATTGTTTATGGAAATTTTGTAACTTTGCGCTTTCAAATAACAACGGGGATGCAACCCCGGCACTCATTCGTATTCAAGGATGAAATTTACAAAAATGCATGGCCTTGGCAACGACTACATCTATATAGATTGTATGGATGGCAGCTTCGGAGGGGCCGACAGTTCGCTTATCTACGACGATGACCGCCTGGCTGAAATATCGCGCAGGCTCAGTGACCGGCATTGCGGCATAGGTGGTGACGGAATCATAATGATTCTTCCCTCGGATAATGCCGATTTTAAAATGCGCATTTTCAATGCCGACGGTTCGGAAGCGAAGATGTGTGGCAACGGCTCTCGTTGTGTGGGTAAGTATGTTTACGACCATCATCACACGCAGAAATGCGACATAACGCTCGAAACTCTTTCGGGCGTTAAATATTTGCATCTCATTCCCGGTCATGACGGTAGAATCGTTTCGGTCACAGTTGATATGGGGCTTCCAGAACTTACCCCGAATCTTATCCCGGTAAGTGTTCATGCCGGTTGCGGTAATGTGGATATACCTGTCAATGTGGCCGGTGAGGATTTGAGGCTTACGGCTGTGTCGATGGGCAATCCCCACGGGGTTGTTTTTGTTGATGAGGTTACTGATGCCCACGTGCTGGGAACCGGCCCCGGGCTTGAAGTTCACCCGATGTGGCCCGACAGGGCAAACATCGAATTCGCGCAAGTGATTTCACCCGACGAAATCCGTATGAGGGTTTGGGAAAGGGGCAGTGGCGAAACAATGGCTTGCGGCACAGGGGCATGTGCAACAGCCGTTGCGGCCATACTCACAGGGCGTACCAATCGTGAAGTGACGGTGCATCTGCCGGGCGGCGACCTGCGGGTGGAATGGAACCGCCAGTCGGGGCATGTGTTTATGACCGGGGGAGCTACCGAGGTGTTCTCCGGCGAAGTATCGGATTTTTAATTTAAGCAAATCAGAATCGGAGGCCATGCATGCCGACGATGTGACATAGGATAACTTTATGTTCAGAATAAACGACAATTTTTGCAAACTTGCCGAAAGCTACCTTTTTTCGGAAGTGGCACGGCGAATAAATGCTTATAAAGAGGCTCATCCCGAGGCTGATGTGATTCGTATGGGTATCGGCGATGTGACACGTCCTTTGTGTCCTGCCGTTATAGAAGCCATGCACGCGGCTGTTGACGAACAGGCTTCGTCGGCAACGTTTAAAGGTTACGGGCCGGAACAGGGTTACCCGTTCCTGCGTGAGGCTATCGCAGAAAATGACTACCGTGCAAGAGGGGTCGATATATCACCCGACGAAATCTTTGTGAGCGACGGGGCGAAGAGCGATACCGGCAATATCGGCGATATCCTTGCCCGTGGCAACCGCGTGGCGGTTACAGACCCGGTTTACCCGGTGTATGTGGATACGAATGTGATGGGGGGGCGTGCAGGTAATCTTGAAGCCGACGGTTGTTGGAGCAATATAATCTACCTTCCTGTAACGGCCACCAACGGTTTTGTCCCCGAATTGCCTGACGAGGTTCCCGATATTATCTATCTCTGCTATCCGAATAACCCGACAGGCACTACGCTGACCCGCGAGCAGCTTAAGGTGTGGGTTGATTATGCCCGTGCCAACGGCTCGCTTATACTTTATGACTCGGCTTATGAAACATTTATCCGCAGGGATGATGTGCCACACAGCATTTACGAGATAGAAGGTGCGCGTGAGGTGGCTGTCGAATTCCGCAGTTTTTCAAAAACGGCAGGGTTTACAGGTGTCAGATGTGCCTACACGGTTGTGCCTAAAACTCTTTTCGGGCATGACAGCGCCGGAAACAAGGTTTCGATGAATCATCTGTGGTTGCGCAGGCAGTGTACCAAATTCAACGGTGCGTCATATATATCCCAACGTGCGGCTGCGGCAATCTACACCGAGGCAGGGAAACGTCAGACAAGTGAATCGGTTGATTATTATCTCCGCAATGCCGCAACCCTTCGCGAGGGGCTGAAAGCGGCCGGTCTTGAGGTTTACGGAGGGGAGAATGCCCCCTACGTATGGATTAAGACCCCTGCAGGGCTTGATTCATGGGGATTCTTCGATATGCTGCTCGACCGTTGCCACGTGGCAGGTACCCCGGGTGCCGGATTCGGGCCGTCGGGTGAAGGCTATTTAAGATTGACCGCTTTCAACACCTATGAAAATACGGTAGAGGCGGTTGACCGCATACGCCGTGCGTTCCAATAACGGCTTAAAGGCTTCGGGGTTTCACGTCCCGGAGCCTTTCATTATTATCACCGGCATGTAGACGATATACGTGTATATGCAGCGGATTTAATTTCTAAGGTTATCTCTAAGACTTAACGGGTTGGTTCCCAAAGGTCACAATTCCAATTTTATCTCAATTCAATTAAAATCTATGTCTTTACTTAGATTCAAGGCGGTCAAGGAAGCTTCCGACCGCAAGGCAGTGGCGGTAGTGCCGCCGAAAGAGAGTCCGGAGAAGTATTATGCAGAAGCTGTGTTCAACAGGCAGCGCATGTATGAGTATCTCCCTAAAAAGACATTCGACAGGCTTGTTTATGCCATTGACAACAAACAGCCTATCTCTCGCGAACTGGCCGACAGCGTTGCTGCCGGGATGAAGAAATGGGCGCTTGACAATGGTGCACATCATTACACTCACTGGTTTCACCCGCTGACCGGCGGCACTGCCGAAAAACATGACAGTTTTGTGGAACATGACGGCAAGGGCGGGGTTGTTGAAGAATTCGCAGGCAAGCTGCTTGTGCAGCAGGAACCTGATGCCTCGAGTTTCCCTAACGGCGGTATCAGAAACACTTTCGAAGCCCGTGGGTATTCGGCATGGGATATTTCCTCGCCTGTGTTCATTGTGAATAAAACGCTCTGCATCCCGACTATCTTCATATCCTACACCGGCGAGTCGCTCGATTTTAAAACCCCGCTTCTACGTGCCCTTAATGCGGTTGACAAGGCCGCTGCCGATGTGGCACGCTATTTCGATAAAGATGTGCGTCATGTATTGTCGTATCTTGGATGGGAACAGGAGTATTTCCTGGTCGATGAGGCCCTGTATGCGGCGCGTCCCGACCTTGTTATGACCGGCCGTACCCTCATGGGTCATGAGAGTGCTAAAAACCAGCAGCTTGAAGACCACTATTTCGGGGCAATACCGTCGCGTGTGCAGGCGTTTATGCTCGACTTGGAAATCGAATGCCACAAGCTGGGAATCCCGGCACATACACGCCATAACGAGGTTGCACCCAACCAGTTCGAACTAGCCCCTATATTCGAGGAAACAAATCTTGCCAACGACCATAACCTGCTCCTTATGTCGGTTATGACCGAAGTGGCAAGGCGTCACCATTTCCGTGTCCTGCTTCATGAGAAGCCTTTTGCCGGGGTGAACGGTTCCGGCAAGCATAACAACTGGAGCCTTGGCACCGACACGGGTACCTTGCTTTTCTCCCCCGGCAAAACCCCGCGTGAAAACCTGAGGTTTATTACCTTTGTGGCTAATGTTATGGCTGCCGTGCACCGCCATAACGGCTTGCTTAAAGCTTCGATTTCATCGGCCACGAATGCCCACCGCCTCGGGGCTAACGAAGCGCCGCCGGCCATTATATCTATTTTTACCGGCAAACAGATTGCCGACATACTTGAGCGCCTGGAAAACAGCACTGACGACGAACTGATTACATTTTCAGAGAAAGAAGGCATCGACATGGGTGTGGCGCAGATTCCGGAAATCATGCTCGACAACACCGACCGCAACCGCACCTCGCCGTTTGCATTCACCGGTAACCGTTTCGAATTCCGTGCCGTAGGATCATCGGCCAACTGTGCCTCGGCAATGATTGCCCTGAATGCCGCAGTTGCCGAGCAGTTGAAGGATTTCAAGGAAAAAGTGGATGCACGTATCGAACGTGAGGAATCGCTCTACCATGCAATCCTTGAAGAGGCTAAGGCGTTGATTATACAGTCGAAACCGATTCATTTCGACGGTAACGGGTATAGCGACGAATGGAAAGCCGAAGCCGAACGTCGCGGTCTTGACTGCGAAACGTCAGTCCCGGTAATCTTCGATGCATACCTGCGTCCTGAATCGGTCAAAATGTTTGGTGAAACCGGGGTGTTCTCCGAATTGGAGCTTAAAGCACGCAACGAGGTCAAATGGGAAACCTATACAAAGAAGATACAGATTGAGGCGCGTGTGCTCGGCGATCTCGCGTTGAACCACGTGGTGCCTGTCGCCACCCGCTACCAGTCGATTCTTGTCGATAACATGGTCAAGCTTAAAACACTTTTCCCTGTTTCGAAAGGGAATGCCCTTACAGCGCGTGACCTCGGTATAATAGAGCGCATGTCGGAGCATATGAGCGTTATAAAGGAAGAAACTGAGCGTATGGTCAACGCCCGTAAGGCGGCCAACCGCATCGAGTCGGAGCGTGAGAAAGCGATTGCCTACCATGACACGGTGGTGCCGGCTATGGAGCGCATACGCTACCACATCGACAAGCTTGAACTCATGGTCGACAACGAGATGTGGCCGTTACCAAAATACCGTGAGATGCTTTTCATCCGTTAAACAAGTAAAGGAGGGTGCCGGTAAATATCCGAGTGATACTGACGGTGCCCTCCGATGTTTTGAACCACATACATCCAGATGGAGCAGTTGAAACATGAGTGCGGGGTTGCGATGATACGCCTCCGCAAACCAATCGGATATTATAAAGAGAAATACGGCACGTATGCTTACGCGCTCAACAAGCTTTATCTCCTGATGGAGAAGCAGCATAACCGGGGGCAGGAAGGCGCCGGGGTAGGGGTGGTGAAACTCCATTCGCAGCCCGGGCATGAATATGTGTTCCGCGAACGTGCCCTTGGCCCTAATGCGATTACCGATATCTTCTCGCATGTTATGCCGACACTCGAGCATGCGCATGTGGAGGATATGCCCCCTGCCGAGGTTGAGGCATATGCCCCCTTTGTGGGTGAAATATATATGGGGCACCTGCGCTATTCCACGACAGGGAAGAGCGGCATTTCCTATGTCCACCCGTTTTTGCGGCGTAACAACTGGCGCTCACGAAACCTGATGATGTGCGGGAACTTCAATATGACCAATGTCGACGAGGTGTTCCAGTCGATTGTCGACAAAGGGCAGCATCCCCGCATCTACAGCGACACGATAGTGCTTCTGGAACAGCTTGGTTATGCTCTCGACAAAGAGAACCACAGGCTCTACCGATGTTTCCGCGACCGCCTGGAGGATCCGGCGCTCGGCATTGCCATAGAGGATAACCTCGATATTGCCGCCGTGCTTAAGAACGCCTCACCCGAATGGGACGGTGGATTCGTGATTTGCGGCGCCACCGGCTCAGGTGATATGTTTGCCCTGCGCGACAGGAATGGCATCCGTCCGGCATTTTATTATGTCGATGACGAAATCGTGGTTGTGGCTTCCGAGAGACCTGTAATACAGACTGTGTTCAATGTGCCGCGTGCCAGTGTGAGCGAGCTTACGCCTGGAAGTGCCGTTATCGTATCGAAGAACGGTGATGTGGAGGTTACGGATGTGCTTGGCGAGGGTGAAAACCGCCGCTGTTCGTTTGAACGTATATATTTTTCGCGAGGGAGCGATGCCGATATTTACCGTGAGCGGAAGGCTTTGGGACGTCTCCTTGTGCCAAAGGTTCTGAAGGCGGTCGATAACGATTTGGACCATACCGTGCTGTCGTTCATCCCGAACACTGCCGAAGTAGCCTTCATCGGGCTTGTCCAGGGATTCGAGGATTATCTGAATCATGAGAAAACCGACGAATTGCTCCGCCTGCAGGCCGGTGGCAACCTTACGCCTGATGCTATCAAAAAAATTCTTGACCGGCGCCTGAGGGTGGAGAAAGTCGCTATAAAGGATATAAAGCTGCGCACATTCATTGCCGAAGGCAACTCACGTAATGACCTTGCCGCCCATGTCTATGATGTTACCTATGGCTGCGTCGAGGACGGGGTCGACAATGTAGTGGTGATAGATGATTCGATTGTTCGCGGCACCACCTTGCGACAGTCCATCATCGCCATGCTTGACCGTTTACGTCCGAAGAAAATTGTTGTGGTGTCATCGTCGCCACAGGTTCGTTATCCCGATTATTACGGCATTGATATGTCGCGCATGGGGGAATTTATCGCTTTCCGTGCCGCGATAGAACTGCTGAAGGACAGAGGCATGTCGCATATCATACGCGAGGTTTATGAAAAATGCCTCATCCAGGCCAAACTCCCGGCTGCAGAACAGGTAAACGAGGTCAAAGCGGTTTATGCTCCGTTTACCGATGAGGAAATTTCTGCCAAGATGGTGGAAATGCTGACCCCGAAGGATACCAAGGCTGAAATAGAGATTGTTTACCAAAGCCTGGAGGGGCTGCATAAGGCTGTGCCAGGCTGCCCCGGCGACTGGTATTTTTCCGGTGATTATCCCACCCCTGGAGGGAACCGCCTTGTCAATCTTGCCTATATCAATTTTTATGAAGGCAATACTGATAAACGTTGATATGCCGTTTGGGGGGTGATACGGTGAATGGTAATGGAGATTGGCCGTATTAAACATAAGCTGCGCCGTGTCGGGACGAGACACGGCGCAGTTCGCGTATTTAATAGATAATGGTTTAATAGTTCCACTGGCAGGCTATCATTCCTAATGATGTGTCGCCTACGGTGCGCAAGTCGGTAATCATGTTGTAGCGGCAGTTGATATAGGTCAGAGCCGGGTCAAACGATACGTCGAGCATTGTCAGCTGGTTGTTGTTGCAAAGCAGGCGTTGCAGGAATGTCTGGTTGTTAAGGCTGAGCGATGTCAGGTCGTTGTAGGAGCAGTCGACAAACAACAGTTGCGGGCAGTTTTCGACCGACAGCGAGGTGAGGTTGTTGTAGGAGCAGACGAGGTCGAGCAAAGCGGGGCATTGGCGCAGAGCCAGGGCGTTCATGTTGTTGTCGGAGCAGATAAACGTGCTGAGCGACGGAAGGTTGCTGATGATGAGGCTCGAAATCTCGTTGTCGTCGATGTTCAGGTTCTGGAGTTTTTCCACACCCACAAATGTGAGCCCTGTCAGTTTGTTATAACCGCAATACAGGTTCTTGAGGTTGGTGCAGTATTCCACTTTCAGCATTTCGAGATGGTTCCCCTGGCAGTTGAGGGTCTTGAGGGTGGACGAGTTGGCCACGTCAAGTTCCACAAGCAGGTTGTTGGAGATGTTGACTGTTTCAATCAACGGTGTCTTTGAAATCGACAGGTCGGTAATACGGTTCTTGTAGATGTTGAGCACCTGCAGATTTGAGCAGCCGTCGAGGTTGACCGTGGTGATTTTGTTACGTTGGGCGTCGACGCGGACGAGGGCTGCGTCGCCCGACAGGTTGAGCGATGTAATCGCGTTGCGCGACACGTTCAGTTTCGTTAATGCGGAGAAATCGGAGAGGTTGAGTGCCCCGGCCAGGTGTTTGTCGCCCCATTCGATGGCTGTGACATGGCCGTTCTCAACGGTAACGCCTTCCCATGTAGAGGGTGACTTCAAGTCGGAGATTTTCAAGGCTTCTGCATTGGTTGCATGCTTTTCTGCCGGCTGTGACAAGAAAGCCTGAAGTTCCTTCAGCTCGTTTTTGTCGATTTTCTGTGCTGATGCGCTCATGCATCCTACCATGAGGGCCATCAATAATAGAGCTTTTTTCATATAAATAGTTGTTAGGAGTTATTTGGTTGTATGAAGTTGTGCTAAAGATTATAGGGGCTTTTATCGGGGTATGTGATGTGGGAGCACTTACTGTCTTTAGCTTTTACTCTATTAACATATCGTGTTAACAAAAGGTTGAAATTTTTGTAGAAAAAACGTTACATATTTGTGTCAACGGCATAAGGCACGCCCCTGCACATGCTTTTAACCCATGTGCAGGGGCGTGCCTTATGTTGTTTTTTGAATTGAAGCCTGCCTGTAATCAGCGGCAGTGCCGGTTGTCAGGCCGTTTCAAAAACGGGCTTTGAGTTCGTCGAGTTCCTGCGATGCAAGTTCCCATAGCGACATTGCCGTTTCCATTTCGCGTGTCTTTGCCTGGTGCAGGGTGAAGATGTCGCCGGCTGTTTCGCCTGCTGCAATACGTGCCTCGATGTCGGCTATCTCCTGTTCGGCCTGTGAGACTTTTGCTTCGGCCTCTTCTACCTTTTTGGTGGCACGGCGCAGCATTTTTTCGCGTTCGCGCTGCTCGGCGTAGGTGAGCCGTGGTTGCGGGGCATCAGGTTGCTTGGCGGGGGTGGTTCCGGCTGTTGTGTCTGCTGCCGGTTTGCCTGTGCCCGTCCCGTGTGATTTCGATAGCTCTAGTTCCTGCAATGATGCTATTTTCTTCTTTTCAAGGAATTCGTATATGCCGCCCAGGCATTCCCTTACCTTGCCGCCGCCGAATTCGTAAACTTTTTCAACCAGTCCGTCGAGAAATTCACGGTCGTGGCTTACCACTATAACCGTCCCGTCGAAATCCTTGATAGCCTGTTTCAGGATATCCTTGGTTTTCATGTCGAGATGGTTGGTCGGCTCGTCGAGAATCAGCAGGTTCATCGGTTGAAGGAGCAGGCGGATCATTGCCAGCCTTGTTTTCTCACCGCCTGAAAGCACTTTCACCTTCTTTTCGGAGGCTTCCCCGCCAAACATGAATGCGCCGAGGATGTCGCGTATCTTTGTGCGTATGTCGCCAACGGCCACATGGTCGATGGTGTCGAACACTGTCAGGCTTTCGTCGAGCAACTGTGCCTGGTTTTGTGCGAAATAGCCGATTTTAACGTTATGGCCGATTTTCAGCATCCCGGTAAAGGGGATTTCGCCCATGATGCATTTCACAAGGGTTGATTTCCCCTCGCCGTTCTTACCGACAAATGCCACCTTCTCGCCGCGTTTTATTGTGAATGTGGCGTTGTCGAAAACCTGGTGGTCGCCATAGGCTTTGCCCACGTTGTCGGCGATTACGGGGTAATCGCCCGAGCGCGGGGCAGGGGGGAAGCGCAGGCTGAGGTGAGAGGTGTCGACCTCGTCGATTTCGATGCGTTCTATTTTTGCCAGCTGCTTCATGCGGCTCTGCACCTGCACGGCTTTTGTGGCCTTATAGCGGAACCGTTCAATGAAAGCCTCGGTGTCGGCGATTTCTTTCTGCTGGTTCAGATATGCACGGGTCTGTTGCTCGATGCGTTCTTTACGCAGTTCGACAAATTTGGAATAGTTGACGGCGTAGTCATATATTTTGCCGCATGAAATCTCGATTGTGCGTGTGGTCACGTTGTCGATGAAAGCGCGGTCATGGCTCACCAGCACCACGGCTTTTGCTTTCGACGTGAGGAATTGCTCAAGCCATTGGATCGATTCGATGTCGAGGTGGTTGGTCGGTTCGTCGAGCAGCAGCACGTCGGGATGTTGCAGAAGGAGTTTTGCCAGTTCCACACGCATTCGCCAGCCGCCTGAAAATTCCGCAGTGGGGCGGTTGAAATCGTTGCGTACAAACCCTAGGCCGAGCAGGGTTTTCTCCATTTCCGCTTCGTGGTTCTCGGTCTGCTCCATGGCCAGGTTCTCGGTCAGGAGTGTCACGGAGTCGATTATGCGTCGGTATTCGTCGCTTTCGTAGTCCGTGCGTTCGGCCAGTTGGGTGTTAAGGAAGTCGAGACGTTTCTGCATTTCGTCGATATGCGAAAACGCTTTCCTCACTTCCTGCAACAGGGTGGTTTCGTCGGCCAGTTTCATTTGCTGCGGCAGGTAGCCTATGGTAGTGTCGGATGGCACTGCCACATTGCCTGATGTGGGGTTTTGCAGACCGGCTATTATTTTCAACATCGTTGATTTCCCGGCCCCGTTTTTCCCGACAAGGGCAATCCTGTCGCGACGGTTGATTACATAGTTTATGTTGTCGAATAGCGATTTGGCGCTGAATTCAACCGAAAGATTCTGTATTGCTATCACAGCTGCTTGATAATGGTTGGTTGTTACAGGAGCTGGTGATTACTCAGCTCCCGGGTTTCCTGGTGTGGTGAATCACCAGGCGGCGTGATTCGGTAATCACTATGTCCATGGTGATGTCGTGTTCTTCGGCGGGTATATCCTCGTCGAGGAACTGGAAATCATATCCTACACCTATTTTTGTTGCTTTTGACGATGATAACAGCCTGTCGTAATATCCTTTGCCGCGTCCCACGCGGTTGCCGCGGCGGTCATAGGCTATGCCGGGCACCACGATAAGCTCTATTTCGGCTATATCGGCCGTGTCGTTCCCTGAGGGTTCTTCGATATGGAATGCGCCCATTGCCATGCGGCTGCGGTCGTAGGGGAGGATGTCGAGGTTGACGCCGTTCACCCGTGGGAGGAAAAAGTGTTTCCTCGTCCCCCATTTGTCGAGGAATTCGCGGGTTGACAGTTCGTCGGGAAGCGAATGGTACATCAGCACCTTGTCGGCCAGCAGGAATGCTGCCGAGCGCTCCAGCCGGTCGAATACGTTCCGTGCGGCTATGGTTTTCTCTTCCTGCGACAAAAGGCTCTTGCGGGCTTTTACGCGGCTTCTTATATCATCCTTGTTCATTTCGTCGTTTCAATTTGTTTTGAACCGGCAGGTGTGTCCTGCGGCCTTATCGGGAAAGCCGCGCCTCCGTCGAGCAATTCTGTAACGGCACGTTTCACGTTGGCATCCATTGTGTTGGCAATTGTGAAATATGCGTTGTAGTCGAGTGCGTCGCGGGCAATCAGGGCTTTCAGTTGATTAACAATCAGGTCGTGGGAAATGTTGATGTAGTACCAGCGGGCGGAAACCCCGTTGCGCGACGCGTAGTTGACGAATTGCCGGAGCAATGTGTCATCGGCCGGGAGGAGCCTCAGCAGCTCTTCGGTCGATTTTATGTTTTGGAATTCCTCGCGGTGGGCGTCCACATAGTCAAACGCGAATTTGTGGAGCAGTCCGGCATTTGCCACATTGATATAATATGATGTTATGCCCGATGTGTCGTTGGGGACGAATATGTCGGGCATGATTCCGCCGCCTCCGTAAACCATGCGGCCGGTGCGGGTGAGGTATTCAAGGCTTTTGTCAAGCTTTATGGAGTCCTGGCTGAACATCTCACCACGGGCATAGCGGTCGAGGATGTCGTGGTCATATTTGCTTGAGTTGGAGTAGTCCTTCTGTATGCAGCGGCCTGACGGGGTGTAGTAGCGCCCTACGGTAAGGCGGATGGCGCTGCTGTCGGGGAGCACCGACTGGTGTTGTATCAACCCTTTGCCAAATGAGCGGCGTCCCACGATGAGTGCGCGGTCGTTGTCTTGCAGCGCGCCTGCAAGTATTTCCGACGACGATGCCGAGAATTCGTCGAGAAGCACCACCACCTGGCTGTCGCGGAAGTTGCCAGTCCCGTCGGCAATCACCTCTTTTGTGGAATAGAAATCGCGTCCTTTTGTCGACACTATTGTCTCACCTTTTTCAAGGAACTCGTTGGCCATCATGAATGCTATCTCCATGAATCCCCCTGTGTTGCCACGGAGGTCGATAATGAAATCCTGTGCCCCGTCGCGTTTCAGGTCGTTGAGCGACTGCCAGAACTCGTCGTAGGTTGTGCGGCCGAATTTGTTGACCTTTATGTAACCGATGCCGGGGTTCACTATATATGCGGCATCAATCGATGTCACGGGGATGTCGCCCCTGGTCACGTCGAATTTCAGCGTCTTCTTTGAAGTGGGTCGTTTGATGCCTAGTTTTACTTTGGTATCGCGTTCGCCGCGCAGTTTTTTCAGCACCTGTTCCTGTGTGATGCCTATACCGGCCACGATTTCGTCGTCGACCTTCACAATGCGGTCGCCAGCCATCATCCCGACTTTTTCAGCCGGGCCTCCCGAAATCACCTCTATAACCGTGATGGTGTCGTTGTTGAGCATGAACTGCACGCCTATGCCGCAGAAACTGCCGTCGAGTTCTTCGTTGACCGACCTGAGGTCTTTTGCCGGGATATAGGCGGAATGCGGGTCAAGGTTGGTAAGCATGCTTGGCAGGGTGTGTTCGAGCAGGCTGTCGAGGTTCACCTCGTCCACATAATCTTTCCTGATAAGGTTGATTATGGTCTGGAATTTCTTCTGGGTAGGGGTCGGGCCGCTTTGGCTGTTGAGCATGTCGCCTGCGAGAAATCCCAACACGAACGTCAGTGCCACTGTGACGGGCACCCATACCGATGCTTTGTTCAAATGCTTCATTATTGTGTATGCTCCCCGGTCATTGCCGGTGCTTTGGCGTTTTCTATATTGTTTAAGGCTTGGTTTTGGTATCGCGCTTTTGCTGGTTTGCAGTTTTGCCTGGTTGATGTTTATGTCGTCGCATCGGGCGCTAGTTCCGGAACGTGCACGCATTCCACCCCTGCGCGTCGCAAAAGCTCTATCCCGTCGGTTATTCGGTAAAGCTCATGGTAG
Source organism: Bacteroidales bacterium M6 (assembly GCA_001689485.1). Classification (GTDB taxonomy): domain Bacteria; phylum Bacteroidota; class Bacteroidia; order Bacteroidales; family Muribaculaceae; genus UBA7173. The sequence continues at coordinate 12,066 of LUJQ01000014.1, read as the reverse complement.
ACCACCCGCTTTATCCCGGCCTGGATTATGAGTTTTGAGCATTCCATGCATGGGGAGGCGGTGATGTAGAGTGTGGCGCCGTCCGAGGAGTTGTTGCTGCGCGCCACCTTTGTGATGGCGTTTGCCTCGGCGTGGAGCACGTAGGGTTTGGTTATGCCGGCCTCGTCCTCGCACACGTTTTCGAATCCCGACGGGGTGCCGTTGAACCCGTCGGAAATAATCATGGAATTTTTCACGATTATAGCCCCCACCTTGCGACGTTGGCAATAGGAGTTTTCTGCCCATATTTCGGCCATGCGCAGGTAGCGCCGGTCGATTACGGCCTGTTTGGCCGCTTCATGCCGGTCGGAATCAGGGTGTTTATGGTCTGTAGGAGTCATTTCCATTAAATTAATTTGCAAATTTACAAACTTCACGCAACATAACGGGATAGGAAGCTGTTGAAATTTTGTCTGAATCAATAAAAAGTCTGAACGGCATCCAAATGCTCCTGGCAAAGGGCGTTTTGATGTAGCCGGGTTTAGTTAATTGGATGGAATATATGTTAAGGATAAAAAATGTTAACAGGGGAAGCGGTGGATTGTATATAATCTCGCAATGTAAACGCTTGTAGGTCAACAAATTACCCCCCCCCTAGTTAACGTGCTGATATACAGGTGGTTGTGCATGTTCTTTTGGTTAATAAGTGCAAAACCGGGGTGGGGTTGCTTTGCCGGACATCCTTTAAATTTTACTTTTGTGGATTGAAACTGGATACGTATGCCATGCAGCCTTATGGCAGGATGGTTTGCGTTGCGGCACTTCGGTTTTGGAAGCTGTCTCCGAGTGGAAACTCCTTTTGTTTCCGGATTGCCGTCTCCCTCATGATTAACCCTGGTAAACTATGTCACACATACATTCATATAGGTGCGTTTTTCCAACTATGAAGAAAATAAAAGATCTCTTTGCGACCCTTGTCGTGGCCGCAGGGACTGTTTTCACTGCAGGTGCATCAGGCAACGATGTGGCAATAAAGACCAACTTGCTCTATGATGCGACACTTACCGTCAATCTCGGGGCCGAAGTCGCGGTTGCCCCGCGTTGGTCCGTAGACCTTTCAGGAAACCTTAATGCCTGGACTCTTTCGGGCGGCAAACGGTGGAAGCACTGGCTTTTGCAGCCCGAGGCGCGCTACTGGTTCTGTGATGCCATAGCCGGTCATTTCGTCGGGGCGCATTTGCTCGGAGGGCAGTACAACGTGGGAGCGTTGTCGCACGGTTTCGAATTTCTCGGCACCAATTTCAAAAACCTCGAAAATTCCCGTTATCAAGGGTGGTTTGCCGGAGCCGGCATAGCCTATGGCTATTCGTGGATGCTCGGCAAGCACTGGAACCTTGAGGCCGAAATCGGGGTAGGGTATATCTACACTCGTTTCGACCGTTATCCGTGCACCGAGTGCGGTTCGAAACTTGAAGAGGGTCGTCATCATAATTATGTAGGCCCGACGAAAGCGGCCATCAACCTAGTCTATGTATTCTAATCCTGAGTAAGCTATGAATAAGATATTTTCTGGGATACCGGGTATGTTCTGTGGAATCGTCATGATGGCGTCGGCACCATCGGCAACGGCTGCCATGGCGGCGCTCGATTCGGCGAGCATAACCCTTGGCGACGTGCGCGTGGAGCGTTCCGAATCCTTCCTTAACTGCGGCTTCACCATGAAATTCGACGGCATCGACATCCCGTCGAACAAGGAGCTGCGTCTTAATCCTGTAATCGTAGGGGCCGACGGCACCGAAGCGCCCCTTCCGGCGCTTATAGTGGCCGGGCGCAACCGCTATCTCCAGGCTATGCGCCATGAAGAGCTTTCCGACAGCCTGAAGCTCTATCGCTTCCGCGAGGGGATGAGCATCCCTTATTCCACACAGCTTGCCTACCAGCCGTGGATGGAGACTTCAAACCTCGTTATCCGCGAACGTGTGGCGGGATGCTGCAATGAGACCTCAAACGAATATCTGCAACCGGTGGAGGCCCTGGATTTCCGCACACGCACCTTTATGGCGGTGCCTCTTTACATAGTGCCGACGGCCGAGGCCGTGAAGACACGCGAACTTCGCGGACGCGCCTTTGTCGACTTCCCGGTGAACCGCACCGAAATCAATCCCGACTATCGAAACAACCACGTGGAACTCGCTAAAATACGCGCGTCAATCGACTCAGTGCGTAACGACCGCGATGTTACCATTACAGCCCTTTCAATCAAAGGCTTCGCTTCGCCTGAGGGTTCGTGGAACAACAACGTGCGCCTGGCTAAAGGGCGTACCGAGGCGTTGAAAACCTATGTGGAGACCCTTTATCATTTCGAACCCGGATTCATCACGACTTCTTATGAACCCGAGGACTGGGATGGCTTGCGCGAGTGGGTTGAAAAATCAAACATAGAGAACCGCGACGGAATCCTGTCGATAATCAACAGCTCGCTGGCTCCCGACCCGCGTGATGCCAAAATCCGTTCCACCTATCCGAAACAGTATGCGTTCCTGCTGGCCAACGTTTATCCCGCGTTGCGTCACTCCGACTATAAGATTGACTATACAATCCGTTCCTACAGCGACCCCAAGGAGATTATCGAGGTGCTTTACACACGTCCGCAGAACCTCAGCCTACAGGAATTCTTCACTGCGGCCTCGACGCTCGAACCGGGTTCGCAAACCTATAACGACCTTTTTGAAACAGCCGTGCGCCTTTATCCCGATTCGGAAGTCGCCAATCTCAACGCGGCATCGTCGGCAATACAGCGCGGCGACTATGAAGGGGCTGCACGCTATCTTGACAAGGCCGGTGAAGCTCCCGAAGCCATCTACAACCGTGGCATAATCTCGGCACGCCAGGGCGATTATGAAACCGCCCTCGGATTCTTCGAACGTGCTGCCATGCTGCGTGTAGCCGATGCCCCTGCCGCAATCGAGCAGGTGAAGAACCTCATGAAGTGATGCGTTTACGCATCACCCCCAAGGATATAGTTTTCGTAGTACGATAAGACGGTAACAGTGTGTCTTGCATGCATGTCGTTCCTTCAACGGCATTACTTCATGCAGGTAGGCTGCGGCCGCTTATTACTGGGAAAGCTACGTCCGTCCTCATAACCTTTGCTATTTCCAATGGTATTTATAACCAATCATTTATAGGACATAACCCAAATTTGTAATTTATAATCTAACAATATCCAATTAACTTTCAGAGCAATGAAAAAGACGAAATTCTATCTTGGAGCCATCGCGGTAATGCTTGCCAGTGCCATGGCATCGTGCTCGGCCGACAATCCCATTGAAGGGAATGGCAATGATGGCCAGGAGATTATCGACAATGGCGAGGCTGTCTACATGACAGTTAACGTGCAGCTCCCTGTTGCAGGAAGCAACGGCCGCAGCACAACCGAGAACCCCGACGACGATTATTCCACCAGCAGCAATGGCACTGAAGTGGGAAAAGACCGTGAAAACACCGTAAGCAACATGCTTATAGTGCTCGCACGCAAAAGCGACAACGGCTTTATCACCTTCGGCGAGGTTAACAGCGCCTCGAACATCGCTCTGTCGACCAACAAAACATCTCTGCGGGCAACTTCCAAGTTCTCGAAAACCGCCATTGCTGCCTACTACAGCAATCCGGCCTTCTCACAGGAGATCAACCTGTTTGTGATCTGCAACTACACGGATGAAATCGTTGCCAAGTTCAAGGAAGGCGTGGCTCCATTGTCGAATGCATGGCTCAATGAGGTTTGCGAGGTTGTGGAGAGCAAGTCGACAAGCAAGAACACCACAATCTGGGCGGAAAACAACTTCCTTATGACCAATGCCGTGATTGCAGCTAAGAAACTCCCGGCCACAATCAAGGACTGGGATGCCTACACCTCGGAAAGAACTCCTCTGGATCTGTCGCTTAACGTGTCGACCCCCTCAGGCGAATATCTTGCCAACAACGGGGCTGTGCGTGTGGAGCGCGCTGTTGCCCGTTTCGACTTCCGCGACGGTCATCCCGATGCTGATGCTCCGGCAAACACCTATCATGTTGTTTCCACAGTGCTTGGCGACGATCCCGATGCACAGCCCACCAATATTGTCGACATCCGCCTCGACCGCATGGCACTGGTGAACATGAGCAACAAGTTCTATTATTACCGTCGTGTCACCCCCGGCGGCATCTGCATGCCCGAGTTGCCTTTCGGCCTGTCCGGTGTGACCGGTAATTATGTTGAAGATGTGGATTTCGCCACAAAGCGTCCCGGTTTTGATGCGTTCAACTATCCTCTCTTCAATCCTGAAAACAACAAGGTTGACGAAATCGCACGCGAGCAGTGGGATTCCTATCTCATATCTGATGTGCTTGAAAACGACAAGGATGAATTCGGCGACAAGAGATATCACATCTGGCGCTATGTGACTGAAAACACCGTAAACAATACGAGCCGTATGACCGAGGGCCTCTCGACCGGCGTTGTTTTCAAGGGTCAGATGATTCCCACAGACGCTGCTCGTAGGTCGGACGATAAGGAAGTGAAACATCTTGCCGATGTGCTTGACTACAAGGCAGAAGGCCTGAGTCATAACACTAACGCCGACCCGATTCTCTACACTTTCGGCGGCAATCTTTATGTGACCTGGGAGAACGTGCGCAAGGCTGCCATCAAGGCTGCCACTACCACCGAGGGCACCGTGATAACCACCAACGCCTTCTATACGGCAGTGTTCGGTACAGCGACAGTAGAAAAAGATGAAGATGGCAACATCCCTACTTCCACAGACACGAACAGCCCTGACTATAAGTGGGCGCAGTGGAACAAAGCAGGGAAACCTTCTGACCACCTGTTGCAGGAATTCAAGAAAGCCGCCACAACCAACGGCATCACCCTTTATCAGTCGAGCGAGGATGAAAAAGACGGCTGGGGCTACTATTGCTACTATTTCTACTGGAACCGTCACAACGACAATGGAAACAACGGCGTGATGGGCGACATGGAATTCGGAGTTGTGCGCAACAATGTTTACAAACTCGCGGTTACCAACATCAACCGTCTGGGTCATCCGCGCCTGTCGGATAACGATCCCGATCCGGAAAATCCCGACAATCCCGATGAGTCGGGCGATGTTTACATCTCCCTCAGAGTGGAAGTCATGCCCTGGACTGTCCGCGAGAACAATATCGAATTCTGACAGGCAGATGCACATCACAATCCCCTTCGATGGGAGGGGATCGGATATGCAGCGTTCACTGCTTGCTTTTGAAAATGCATTTTAAACATTAAACAGCTTCCAATACACAAGCATGTTTAACGGTAAACGAAATCTGATCAACAACCTCATGGGTGCGGCGCTTTGCGCCGTAGCCATGGGGCTACCCCTTTCATCGTGCAACGATCTTATCTACGATGATCTCGATCCTTGCCCCTATGGCGTGTCGCTGCGGTTTGTCTACGACTACAACATGGAATTCGCCAATGCGTTTCCAGCTCAGGTGGATTGCCTTACGCTGTATGTCTACGACGGCGACGGCAAATATGTCACCACCCGCACTGTCACAGGGCCTGAATTGCGCGATGAAGCGTACCGTATGACGCTCGACCTCACCCCCGGCGACTACCGCTTTGTGGCGTATGGCGGCATGGCGTGTGACGAAAGCTCGTTTTCGATGGTGGAGACACCCGATTTCGGAAGCCTGACCGGTGACAGGCGAGTGCTTATTGACCGTTCGCAGGTCAATGCCAACGTTGCCAGGCAACGCAAGCTTCACGACCTGTTCTGGGGAGAGATCTCTCTGACATCGGCCTATCCGCAACCCGAAGGCACTGTGAAAATGATGAAGAACACCAACAACATCCGTGTGGTTCTTCAGCAGGAATTCGGCGGCACCGTGGATGTTGACGATTTCGAATTTGAAATCACCGACAACAACGCGTTGCTGAATTACGACAACACATTGATCACCGATAATGTGCTGCCGCTCACCTATAAGCCCTGGACTACCGGCCAGAGCCAGACCGGTGTGTCGATTACCGGCTCGCAGGTGCAGCCTGTGCCGGTGATTGTGGCATACGCCGAGATGAGCACTTCGCGACTTGTGGAAAAGAGCAGCGCTCGCCTGGTTATCAGGCGCAAGGCCGACGGCGAAACAATCGTTGATTTCCCGTTGGTGAAATATCTTGAACTGCTTTGCAGCGACTACTACAAAGAGCCGCCGTTCAGTCTGACCACACAGGAGTATCTCGACCGCGAAAGCAGCTATGAGCTGTTTTTCTTCCTGCGGCCCGACAACTCCTGGCTCGACACCCGCATCGTGATCAACGACTGGGTGGTGAGAATTAACGATATAGAGGTTTGACACATTGTGGGCTGCCGTTGCCGCCGCGCGCGTCGCAGCGATATGTGCATTCCCGATGCCGACCGATATAAAACTCAAAAACTCTCCGATTACCGGGGGAAGGAATCTTCTACGGAATGCCGAGGGCATCTGTGCCACGGCATTACCGCAAACAAAATCTGACAGGGGAGGATGGGGCCCGACTTCGATTTCTGAACATTGCAAAATGATTTTAAGAACTCAAAACATAATACGCATAACCCGTGTTGCAGCCATTTCCTGGATGCTGTTGCTTGGCGCGTGCTCCGATTCGGCCGACGAGGCTGAATGGATGCGTCCCGACACTCCGGGGGCTGGCAGTGTGGATGATGAAACCTCGTCGTGCACGCTGGGCCTGTATGTCAGGATGGGCGATTCTGCAGGGAAACAGGACTCCCGCGCTGCAACTCCCCCCGACAATGGGCACTACCTTCCGGGGACGGGCTATGAAAACTATATATACATCGGCGGAGAAACCCCCGATCTGAGGGTTTACCTTTTCAATCTCGACGACAAACTGATTGCGGAAATCACCAAGCCAAGCCTCAATGCAATGGCGGCTCCGGGGAGCGGCGTGGTGACCTATTCAATCACATTCCGCGTTGACGAGCTGATTCCCGACTGCTACGAGCAGCCTTCGTTCAAGGTGGTGATGCTGGCCAACTGGAGGGAATATCCCTCCACTGCATCGCTTGTGGCGGGAGTGACCACAATTGCCGACCTCGTGGAAAGCGCCGAGGGGATAGCCGATTACTCCCCGGCACCGGCTGTGCTAGGATTGAACGACCGCTTGCCCTTTTTCGGGGTGGCACAATACAATAATGTCAGGTTCCTCCCCGACGAAACCACCTTTGCCGACGAGTCGCTGTGGCTGCTGCGGGCTTACGCCAAAATCGAGGTGTGGGACAATGCGGAGACTGTCACGCCAATCTCGGCCGTGCGCCTTGTGGGGCACAACACACGTGCCTACAAAGCCCCGCTCGGGGTGACTCACCAGGATCAGTATGTGAAATTTGACTACGACAACGATGCTGATTTCGTAACCACTCCATCGTTGCCCGCCGCAAATCCCTCTGTGTGGGAAACCTCCGAGCCTATGACATTTGAGAAACGTGCGGCCGACGGCCATTTCGTGACCTACGTGCCCGAATACCGCAACATAGGCCGCGACGAGGCCGACCGCTGCTATCTGGAAGTGGTGTATGCCGACGGCAACGTGTTTAAAGTGCCGTTTCGCTATGGTGCCGGAGCCCCCTCGGGTGTGACCTCCGGCGATCCCTACGACGTGCTTCGCAACTACTGGTATAAATTCCTGTGCAAACGCAACGCCTCCGAAATGACATGGAGTGTGGATGTGATGCCTTATGGGGAAGTACTTCTTGAACCTGATTTCGGCATAAAACCTTGATACTTGATATTTGTAAAATGAAAATCGCAAAACAGATATATTTGGTATTGTTCCTGCTGGCCGCAATGTTCGCATCGTCGTCGTGCGTGGATGATTTCGGACGCGAAGAATTCATTCCCCCAGGTGAAAGCGAAATCGCGGTCACCGTCGGGTTCAAGAGTTTCACTCCGGCTTTGGAGAACCGCCGTTCGGCCGGCGATGCCATAAAGGCTATCAACACGCTGTGGGTGGCAGTCTATAATGTGGACGGCACACTGGTTCAAAAACTTCCGATTACGGATTTCACCGTCAACGACATCCGTCCCAACGACCGTCCCGACGACGTTGCTGGTGCCGAGGAGCAGACAGGACATGCAGAGTTCAAGATGCGTCTCAATAATGGGCAGTATAAAATCTATGCCGTGGCCAATGTCGACCTTTCGGATAAGGATGTTAGCCGCGAAGAATATCTGAAATCACTTTCACTGACGTGGCAGACCGATGATGTTGCTAAAAACTCGCAGATGTTCGGCTGGTTTTCGCAGGACGAGGATATGGAGCATGACGCATCCGATTTCGACGCGCCTGTGGTGACTGTGAAAGGTTCCGGATCGATGCATGCCTGGGTGGTGCGTGCCGCGTCGAAACTGACTATTGTCTACGACGGGTCGGGGCTTAACGAAGGTGTGTTCGTTTATATCAAAAAGGCTCAGATAAAGGATATACCGCTGACGTGCCCTCTCGGGGCATCAAACCGTCCCGGCCTTCCAGGCGATCCGACTGAGGAAACAGAACTTATCGACGGTGAAACCCTTCCTTATTATGAAGGGGATGTAGAGCCTGATGATGAAACGTTTGAATATAATGCGGATTATAAGAACCGCATAACCCGTGGCGGGGGACTTATAGGGAGCCATGATGAAAAGGCCGAAGCGCTGTATTTTTATGAAAACGTGCAGCCCAAGGGGGAACAGGGAACGATGTCGGATAAGCGCCAGGATGTGACAGGCGCCAATAAGCAGGTTTCATATCCTGACGGCGGCAATATCAATAATGCGGCATGGAAAGATGCCCGACCCTATGGCACATATGTGGAGATAACAGGATATTATGTGTCGATAAACGCGAACCATGTATCCCGTGGATCGATTGTGTACCGTTTTATGCTTGGAAAAAACGTCATAGATGATTATAATGCAGAACGAAACCATCATTATAAGTTGACGATGAAATTCAACGGCCAGGCAAACGATGTGGATTTCCATATCCAGTATCGTGTGCCGAAGCCGAGTATCAACGTGCCTAATCCCTATTACATATCATATCTCTACAACCACTCGATGATGCTGCCCGTGTCGATTTCATCAGGCACGAAAAAGGTGGCACGCGTCACCGCCAATATCAAGCAGAACCGTTGGGCACCGGAAGGTGCCGCAGGCACACATTCCACTCCGCCAGAAGCCACAGCCGTATATTGGAATGATCCGGCTGTGGATGATGCAAATAATTTCCAGTGGAATGGTTTCCTGTCGTTGCGTAAAACCGTAACTACAGTTCTCACAAATGCCAATGGGATGACAAACCAGTCGTATTATAACGATAACCACCGTGGCCGAAGATCTTACAATAGTATGACAGAGGGGGCGCATGATTCATGCGACGACTGGGCGCAGGCTCGGAAGGATGACACTTATGTGGTTGATATTGATGATGCCAAATCCGACAGTCTGGTCTATCACCTGCAGTTGCCGATGTACACCCGTGCCAAGCAGATGATTGCGTCCACAGGCTATACTGGGAATAACCCCTATGTAGCATATCAGCGCAAGGCGGTGGTCACAGTGAATGTGTGGTTTGAAGGGAATGAGAACAGCGTCACCCCTGATTTGACTGATGATGTGACAATTTATCAAGTACGGCGTATAGTGAACCCAAAGGGTATATACCGCTCGTCGGGTAATACGGATCCGTTTCATGTCACCTTGCGTTATCTCCCGCGTGAGGATGCCACAACCTTTGTTGATTTGGAATCCGAAGGGGAGTGGCGCGCGAAAGTGGTGCGTGGTGACCGCGGTGTCATAACCTTGAGTAAATCGGCAGGTGGCCGTGCCGGTGAAATTGTAGAGGGATCGACAGGTTCAAAATGTGATTTCTATGTTAACTTTACCGGTAAGGATGGATGCGCTATCATACGTGTAGAATATCACAACTATTCGTGCTATCATCTGATTTTTGTGCGTAAAGGCTATGAGCCTATAGCATTGCTTTCGGGGGGTGCCAAATGGCATTGCGGAAACCTTAGAACCCGCAACGAGGAGGTCGACAATCCGATGGATGAAGGCTCGTTGTTCAAATTCGCCAATCTGGAGTATCCAATCGACGCTTCCTCAAACGTCAACGATCACACACCGTGGTCATACACAGTGCAGGTTTCAGACTTCAAGGACCCTTCCTCCACAAAGTTCAATATCGCCACCGATGGCTACACTGTCTGTGCCGAATCGGATAAGAAACTGTGGACTGACTTCTACGGCCGCAACAGCCAAGCGAAATTTTCCGATGAGGCCATGAGTGTGAAAGGCAGAGTTGCGGAATTCACCGATTTTAACAAGTTGAAAGAGAGCGATGATATCGGTCAAGGGTTCGGTGTGCTTTATGCCGACGGTGCAACGGAATGTGCGAATAGTGTTACTGAGGCATACGGCTATCGCTGGAATCGGTCTGACAAAAAGAAATGCGGCATGCGTGGTGTGTTCGTCTACAACCTTTCAGGGACTGACGACCAAAATGACAGTGAGTTCAGCGGAAGGCATATTTTCTTCCCGATAGGCAATTCCGGTTATGGCCACCGACGTCGTTCTGGAATCAAGCAGAGTGATAATTCTGCTGGTAATCCGTTTGGCAACTGGGGTGGGGTGCTTCGTTATGCTGTCAGAAACGAGTTCTATCCTATGCCTGGTATCAATGACCGCCCGTTGTTTTATGATTTGTGGCGTCGTCCGGGTGCTGCGTATTATCTTAATTCCCGGAATGGCAAGAATGTGGGATGGGACATAAATTATTTCACCTTTGATTTTACTTCTTTAACAAGCGATAACCTTATACAGCAGGTGAATCAATCCACGGATGTCACCGTTCCGGGAGTTGCGGCCCCTTACAATGCCAATACGTCGGCTGCATTTGTGCGTTTGGTTGAAGATTAGCAGCGATTGCATGGGCGGATTTTGGGGATGCGTAAAGATTTCGTAATTTTGTGCGAGGTGGCGACATCAAGTTGTCACCTTGTTGTTTTTTTAGTTGATTGAGCGATGATTATGGGAGGAGGTAAAAGAGCGCTGTTTTTTGCGGGGATTGTATTGGGACTTTCGGGCTTTGCAGGTGGAGCTGTGAAGGAGCTGCCGCTGCCCGATGTGCCTGCGGAAATGAAAGCGCCCGGAGAGCGGGCGGCATACATTATGCGGCATTTCTGGGACGGGATGGACTGGGGCGACACAACGATGACGCGCAACGAGGCGTTTCTTGAGCAGAATGCGGTGAATTTTTTCAGCCTGTTTCCGCATGCCGACTCCCTGGCGGTGAGCGCGGCCGTGGATACGCTGCTTGTGCGTGGCAGTGCCGACAGTGTTGCTGTGGAGATTCTTGCCGGGCTTGCGGGTCAATATCTGTATGAGCCGGAATCGCCGGTGTGGCATGAGGCCGGTTATGAAATAATGGCACGCGAAATGCTTGCATGCGCCGCCTTGCCGCCCGAAGAGCGTTTGAGGATAGAGGCACGTTTGGAGGGGTTGGCAAAGAACCGCCCGGGCATGCCGGCAACTGATTTCGGATTCGTGGCACGCGACGGCTCCCGCAGCACGCTCCATGAAACCGTCGGGGGGACGGATAAGTGCGTGCTTGTGTTTTACGACCCTGACTGCGACAACTGCAACAATCTTGAGCGGCAACTCGCGGCCGACCGCCGGATATCGGAGGCGATAGCAAATGGCGCGCTTAAGGTGATGCTAATCACCCCGTTTGCGGTTGATAATCCGGTTTGGCGCCGACATGCCGCCACCCTGCCTGAAACTTGGGTCGTGGGCTATTCGCCCGAAGGGGCTGTCGACACCGGCGAACTATACGATTTGTTGTCCATGCCCACAATCTATCTCTTGTCCCCGTCGCCTGTTGTGCATACCCGTAACGCCTCACCGAAGCAGATACAGTTGTTTGTGTCCGATTGCGAATGAGGATGAAAAACTGGATTTGGGGCCAGATTGCGTTGATGCTTAAAAACAGGTCACGGCAGACGCATCTTAAATAAACTT
>LUJQ01000052.1 GCA_001689485.1 Bacteroidales bacterium M6 | reverse complement strand
CGCATTAAAGAAAAACTCTCAAAACAGATGTAATATGCAACTCAACGAACTTAAAAAAAGTATGTCAACGCTTGAGAAGGTGCTCGCAAAGACAAACTCTGACATCAAGATAAATGTGTCAACCTCCCAAACTGCCAAAACCAAGATACTCAAAAAAATCCGTCAAGGATTTGTATCCTGCATCATCCTCGCTATTGTTTTCACAGCAATGGCACTCGGCAACATAGAGCCTCAATCCTTCCCCAACTATCTTAAAATCGGCATGGCAATTTGTCTTGCTGTGGGTGCGATGTGGTACATCTTTGTGTACCTCCAACTAAACCGTATAGATGTGGCGGCTCTATCTCCGGCCAATCTATTTTCCAAGACGGCAAACATAAAGCTGATGATGATTTCGGGAGAGGTGTTCTTCATCGTTTGCCTCGTCATCTTCTTTACACTCCTTTTCCAATCCTTTTGGAATTATAACCAAACAGGTTTTTGGGCGATGGTTGCTACTATATTGTTTGCTATCGTTTACGGCATAGTCTATATGTGGCCGCAATACGTAAAACTATTCCGTGACCTCAATTCCATAAAGGAATAAATCCAGCCTATTCATACACCCCAAGTAAGCCGCTCACAAATCCGGGCGGCTTTTTCTATTACCATACAACAAGAAAATAAAGGCAATTAAATATAACGAATGGATGTTAAAAATCGCAAAATCATTCGCTTGGAATTGCGTGATTTTCGCCGATAGTACACTTTTAGTACACGCTATAAAAGAAATAATGACTGAAAATCAAGCGATTATCAGTCATTATCAGTACCCGGACCCGGGATCGAACCGGGATGGATTGCTCCACCGGTGTTTGAGACCGGCGCGTCTACCGATTCCGCCATCCGGGCTGGCGCTGTGGAGGGTAGTCTCCGTTTTGCAGTTGCAAAGATAGGTATTCTTTTCCACACGTGCAACAAAGATGCAAAGAAGTTTCTGCAGTAAGGTGGCATTAAGATTATGAAGAGGCATTATGATGTTGGGGGCTGGGATTATGCCTGTGTGATAAAGGTGAGGGGACGCCTGCCTCACGGCAGATGTCCCCCCGGGATTATTGAACTGGTAATAAAGGGTCAGATATAATAGTGTGGAATCCCCTTCCTTTGCTTATATCTTTTATCGGTTAGTATCATGCTATGGTTTGTAGCTTTGCCCTTATGATGTTGCTTTATGTTAGAGTTCGTTTCAATTTTGGCGGTGTTGTAGAGCTTTCCTTCCTGATGGTATGAGACAGAAAAAAAGTGCCACGCTGAGGGGGGATGCTATCCCCCGGCGACACCCTTTTTGCATGTTCAATAAATAATATCCGTTTTATTGTATTTTCTTTATACCGTCGGCTTTAAAATTTTGGTTTAAAAAGCTGATTTAAAGCGGTGCTAAATATACAATTACAATGATATTGCTCTGATTCGCTTCTATTTTCTAAATGCAAATGTATGCAATTAATCAAGATTTACCAAATATTTTTGCATCTCTTTGCATGTATTACCGGCTTTGTGGGGCATGAGAAGGCGATTTCGTTCTTTTTCTCCAAGAATGTAGCCAAAATGGCGAATGCGGCATTGCTCTATTGGTGGGATTAATGGAGAATCCGCCAGTTGGCGGGGTAAAGGTTGTTGGAGCGGTTCCCAAGATGGTTGACAAACCCGAGCGGGTGACCGTTGTGGGTGAGCAGGAGGTGTCCGCGCGGGGCATCGAATCCTGGGAGGGATTCGCGGCGCAGGTAGGCCAGTGCTGTAGGCAGATCGGCTTCGGCTGAGGGGAAGGCGTCTTGCTTGAGTGCCAGGGAGAGTGCCAGTCCTTGGGAAGGGATGACCGAGCGTCCTTTAACGGTTCCTATCCCGATGCCTTGATGGATTATATCCAGGTGTTGTTGCAGGGCTTGGAGCAGGGGGGTGTCGGCATCGTGGATGGCATAAAGTGTTTCACCGTTACACTGAACGGGAAAATCGCCGTCGACCCATCTGGCGCATTGAGATGTTGCTGCGGGAGGTATGTTGGATAACGGATTATTTTTGCCGGTGCGGTTGGTTGTGGCTTTCCGTTGTTTTTTAGTTATTGCCGGCGTGATGCCGGCCTGTTGTGAGCCTGGTTTTTGAAGCACGGCCATGAACAGCCCTTCGCCATGTATGCGTCCCGGAATGAAGCGCATTCCGCCTGTGGGGGAGATGATGATGCCTTCGGCTGACGCAGGGAGCGGGATTGACACCGGGATTGCGCCGGAGGTTTGTGTGAGCCAGGCTATGTTTTCCTCGTTTTCGGTGGTGTTGAAAGTGCAGGTGGAATAAACCAGATACCCGCCTGGACGGAGTGCCGCCCAAAGGTTTCCAAGGATTTCGCGCTGGCGTGCGGCGCATTCGGCCACCAGCCCTGTGTTCCATTGGGAGCGGGCTGTTTCATCTTTGCGCATCATCCCTTCGCCTGAGCAGGGCACATCGGCTGCCACGATGTCGAACCATCCGGGGAGGTTGCGGAACCGTGCGGTGTCGCCGCGTGTCACCGCGATGTGTGGATAGCCCCATTTCATTATGTTTTCTTTCAGGATTTCAGCCCGTCGGAAATCGAATTCGTTTGCAACGACGAATGAGCCGTCGGGCAGTGAGTCGATGGCGGCTGTGGTTTTACCTCCCGGTGCCGCGCAGGCATCAAGGTAGCGGATAGCGCTTTCACCAGGCCGCGTTTTGTTGTTGTCGAGCAATCTGACGAGGTGTGCTACTACGTGGGAGGTAATCATCGATGAGGCGTCCTGCACATAATATATGCCTTGATGCATGGCGGGGTCGTGGGTGAAGTCGGGGCGTTCGGGCAGATAGAGGCCGTGACCGCACCAAGGCACTGTGACCGCGCCGGAGGCTATCCCTATGTTCTGCCCGTGGGTTTTGCGCGGGTTCAGGCGTATGGAAACCGACGGCGGGGTGGTTTCAAGGGCTTCAATCAGGGAGGGGGCCAGGCCGGGTAGTTGTTTCCCGATAAATTCCTTGAATTCACTGCTTAACGGTTGCATCGGCGTTGTCGGGTTGGTTTTCGTTGTCGGGTTGTGCCGTTTTTTTGATTTCGGCAGGATAGGATACGCGTGCGTGGTACATGCTCCGCAGGCGGGATATGAAACATTCCTTTATGTCGCGTATGTCGCGGAACGATAACGGTGAATCATTGTGCAACCCTTCGGCCACCTGTGTGTCGATAAGTCGGTTGACCAATGCCCGGATGGCATCCTGCGAATGGTCGGGCATGCTTCGGGATGCCGCCTCGACGGTGTCGGCCATCATCAGCAGCGAAGCCTCGCGGGTCTGCGGGTTAGGCCCGGGATATGTGAATGCTTCGGCATCGGCTTCGCCGTCGGGGTTCTGCCGGCAATACATCGTGAAGAAATATTTTGCTTTCCCACGTCCGTGATGCTGTGATATGAAATCGCGGATTACGGATGGCAGTTTCGCTTTTTCGGCTTTTTTAAGGCCGTCGGCAACATGGCGTATTATTATGCCTGCACTTTGCATGGGGTTCAGGGTGTCGTGAGGGTTGACGCCGTGCTGGTTCTCGGTGAAGAAGGCCGGGTTGTCGATTTTGCCTATGTCGTGGTAGAGTGCGCCTGCCCTGACAAGCTGCACGTTTGCCCCTATGCGGTGGGCTGCCTCGGTGGCGAGGTTGCTCACTGCCATTGAGTGCTGGAATGTGCCGGGGCATTCCTGGGAGAGTTCGCGCAGGATTTTGTTGTTTATGTCGGAAAGTTCCACCAGTGTTACTACTGAAACCATGCCGAAGAGTTTTTCCACTATGAAAATCAGGATATAGGCGAAGGATATCAGTACGGTGTTTATGCCGAAGTAGCCGATCAGCCTCCAGGATAGCGAAGAGAGCGAGCCTGTGGTCATAAGCTCGAAGCCTACATACGACACCACGTAGGCCAGGAATGCGATAGCTGCCGAGCGGAGCAGCTCGGAGCGTCGCGACAGCTCTTTCAGGGAGAAAATCACCGCTGTTCCCGCCATGATTTCCACAAACAGGAATTCAAGGGGGAATGATGCCACCACGGAGCATAGTGTCAGCTCGATTATGTAGACGAAGAATGCCGTGCGGGAGTCGTAGAACACGGTGACGATTACCGGCAGGATTGCAAGCGGCACGGTGTAAAGCCCCCATCGGAAGGCGTGCGCCACCACTGATGAGAAGACAAAGAAGAACACCGTGAGCAGTATAAGGGGCAGCACGCGCGACGGCTGCCGCAGCTGGTCGGGATAGAAGAATTGCAGCAGTCCATAGATCATCCCCAGGGCAAGCACCACCATTATTGTCTGGCCAATGAGGGTGTTGAACCGGCGGGAATGGTCGTTGTTGTCGTGTTTGTCGAGTGTGGCTTCATAAGTTTTCAGCACCTGGTAGAGCTGCGGGGTTACGATTTCCCCTTGCGAGATAATGCGTTCCCCTTTCTGAATCACCCCGATTCCTGCCACTATGGGCTGGATCAGGGTTTCGTGGTAGAGGTGTGTGGCCTCCTTGTCCTCGATTATGTTGGGTTGCAGGAGCCCGGAGATACCTGCCGCCCTGAAGGCGCGGTGGTCGGCGTTTCCGGCAAGGGAGTCGACCATGGCATAGGCGTCGCGTTGGGAGAGGTAGCCTGATGTGGGGCGTGACAGGTTTTTGTTGTTTTCTTTGAATTTCACTTCGGGCAGGTCGCCGCGTGCGATGCGGGCTGCTGTGGCCTGGTCGACTATACCACGGCGGTAAACCCTGTCGACTGCTGATGCGAGGCGTGCTTTTAATGCTGCGGGTACGGAGTCGTTCGACTGTATTGCCGCGATTACGCGTGCGCCCATCGAGGCATCTCGTCGGTAAATAGGCACCATTGTGGCCTCCACGCTGTCAATCATCTGCTTTACGGTGGCGGAGTCGCGGTAGATGGTGATGTCGAACGGGGCGGTCAGGAGGTTGTAAGTCCAGGGGCGGTTCTCCTCGTAAGTGTATTTGTGTTTGTTGTCGCGCGGCATGAAATAGACCATTATGGTGGTCGCCACGACGAAAATCAATGCGAGGTATATTTTGTTGTTCGCGGGAGTCTTCATTATAAGGGTTGTTCGCGGGAGTTAAAAATCTTTTGGAAAAATTCAGGCAACCTCTGATAATCTGGGTTCGATGCCGATGGTTATCGGGGGTCAGATGCGTGCTACTTTTTCCACCCCGGGAATTTTTCGGACTTTGGCACACAGGTCGTTTATCCCTGTCGCATCGGTTACCAGCAGCGACATGTCGCATTGGAACACTTCTTTCTCGGTGCGTATGTCGAGTGAGCGTATGTTGAGTGAAAGATGTGTGGAAATCAGCGATATAAGCTCATGCAGGATTCCTTGGCGGTCGATTCCCTCTATAT
This sequence comes from Bacteroidales bacterium M6, assembly GCA_001689485.1. Lineage (GTDB taxonomy): Bacteria > Bacteroidota > Bacteroidia > Bacteroidales > Muribaculaceae > UBA7173. The sequence goes on along the minus strand of LUJQ01000052.1, from coordinate 52,934 downwards.
GTATGTTGGCCAGGAACCTGGCGTCGCTAACCTCCCAGCGGGTGGAGAGCAGCCTCGGCCCGAAGCTTGCCTTGAGCGCCCCTGCCCTGGGGCAGTCGAGCGAATGCACCACCACCTCCCCGTCGTCGTCGATGAAGCCGAGCACATCGTCGCCCGGCACAGGGTTGCAACAACCTGCAAGGCGGAAATTGGCTTCGCCGTTGTCATCATACTTCAACACATACGTTTCCTTTGTGTTGATGGGTGTTTTGGCCGGGGCGGCCGGGGCGGTTGTTTCAGGTTGCTCCTTTGCGGGGTTCCGCCCCCACAGGCGTGCCAGCAGGCGCTTGGTTGCGGAGCTTTGTTTGCGGAGGGTCTTTACCACATATTCGTTGAGCACGATTTCCTGGTTGCCGAGCAGGTAGTAAAGTTCCTCTTTGCTCGCTGCCTTGAACAGCCCCATTACCTTTGTGATGGCCACGTTGTCGTCGGCAATATCGTTTTCCTTCAGGAATTTCGCGAATATACCCTTTCCTGCGGCGATTGCGGGTTGGTGTAGTTTCCTCAATGATGCCCGCAGCCTGGTTTTCCCTTTCGCCGTGGCCAGGAAATCGATCCATTCCGGTTTCGGGGTCTGGCTTTGTGAGGTCAGCACCTCCACCTGGTCGCCCGAATTCAGTTTCTGGCTCAGAGGCACGAGTTTGTGGTTCACTTTCCCGGCTATGCAGCGGCATCCTATCTGGGTGTGGAGGTGGAAGGCCACGTCGAGCACCGTGGCATCCATCGGCAGGGTTATAAGTTCGCCCTTAGGGGTGAACACCACGATTTCCGATGCGAAAAGGTTGAGCTTGAGGGTGTCGAGGAAGTCGAGCGCATTCGGTTCGGGGTCGTCGAGAATGTCCTTGATGGTGTGGAGCCACGCGTTTAGTTCCGATTCCTCGTCCCCTTCGCCTACTTTGTATTTCCAGTGTGCGGCAAAACCTTTCTCGGCAATCTCGTCCATCCGGCGAGAACGGATCTGCACTTCTATCCAGTTTCCGTCAGGCCCCATCACTGTCAGGTGCAGGGCCTGGTATCCGTTGGCTTTCGGGCTCGAAATCCAGTCGCGTGTGCGGTCGGGGTGCAGGCGGTAGATGTCGGTTATGGCCGAATATATCTGCCAGCATATGCTTTTTTCCTGTGCGGGGTCGTCGCAGTCGAACACTATCCGTGCGGCGTAAAGGTCGTAAACCTCCTCGAACGGGATATGTTTCGTCTCCATCTTGTTCCAGATGGAATATACAGATTTCACGCGTGCCTTGGCGGTGTATTTCAGTCCCATCCGGTCGAGCCGCGCCAGCACCGGGGCGGCGAAGTTTCGGTAGATTTCGTTACGGCTCCCTTCGGTGGCCGCGATTTTGCGGCTTATGTTGTTGAAGGCGTCGGGATGTTCGTATTTGAAGCTGAGGTTTTCCAGCTCGGTCTTTATGGCGAACAGTCCCAGGCGGTGTGCCAGTGGGGCGTATATGTAGAGGGTTTCCCCGGCGATTTTGTATTGCTTGTTGGGGGCCATCGAGCCGAGTGTGCGCATGTTGTGCAGGCGGTCGGCCATCTTTATCAGCACCACCCTGATGTCTTCCGACATTGTAAGGAGCAGTTTGCGGAAATTTTCGGCTTGTGCGGAAGCCTTGTCGCCGAATATACCCCCTGAGATTTTTGTCAGCCCCTCGACGAGCTGGGCGATTTTCTTTCCGAAATTCTGTTCAATATCCTCGACTGTATAGTCAGTGTCCTCGACCACGTCGTGTAGCAACGCCGCGCAAATCGAGGTGGAGCCCAGCCCGATTTCCTGGCTTGCGATTTTTGCCACGGCTATTGGGTGAAGTATGTAGGGTTCGCCTGAACGCCGCCTGATTCCTTTGTGTGCCTCTTTTGCGAATTTGAAAGCGCGTTCGATTATTTCCACTTTTTTGCGGTGGTTGCTTTTCAGATATCCGTCAAGCACTTCGCGGAAAGCATCTTCGATTATGCGGTCCTCGGCTTCGGTTGTGAAATTCTTTGTGTCGTTCATCGGTAGCTCCTTTGTGGTTGCCGGTCAGGCGTAAGGGATATAATTCGCAAATTTACAACATTCCCCCCAATCGTCAAACACTTGCGGAGGGTGTTTCGGCTCATGATGTCGTAATAAGAAATGGCGGTAAAACATGTGATTTGGTGAATTTCCCCGCATCGGCAACCTGAATATCGAATTAATTGTTAACTTTGTGGAAAGAAGGGGGTGGTGGCGCATATGCCTCGGCCCCGTTACCAACGACAGAGACCGGATGGATGATAAGAAACTGTTTCTACTTGATGCGTATGCATTGATTTACAGGGCATATTATGCCTTGATACGAGCGCCCCGCATAACGTCGACGGGGTTTAACTCCTCGGCCGTGTTCGGCTTTTGCAACACTCTCGACGAAATCCTCCGGAAGGAGAATCCGTCGCATATCGCCGTGTGCTTCGACCCGCACGGCCCCACTTTCCGTCATGAACTTTATTCCGGATACAAGGCCAAACGCGAGGCGCAGCCTGAGGATATATCCCTGTCGGTGCCTATTATAAAGGAGATTGTCGAGGCTTACCGGATTCCCGTGTTCGAAGTCCCGGGGTATGAGGCCGACGATGTTATCGGCACTTTGTCGCGGATGGCTTCGGAGCAGGGGTATATGACCTATATGATGACCCCCGACAAGGATTACGGCCAGTTGGTGAGCGACAATGTGGTGATGTACAAACCGTCGCTACGGGGGCAGGATTCGGAATTGCGCGGCCCGCGTGAGGTGTGTGCCCGTTATGACATAGATTCCCCCTTGCAGGTAATCGACCTCCTGGCTTTGGAGGGTGACGCTATCGACAACATACCTGGGTGTCCCGGCGTAGGGCCTAAAACGGCATCGAAGCTTATAAGGGAATACGGGTCGGTAGAGAACCTTTTGGCCAATGCCGCCGGGATAAAGGGGGCCCTTGGGAAGAAAATACAGGAAAACGCCGACAATATCCGCTTTTCCAAACATCTGGCGACCATACGCCGCGATGTCCCGTTAGAGGTGGATTTCGACACACTCCGCCGTGAGCCTGAAGACACGGAGCGGCTGCGTGAAATTTTCACGCGTATGGAATTCAAGACATTCCTGTCGCGGCTGCGTAAACCTGCCACGGGCGGTGAGGATGATAAAAAGGCATCCGAGCCTGAAAAAAAAGGCGGGGAAACCATGCAGCCCTCGCTTTTCGATTTTATCGAGGGGGAAGCCGCCGCAGTTGGTGGTCATGATGCAACGTCGACCGGGGATACGCCCGGTGGCGGTGATGAGGGCTATGCCTCGCTTTCTGCCGCCGGTTACCGGGAAGTGACCGATGCCGTGGCACTGGCGCAGGCGGTTGCCGAGGCATGCAAAGCCCAGGCAACCGGAATCGCGCTATATGCGGTCGGGGCAGAGGCGATGACTGCCGATTTCAGGGGGATGGCCTTTTCGGCCGCCGAAGGTGAAAGCGTGTTTGTAACCGTTCCCGCCGATGCCGAAGCGCGTGCCGGGGTCATGGCTGCGCTCGAACCGTTGTTTACAAATAGCGGGAGTGTGCTGGTAAGCCATGATATAAAACGCGACATGGTGTTGCTGCGTCGTGAGGGGATAGGGCTTTCGGCTTCTTATTTCGACACGTCGCTGGCTCATTATGTGCTACAGCCGGAGATGCGTCACCGTCAGGCCGACATAGCAGCCTCGGTGCTCCGTTACCATACGGCCGATTATGCCGAAGCATCCTCATCGCGTAAGCCATATATGCCTTTGCCGGCAGGAACCGAATTGGAACGGCTTTGTGAGCAGGCCGATATAACCCTGCGCCTTTACAGGCCGTTGCGCGGGCTGCTTGAGGCAAACAGGCAGCAGGCGTTGGTCGATGACATAGAGCTGCCGCTTGCCCGTGTGCTTGCCGATATGGAATGGACTGGTGTGCGCATCGATTCGGCGGAACTGCACCAGCTTTCACAGCAGCTTACCTTGCAGGTGCGCGACATCGAGGAGCGTGCCTACGAACTTGCCGGGGAACGGTTCAATATCAGTTCCCCCATGCAGGTGGGTGAAATCCTTTTCGGAAAGATGAAGCTCGATGCCAAGGCGAAGCGCACCAAGACCGGGGCTTTCTCCACGACCGAGGAGATTTTGGAGAAGCACCGCGCCGCCCACCCGATAGTGGGGCTGATACTGGAGGCCCGCAGCCTTAAAAAACTTTTGGCCACTTATATCAATGCCCTGCCGGGCATGGTGAATCCCGTTACAGGGAAGATTCACACCACGTATAACCAGACGGTGACTGCTACCGGGCGCATCTCGTCGGCTAATCCTAACCTTCAGAACATCCCTATCCGCACCGATGACGGGCGCGAGGTGCGGAGGGCGTTCATTGCCGACCCGGGATGTGTTATCCTGTCGGCCGATTATTCGCAGATAGAGTTGCGCCTGCTTGCGGCATTAAGTAACGACCCGGAGCTTACGGAGGCGTTCCGCGAGGGGCTTGACATACACCGTGCCACGGCGTCGAAGATTTTCCATGTGCCGTTCGACGAGGTTACCGACGACCAGCGCCGCAAGGCCAAAACAGCCAATTTCGGCACCGTCTACGGCATTTCGGCCTTCGGCCTGTCAGAGCGGCTCTCCATTCCGCGCTATGAGGCGAAGGAGCTGATTGACGGGTATTTCCGAACTTATCCGCATATCAAGGAATTTATAGCCGAATCGATAGAGAAAGCCCGTAAGGACGGGTATGTGACCACCATTATGGGGCGCACCCGCTTCCTGCCGGATATAAATTCACGTAATGCCACAGTGCGCAGTTATGCCGAACGGAATGCCGTCAACGCCCCGTTGCAGGGTTCGGCGGCCGATATAATCAAGATAGCCATGATACGCATCCATGAGGAGATGAGCCGCTTGGGATTGCGTTCGCGTATGGTGATGCAGGTTCACGACGAACTTGTGTTCAATGTGGTGCCTGACGAACTGCCGCAGTTGCAGGAGCTTGTGACACGGCTGATGAGCGGGGCTTTCAGCGGTTCCGTGCCGCTTGAGGTTGCCTCGGGTACCGGCAACAACTGGCTTGAAGCACATTGATGTGATTTTGGACAGGAAATAATTTTACGACCTACATAGATTAAACAAGAATCATAAATATCATGGAGAACCATCCTGAGAATGACCCGAAATACAGCGGCCTTGCCGTGAATGCCGGGGTGGCGCAGCCCCCCGTTGTCAATCCCTACCTTAAACCGAGGCGGAAAGCCCCCCTGCCGTCGGCTTCGGAGCTGGTGGAGGGGATTCTGAAAGGGGATGTCACACGTCTGGCACGTGCAGTGACCCTTGTCGAAAGTGTTGCCCCGGCGCATCAGGCGATTGCCCATGAGGTGATCGAGAAGTGCCTGCCTTATTCGGGTAAGAGCCGTAGGATAGGTATAACCGGGGTGCCTGGTGCGGGGAAATCGACGTCGATCGACGTGTTCGGGCTTCATGTGCTGCGTAACGGCGGGAAGCTTGCCGTTCTTGCCATCGACCCGTCGTCGGAACGGTCGAAAGGGAGTATCCTCGGCGACAAAACTCGCATGGAAAAGCTTTCGCAACATGAGTCGGCTTTTATCCGCCCTTCACCGTCGGCCGGTTCCCTCGGCGGGGTTGCCCGTAAGACCCGTGAGACCATAATCCTTTGCGAGGCAGCGGGCTATGACAATATATTCGTTGAGACGGTGGGGGTGGGGCAAAGCGAGACCGCCGTGCATTCGATGGTCGATTTCTTCCTGCTTATCCAGCTTGCAGGCACCGGCGACGAGTTGCAGGGAATCAAGCGCGGCATCATGGAAATGGCCGACGGTATCGTAATCAACAAAGCCGACGGCGACAATATCGACCGTGCACGCCTGGCCCAGGCCCAGTTCCGTTCGGCCCTGCATCTTTTCCCCACGCCACCGTCGGGGTGGACTCCCGAGGTGCTTACATATTCGGGCTATTTCGAGCTTGGCATAACAGAGGTGTGGGATATGATTGACCGTTATTTCGACTTTGTGAAAGAGAACGGGTATTTCGAGCGCCGCCGCCATGAGCAGGCACGCTACTGGATGTATGAGACCATCGATGCGGAACTGCGCCGCCGCTTTTACGAGGACCCCGACCGGGCGGCACGCATCGCCACTGCCGAACGGTTGGTGCTGTCGAACCGGCTTTCGCCGTTTGCGGCTGCACACGAATTGCTCGACGGGCTGTCGTGATATTCTTACTTACACAATAAACAAAAACACATAGAGATATGAAAAAGAAACCTCTTGCACTCTATCGCAATGACCCGTGGCTGGCACCTCATGCAGATGCCATCGAGGGGCGTCATGCAGATGCTGTCCGGAAGGAAGCCGAACTCACTGCCAACTCGAATTCGCTGAAGGATTTCGCCAATGCGCACCAGTATTTCGGGCTTCACCGCCAGGGTGACTGGTGGGTTTTCCGCGAATGGGCGCCCAATGCCAGGCAGATTTTCCTGGTAGGTGATTTCTCCGGTTGGGAGGAGAGGCCCGAGTTTTCGTTGAACCCGCTGAAAAACGGGGTCTGGGAAATCCATATCCCGGCCAATGTGATGCATCACGGGCAGCTCTATAAGATGAGCGTGCATTGGGACGGGGGGCAAGGGCTGCGTATCCCGGCTTATGCCAACCGTGTGGTGCAGGATGAGAACACGCATATCTTCTCGGCGCAGGTGTGGGACCACGCCCCGTTCAAATGGGATGTAGACGATTTCGTGCCCGACACCCGCCCGTTGCTTATCTATGAATGCCATATCGGTATGGCACAGGAGCGTGAGGGGGTGGGGACATACAAGGAATTCCGCGACAAGGTGCTCCCCCGCATTGCCGCCGACGGTTATAACGCCATCCAGATTATGGCTATCCAGGAGCATCCCTACTACGGGTCGTTCGGCTATCATGTGTCGAGTTTCTTTGCCGCCTCGTCGCGTTTCGGAACTCCCGAAGACCTTAAGAGCCTTATCGACCACGCCCATAAGCTCGGTATCGCGGTGATTATGGATATTGTCCATTCCCACGCGGTTAAAAACGAGAATGAGGGGCTGGGACGTCTGGACGGCACCGGCAACCTTTATTTCTACGGCGACCATCGCCGCGAGCATCCGGCATGGGATTCGCTCTGCTTCGACTATGGCAAGAACGAAGTGCTCCACTTCCTGCTTTCCAACTGCAAATACTGGCTTGAGGAGTATCATTTCGACGGCTTCCGTTTCGACGGGGTGACCTCGATGCTCTATTACGACCACGGCCTAGGGAAAGCGTTCTCAGGATATGGGGATTATTATGACGGGAATCAGGATACGAATGCCATTGTCTACCTGACACTTGCCAACAAACTTATACATGAGGTGAACCCCCATGCCATCACCATTGCCGAAGAGATGAGCGGCATGCCGGGGCTGGCAATCAAGTTCAAGGACGGCGGCATCGGTTTCGACTACCGTATGGCCATGGGTATTCCCGATTACTGGATTAAGACCCTCAAGGAGCGTAAGGATGAGGACTGGCATCCGACGTCGATTTTCTGGGAACTTACCAACAGGCGCTCCGACGAAAAGACCATATCGTATGTCGAGAGCCACGACCAGGCGCTCGTGGGTGACAAGACGGTGATTTTCCGTCTTATCGACAAAGAGATGTACTGGCATATGATGGTTGGTGACACCAACCCTGCCGTGACACGCGGCATCGCCTTGCACAAGATGATACGCCTTGTCACCATGGCCACTATCAACGGCGGCTACCTGAACTTCATGGGTAACGAGTTCGGGCACCCGGAATGGATTGACTTCCCGCGCGAAGGCAACGGCTGGAGCTATAAATATGCCCGTCGCCAGTGGGATCTGGTCGACCGCGAGGATTTGCAATACAAATATCTCAATGCGTTTGACAACGCCATGGTGGAGCTGATTTCGTGCGTCAACAATTTCCAGGCTTTGGGCATTGAGAAACTTTGGGAGAAGGACGACGACCAGGTGCTGGCATTCCGCCGTGGCAACCTTGTGTTCGTGTTCAATTTCTCACCGACAAAGTCATATACCGATTACGGGATTCTTGCCCCCGTGGGCAAGTACCGCACGGTGCTTTCGTCCGATTCCCCCGAATTCGGCGGCTTCGGGCTTATTGACGAGAAGGTTGAGCATCTGACACAGTTCGACGAGCTTTACCAGCCTATCGGCAAGGAATGGCTGCGCCTCTACCTGCCTGCCCGCTCGGCGCAGGTGCTGAGGCTTGTCCGTACACGTGCAAAAAAGAAATAATGCATATTCATGACAGAGAATGACCTGCGCGAGCTGCTCGATGCGGAAGCGGCACGCATAAACTCTCCGGCCTTTATCGGGGCCGACCCCGTACAGTTCCCGAGGCGCTTCACCGCACCAGAGGATATAGAGATAGTGGCGCTTTTGAGCGCCACTATCGCATGGGGGAACCGCAAGATGATTTGTTCCAACTGCGAGAAGATGTTGCGGCTGATGGATAACAATCCGTATGCCTATGTCATGGACGAGGGGTATGAGGATCTGCCTGATATGAATATCCACCGCACGTTTTTCGCCCGTGATTTCCGGCATTACCTGCGTGGGTTGCGGCGTGTCTACCTGCGCCACGGTTCCCTTGGCGGTTTCGCGCAGGCCGAAGGGATTGCGGCATCCGAAGCCCCGGCATGGAAATTGGTCGAGGGGCTGAACCGCGAGCTGGCTGCGGCCAACGACGGCGCCGGGAATTCCCGTTGCCTGCCGCAGAACCTTGCCACCACAGCCCTTAAACGCGTCAACATGGCTTTGCGTTGGCTGGTGCGCGACGATGGGATTGTGGATATAGGCATATGGCGCGGCATCCTGTCGCCGTCGCAGCTTTATATCCCGCTGGATGTGCATGTAGGCGACACGGCACGTGAGCTGGGACTGCTTACGCGGCGGGCTGACGACCGCCGGTCGGTCGAGGAGCTTACCGGGCATTTGCGGCGTTTCCGTCCCGACGACCCGGTGGTTTATGATTATGCCCTGTTCGGTATAGGCATGAAACTCTGACTGCGCCCTCGCCGTCCGGGCGAAAACCACGGGGGTGTGCCAAGATATTGAATGTTGACACACCGTCCTGAAAAGTGAAGCCGTGACGGCTTCATGCCGGGTGGGGGGCTGCCCTGAATGATTACGGGATTTTTGAGGAGGCAGGGGTGCCGCTTCCGGCCATAACTTTGCGGTTAAAACGCAGGGTTATATGGATGAGAAGATGATTATAGGGGAGATTTTAAAGGAGAACGGCAGGCGCAACAGGACGTTTGCTGCCGGTGTGGATGCCGGCGGTTGCCTGGCGGATTCACCCGGAGAGATGATGACCGGCGGCAGCCCGGAGGCGGGGGATGACGAAGTGCGCAGGCGGTGCCGGGAGGATTTCGCCTATTGGGCGGAAAGGTGCGTGCGCATCAAGGATAAGATGTCGGGGCGGATGGTGCCTTTCCGGCTTAACGCGCCGCAGAGGCGTGTGGCAGCCGTTTTCGAGCGTGAGCGTCAGGCCGGTCGCCCCATCCGTGTCATTATGCTCAAAGCGCGGCAATGGGGAGGCTCCACGTTGGTGCAGATGTATATGGCATGGATTCAATGCACGCAGGCCGAACACTGGCATTCGCTGATATGCGCCCAGGTAGGGAAAACGGCGGCATCTATCCGGGGAATGTATGACGAGATGCTGCGCACATATCCCGGGAATCTTTGGGAGGGGGACGAGGCACCCCGGCTTGTGCGCTACCAGGGGCAGGAGCTTATACGTGAAATCGCCGGGAGGCATTGCCGCATCACGCTGGGTTCGTCGGAACGGCAGGATTCGGTGCGCGGTGCCGACTATGCGATGGCTCATCTGAGCGAGGTGGCATTCTGGAAGGATACCGCCAAAAGTTCGCCTGCCGATTTTATCAGGGCTATATGCGGTGCCATCGCCATGACCCCCTTGTCGTTGATTGTGCTTGAGTCGACGGCCAACGGGGTGGGGAATTATTTCCACACCGAGTGGTTGCGGTCGGAGCGTGGCGAGAGCGACAAGACTGCTGTGTTCGTGCCATGGTATGAGATAGAGATTTATCGCCGTGAATTGGATGATGCAGCCGGTTTGTGGCAGGCGATGGACGGGTATGAACGTGATTTGTGGGAACGCGGCCTGACACTTGAGCAGATTAACTGGTATCACTTCAAACGTAAGGAATATGCCTCGCATGCGGCCATGATGGCGGAATATCCCACCACGGCTGCCGAGGCGTTTGCCAACACGGGCAGCAATGTGTTTGCCGCCGAGGCGGTGGCGCGTCTGCGCACCGGGTGTGAGGAACCTTCGGGGCTTGGCGAGGTGGTGTCGGGCACAGGTGCGTTCACGGGGCCTCTGGCGCTGACGGCGTTGATGTTCAGGCCGGATTCAACCGGCGGCCTGAAGGTTTGGGAGCATCCGGTGCCGGGCGAGGGTTATGTTGCCGCCGTCGATGTGGGCGGACGTTCGGTAACTGCCGACTGGAGTGTGGTAGCCGTGCTTGGCATGAACCCGCCACGCGTGGTGGCACAATGGCGCGGGCATACCGATCACGACCTTCTGACATGGAAAAGCGCGGCTATCGCGGCATATTATAACCGTGCGTTGCTGGTGTTCGAGAGCAACACCCTTGAAAGCGGGTCACGCGAAGAGGCGGAAAACTCCGACCAGGGGGCGTATATGCTCCACGAACTTTATGAACATTATGCCAACCTGTATTTCCGCCAGGCTCCCGAAGGCGGCTCGCCGCGTCCGGGATTCCACACCAACCGTGCAACCAAACAGATGATTATAACGGGACTGATAGGGGCTGTGCGCGACGGCACATATATGGAACGCGATGCTGCCGCATGCGACGAGCTGTTGGTGTATCAACGCCGCCCTAACGGTTCTTACGGTGCCCGTGCCGGTTATCACGACGATATACTCATGACCCGCGCCATTGCCCTGCACGCCCTCCGCGAGAACCTTTGCGCCCATGCCTCGCTTCTGGCCGATCCCGACCTGGCCGCTTTCGTCGGGCATTGTTGAAGCAGTGACTGTATATAACGGATGAAGTCACCTTGGCTTTTATTCAAGATGACTTCATTCGTTTAAATTCGTGCGAGGGTGTCGGCTATACGTTCCGAGGCATGTCCGTCGCCGTAAGGGTTTGATGCCCGGCTCATCTGCTCGTATGCGTCACGGTCGGTCAGCAGGCGTGTCGTTTCGGTGGTTATTTTTTCGAAGTCCGTACCTACGAGCCGCACAGTCCCGGCATCGACAGCTTCTGGGCGTTCGGTTGTGTCGCGCATCACAAGCACCGGTTTCCCAAGTCCGGGTGCTTCTTCCTGTATGCCGCCGCTGTCGGTAAGCACGATGGATGATTTCCCCATCAGGAAAACAAAATCGAGGTATTCAAGCGGTTCGATAAAGAACAGGTTCCCGTAGATGTTGAGGTTCTCCCCGAATATCTCATGAATCGGACGGCGCACGTTCGGATTCAGGTGCATTGGGTAAACGAAGTCGACTTGTGGGAATTGCTCGGATAAAGCCTTGATAGCCCGGCACATCGACAGGAAGCCCTCGCCGAAGTTCTCACGCCTGTGGCCGGTGATAAGCACCATGCGGCGTGATTCGTCGGCGAGACGGCCTGTGTCGTAACCGGCTTCTTTTATTGAATCAGCCAAAGCCTGCTGCATGGCCGGGTCATTGTTTATACGGTCGGTCACATCGACCAACGCATCAATAACCGTGTTACCTGTAACGGTGATAGTGCCGGTGTCGACGTTTTCCTTCAGAAGGTTTTCGCGTGCCAGCGGGGTGGGTGAGAAATGCAGTGAGGCGATTCGTCCTGTGATCAGTCGGTTCATTTCCTCAGGCCATGGCGACGTGATGTTGCCGGTACGCAGCCCGGCTTCCACATGCCCTACGGGGATTTGGGCGTAGAACGCTGCAAGTGCGGCTGCTGTGGAGGTTGATGTGTCGCCGTGCACAAGCACCAAATCGGGTTTTGTTTCAGCCAGCACCTGTTTCATCCCTTGCAATACCCCGGTGGTTACATCTGTGAGATCCTGGCCCGGTTTCATGATGTCGAGGTCGAAATCAGGTGTGATGTTGAAAATGCGCAACACCTGGTCGAGCATCTGCCGGTGCTGTCCTGTAACGGTTACTATGGTCGAGAAGCGGTCGGCACGTCGTTTCAGTTCCTTTACTACCGGCGCCATTTTTATGGCTTCGGGGCGTGTGCCGAAAACAAGCATTATTTTTTTCATCTCCATTTTGTTGTTTTTCCGGGCATGGGCTTGCCTGATGCTTTTAAAATCAGATTTTGCCGCTGTAGAGCCTTCCTGCAAATTTCAGATATGGCGTGAGGCGTCGTATGCGTGTGGGTTGTGCCACAAACCTCCATAACCATTCGCACCCCATTTGCTGCAGGAACCTGGGTGCGCGTTTGAAAGTGCCCATAAAAAGGTCGAATGACCCGCCCAGCCCCTGGTATAGCGCTTTGTGACGTTTCTGTATTTCCGCCATAAGGATTTCCTGCCTGGGGGAACCCATTGCGACGAATATAATGTCGGGGGCGGTGCGGGCTATGTCGTCGATGAGTTCGTCGCGTTCCTGTGCTGACTTGATGAACCCATTGCGGTAGCCTGCTATATTTATGCCGGGGTATTGACGGCGTAGTTTCGCCACGGTGCCTTCCACAACCTCCTGCCGCGACCCTACAAGGTAAAAGCTTTTGCCTTGCGGGGCATACCGGCTGATTATATCGAGCCACAATTCGCACCCCGGAATCCGTATGGCTTTTTTCACACCCTTCCGGCGGCATCCTTTCACGATTCCCGCCCCGTCGCAATATCCTATATTTTCGTTGATTATGCCACGCAGCGTGTTGTCGGCATTTATGGATTTTTCGGCATTTACGGCCACAAGCATCCCCTTGCGCCCGAAAGCGTAATCGATAAGTGTGTCCCGGTTTTCAAACGGATACACTTTTATGCCGCATATCTGAACCGCTTCCATCACCCGGTCAGCTTTTTTTGAAAATCCCGCAGAAGTCGAGAATAACCTTGTCGTCGCGCCAAGGCAGAGTTTTGAAAGGGGTGTGGCCTGTAAGGAACACAACAATGTCGGCGCGTTCGTAAGCCTCACGGTAGTCGGTGAGTTTGAACACGTTATGCTCCTGTATGTTAGGCTCTACAACGAGAAAGTCGGCATTGCTTGACGACTGCATCACCTCGGCGGTGATGCGTTTTGCTGGGCTTTCCCTGAGGTCGTCGATATCCGGTTTGAATGCCAGCCCCATCATTGCCACCACCGGTTTGCGGTTGTTGTCGAGTTCGAAGCGCAACATTGCGTTTTTTACCCGTTCGGTTACCCAGCGCGATTTATAATTATTGATTTCGCGTGCGGTGGCTATGATTTTCGATTCGTTGGGGTAAAGGGCCGTGATAAAGTACGGGTCTACCGCTATGCAGTGTCCTCCAACGCCGCATCCCGGTTGCAGGATGTTGACTCTCGGGTGCTTGTTGGCAAGCTCTATCAGTTCCCACACGTTGATGCCTGCCGTGTCGCAAATCATTGAAAGCTCGTTGGCGAAAGCTATCTGCACATCGCGTGAGGAGTTTTCGGTCAGTTTGCACATTTCGGCTGTGCGTAAATTGGTGCGGTGAAGTTTCCCTTTCACAAAACGGGAATAGAAGTCGATTGCCCTGTCGGTCGAGGCTTCGTCGATGCCCCCTATGACGCGGTCGTTATGCACCAGTTCGTAGATTACATTGCCTGGGAGCACGCGTTCGGGGCAGTAGGCGATATTTATTTTTCCTTGCAGTTCGGGACGAAGTTTGAAAATGAGTTCCGCCATTGCTTCCGTAGTCCCGACCGGCGATGTGGACTCGATGACATATAAATCCCCTTTTTTTAACAATGGAGCAATGCTGCGTGTGGCAGCTTCCACGTATGATGTGTCGGGTTGGTGGTCGCCTTTGAAGGGGGTGGGTACTACGATGAAATATGCGTCGGCGGTTTCCGGGGAGGTTGATGCCTTCAGCCTTCCTGATGCCACTACCTCCTGCAACATGGTTTCGATGCCCGGTTCCACGATATGCAGTTTCCCATGGTTGGTCATCTCTACAACCTTGGGGTTTATATCTACACCGGTCACTTCTATATTGCCGTGGCGGGCTGCTATTATGGCGGTAGGGAGGCCGATATAGCCAAGCCCCATGAAACAAGCCTTCATTTATATTATTATTATAATGAGTGTATGCGTTTGTGTTTATGAATCGGATTCCTTTGTCAGAGCCTGAGGGTCAGCATTTTCCAAGCGGTGATGGCGAGGATTTTTATGTCGAGCCACAGGGAGAACCGGTCGATGTATTCGAGGTCGGCGGTGACGCGGTTCTGCATGTCGGAGAGGTCGGGCGTGGCTCCGCGGAAACCTTTGATTTGCGCGTAGCCTGTCAGGCCGGGCCGCATGTCGTGCCGACGCATGTAGTCGTGGATAAGCGGTGTGTAGTAATCGGTGTGCGCTATCATGTGCGGCCGTGGGCCGACGATTGACATGTCGCCTCTGATTATGTTCCAAAGCTGGGGCAGTTCGTCGAGCGACGACTGCCTCAGGAAACGCCCTACCGGGGTTATGCGCGGGTCGGCATTGTCGGCCTGGCGTGTGTCGGCCTCCTTGTTGACGTACATCGAGCGGAATTTGAGAAGCTCGAATTCCGCCCCCTTGTAACCGGTGCGTTTCTGCCTGAAAAATATGCCTCCGGGCGATGACAATCCCACCCATAGGCTTACGACAAGCCATACGGGTGCTAACGCCAGAAGCGCCAACACCGCACAAACCACATCGAATATTCTTTTGATTCCCTTTTGCATCAAGATGCGGATATTATCCTACGTAATAACGTTAACTAATTTTAAATATTGTGCATTCATCCATAGTAGCTTGCAAAGTTAGTGAAAAAATGTGTCGGTAAGGTGTGGATGCGATTCGGATTTTTTAAATTTGCAGTGGCGAAAGCCCCGGGGCCAAGGTGGCCTGCGGGTTTCAAACAACATATCATACAGAATAATGACATCAATGACTAAATTTTTCAGTGTTAAATGGTTGCTGACGGTGTTCCTTCCTGTCGTGGCGCTTTCCTCGTGCGGTTTCTCAGATGATGACGAGGTGGAGCCGCCAACTTATCCGATCGAGTTGCTGGGTTCGTGGCAGGGGGTTGACGCCGAAATCTCCACTGACGGCGACAAAGGGGATGCAGGGTTGGATTATACCGAAAGCCTGGAAAATATCCGTGTGATTATAAACCCTAACGGGACGTTCGTGACATACGAGGAGAATATAACAGGTGAGTGGCGCGAGAAGAACCGTTCGTTTTGGAAATATAAGGATAAAATCCTATATGTATTTGACAATAAGGCTAATATTGTAGAGTACGAAGTTGTTAAGCTGGATTACTACAACCTTACAATCAAATCGTCGGCATCTGTGGCCGATGGTGGCGGTGATGCTGATGATGAAGGGATGATAGAAGGGGGCGACACCCCGGTAGTGCCTGACGCGGTAACCGTTACAACCGTGGCTAAGTTCGTCAGGGTTACGGGTGATAACTGATTCTGGTCGGAATTTTCCTGACTATACAACAAAGGCATGCGGTGTGTCAAATCCGGATTTGACACACCGCATGCCTTTGTTGCCTGATAATGTATATGGGTCATGGCCACGGGGTTATGCTAAGGGTGGCAGCCTGTTCGGCCAGGGTGTCGCGCAGGGCTGCCAGCGTTCCTTCGCGTTGTTGCTGCAGGGTGCGGGCAAATTCGGAGTCGGCATCTGCGGCCACCCATCCCAGTGTGCCTGCCGCTACAAGATGCTCCAGTTGTCGTTTCACGGCCAGAAGCTGTCCGGATGTCATATCGGCGGCATTCCTCAGAGCCAGCCCCAGTTGCATGGGTGATTCGTCGCTATAGGGTAGCGACGGTTGCGGGTCTTCTTCGTCGATGTCGCACCCTTCCACCAGGCTGCCTAGCCCGATAACGGTTTCGGCGAAGACCATCCGCATTATGACCCTTAGGCCCGGCAGGTGGTCGCGGGTCAGCAGCGGCGTGCCGTTGCGGCCGTTGTTTTCCATGGTCACGTTCCTGAGGGCTGTCAAGGCCATCATTTCATCGGTTATAGCTTTCGCGCTAAGTTTTACATTCATTTCCATCAGTCAGAATCTCTTAAGGTCAAAACATAAATATGGAAGTCATTTTGACTTCCCCCCTCTGTTCCCTGTGTCATACTTTCCCTCGCATCATACGGTAAACCAGCTTGCGTGCATATTCCTCGGTTATGAAGAAGCCCGAAGGGCGGTGGTGGGCAAGCACGTGGTCGAGAGCCACCCATGCATCCTCGCCGGGATGTTGTGCTATCCGAGTTTTCAATGCGGATTCGATTTCCTCCCACATGCGGCGCCGGTGGGGTTTCTCTTTCGGCGGCAGGCGGCGTCGGCGTTCATGGAGGCGTTTCCACACATGTTCGCGGGTGAGATAGAACGACGGTGCTTCACGGCCTATTGCCTTGCGCACCGCATAGTGCACCGACACCGGGCGGCCTGCCACCCCCTCGCGCTGGATTTTGCATACCACGTTGAAAAAGTCCTCGTTCCGTTTGTTGAAGTTTTCCATAACATTCCTAGATTAATAGATTGTCTAAAAATCTTTTGGAAAAAATTTTAGACAATCTCTAAATAAGCCTTGGTGGTGCGGGCGCAGCGCATGGATTGCGCCCGTTGCCACCGTCGGCCATGTATATAATGAAGGTTTAAAGATTGTGCAGGTGTGCTGCGGTTGTGACTGCGGGGTCGCCGTCAGTACCCACGTTGCAAAGATACGTCGGCACCAGTGCCGGAATCGCGCCCATCTAAGTTAAAATTTGCAGTCGAATTGTTGCATAAGTGTGTTTCTTGAGGCTGTGAAGTCGGCGAAGGTTTTCAACAGGTCGTTTACTGCCACGGATGCATTGCGTACCTCGCTTTCATAGCGCTCCACCCCCACAACCCCGCTTACCGATTTGCCCATCAGCGCCTCGCTTACCCCCGACACATCCTCGAACAATCCGATTTGTGTCTGCAACAGGTCGCGTGCCCCGAAATCAGCCATCGGTGTCACAACCTGGTGGGGTTCGGCTCCCTGGTAGGGGCGGTAGGGTATCACCCCGCCCGGGTCGGCCCATATGTCGGCCACCTCCTGCCATTTCTGTCCCTCGAGCTTGCACCCTGTCGGGAAAAGCAGCACCCCTTTTGCCGCCGTTCCCATCATGCGGTCTATAAGGGTTATAAGTCGGTTGACGTAGCGTTGCTGGTCGATTACATCCTCCACGAGTGAATGCACGTCGCCGTCGACCATAGGGTATAGTTTTATGGCGAACGGGTGCGAGCCGTTTTTCAGGGGGGAGTCGAATTCGTCGAGCACGGTGCCGTCGGGAGCCATCATGCGGCATCGCCATGTGGTGACCGCTTCCCAGCGTGTGGAAATCGCAGGTAGTTTGTGCCGTCGGCGCGAGGCGTTTATGCGTGCAATAGCGCCCTCTTCGCCTACCGGCACCAGTGCGAATGTTGCTTCCAACGGGTCGTGGCACCTGAGGGCTTCGCGACATTCGAGCGTCCACACTTCGATTACTCGGCATCGTCCCGGCGGGGCATGGAAAAAATCCTCGTCCGTGCCGGTGCCTGACGGGCATCCGAACGGGGTTGCGCTCCCTTCGATGGCGGCATAGAGTGTGCGCAGTGTCGAGGCTCTTTGCCTGTCGCCGCGGGCGAAGCGCATCAGCATTTCACCCGGCGACATGTCGGTGATGCGCCCCGCCAGTTCTGTGTCGCATACGCGGGGGTCGCGTACGGCGTTGATGAAAAAGCGGTCGGGCGGCACAGGGTCGACCCATATGCCTTCGGCCTGTGTGCGCCTTTCGTGCCACACGCGGTGCACCGCTATTCCTGAGATAAGGAATTCTTCGAGGGTTCGTGCATCGAGTTCGTCGAGATTGTTGATGTCGGGCAGGCGTCGGCCGGCCGTTGTCAGCCCATCCTTATCCGCTGCCGCATCCGTATTCATGCGGTAACGGCCCACGACGGCTTTTACCATCCGGCGGATGAGGTTGTTGCTCAGGGGTTCGCGTCCGCCCACGGTGAGCTGTTGCCGCTCCTGCATCCATTTGCCCGAACGGTCTTTCACCAGGTCGCTCCATTGGTCGCCATAGGTGTAGCGCACATAGCGGCGGCGTCTTTCCCTTACGGGTGCCATTCGTGTCCATGCGGCGTGTGCCTCTTCAAGCACGCGCCGTGCCTTTATTGTATCGTTTTCCATAATATATCGGTTGGCTTTTAGAGAGTGTCTGGTTTAAATCCAAACACTCTCTTAGATAATTGGCTGCATTCGCTCCACGAGCCGTTCATCCATGATGTAGATGTCGGGCCCGGGGTCTTCGATTACTATAAGGATGTCGACCACCGGGATGGTGTGTGGCGAGTCGAGCGAGAATAGTTCAAGGATGTTGCCTGGGCGTAGCACTGCCGAGGGGTCGGCCACGCCTCCGCGTGCAAAGCGGTTCCCGGCACGTTGTTCATCACGGCTTCCGGCGGGGAGTATCCTTGCCTGGCGTTCCCAGCCGCCGAGTCTGACTGCGATGACCCTGACGACATTGCCGGGAAGGGTTATCAGGCCGGTTCCTTGCGGCGACCGGCGCACTTTGGCCGTCATTGCCAGGTCGGACGGGGCCAGCATGTCGGGCGGGGCTTCGGCCAGCTGCTTCAGATACCACAGCCGCATCTCCTCCGTGGCGATAGCATCGAGGTCGACACCATCGGAACGCTCTATGCGGCAGTCGGCACGGAGCGGTTCAAGAAAATGCCGGCGCTTCCAAAGCGCCAGCATTTCGTTTTTAGTCAGTTCCAACCTCATGTTCAGGCGGTTTTTGTGGTGATTCTCATGTGGCTCTGCGGGTAGCGCAGCACCAGGCAGCTTGCTTCGGTAATCACTATGGCGTCGACGTTGCGCACGCCGCTCTGCCTCAGGTTGAGCCGCTCGGTGCGGAAAGGCACATGGCAGTACTTGGTGATATATTCCGGGTCGATTACCATGCCGCCCGATCCCATGCCGCATTGGTCGAACACTTCCGAAAGCAGCACGTAGAGTGTGCCGAACTTCGAGTGGATTTCCGTGAAGTCAAGTCCCCATTTGGTCACTGCTGCATCGTTGACCATAACCCGTTGCGCCCCGGCAAGGTGCAGTTTCTCAACGAGGTCGGAACCGGCGAGCAACACTTTTTTCGACGACCCGGCGTTATGGCTGAAAGCCTGGCGGCACAGGCGCACCATCCATTCCTCGTCGATGGCCTGTGAGGGGTCGTAGGTGAATTCGTTGTCGGTCTGGTTCCATATGCCGCCGGTGAGCAGCACCTCTTCACCTTTGGCCGGGTCGGTGAAGCGGGTTTTATGGCCGAACAGGAAGTTTTTCTCCATCCCCATGCGCATGTCGATAATCGCGGCCTCCTCCTGGTCGGAGAATGTCCAGCCCACCTCCTTGTTGGCGATTTTCATGAAGGTTGATTGTTCTACCTGGGCCTTGAAAATCTGGCACAAATTTTCGGATTTCGTCGGTAACGCCTCGAACTGCGAGGTCATTACGTCGAGTTCGGTGGCGGCACGCCCCATGCGCACTATCTCCGTCCCGGCTGCGATGGCGGGGAGGGCGAAGGTCTGACCCGCCTTGTTGTTTACGGCCACGACCTTGAGCCCGGTGGCAGTGTTGTCATTGCTTACCACATACAGCACCAGCGAGCCGCCTGAGGAGCTTTTCACACCGGGCACAATCAGGGTGGTGGTGGGTTGGAAGATAGCGTTGTTGTCGGTTTCGAGCGCGACCTGGATGTAGCCCGAACCACGGCCGTCGGGAGCGGGTACTGCCGCAGTCAGCCGGGCTGAAGCCGGTTTTGTGTCGACCGAGTAGTATTCAACCTTCATCGAGCCGCAGAGCCGTGCGCCGCCGTAGCGTGAAATCTGGTCGAGCGGGGTCGACATGGGGCGTATCTTTACGATGCGGTCGTCGATTTCGTTGCGTAGCAGTCCCGGCGACACGGTGTCGGCTATGTTGGTTGTGAGCGGGGTGCCGTCGATATGGCGCCCTACACCTGCAACGCCTGCCACCACGGCTGCCGCGAATGCGCCCGGAAGGGTCGGTGCGCCTTGGAACCCGTAGGCGGTGGCTCCATGCATCCCATAGGCCGACTGTTCGAAAATCTGGGTGACGCCACCCATGGCATGGCCCATTATCCATCCCAGCAGCCATGCTGCCATCATCAGTATCATAAGGGCGACAGCCCCGGCTCCGGCCTCGCTGCCGAGCCATTTCATAACGTTGTTTCTGACACTCTCGATAATCTTTTTCATAGTTGTGTGTATTAAAATGGTTGGTTGTTTTTTCGGTGTGTTTTCGCCTCTGTCAGGAATCTGCGGGTTGGTCATGTCCGGGGGTGTGGGGCTTTCCACGTTCTGTGCCTGATTTTTCGTCAGGGCATTTGCAGCCTTTGCCGTTTACTGCTGCTTCTACACCCGTAAGGATACGGATCAGGGTTCGCAGGAACTTCCAGATTTGTTTAAGTACTTTCATGGGATGTGTGTTTTTGGGTTTATAAGTAAGTCGTGGAAATTATTTTATATTATCTGAAAGTATGCCGCAGATAATGTAAAGCCTGATTATACGTTTCATGCGTAATAATTTTCATGACTTACTTACCTAATAATAATCGTTACGACTTGCTGTGTGTCGGTAGTGTTGTTATCGGTCCCAGATGGAGACCTTGAGATGGCTTAGGAATCCTTGTTCCCCTTTGGTGTCGGCACGGTTGATTTCCGTGGTTCCAGGGCGTTCCATTATGCCCGGTCTCTGCATCAGTTCCTCGATTCGTTCGTTGCGTCCGCGCAGGTATCCTCGTTGTTCAGCCTCCGCGATGGCTGCTTCGAAGTCGGGTCCCTCTGCCTCAGGGGTGTTTTCAGTGTGTTCCACTGACACGGATGCAGGGGGATTGTCGTCCTGTTCTGGCGGCATGCCGTTTTTTTCGCCCTTTGATTCCTCCAGGGCCGGGGCTTCGTCGGGAAGGGTGTTGTTAACTTCCGTTGCAGGGGTTGCCTCGTTGGTGCCGGCTTCCCCCTTTACCGGGGCGGCATCTACCTTTTTGTTGTCGGCTTCGCCGTCTTTCATCATTTTGCGGTCTTTCATAATAATGATAGATGTAGTTGGAGATTTGTATAGTTTTTATTGTATTTGTAACCGGTTACACTGCAAAGTTACAATTCTGCCAAGCCTGTTTGTAACCCTAAAAATCCGGCTTTTTTGAGCTGGCTGTCAGAGTGTATTGGTAATCAGTGGTTTATTCTTTCGATTACACGCTTTGGCGTAAAATGTGCAACTTTTCATATACAATTTTATTGCAAATTTTGGAATCAGAAGGTTTATGTTGTATCTTTGTGGGTGAAAGGAGCTTGTGAAAGCTGAATACAATGAGCTTGTTTTATTTTAGGCCATATGGCCGGTGCCTTTGTTATAGCTGCTCCTTTCGGAGGTAACCGGGGCTTTCCAAACCCTGGAATCCTTTTAAAGCATATTTATGAAAGCATATCCATTGCTTATTTACACATAATTTGTAGTATTATGCTACGTGTGTAGTGTTCATGCTACTACTGCATTGATTGACTGGTAATATTACTATGTATTTGGGTAAGGGAGATCGTGAGATTTTCCTTACTTTTGTGTTTGAAGGGGGCTGTTTGCCAGGCCGAAACCGGGTGTGTGCCATTCTGCATCATGGCTTGCATCGGCGTCAAGGCGGAGTTCGATATTTTCGCGGAACGGGGCTATAATCCTGAGAATGAGCGGGGAGTTCAATGCCCCGTGGATATTGGCTCGCATCAGAGGCTCGCTTATTCGCGTGCCGTTGTCACCGGCTATGGTCAAAGTCCCGTTTATCTTCGCAGCAAAAAGGTTTGCCCGCACATAGGGCAGGTATGCCCCGGGGCGGTGGCGTGTTGTAAGGCCGATTTTCATCCCCTCGGCAGGGGATACCTCTTCCGAGGTATCGAGCAACTTCCCGCCGCCTGTAAGCAAGGTGGTTGATTCCCATTGAAGCGGAAGGCAGTCGGCAGTGCCTTTCCCGAAATCGGATTCAAGCACCTCGACTCTGTTGTTGTGCGACGTTATGCGGCGTAATGCCACGTCGCCGCCCCCGAGCCATATTTCGTTGAAGCGCCCGCACCATCCGGGGCGCTCGCCTAGGCAGTTGCGCAGCAATGTGCTGACGGAGCTTTGCCCTGCCTCTACAAGGTCGCCTCCGGCCACGGCCAGCAGCGTCATCCCATTGGTGCCGTTTGCCCGGCATACGGCTTCGCGGCATCTGACGGGACGGTTGTCGAGCTGTGCCACCGAGTGGATGCATGATTTGGAGTCAAGCGTGAGGATGTGTGTTCCGCTTTCCCCGAACAGCAGCAGTTTGCGGCGTGAGAAATCCCATGTGGAGCGGCTGCGTGGGGCATCCGTTATGGCCACGATTCCCCCTTGTGAGCATCTCCTTTCGGCAATGGGTGTTGCCGTGCGCAGCGGGTGGCACACCGTCACCTTGCCGGTTTCATTTGTTACTAGCCTGTGCGCCGGGGTCGGTTCGGGCAGGATGATTTGCGAGGCTTTCCCGCGAGGGAATATCGGGCGCATGTCTGCGGCAAGGTAATAGGCAATCCCGTTTTCGGGTAGCCCGGTCAGTGGATAAGTTTCCGTAAGGATTTCGTTCCCCTGTGCAATCGTGATTGATAGTTTTGTTGCCCGTGCGTCGGGAAATACAAGCAAGGGGGAAAGGGCTGTGATTGCGGCGGCATCCCCTTCGGATGTCGATACGGTGGTGACAACATTCCCGTCGGGGGTGGAGGCTTCGACGCATATGGCAGCCACGTAGCTCCCGGCTGCCTCCATATCCCGACCCACTGCATATTCGGCTGGAGGATACCCTTTGAACCCCTCGATGCGCCGGTCGGCCAACACCAGCTCGCCGCAGGTTTCGTGTGCCGCCCCGAAGCTTATGTTGTCGCGCCGGGGGATTAGTCCTGGACTCTTTGCTGTATAAGCCGTGGCATCTTCCCGTAACCCCGTGCGGATTTCGGCAGGAGGGTTGTCGAACGGGTAGGGGAACGAACCTTGCAGCATGTAGCAGCCGGGTGCAGCCGTTAATGCACGAACAGTCAGGTTGCGTTCACGCAGGGAATTTGAAGCCGCCGTGCCCGACAGACCTGCCAGGCGCACGGCTACGGTGGTTGTGGCCCCGTTGGTGCTGATGGTGGTGGAACATGTGCCGTCCGTGTCGACAGGGTCAATCTGGGGCACCGCTTCCACTATCACACGACACACTATTCTTTTCCACGGCTGAGGCATCTGTGTGAAGCCTTTTATGGCGATTCTGTAGGCACGGGCTGTAACTGCCCCGCCGCCGAGTGTGGCTAACCCGTCGGATGAGGTCAGTTTTATATCGCCCGTGCATTGGAATCCGCCGGTGGCGCCGATCATGACAGGCGGCGAAACGGCGATGGTGTCGCCCGCCGCATCAAGCATGCGGCAACGGGCCAGGGTGGGCTGGATGTAGAACCCCGTTGCCGAAGCCTGCGCCTTAAGCCGTGAATAGGCGTTCATTACCCGGTCGGAAACAATTTTTTCGTCACCGGGTGCAAGGCTGCCACGGGTTGCGCCTGTTCCGGAAAGGCTCATCGCACCGAACCCTTCGCTGAGGGTGGTTTCATCGGTCGGGACGATTGACAACGCAGGCATTTCAGGCATCGTGCCATGGTTTTGCCACGCTATGCCGCCCCCTGGCGAACCATCCCCTGCTGTAACCCTGTATGTGAGATAAACCGTCCGTTCGTGGCGCATGAGCACACGCACCAACCCCGGTGTCACCACGTCGAACCGAAGCGGCTCACCTGTAATGATTCCGATTGCGGCTACCGCCCCATGCAACCTGTCAGTCCCCCTGGCATCCGTTGGGCTTACGATTGTCCCGAGCGTATGCCCCGATATCATGAATGTGGCGCATTTCCCTGTGCCGGGCAGCTCCACCTCCTGTAGCGGCACCCATGAATCCTCCCTTACGGTTTTCGGGATTCCCGCAGGGCGCCACACTTCCCGCTCCGCGTCGTCGCGCCTCACATTCACCCCTCTTACAAGCATTCCCGCGTCATCTACCCATGTCGGCAGCATGTTTGTGCCACCCCTTCCCTGTTTTGTTGCTTTCCTCATCTTCATAATCTTGCTTTTTTGTTGCAAAATTATGCCCCGTTCCCACCTTTCCCCACCCCTGAAAATCCTGGAATATTGCATCAGCCTGCAAACCATGCTTAACACTCATCTTCCCCCCCTCACCCTCCGGCCACATCATATCCCGCCGGTATATGGAAAAATTGTTGTAATAATCTTGTTACTAACGATGTTGTTACTAATAAAGTTGTTATAGCCGCAGGCTTTTGTACGGAAAACCATGTTTTACCCAGCTCGCCATACGTCACATTATGAATTCAGATAAAACAGCTTGTGTGTATAATCCTGGGCATATAGGGAATTCTGCGTTCTATCAATGTGAGAATAATGAAAGTTGTTGGCAACTATTGCCAGGCCAGGCCGCTCATAAACAATGGCATTGTGTTATGTTGATAACTACTGACACAATGCCATCGGAAGATGCAGGCTTTATTTACTGATAACCAATCCCAGTCTGTGTTAGAATCCGATTCCTCTGTAGCGTTGATTCAGGGAGCTTGGATAATCTCGATATAATTGTTTATGTCATATCCGTCGGTAGGATGTGCCATAAGGATTATACGGCGCTCCAGCCCGGTATCGTTCGGCTGCGCTGTTATTGTGATTTGTCCTTCAGGTAACGATAGCACATGTAGCCATTTAAATGAAAATTCCAGTTTGGTAGGGACTTTCTGATGTTCGGAATTAGCCCCCTCCTTAATCTCGAATTCATATGGAGGATTGATTAAATCGTCGTCATGGACATAATCACTTGCCAAAAATTGCTTTTCGTCATAGCAGTCTTTCGGATTCCAAAAATATATGTCTGAACGAATCTCAGGTGCAGGATATAATGGGTGTGATGTTATATACCAAAAAATGGCGACTCCGTTCACTTTGGCTTTAACTTCCCTGATTCCTCCTTCTGACGAAAATGTCTGCTCCCGGTCTTTGGCATTAAACAATGAGAAGCCGGGGAAATCGTGATAACG
Organism: Bacteroidales bacterium M6; assembly: GCA_001689485.1. GTDB lineage: Bacteria > Bacteroidota > Bacteroidia > Bacteroidales > Muribaculaceae > UBA7173. Next base: position 27,572 of record LUJQ01000052.1, on the reverse strand, counting down.
GTCATGGAATCCTGACCCGTTATCAGTATCATCTGTCCCTGTATTGCTATTCGTAATTGTTGATTCTTCGTTTGGTGAAGGCGTGTCAGTGCTGCAAGAACTCTGACAGAACATGAAGCTGATAACGCCACATGCTAAATACAATAAATGCTTGTTCATATTGAAGAGGATTAATGTGAATTGAAGGTTACTTTTGTAAAAGCCGGCCAAATACAGAAATCATATTCAGATGGTTCCTGAGAGGTCTTGTCTATGGGCTGGAAATACATATCACGGTAATATCCGGCGTAGTTCCCTGATGTATCTCCCCAATGAAAGAAATTATAGCATTCTTCACTAGTCCATAAAGGGCCTCCGTCAGGTTTCCATGTCAGACCTCCATCGGTCGTTATGTAACGATACGCTGTAAGTTTATAATACTTTACTCCGTCGCATAGCCACATGTGTGCTCCTTTGCCATGTTTATCATCACCTTCCATTAAGAGCATGCTTTGATTGTCTAAAGCATTCGCTACAGATAATTTATTGCATGAATGATAACTGAGAGAGGTATATCCTAAAGACTTTAATGCCTCCATTGTGCCGCTTGTATATGTCCCTGATGACTGTTCTAGATAAATTGTTTCTGACCTATGGCCTATTTCTCTGCATAGTTGTGCAATCATTAGGTGTATTGTTTCTTGATTTGGGTGGCAGGCACAAAATGTACCCCATTTGGTGCTGGTTCGATGTTTTTTCATTGCCTTCCAATCAAGATTGACAACAGGCTGTTCGGGCTTATAAGTCAGCTCAATGGTTTTGGGGTGCTCAAAATATGTCATCATCATTGCAACTGCGGTGTTGGAGCATCCCGCTATACCATTTGGGCATTCTATTCCGTACGGATTTCTTTGTGACCATCTGACTTTTACACGTGGGGGGATATGTTTAATCCATGTGGTGTCATAAACAGTCTTTTCACAACCGGGCTGCAGACCGCCTCCAATAGGAGGTTTGGCTAAAGAGTCTATCGGTAGTAGTGACAGATAGTTAATGACAGATTTGATGTAATCATTAAAGGGTGGATTTTCAACCGGGACATTCGGGTCATAATGTCCTGCTACGGTAACTGCCATTACGGATGGTGCCGCTGGATTTTTGGGGACTAAGGCAAATCCCATGCTGTCGGCATAATTTACCACGTACATCAAGGTGTCAACGCCTGTTGAACGGCTTTTTGCTGATGTTGACATGATTTTGATTTCAGATGGATTGATGCTTCTTATATCGGAGCGTGATGTACAATCTTCGTCATAAAGCCATTTTGACGCATTGGCAGCAATGTTTATTGCATCTTGTGTAGTTCTTGGAAATTGACTGTCTGATTCAATTGGATGTTTCTCATGTCGTTCAAATCTTGGCTCATTGTCAGAACATGAACATGCGATGATAATTATCGACAAAGATAATGAAACGTTCCTCATATGTTTAAGCGTTTAAACAAGGCGATACGTAATTAGAATCGTATGTATGCAAATATACGAAGGAAAAGTTGATTCACAAAAGAATGGTAATTTTAATCAATAAAATGAATAGGATAAAATAAGGAGGCAGTATAATATTTTTACTGCCTCCTTAAATTGTATATGTCAGGGGTTTGGTGTCCTTCGTGGGTTCAAGGTTGCTTATGTGTTTAGAACTCGATTACCTTGGAGTTTGATTCGGCGGCGAGGTTGTCGAGGGTGGAGGAGGCTGACGGCCTGCCATCGGGGCTTTCGGATGCGTCGGTTCCCTTTTCCCGGGGAGGTTGTTTGCCGGGGGTGTTGCGCACCTCGTCGGCAATCTTTTTGTCGCGGTTGTAGGCCGGGCTGTGCTCGAACGTCTCTATGATGGAATCATCGTCGAACTGGTCGGGTTGCAGGATGATGTAGCGCAGTGAGGCGCGGTCGCGTTCGATGGTTTTCACCTTATCTTCCCCATAAACGTTTTTGAGCGTCTCCTCTGCGGTGGTTTCAGGTTCCTCCTCCGTGGTTTCGGGACGGCGGAACGGGTTACGGCCTGATGAGGCAGGTTTGGCCGTGCCGTTCTTTTTGTCGCCTTTGATCGACAGCTCGAACCCTGCGGCAAGGATGGTGATTTTGATTTTGTTGCCGAGTGTTTCGTCGAACCCGATACCGTAAATCACATCCACTCCCTTGTCGATGTTCGATATGAACGATGTGAGCTCTTTTGCCTCGCCCATAACGAATTTCTGGTCGGCCTCGCGCGAGAAGTAGAGGTTGAACAGCAACCGTTTCGACCCGAAAATGTCCTTGTTTTTGAGCAACGGTGAGTTTAGGGCGTCCTCTATCGCCTTGGTGACACGGTGTTCCCCTTCGCCGAAGCCGGTCGATATAATCGCCGCCCCGCCGTTGCGCAGTGTGGTGTTGACATCGTTGAAGTCGAGGTTCATATAGCCGTCGCAGGTGATTAGTTCCGAAATGGAACGAGCCGCGTTGCTGAGTGTGTCGTCGGCCTTGCCGAAAGCGTTCATCCAGTCGAGGTCGGGATATATTTCGGTCAGCTGCTCGTTGTTGACCACCAGCAGGGCGTCGACATATTTGCTCATCTCCTCCGCCCCGTCGAGGGCTTTGAAAATCTTCTTTTCCCCTTCGAAAAAGAAGGGGATGGTCACAATGCCGATTGTCAGCAACCCGCGCTCCTGTGCTATGCGTGCCACAACGGGGCCTGCCCCGGTGCCTGTGCCGCCGCCCATTCCGGCGGTGATGAACACCATCTTGGTCTCGTCGTCGAAAAGACGTGCTATTTCGTCGGCACTTTCCTCGGCGGCCTGCCGGGCAAGTTCGGGGTTGTTGCCGGCACCCAGCCCTTTGGTGATGTTTGGGCCTATGAGCAGCCGGTTTGGAACCACGGAGTTATTGAGAGCCTGCTTGTCGGTGTTGCAAACCACGAACGATACTTTCCGTATCCCTTGTTCATACATGTGGTTTACGGCGTTGTCGCCCCCTCCGCCAACACCGATTACCTTGATTATCACCTCGTCGCGGTTTTCGTCAACGAAGCTTGAGTTCCTTTCTATATCGTCGATTGTCATAATGATTCAGCTTGTGTGGTGAATGGATTACGGGGCTTTCAGTCCTGGAAATCGGAATTGTCGTCGATAATCCGGGCAATGCGGTCCTTCAGTCCGGAGAGCACATGCGAGAATCCGCCGCGTTGCCCGTCGTGCTGTGACTTATGTTTTTTCTTCTTTGCCCGTTCCATTTCCTCGTCATCGTTATAGTCTTCATCCTCGTCGTCGCGGTCGTCGTCCATGCGGCCTATGCGCGATTTGCCCTTGAGGTCGCCTTTCCCGTAAAGCGATTCATATGAATTGCCCTCTGCGTCGTCGGTCTTTGCCGGTCTTTCCGGCATAGGCGTGAGGCATTCGGCGGGGGGCATACCGGCGGCTGCCACCAGGATTGATATCACGTCGACTATCTCGGTGCGGTCAATCGAACCGTCGGTGATGCGGACTGAGGCTGTGGGGGCGCCTTGGCGCACCTTCATCTTGCTTTGTTGTGCCAGCAGTTCGTTGAAGCCGCGCAGGCGTGCGCCTCCGCCGACGATGATAATCCCGCCGGGCAGGTCGGTGTCGCGCACACCGGCATATTCCATCTGCGCCATGATGTTGGCTATGATTTCATCCGCACGGGCATGCACGTAGTTGTTGATTTCGGAATAGTCGATACTTTCGCCGGGGCCTTTACGGCGCATGGTTTCCTGGTGCATGGCGTTGCCGCTGACTTTCTTGATTTCTTCGGCACGCTCCTCGATATAGTTGAGGGCGGTGAGGTCAAGGGTGATGTTGCGCGACCCCATCGGGAGGGTGGCCACATAAAGCGGCGCCCCGTTCTTATAGATTGCCACCGATGTCGTTTCTGCCCCGAAGTCGGCAAACATGCACCCGAGGCGTCGTTCGTCGTCGGTTAGGGTCATTGAGGCTTCGGCTATGACGCGCGGTATGTAACCGTTGATGGTAAGCCCCAGGCGCTCGTAAATCACACGGCGCAGCATGCGTTTCATCTGCGGTGCGCAGCTGAGAACCGTCATGCGGGCGCCTACCGTCTGCCCGTACGACCCTATGGGGGTTGCCTGGGTCTTGTTGTCTACGGTGAAGCGCACCGGCACTACATCCACAACGTCGCGTTCACCGCCTATGGCGGCCTTGGCCTGCTGGCTGAGGTCGTTGATAATAGGCGTTGTGATTTCGGTTTCGGCAGGGAGTGAGAGATTTACATCCACGGTGCGGCTGGTGAGGGTGCGGCCCCCAAGGGCCACATACACCCCGGTGATTTTGCGAGGCTCGATACGGGGGTATGATTGCAGCCGTTCGGCAATATGCCCCAGGGCGATGCTGACGTCGACATTCTGGATGCACCCGTAGCGCACCTTGTCGGTCAGCTTCTCCTCTTCCACGGCAATCACGTCGACAACTCCCGAATTGTCGACCGACCCTATCGCGCCCCGAATCTTAGAGCTTCCTATTTCAAACGCCACGATGTAGCGTTCCGTGTTGTTTTCTCCCATATATAGTTGTTGTTCCAATCGTTGTTGTCAGGTGTTTTTGTTTGGTTTTGTTGCGACTCTCTTTTTGGCGGGGAGTCCTATCGTGTCACCTACAAGCATGTTGTCGATGCTTTCAAATTCCTCCTCTCCCTCCTGGTCGAACCTTATGAAGGGTTCCGGGATGCTCTTCATCCTCCGGGTGGCAACCACCTGCCCCCCCCATTTAACACTTAAAGTGTCGTAGTGGTTCCAGCCTTTTACAGGAAGTACCTTCCGATACATTGTCATCACCCTTTCAAGCTTGTCGTCAATGTCGGCGGTGTCGCCCAGGTTGATTACATGGCCGCGAATCATCGGCACGAGGATAACGTCGTGAGTGCGAGGCTCTACCATTATTTGCGCCACTATGGCGTTCCATGCCGAATCGTTGCTTATGCGTTCGATAAGCGGCAGAAGCATACGGGGGTTGTGGGCTGAGTCAAACGACCCTGTGACCACCGGCACATCAAGGCGGAAACGGGCGGTGGCCGTGAGGCGTTTGCCCGCACGGTTGATATAATATGACCTGTTTCGGTCGAAAATACGCGCCACGGGTATCATCGGGGTTATTGTCACACGGATACGGTTGTCGGCAAGGCGCTCCGCCACGGCATTTTCGATAAGGTCGATACCGTCGAGCTTGTCCTCTATTTTCTGCAGGTCTACCGCCGATGCCGGCCCGTTCACATTGTCCAGGCCCCATTCATGCAGGAGCCGGCGCACCTCGTCGGGGGTGACGAAGTTGCGTGAGGCGGTATTGTGTTCCACCTTCACTTCCAGCCCACGGCACATTTCCCGTGCGGCCATATCGTTGGAAATCAGCAGTGCCATGACCAGGTAAACTGTCAGCACCACCGATAACATGCATCTTATGACCCCGCTTTTCGTCATCGTCCTCGTCTGGGTTGGTTGTAGTGATTATCCGTTTGATTCCAAGGCTTTCACAACTTCAGGCACCAGGTCGGCGATGTCGCCCGCCCCGGCAGTCAAAAGTATCTCAAAATTACGGTTTTTTACCGTCTTTGTCAAATCCTCACGCCTGATAAGCAGTTTTTTTTCGCATTTCATACGGTCGAATATGATTTGTGAAGTCACCCCCTCGATAGGCAGTTCGCGGGCGGGATAAATGTCGAGCAATATCACCTCGTCGGCAAGGTCGAGCGCTTCGGCAAACCCTTCGGCAAAGTCGCGTGTGCGGGTGTAGAGGTGTGGCTGGAAAGCCACAGTCAGCTCCCTGTCGGGGTAGAGGGCTTTGACCGAGCTTATCGAGGCTCGGAGTTCGTCGGGATGGTGGGCATAATCGTCGATAACCACCCTGCCGTGGGTAACGTTGCCTTCGGCGTCGGTAGTGTCAGGTTCCTTTACCCAGAATTCGAACCGGCGTTTTGCCCCGAGGAAGCTTCCCATTGCCTCACGTGCCTTTTCGGCATCCATATCCCCTGTGAGATAGCATGCCGCCAGTGCCGCCACGGCGTTTTCTATGTTCACTTCCACAGGCACTCCCAGGTTTATGTCCTTGATTTCCCCGCCGGGATGCACGAAGTCGAAATGTATCTCCCCGTTGCCGCGCCTTATGCCTGAGGCATGGAAATCGCCATGGTCGCGGCCATAGGTGAACATCCTGACCCCTTCGGCGGGTCGCGGCCTGAGTTTCAATCCTTCATGCACTACCAGTGCGCCACCGGGCTGCACCAGCTCTGTGAAGTGGGCGAAGCTTTCGAGATATGCTTCCTCGGTGCCGTAAATGTCGAGATGGTCGGGGTCGGTCGCGGTGACTACCGCGATATATGGTGTGAGATGGTGAAACGAGCGGTCGAATTCGTCAGCCTCTATGATTGCATAGGGGCTTGCGGGCGCAAGCAGGAAGTTGGAATCGTAGTTGCGCAACACCCCGCCTAGGAATGCGTTGCATCCCGTAGGGCAGTTATGCATTATGTGGGCTGCCATTGACGAGGTGGTTGTTTTGCCGTGGGTCCCGGCAAAACACAGCCCCTTGCTCTCCCGGGTTATCTTACCCAGCAGTGCGGCCCGTTTTATCATCTCGAAGCCTCCCTGGCGGAAATAGGTCATGACAGCCGTGTCTTCAGGCACGGCAGGGGTGTAGACCACCAAGGTGTCGGCCGGGTTGCGGAATGCCTGCGGCACGGCTTTCTCTACATCGTCATCGAAAGCGATAACCGCACCCTCCTGCTGGAGATGCCCGGTCAGCTCGCTGGGTGTGCGGTCGTAGCCTGCAACTGCGTAACCTTTTGAAAGGAAATACCGCTCCAGTGCGGCCATTCCTATCCCTCCTGCCCCTACAAAATATATCTGCTTCATTTAATCGGCTTCAAATCAGTTTCATGATTTCGTTAACGATGGCATCATCGGAATTTTCAAGCGCCATTTTCCTGGCATTGGCACCGATAGCCTTGCGGCGTGAGGGGTCGCGGAGCAGTTCGGTGACAGCCTCAGGGAGCCTGGCCGCGCATTCGCGGTCGAGAATCATCACTGCGGCATCGCGTTTGGCCAATGCCTCGGCATTTTTGCGCTGGTGGTCTTCGGCCACGTTGGGCGACGGCACCAATATGGCTGGCGCACCGACGAGCTGTATCTCCGAAATTGTGCTTGCCCCCGCACGCGACACCAGCAGGTCGGCGCCACGGTAAACCAAATCCATGCGGCTTACAAACGGTGTGACCTGGAGGTTGGGGTCGTTGATGTCGGCAACAGCCGTGCTGCATTCCTCGGCATATAGTTTGCCGGTCTGCCACAGCACCGATGCCCCCGATTTGAGCATCTGCCGCACCGCAAGCTTCATGGAGTCATTGATGGTGCGTGCCCCGAGGCTGCCACCTACCACTACCACCAACGGGCGGTTGGGGTTGAATCCCAGCTCGCGTTTGGCATCTTCATGGCTTATGTTCAGGCTCACGATGTTTTTACGCACGGGATTGCCTGTTTTTACGATTTTTCCTTCAGGGAAAAATCGCTCCATCCCGTCGTAGGCCACGCAGATACGCCCGGCATTGGCGGCCAGCAGCTTGTTGGTAACACCGGCATATGAATTCTGCTCCTGTATAAGGGTCGGGATGCCTTGTTTTTGAGCCTCTTTTAGCATCGGCCCTGAGGCATATCCCCCTACACCGACGGCGATGTCGGGCTGGAAATCGCGAAGCACCTTCTTGGCCTTGCGCATGCTGCGCCACAGCTTCCATACAACGCCGAAATTGCGCCACAGCCGTTTGCGGTCGAACCCGGCAACGGGAAGTCCCACGATTTCGTAACCGGCAGCAGGCACACGCTCCATCTCCATGCGTCCGAGTGCCCCTACAAAAAGGATGTCGGCCTGTGGGTCGCGCCTCTTTACGGCGTTTGCTATTGCCAGCGCCGGGAATATATGCCCCCCGGTTCCCCCTCCTGATATAAGTATCTTCATTTCAATTAACTGATTTTACCCGGATTATCGGTTGCAACTTCTGCCGGCAGTTCCAGGATTTCGGCATTGACATCCTTGCGTTTGTCGTTCTGGACTGCAAACCGGCTTACACTCAGCATTATGCCGAAAGCTATCGAGGTGGCTATAATCGACGAGCCCCCTTTGGAAATCAGCGGGAGCGGCTGGCCTGACACCGGGAATACCCCCGTCACAATCGCCATATGGAAAAGCGCCTGCAGCACTATCATCACTGCCATCCCCATCACCAGGAGTGCCGGGAACGCACGTGAGCAGCGCGAGGCGATAGCCCCGGCGCGGGCCAGCAGCATGAGGTAGAGGGCCAGCAGGAACATCCCGCCGAGAAATCCCCAGTCCTCCACCACGATGGCGAAAATATAGTCGGAGAATGCCAGTGGCAACCGTGCAGTTTCACGGGAGTTGCCCGGCAGCTGCCCGATAATCCCTCCGTTGGCCTGCGCCATATACGAATATTGCTCCTGCCTGTTTTCGGAATTGATAGGTTGGGCGTATTTAGGCACCGTGTCGTTACGCCAGCGGGCGATGCGCTCTTTCCAGGTTCCCTTGCGTTGTAGCGACGCCTCTTCCCCTTTGAAGTTCTTCCCCGTTTCCGCTATGTGCAGCTGTTCGGCCTGGGAATATTCCGGCGCCGACGACATTTTGTATAGTGCCGCGCCACCCCCCAGCAGCCCGTAAACAAGCAGAACTGCGGCAAACTTCTTTAGCTGGACCCCGCCGATAAGCATCATCGCGAACGATATGCCCATCAGCAGCAGGGTGTTGGTCAGACCTTGGGTGAAAAGCAACCCGCTGCATAGCAGCACGAACGAAGCGCTGACGGCAATGCCTGCCGTCGTAACCCCGCGCCGCATCTGCGACCGCGACATGACCAATGCTATCAGCAGCACTACGGCAAGTTTAAGCAGCTCTGCAGGCTGTATCGGAATCCCTAACAGCGTGGTGCTGCGGCGTGCCCCGTTGATGATGTCGCCTTTGAAGAGCACATAAACGGCCAGTACCACCGTCACGGTGACGAACAGCGGTGTCAGCGGAATCAGCCATTTGTATTTGAGTCTCGACAAGCCTACAGTAAGCCCCACGCCCAGCAACAGCATTTTGCCGTGGCGGAGCAGCGGGCCGAACACGTTGGTGGCCTGCACCTCGCGTGACGAGGCGCTGTAAAGCTCTATCACCGATATAGCGAGAATCGCTATATAGATAGCCCATATGTATTTGTCGGCTTTGGGCAGAGGCAGCCTTGCCTTTGCCTGCCCCTCGCCGACAGATGTCCCGATGGTTTTATCTCCTTCCATTAAAGTTCTAAGTCGTCAGTTATACGTTACAAGCGCGGTTACCCGGCAGGTCATACTCCCAGCTCGCGTTTTTTCATTTCGCGCACAGCGCTCTTGAATTTGCGGCCACGGTCTTCGTAGCTGTTGAAGAGGTCGAAGCTTGCGCAGCAGGGTGATAGCAGCACGGTGTCGCCAGCCTCTGCTATTTCGCGGCATGCGGCAATAGCTTCCTGGAGGCTGTGGGTGTCGCGGAGCACGGGCACTTTCCCTTCGAAGAACTCCATGATTTTCCCGTTGTCCTTACCCATTGCGACGATGGCTTTCACCTTCTCGTTTACAAGAGGCATGATTTCGTTGTAATCGTTCCCCTTATCCTTGCCTCCAAGGATTAGCACCGTGTTTTTGCCGCCACGCATCGAATCGAGGGCATACCAGCATGAATTCACGTTGGTGGCCTTGGAGTCGTTGACCCATCGTGCTCCGTTGATGGTCTCCACATGTTCCAGGCGGTGTTCAACCCCCTCGAAATCGCTCAGTGCCCGGCGTATATCCTCCTTGCGTATGTCGAGCAGGCAGGCGCTCAGGCCTGCCGCCATTGAGTTCAGCAGGTTGTGCATGCCGCGCAGTGCCAGTTGCGCACGCGGCATGTCGAGTGATGTTTCAGGCGTTTGCAGGAACAGCTCCCCGTCGTTGTCGACCCATGCTGCCGAATCGTCGGTGCGGTGTTCGCTGAAAGGGAACATGCGCGCCTCGGTGGTGACCTTTTCAAGCTGTTTGGTGATAACAGGGTCCTCTTCCCAGAAAATGAACGCATCGGTAGAGGTGAGGTTCTGCAGGATGCGGAACTTGGCATTTATATAGTTCTGCATCTTGTATTCATAGCGGTCGAGGTGGTCGGGGGTGATGTTCATCAGCACAGCGATGTTGGCACGGAAATCATACATGTTCTCCAACTGGAACGAGCTGAGTTCCACAACATAGACGTCGTGTTTGTCCTCGGCGACCTGCCATGCCAGCGAACGTCCTACATTGCCTGCAAGCCCTGCGTTGATGCCTGCTTCGCGCAGGATATGGTAAATCAGCATAGTCGTGGTGGTCTTGCCGTTCGACCCGGTTATACACACCATTTTGGCATCGCTGTAGCGGCCGGCGAGTTCGATTTCCGAAATAACCGGGATGCCACGTTGTTCAAGTTCCTTGACGATAGGGGCCGTGGGGGGTACGCCCGGCGATTTCACCACCTCGTCGGCATTCAGAATCAGCTCTTCGGTGTGATGCCCCTGTTCGTAGGCGATTTTATATCGGTCGAGAGCTTCAAGATAGCGGGGCGCTATTTTTCCGCAGTCGCTTAGAAACACATCCATCCCCTTGACTTTTCCCAAAACGGCGGCTCCGATGCCGCTTTCACCGCCTCCTAAAACCACAAGGCGCTTCTGTTCTGTAGTTTCGTTCATTTTATATATTTGAGCAATCTTTATTTACGTGAATAATAGTTGGATTTACGTGTTGTTGTGACAGGAATCGGGTTATCGGATTTTAAGTGTCACAAAGGTGATGACCGCCAGGAAGATGCACACAATCCAGAATCTTGTAACGATTTTCGATTCCGGGATTGCGTTAAGCGGTTTCTGTATGATGGCTTCAATCCCTGCGTTGCCGGGCTTTTGGAAATGATGGTGAAGCGGGGTCATTTTGAACACCCGTTTGCCTACTCCCGTTTTCCGTTTGGTGAATTTGAAATAGGCCACCTGTATCATCACCGACACATCCTCGACAAAGAAAATCGCGCAAAGCAGCGGTATAAGAAGCTCCTTGTGGATTAGGATGGCTAGCACGGCTATGATACCCCCTATGGTGAGCGAACCGGTGTCGCCCATGAATACCTGTGCCGGATAGGCGTTATACCATAGGAATCCGACCAGGGCGCCTATAAATGCCGCACAGAACACCACCAGCTCCTCACTTCCGGGGATATACATTATGTTGAGGTAGCTTGAATAGATTATCGATCCCCCGAGATATGCCATAATCGCGAGTGCTACCGCTATTATGGCCGAGCATCCTGTGGCAAGGCCGTCGAGGCCGTCGGTTAGGTTGGCCCCGTTGGAAGTGGCGGTGATTACGAAAATCGTGACAAGTACGAACAGCACCCAGCCTCCCGCCTGGGCGTGGTCGCCCATCCATTTGGTCAGCGAGGCGTAATCGAAGTTGTTACCCTTCACGAACGGGATGGTGGTCTGTGTCGATTTGATGTTGTGGGATTCGTAAACCACCTGTTCCACCTCGTTGGTGGCTACATTCGTAACCTCGTGGTTCTGACGGATTACTATATCCGGGCTCATCATCATCGTAAGCCCCACAATAAGGCCGAGACCGACCTGGCCGATTATTTTGAACTTCCCGCTCATGCCGTCCTTGTTGTGCTTCTGCACCTTCAGGTAGTCGTCGGCAAAGCCGAGGCATCCCAGCCACATCGTGGCCACGAGCATGAGAATCATATATACATTTCCCAGGTTACCCACCAGCAGGCAAGGCACAAGTGTGGCTATTATGATTATGATTCCACCCATGGTAGGCGTGCCGGTTTTCTTCATCTGCCCCTCCAGACCGAGGTTGCGTATGATTTCGCCTACCTGCATTTTTTGCAGCCTGTCGATGATTTTACGCCCGAACACAAGTGCGATGAACAGCGATATCAGGATTGCGGCCACCGACCGGAAGGTGATGTAGTCCATCAGCCTTGCTCCCGGGAACCCAATCCCTTCCAGATATTTGAACAGATAATATAACATTGGTCAGGTTATCGGTTATAAGTTTTTAAGTTGTCGGTTGTGGTATATGTTGGTTTGGCGCTTATAACCCTGATCTCATAAACTGACATCCGTCAAGATTTCCCTCACAACCTCGCGGTCGTCGAAATGGTGTTTGACCCCCTGGATTTCCTGATAGTCCTCATGCCCCTTCCCGGCCACGAGCACCACATCGCCCTCTCCGGCCATGGCGATTGCGGCGCGTATAGCCTCCCGCCGGTCCACGATGCTGATGGTTTTGCGGCGGGCTTCGGCGTTGTCGGCAATTCCGGCCTCCATATCATGCAGTATGTCGGCCGGTTCCTCGAACCTCGGGTTGTCGGATGTGAGTATCACGCGGTCGGAAAGCCTTGCAGCTTCTTGTGCCATTATGGGGCGTTTACCCTTGTCGCGGTTGCCTCCGGCTCCTACAACTGTTATGATTTTGCCTTTGGTGCCCACCACTTCGCGGATTGACGAAATCACATTCACCACCGCGTCTGGCGTATGGGCGTAATCGACGATGGCGGTAACCTTGTTGCCGTGGGAATGGAACGTCTGGAAGCGGCCGGCCACAGGCACGAGCCTGCTCATGTTGACGAGGACTGTTTCCATATCCCAGCCCAGCAACACCGAGGCGCCGAACACTGCCGTGAGGTTGTAGGCGTTGAATTTCCCGGTGAACAGCACGTTGACTTCACGGCCGTTGAAACTCATGATTGTCCCGTCGAGGCGTGTCTCGATTATGCGTCCGCGGAAATCGGCCATTGTGCGCAACGAGTAGCTTTTTTTTGCGGCACGGGTGTTTTGCAACATCACCTCGCCGGTTTTGTCGTCGGTATTGGTCAGTGCGAACGCTTCGGGAGGAAGTCCGTCGAAAAACGATTTTTTTGCATTAAGGTATGCCTGTACTGTTTTATGATAGTCCAGGTGGTCACGTGTCAGGTTGGTAAACAAACCTCCTGCAAATGTCAGACCTGCTATGCGGTGCTGGTCGGCAGCGTGCGAGCTGACTTCCATGGCCGCGTATTCGCATCCGCGTTCCACCATCTTGGCAAGCAGGGCGTTGATGGTGAGCGCGTCGGGTGTGGTCTGGGTGGCATGCACGGCCTCTGTGTCGATATAGTTCACAACGGTCGACAGCAATCCGGCCTTGTAGCCCATAAGCCGTGCCATTTCATAAATCAAGGTCGCCGTGGTGGTTTTGCCGTTAGTGCCGGTAACCCCTACGAGGCGGAGTTTTTTCGACGGTTCGCCATACCATCGCGAGGCAAGTTCGCCGAGTGCTATCGAGGTGTTCTCCACGCGGATATATGTCACACCGGTTTCGCGGTCGGCTTCGGCCGGGAGTTCTTCGCACACGATGGCTGCCACCCCCTTACCCTTAAGTGTAGGGATAAACGAGTGCCCGTCGACGGTGACCCCTCTTACGGCCACGAACATGCTCCCCTCTCCGGCCTGGCGCGAATCGGCGGTCAGGGTTGAAATCTCTTTATCTTTATCGGTGCCGGTTATCTCTATGGTTTTGATAGGCCCTAAAAGTTCTGTTATAGTCATTTCGCGTGATGTTTTTTTTATGCTGTCAATGATTATGGCACCAGTGCCAGAGTCACCTCTTTCCCTCTCGGCAGGCGTGTGCCATGTGCCGGAATCTGTTGCCTTACATATCCCGTGCCGTGGAATTTTACGTCATACCCCTCTTTCTCTAGTGCTACCACCGCCTCTCGCAGGCCGAGACCTAGCACCGAGGGGACTGTGCCCTCTGGCATTTTGCGAGGGGCCGCCGGATGGCTTTCCGAATGGATGCCGGCTGCCTGGCGCACCGATTTGTGGCGCGTGGGGCTGGTGGAGCCGTAGAGTTGCGCACGTGAGATGCCTGTGGCGCCCTGGGTATAGTCGGAGGAGTTGCCTAACAGTCCGCGTGAATACATTTTGACGGCGATGTTTTTCATCACCTGCCCTGATGTCGACGCCGCCCCGAACATGTTGCGTTTGGGGTAGAATGTCAGCACAATGCAGGAGTATTGCGGATTGTCGGCTGGGAAGAAGCCACAGAATGCCAGGCGTTTGCGTGCCGTGTTGTATTGGCGTGTCTCAGGGTCGACGCTGTAGCATGTGCCGGTTTTGCCTGCAAGTGCCACCTTGTCGTTTTTAAGCGAGCGCCCTGTGCCTCGCTCACCCCACACAACCTGTTTGAGCATGTATTGCATTTTGCGTGCATTCTCTTCCGAGCATATCCTGTCGCGGATATAGCTTACGGGCATCACCGAGTCAAACGATTCGGTGCGTAGCCCTTTGACCAGGCGCGGCCTTACATACCGGCCCCCGTTGGCAATGGCGTTGTAAATCGACAGGGTGTAAATCGGGGGTATCTGCGATGCATAGCCATAGCACATGCGTGAAAGGTCGATGCGTGCTGGTTCGGGATTGAAATAGGGGGTGGTTTCACCGGCGATGCCTGTGTGCATAGGTTCGAGGAACCCTATGGAACGAAGCCTTTCGACAAAGCCCTTCGGGTTCTTGTCATAGCCACGGGTGATGATGCGTGCCATGCCGATGTTGCTCGATTGCTCGATGACTTCGCGCACGCGGAGCGACCCGTTGTAATGCGAGTCGGTGATAGGGCGCCCTCCGGCATAAGCCCATGACTGGCCGATTGGGATTACTTCTTCCAGGTTGTCGACCAACCCGTCTTCAAGCGCTATCATCATTGAGATAGGTTTCACAACCGAACCCGGCTCGAATCCTACCACTGCATAGTTAAGCGCCTCGATATAACCGTTGCCGTTTTTGGAACGTTCGAGGTTCGAGATGGCCTTGATGTCGCCGGTCTTTACGTCCATAAGCACCGCGCAGCCCCAGTCGGCCGAGCAGGAATCGAGCACGCGGTTAAGCTCGTTCTCCACAATGTCCTGCAACTGGATGTCGATGGTGGTTCTCACATTGTAGCCTGGCGTCGGTGGCACGTCGGTCCAGTTTACAATGTCCTTGGTAAGGGCGATTTTCTTTGAAAGGCCGGGTTTTCCGTAAAGAAGCGAGTCGAGGGCTTTTTCAAGGCCGTAGATGCCGTGTACTTCCTTGCATTCGCGGGTTTGGCCTACACCTCCGATCGAACGGCGGGCCATGGCGCCGTAAGGGTTGCTGCGCCGCAGCACCGATTCCACGGTCATGCCGGTTTTGTTCGGGTTGCCGATGTTGAAAAACGGGAAGCTTTTGATTTTTTGCAGGTCGAGGAAGCTGATGTTGCCCACAAGCGGCCACGCGCGCGGGCGTTTGGCTTTTTCCGTTTTCAGCGGTTTTTCAAGCCGTTTGCGCCATTCGTCGCGGGTGCGGATGGGGAAATGTTTGCCCATTGAGTCGGCAAGCGCGTCAATCGACGCAAGGTATTGGTTCTGCTTGAAATTATCGCAACGGAAGTCGATGCGCACCGTGTAGTAGCGCAGGTTGGTGGCGAGCAGCTCCCCTTTGTCCGACAGGATGTCGCCACGTTCGGGCAGTATCGTGTCGACTTTTTCGAGCTGGCGGCGGGCTTTCTCATTCCAGTGGGTGGCGTCTATAACGGTGGTAGAGAACAGCTTGTAGCCAATCATGCCCGAAAACAGCAGGATGAGCATGGTGATTACGCCATACCTGAACAGGATGTGAACATGGTTGTCTTTTTTCATCTCTACCGGTCGGTTTTGTTTTTTGCGTTGGTTCGGTTCTGCCTGTTGTTTGTCTGGTCTGGTTGTTTTGACGGGTCATATTGCCCGTTTGTCTTTTTTGTTGTCGGTTTAGTCCCGGCTTACCCTGAACGGGGGACTGTCCTGCACCATGATGCCCAGGTTCAGGGAGTCGACCGTGTGTTGCATCGAGGATTCGCGGATGCGGCTCATGTAAGCCGATTTGGCGCGGATGCGTTCTGTTTTGGCCACTTCCAGCTCCTGTTCGAGCTTTTGGATTTCCTCCATCTGTGTCTGGCATTTGTAGCGGTTGGTGATGTAGACCATCAGCATCACCATCGCTGCAATTACCACAAGCCAGTTGCGCCGGAAAAAGTCGGTTGAGATTATGCGCCCGTGGAGTGCCCGCAGCATGAAGCTGTCGCGCGTTTCCCTGTTTTTGCGCGTCTCTTTTGTTGTCGGTTGTGCTTTTCCCATCTGTTGTCGGCTGTCGCGGATATGAGGTTTTTTAATTCTCTTCTGTTTCGGTTTTTTCGGCTATGCGGAGCTTTGCGCTGCGCGACCGTGGGTTCTGTTCCACCTCTTCGGCTGAAGGGGTGACCGGTTTGGAGGTCAGCAGTCGGAAGGGGGAGAGGTTGCGTCCGAAAAAGTCTTTTGCCTCTTTTCCTTCCAGGTTGCCTGTTTTCATGAAGTTCTTCACCAGGCGGTCTTCCAGCGAGTGGTAGGTGATTACGGCGAGCCTTCCGCCAGGTTTGAGGGCTTCGCGGGCCTGGGTAAGGAGCTGTTTCAGTGCCTCGATTTCGTTGTTGACCTCGATGCGCAGGGCTTGGAACACCTGTGCCAGCTCTTTTTTCTCCTGTTTTGGGTTGATAAACGGTTTGATAACCTCCAGCAGCCGGGGAACGGTTGTGATTGGCGCGTCCTTGCGGGCTTTGGCAATTGCCGAGGCGAGTTTGCGTGCCTGCCGCAATTCGCCGTAGAGGTGGAAGATGTCGGCAAGTTCCGATTCCGGGGCTTCGGTTATGAGCTTGGAGGCATCCCTGTGAGCCTCCCGGTTCATACGCATATCCAATGCGCCCTCCCAGCGGAATGAGAAGCCCCGGTCTGGGTCGTCAAAATGATGGAACGAGACTCCGAGGTCGGCAAGTATGCCGTCAACTTTCCCTGCGCCGTAGAACCGCAGGAAATTCCTCAGGTATCGGAAATTCCCGTGCACAAGCGTGAGCCGTGGATTACCCGAAAGGGAGTCATCGGCCATGGCCCGTTCTATGGCATCGCTGTCCTGGTCAAACGCGAGCAGCCTGCCGCCATCCCCCCTGCCTTGCGAAAGGCGTTCGAGAATGCCCCGGCTGTGGCCGCCACCGCCAAGGGTGCAGTCAACATACACGCCTGTGCCTTTGATGTTTAAGGCGTCAACCGATTCTGTGAAAAGTGCCGGGATGTGGTAGGGTTGCGTAGTCATGAATGAATAGGGCGGTTTCAAGGTGTAAAGTTACTAAATTCCGCTTAAGAATTTACAACGCCAAACTGCAAAATTACCTCAGTATCACAAAAAAAGTTATCAACATCTCACACCGGGGATGCTGATAACTTCCGATATTCACAAATGTAAACGCGGTAGTGTTAAAATGACTTGGCGCGTAGTAGTTCTGCGAGTTTTTCAACGCCTTTCGTAGCTGTCATGGGAAGCACCGTAACCCCCTGCGGCACAGCGGCAGGATGTGGGTCGATGTAATATACAGGCACCCCGGGGCGCACGTAGTGGAGCAATCCGGCGGCAGGATACACGTTCAGGCTCGTGCCGATAACCACGAAAACATCGGCTTCACGGGCAAGTTCCATGGCCGGTTCTATGTTGGGCACGGCTTCCTGGAAGAACACTATGTGGGGGCGTACCCGGTGACCGTCGATTAACGTTTCAGGGGTGGTTTCAACAGCTTCGGGATGCAGCTCCCACACCAGGCTGTCGTTGTCGGTGGCACGAACTTTCATCAGCTCCCCGTGAAGATGCAGCACATGGCTGCTTCCTGCAACTTCATGCAGGTTGTCGACGTTCTGGGTGATTATATACACGTCGTAATCCTTTTCAAGCTCGACCAGGCCGAGATGGCCTGCATTAGGTCTTGCTTTCAGGAGGTCTTTGCGCCGGGCATTATAGAATTCATGGATAAGCCCCGGGTTGCGTCGGTATCCGTCGGCTGAGGCAACATCCATCACATTGTAGTTCTCCCATAACCCGCCGGCATCGCGGAAGGTGTTTATCCCGCTTTCGGCGCTCATCCCGGCACCGGTCGAAATCACAAGTTTCTTCTTTCCCATAACTCACAACTCACAACTTACAACTTCCAACTTATAACTTATAACTTACAACCCACGCTAAGGTAATAAAAACATGCATGGCTGAGAAGCAGAAGCACAAGTATGATCCATGTCATAACGGTTCGTCGGCCATAGCATTGCCAGGCAAGGAATCCCGACATCAGCACATAGGCCGGATAAAACCACATCAAACCTCTGACAATCGGATTGGGGTTTTGGATTGATGAGATAATCCATGGGTATGAGATGCCTGGCAACATACACACAATCAGGATTACCCACATCCACCAAGGCACACGTGGCAACTTCGTGTTGCCTGATTCGTTCGTCGCAGTCATGGCTCGCTACAGGTTTATTTGTTTTTTGCGGCGTTGTAGGCTGCCACAGTGCGGCGTATGCCTTCGCGTAGGTCGATTTTCGGGGAGAAACCGAATTCGGCTACCGCGTCTGAAATATCCGCATTCCAGTTGCGCTGCCGCATTATTTTGAATTTGTCGCGGTTGAGGGTGGAGGTGGTGCAGCGCATTTTTGCAATCTTCTCCGCTATGGCCGAGGCAGTCCAGACGGCCCACATAGGCAGTTTCACCGGGATGACCAGTTTCCTGCCAAGCTCTTTGGCTACGATGTTGCGGAACTCCTTCTGCGTGTAAGCCTGGTTTTCGGAAATGATATATTTGCGGTTTTTCACACCTGACTCGAAGGCGTCGAACATGGCGTTAACCAGGTCGTCGACATAGATGAAGGTAAGCATTTGCTTGCGGAATCCCACACCGAAATCGAAATGGCTGTCGATGCTTTTCACCATCATCAGGTAGTCTTTCTCATGAGGGCCGTAAACGCCTGTGGGCCGGAAAATTATATACGGGATTCCCGCGAAGTGTTCCAGATGTTGCTCGGCCATGATTTTCGACTGCCCGTAGCGTGTGTCGGGATTGGGAAACATGCTGTTGTCAAGCGGCGTGTATCCTTTCTCATCGCCACGCCCGAGGGCTGAGAGCGAGCTCATGAACAGAAACCTTTCGGGAACATGCCCGGTTTCGGTCAGGAGTTCTGTAAAGGTTCGGAGGTAGCCGTAATTGATTCTTTTGAAATCAATATAGTTTATGCATTTGGTGGCACCCAGGTTGTAGATGATGTAATCCCACGGGGTTGATTCCGCGATGGCGTTTTTCATCCCTTCGCGGTCGTCATAGTCAAGCACAAGAAACCCTAGCCGGGAATCGGTAAGGTAGCGGCGCGATGTACTCGCCCTCACTGCCACGGTTACCTCCATGCCCCGGCGCAACCCCTCCTCGGCAATGAAGCCGCCGATAAACCCTCCTGCGCCTACAACGAGCAGCCGCTTCCCTTTTAAAGATGTCTTTTCTTTGTCTGCCATGACTTTGTGCATATTGTTTTGTCCCGTTGCCTGCCGTCAACGGCATGATTCTATCGCTTTTTGATATATTGCCATCGTGCCGGTTGCCATAGCCTCGTCGTTGAACCGTTTCACATAGGCTTGGCCGGCCTTTACGATGTTGGCGTGTACGTTGGGGTAGTTGATTAACTCTTTCGCAGCATTGATCCACCCTTCTATGTCGTCGGGATCCACTGCCGGTGTCTGAGGGCCTCCGGCTTCTTCCAGGCACGACCCGGTGGCGATTATCGGGGGTGTGCCTACGTTGAGGCTCTCGATTACAGGGATGCCGAACCCTTCGTAACGCGATGTATAGCTTGAGCACAGGGCGCCTGCATAAAGGGCGGGGAGGTCGGCAAACGGTGCGTTTTCGATAAATTTCACGCGCCCTTCCAAGGAATAAGTGGCTGTGTATTGGTCGATGGTTGCGGCATATTCGGTGCGCCGTCCCACCAATACAAGGTCGAATTCCTGCGGAAGCCCCCTTAGCCCTCTTACGGCCATCATCTGGTTTTTCCGCCGTTCTATGGTGCCTACGCTGATTATATAGGGTCGTTTCAGGCCGTATTTCTTTTTCACGCCTTCGATTTCCGGGTCGGAAGGACGTCGGTGGAACTGTGCGTCACAACCTTGGTAAACAACGTCGATTTTATCCTCGCTGATGCCGTAGTCGCTTATTAAATCGCGTTTGGTGCATTGCGAGATGGCAAGCACGCGTGTGGCCTGTCCGGCTGCCTTGCGGAATTTGTAATCGTAGATTTTGCGGTCGGCAGGTTTGTAGCATTCCGGGCAACGGCGGAAAATAAGGTCGTGGACGGTTACAACCGACGGCAGGCGCGATGCGGCCAGGTCAAAGGGTAGTTCCCCCGACAGGCCGTGGATTATATCCACCCCGTCGCGTGCCATCTGCCTGGCCATCGCTGCCACTCGCCATAGTGCCGGCACTGCTTTCCATAGTGGTTTGTCAGGGGTGGCAACCGACACCCCTTGTCGCGTAAGCAGCGGCATCAGGCGTGGATTGTCGCGTTTTTCAGGCGTATAAAGTGCATATTCCAAATCGGGATAATGATTTGAGAGCACCTTTACAAGCAACCTGGAATAGTTCCCCAGGCCGGTGTTGTTGCACACCGCCCGTTTCCCGTCGAACCCTATTTTCATCAGTAACCTAACGCTAAGGTTTTACAATATGTTTGCGACATCAGGGTTAATTCCCCTCGAAATACATCGGGATATGCCGGTCGATTGAGTTGTCGAGCGAAATAAGTGTCTCTGTGCCGGTAACCCCGGGAATCATCTGTATCTTCTTGTTAAGAAGTTCCATGAGGTGCTGGTTGTCGCGCACGAAAAGTTTGATGAACATGGTGTAAGGCCCGGTGGTGAAATGGCATTCGATAACTTCGGGAATCTTTTCCAGTTCGGTCACCACGGCGCTGTACATTGCCCCGCGTTCGAGATTTACACCGATATAGGTGCAAGTGCTGTAGCCCAGCAGCTGGGGGTTCACCGTGTACCCCGACCCTGTTATTATACCCAGTTCTGTCATGCGCTGTATGCGCTGGTGGATGGCGGCGCGTGACACACCGCACACTTGTGCCACATCCTTCGACGGGATGCGTGCATTGTGCATCACTATCGAAAGGATTTTTCGGTCAAGATTGTCTATGCAGTCTAAACGATTCATTTAAGATTGATTTGTTGTCGGTTTAAGAATCCTTATGTTGTACTTGCATTTGCAAAAGTACCAATTATTTTCCAAATTCCTGTCAAAATGCTTGTATATTTCCGTTTTGTACTCCGTGACAGGCCATTATGCCGCCTTTTTGATATATGCCGGAAAACGGCGGCGGTGTGTCCGTATTGATTTTGACACACCGCCTTTTATGGTCGCTTCCGTGGATGGTTATCTTACACGTATCTTTGTGGCTTTCGAGCCTTGGCGGCGGATGTAGAAGCCGGGGGTGAGGTTGTCGCCGTCAACCCGGATTCCTTGCAGGTTATAGTAGATGGCGGGTGAGTTGCTCTCGTTGTCGGTCTCTGCTGTTGTGATTCCTGACGATGGGTTGTCGAACACAATCCTGGGCGCGATGGCAAACGAGCATGCGTCCTCCTCGCCCTGGGCATACCATTTTAGTTCGCCGGTAGGCTGGTAGTTCTCATCGGTTTCCTTGAGCAGGTGATAGGCCGTGTTGTGCCCGTTGCTGCCTCGGCGTAGCGAATACATTGCGATATTATCCTCGCCGTCGGCTCCTGAATTATTGGGGAAGCCGCTGATGGTTACGAAGAACTCTCCGTCGAGTTTCACCGGCTTGTCAAACACGAATTCGGTGGGGTCGTTGTAGGTTTCCGATGCGTCGACCAGGCGGTTGGCTGTGAGGATGGCCTCGGCAAGGACTTCGCCCGGCATCCCGTCGGTGTCAGGCACGGCGATGGCTACCTTGATTTCGGCGTCGGGTGTCACGGTGGCCACACTACCGAAATAAACGTTTACACCGCTGATTTTTACAGGGGTGGCCGGTGCGTCGAAATGTTCTGCAAATGCTTCCATGTCGAGCCAGTTCGTGCCTCCGTAATTACCGTACCAGCTCAGGCTTATGATGCCGAGGTCGGCGTTCTCGGCTGCGGCTATGTTCCATGCAAGGGATTCTCCACCGGCCTTGACACCGTAGATGTAGGTGCTCGATGTCCCGGCATCGTTGCTCACGGTCAGGTCGACATCAAACATCCCTGCCGTTGTATATTTCACGGTCACATCTTTTTCATCCGATTTTTGCAAGTCGGTGCCGGGGAGTGTCCAGGCATAGGTATGGGGCGAGCCTTTTGATAAGTTCGTGAATGTTAACGGGGTGTTGAGGGGAACCACGATTCCGGCTTCAGGTGAATAATACACACCTTCGGGTATCCCGATTTCAGCTGTCGGGGCAACGCCATGGACTATGACATACTTCTCGCGTGTCATGGTAGAGGTCTCATCCCCCTTGCGCACGGTCAGCGTCACATCGTAGGTGCCGGGTCTGTCATACACCACTTCCGGGTTCTGCTCTGTTGATGTTTCGGTCACCGCACCGGGGAAATGCCACTCCCGGCTGTCGGGCTGCCCTGTGGAGAGGTCGCGGAATGTTACGGGTTCCCCGGCTTCCACGCTGATGGTTGTACTGCCGGTTTCGGGGGCTACAACCTCGAAATCGTCGATTATGACGTTGTCGCCTTCAGTTAGGTCATATGTGAATGCGAAATACACCTCTTTACCGGCATAATCGGCAACGTTGGCGGTGTAGCGGTTCCACTTCACATCGTCGGTGGCAGCTTCCTGCGATGCGAGCAATGCGTCCCATATCTTGAAAGGTTCCGCACCTTCTATGTTCTCGCAAATGTATAGTTTGAGGTTGCCTTGGAAAATCCATACGGGGTTGAATGCGGCATAGAAGCGTACGGTGGCGTTATCGGGCAGCGTGATGTCAGGCGACGTCATTACTGCCACATCACCGCTGTTGGAATATTGATGATATATGGAGAATTTACTGTCGGGGTTGATTGACGAGAATGGGGGGAGGTCGCGGAACCCTCCTGCATCGGGGGTAAGCTGCCAGTTGGAACCTGACGAGGTGTTCCATTCGTTGGCCTCGTCAAGAGAGTCGAAACCGTTGCGGTAGACGGTCACATATGATTCCCCTCCTTCGAATTGAGCCTTGAGCGGCATGTTGATAGTGTAGGTTGCCACCAATGGCTCGCTCCACACGTTTTTGCCCATGGCTTGCACTGTGAGTGTGCAGCTGTGGTCGAGTTTAAGGGTCATTTTCTTGGAAGGATGGATAGTGAAATCTTCCAGGATGCCCAGTTCGTCAACTCCCATCGGTTTCTCGCCCAGATAATACCAGATGGTTTCGGCGCGTTCGTCGGTACATTCCACCGTAACCTCCGTGATGTCATCATATGTTCCTGTCGCAGGGGTTATGGTCAGGCCGGATAATGGCTCCTTGGCGATTATGCTCACAGGTAGTGTCACGGTCTGGGGCTTGTAGGTCTCATTGCCGTCGAATGTTGCGGAAATAACGGTCTCCCCGATACCGAAGGTTGTAATCAGTCCGTATTTGTCGACATATGCCACCGATTGGTTGCTGCTTGAGTATTTTACGGGCGACACATTGTATGGGTTGTTGAGCAATGCGATATCCTCTTCGAGCAGTTCGATGGTGAGTGATTCCTTTGTGAAACTCAGTTCCGGGCTCTGGCGCACTGTGTAGATTGCTTCGGCAACGGCACTGGTCTCATCTCCGGCTTTGGCAATGGCCTTAAGCCGGGTGGTGGCCGTTATCTCTACCGGGGCGGTATACTCTTTGGCTGCTGCATTCCCTTCTGTACGTGGATTAGACCCGTCGGTCGTGAATATGATGGTGGCTCCATCCGGGCCGGTGATTGTTACTGCTACAGGTTCGTCGAATGAACCTCCCTCGGGCGAGAATGCCGGTGTGGCCACGCTTGAAGAGGCTTCCTCCCATTCCACTGTAACCGATCTGATGTAGGTCACTGTGGCGGCATCGGGCAAGGAGAAATACAGCTGTATTTCTCCTTCCAGGCCACCTTCGGCGTCTGGAAGGAACTTGCACACTATAGGTGTGGTCTCGGTTGTTGTGATAGGGGCTTCCTCGTTCCCGTTACACAGATACGGTTTCCCGTTCACGCTAACTGTCAGCGTGGCATCGGTAATCTTTGTGCGGGCTTCAACGGTCACTGATTTTATTTTGCCGGTAAAATCATCCGATGTCAGTTTGAAAAATTTTGAAAAAGCCTTGGTTGAACCTACTGCCTGGCCTGATGCGGCCAAATAGGTCAGTTTGGCACCTTTCTCAAATTCGGCAGTCCATGTGCGTCCGTCGAGTGTGCGCGTTATCGAGGTGCGCTCCGGGTCAAACGTTGTTCCGAAGTTGTAGAACCCGTTGGCGTTGTTGTTGGCTTTCTCTTCTGGCGAAGTGCCCGACACCGGCCATGCAAAGCTCCATTCACCGGCCTGCATTGCCTGGGGCGCGGTAGCGATGGTTACCAAAAGGGCAAGTAACTTGTAGAGGTGTTTCATGTGGTGGGATTTTTGATTGGTAATATCTTATGATGGGTCTGTAGTGACAACGCACATGCTCGTGTTGTGTTTTTGTTCGTAGCACAATGCTATCAGCGGGTTCGCAAATATAGCAGATTGCTTTAATGTGTGCAAGTTTTGGAAGCAATATTCTTTTTGTTTCTGATTCGGGTTGCTTCTGATTCGGGCTGAATGACAACGACCTCCCGGCAGCCATGGCTGCCGGGAGGTCGTTACTGCCCTGTGGCTACAGGGCTTTATTTATTGCAAAGCGTGACTTATTTCACTGCGTTTTTTGCAGACTTGCGGTTGTTCACAAGGTAGGCCACGGGGGTTGCGATGAACACTGTGGCGAGCGTACCGGTGATTACACCGAAGAGCATTGCGAAGATGAACGAACGGATGGAATCGCCGCCGAGGATGAAGATGCAGAGAAGCACCAGCAAGGTCGATGCGGAGGTCATCACGGTTCGGCCGAGGGTCGAGTTGAGCGACTTGTTTATCAAGGTGTAGAAGTCCTGTTTGGGATAGAGACCTACATTTTCACGCACACGGTCGAACACCACCACGGTGTCGTTGATTTGGTAACCGATAATGGTCAGGATGGCGGCGATGAAGGTCTGGTCAATTTCCATTGCGAAGGGAAGCACGCCCCAGAACAGGGAGTAGAACCCGATAATCGAGAAGGCGGTGAATGCCACAGCGGCAAGGGCGCCTAACGAGAATGCCACATTGCGGAAACGGAGCAGGATGTAGAGGAACATGGCGATAAGCGACAGAATTACGGCGATGTAAGCCTTGTTGCGCATGTCGTTTGCCACGGTCGGGCCTACTGTCTGCGATGACATGATACCCTGGGTTTCGTCGGTGGTCGAGAATGACTCGAGTGTCATTCCGTCGGGGAGCAACCCTTCGGCTTTGAATGTATCGTAGAGCTTGCCGGTGATTTCGGTTTCGATGTCGGAAGCGTCTTCGGTCGATTTGATTTTGTAGTTGGTCGAGATGCGGACCTGGTTGGAGTTTTCGATAGTGATTACCGAAACCGATGCCACTTCGCCGTCGGCATTGAACACCGGGGTGAGCAGGCTCTGCAACTGGTCGGTCTTGACAGGCTTCTCAAATTTCACCACGTAGTTGCGTCCACCCGAGAAGTCGATACCTTGGTTGAGGCCGCGAACAAACAGCGAGATTACCACGATGGCTGCGAACGCCGCAACAACCATGAATGATACCTTGCGGGCACCGAGGAAGTTGAACTTGGTGTTCGAGAACATGTTGCGCGAAATAGCGGTAGAGAATGTGAGGTTCTGGAACGCTTTGCGCTTGCCAAAGGCGATGAAGATGATACGTGTCAGGTAAACGGCTGTGAAGAACGAACAGATAATACCGATAATCAGCGTGGTGGCAAAACCCTTGATGGGGCCTGTGCCGAAGAACAGGAGGATCACGCCGGTGATAACCGAAGTAAGGTTCGAGTCGAAGATTGCCGAGAATGCGTTGGAGTAACCGTCGGCGATAGCGGTGCGGATACCCTTGCCGCCACGGAGTTCCTCTTTTGCGCGTTCGAAGATAAGCACGTTGGCGTCAACGGCCATACCGAGCGCGAGCACGATACCTGCGATACCGCTCAGTGTGAGCACTGCCTGGAATGAAGCCAGGATACCGAAGGTGAAGAAGAGGTTGGCGATAAGGCCGAAGTTGGCGATAAGGCCGGGAATCAGGCCGTACATCATGCACATGAACACCATCAGGAGCACGAGTGCCACGATGAATGACCATATACCCGATTCGATGGCCTGCTGACCCAGCGACGGACCGATTACCATGTCGGAAATGATGTCGACCTTGGCGGTCATCTTACCGCTTTTAAGCACGTTGGCCAAGTCCTGCGCTTCCTCTACAGTGAAGTCGCCGGTAATCTGCGAGCGTCCGCCTTCGATAGCTGTGCGGATGTTGGGGTAGGAATAAACCAGTTCGTCGAGCACGATTGCCACGGGGTGGCCGATGTTGCGCTGGGTGATGCGCGCCCAGTCGCGGGCACCGTCGGAGTTCATGGTCATGGAAACCACGTTACCCTGCATCTGCTCGAAGTCGCTCGAAGCGCTGACTACGCATGAACCGTCGAGTGCGGGTGCGCCGTTGGCGGTGCGGAGTGCGATGAGCTGGTAGGTGTCAATCTGGCGTTCCTGCTTGGTCACGGTGTCGTTGAAGTTCACCGGGGTGGGCTTCACGCTCCAGCGGAGTTTGAGGTTGGAGGGTAGGTATTGTTTTGCTTCGGGGCTTGCCAGGAGGGCGTCGATAGCCTCGCGCTCTTTGGCGGTGGCGATACCGAGCACCGGGGTGGCGTCATTGTTAATCATCAGGAAACGCTCGCGAAGGCCGTTGCCGTTTTTGCTGCGCAGCGCGTTGTCGAGCTGTGCGAACTGGCCGGTGATTTCGTTGGCGCCGTAGCATTCATAGAATTCGAGGTTGGCCGAGCGCTGGAGCAGCTCGCGCACACGCTGGTGTTCTTTCACACCGGGGAGTTCCAAAAGAATCTGGCCGTCGTTATCCTGCAACACCTGGATGTTGGGCGATACAACGCCATATGCGTCGATACGGCTGCGGAGCACGTTGGTCGCGGAGTTGTTAACGCGGTCCTTGACTTCCGATTTAAGCGTGGAGGCTACCTCTTTGTCGCTTTGGCCGGGTTTCACAATCGAGCTGAACACCACCGAGAAATCGGCGCCGTTGTTGAGCTTGCGGTATTGGTCTACGAATGTGCCCACGTAGTCCGACGAGTGGTTGCCCCCGATAATCGAGTCGGTGTTGGCAAGGGCCTGGTCGAATGCCGCGTCGGCATCTGCGTTTTTCATGGAGCGGAGCATGTCGGGCATGGAAACCTGAAGAATCACGTTCATACCGCCTTTGAGGTCGAGTCCGAGACCCACGCCCCACTTCTGCACTTCGTTGTAGTTGTAGCCCAACCAGACGGGTTGCTTGCTGATTGAGTCGATGTAGGCTTTGTAAGCCTTGTTGTACTGCTCGGAATTCTTGCCTTG
>LUJQ01000080.1 GCA_001689485.1 Bacteroidales bacterium M6 | reverse complement strand
TACCGCGTCATGTCGGGCATCAGCGGCCTGGCAGACAGGGAGGACGCCCCGGCCATATGGGGTGGCGGCGACATGTACGATGCCGCAAAGCCGGATACCGTCCCATCAGGGGCGGAGGCGGCGGCATTCATGATGCGGCACAACGGCGAGGCGTACTTCTGCCGCAACCTGGTAAGGCTCCTGGGAGACCATATGGAGATGGGCGAAGGCGTAAGGCTCGACCCCGACGGGCTGAAACTGCTCGATGACAAGGACGCCACACGCATGCTCATATCCCGGAAAGCCCTCCCCGCACGGCAGGTGGAGAACATAACCGGCGCAGTCACGAACCCCTCGTACACTTTCGGCGCCGGTACGGTGAGGATAGGGAGGCGCCCCAGGGTGACCATGCCGAACGGCCTGATAAGCCAGGGCGCGGAGGGTATAATATCGGAGGTGCCGTTCGGCGAGGTCTCCCTCGGCAGCCTCCCCGCCGGTTCCTCCGTCTCCGGGAAGGCCGCCGTGAGGCTGGGGTACTCCGTGGGGGCGAGCGCGGAACACCCGTTCTCCGGGACGTTCACGGCCGAGGTGTACCATGTCAGCGGCACGGCACGCCGCCTGGTGCATACCGCGTACGGCGGGTTCCAGGACGCCCCGTCGGAGGGGAGGGGTTCCGCGACGGTGAACTTCATGACCCCGCTGGCGGGCGAATACCGTATGTCGGTGAAGGTGAATGCCACGCCGAACCTCGGGGCGACCGCCGTTGTCGCGACCAAGTCCGTGACCCCGACGGCCTCGCTCAAGGTCGTGAGGGGCGTGGACGAGCAGTTCGTCATAGCGCCCGACGGGATACTGGGCGCGTGGCAGGGGATGCGGGTGCTGGCGACAGGGGGGTATTTCGGAGTGCTCGTGGGTTCGACGTTCGGCATCAGGATACGGCAGGCAGACCTGTCGCTGACAGATGACGGCGGCTCCACATGGCACGCGCTCGACTTCGCCAAGGCCGAACAGCTCGGCCTGCTGAAATGATGCACACGCAATGACACTTCTTTAACAACAATATTTACCAACCCTTTAAAACAAAACGACAATGACACAGGAACATCTCACATTGAAAAGCCCGCTGCGGGCCACAGTCCCGGTTGACAACTCCGCCCACGAGGGGCGCGGCTACGACCTCTACGGCGAACTCGAAACGGAGGGAGCGTCGGTGACGGCGTTGAACAACGGGCATATCTCCAAGCCCGGGGACCCGCTGGTGCATGGCACCTTCGGGCGCAACCCCGACGGCACGCTGTGGCTCAACCTCGACTGCCCGTCGGGCGGGCATGCCGGGGCCATGGCGGCGGTCGCCGCATTCGTCGAGGCCGCCTATGCCAAAGGCGCGTCGGCAGCCGCAGCCGCGGCCGTCACCGGCTGACGCCAGGCCGTGACATAAATGTGGCACCAGGCCGCAGACCGGGTGCCACATTTATGATTTATATTCGTTGTTGGCGCAGTTGCTTTTTACCAATCACATTTTGAATCATGGAATCTACAGACATATTAACTATAATAGGCGGTATCGGAGGCATTCAGGGCTTTATCGAGCTGGTCAAATGGTGGCGCGGACGCAATATGCAGGAACGTCACGACGTGGCCGACGTAGTAGCCGTAGAAGATGAGAACGACCGTCGCCAGGTGGACTGGCTGGAGAAGCGGTTAGCCGAACGGGACGCAAAGATTGACCGCATATACGAGGAACTCCGCGCTGAACAAAACGCCCGGCTGGAGGAAATACACCGACGCTACGAGGTCGAACTAAGGTTAACCGATGCAGATGCGAAGAAATGTCACAAAAGAGGCTGCAAAGACAGGATGCCTCCGAGTGATTACTAATCTATACATTCCGAGATTATGGCAGACATAGAAAAAATCGTGCCTTTTATTATCCAGTTTGAGGCCGGGGTAAACCGTGCCGGACTGACAGGCGCACAACTTTTTGAGAAAGCCCGGAAAACCGGGTATGTAAACGACCCCGACGATTTGGGCGGTGCCACGATGGTAGGCGTTACACTGGCGACCTACACGGAATACTGCCGTAAAAAAGGCTACCCGCGCCCGACTATCGAGCGTCTGCGCGGCATGACATATGCCCAGTGGCTCGATATACTCAAAACCATGTTTTGGGACAGATGGAAAGCAGACGAAATCACTAACCAGTCTGTCGCCGAAATACTGGTAGATTGGGTTTGGACTTCCGGCAAATACGGTATCACAATACCCCAGCAGGTATTAGGCGTTACCGTTGACGGCGTGGTAGGGCCTAAGACGTTGGCGGCGGTCAACCGTCAGAACCCGGCGCAGTTCTTTGCCCGGATAGTGGCAGAACGTAAAGCTTATATAGACCGTATTTGTGCAAGCCGCCCGGTAAACAATAAGTATAAACGTGGCTGGCTGCGCCGTCTTAACGCTATCACTTTCCAGCCATGAAACGGTTAACGCTCATAGCCGCCGTAGGTGTAGCGGCGTGCCTGTTTTCCTGCCGGACACAAAAAGTCATGACGTCTACCGACCAAAATAGCACTCTATCGTATGCCGACACCACAAAGATGGTAGCCGATACCACCAGCCGTAAACAGACTGATACCGATACCACAAAGACCGCAATAACTTATGAGGGTGTCGGCATCATGGAGTTTGTCGAGGGCGGCGGCAAAGTAAGTATCGATAGTGCAGGTAACGTGACCTTTGAGGGCGTAAAGAATATAAAGGGACAGCATAAAGAATGTATGGCACAGGACAAGGGCGTAACACGGAAAGCCGGGGAAACCGCCGGACACCGCGAGCAGCTTAACGGCGTGCGTGCCGACCAAGCCAAACAGGTAAAGCAGACCGAGGAAAAAGGCTCTACACAAAAATGGTACGAAACCGCCTTTGCCCGGATAGGGTTAGGTGTGTGTATAGCCGCGCTCATGTGGTTACTTTTCCTGTATATAAAACGAAAATTTTAACCAATCCGTAATAAGTGATGAGGGACGCGCCCGGCTGTGAAGTCAGGCGCGTTTCGTGTATGCATTCTCGAAAAGTGCTTTGTCAGTGCTTTGTTTTAAAATAATAATGCTTGATAATCAAACGATTATCAAGCATTATTCGAGCCGCGAGTGGGACTCGAACCCACGACCTTTTCGTTACGAACGAAACTTTATATTATCATATATTACTGGTTGTCAATTCCTTATTCCAATGTTCTAAATGTTGAGACAAGTTTTTGACGTGTCTCAGTGCAAAAGTAGTGTTTTTGGAGGATTCGCGCAATTTTTTCATCGGATTTTTTACATTAATTTCGCACCGTATCAAGGTCAACGATACGATAAAAGACATACAGAAAGAGTTATCACCTTTCTGAATTGAAGAATCGCACAGTTGACCCTTTGGTGCGGTTCTTCTCTTTTTATCGCCCCATGCGAACGAACTGCGGACGGGGGTAGAGGGAGAAGAACCAATGAGGCGGAAGCCTCGACCTCATGCGTCTGCCGACCAAAAGACCACTTGGCGCATGTTGTAAGCCACTGAAAGGACTGCGTAGGCAGGACGGGCTGTTCATTACAGTGGAGCGAAGCAGGTGGATTGCGCTGAACCGGGCTTAACCCCGAAAGCCACCAGACCCCGAGGTGTTATAGGCCGCAAGGGTGACGGAATACGGATACCTACAACTAAGGGTGATGAATCCGCCAAGCCCAATTGGAGAGGTATGACCCTCTCTTTAGGGCTTGCTGTGACCGCGAAGCCGTTTCCCCTCCACGAATGATAAATCCTTAATAGAGGATAACAACAATAGAATATATTCTTTTTGCTTCTTTTTCTTTGATTGGGGTTATCTTGAAAAATATGTTTTAAAACATATTTTTCGGGGGGGGTAATTTGGGGAGGTCGAAAAATTGGAGTAACTTTGCGCTCAAAATCAACTAAATCAATCAACAATGGAGAAAATCAAGAAACTTTTCATGCTAATGGCAATCCTTATCCCTGCCATGGCGTTCACCGCTTGCGGTGATGATGACAAAGACGAGCCAAATGTTCCAAATCAGACACTTAACGTGGGCCAGACCTACACAATCCCGGCAGACGGCACTTGGGTTTCCGATAACGACCTTATTGCGAGCATTGACGGCAAAACCGTAAAAGGTGTGCGTGTTGGAGAGGTTTCAATCCGTAACGGAGGGCAGTCATTCAATGTTACGGTTAATCCTACAATCACTCTTTTCAAAGACCCCTATCTGAATTTTGGCGCAAACACTCAGTCCGTCAAAAACGCTATGAGCGGCTTTGAATTTGTTGCTGAAGAAAATGGCACACTATCCTATATAGACGAGGCTAATTCGGTAATTTATGGCTATTCATTTGAGAACTCCAAGCTCAAAATGTCTATGGTTATTGCAGTAAAATCTTTTGCATCAGCGAAGGTAATGGGCGAAATGCTTGCGGAACGATATGTGTTCGTAACAACCAAGGACGATTATATCGGTATGGTTTCTCCCGATAAGAAGATGCTTGTAGTTCTTATGATTAAGGTTCAATCGGGCAAGGCAGTATATGTTATCAGCTATGCACCTGCAAGCGACACAATAGCTCGCGCAAATGACCTCGAAGTCGTATTTGAGGAAATGATAGACGCTACTCCCGGTGAATTAGTAAAAGGTGGAATGAAATAAAACCACCCATACTTTGAAATACCGCGCCCTGCCTTACGGTGGGGCGTTTTTATTTGCGCCTATCATACACTTTAATCACAGCTTCGCCAAGTTCGATAACCTCGGCATCCGCTTCGTCATAAACACGCACAAATACCTTTGCGAAATCGTCCGCTATGATAGTCACGTTTGATTTATGCCGGACATAGACAGTCGCCGCAGTCCACGGAGCGAAGCGAATAGAGCCGGAGCATTCGCCGTTGAGGATGTAGATTCCGCTCGGAGCATCGTCAAGTCGTATATGCTCATCGACAAAGATAAGGTTCGCATTGAGCAATGCCCGGTCGAAGTTGGCTTTGATAAACTCGTTTGAGGGGTACTGCTTGTCGATACAGAAGTCGATGCCTTTTTTATACTTGTCAATCAACTCCTGCTGGTCGCAGTCGCCCCACGCCTCAGTCCAAGGGCGGCACAAGCCCAAATCTACGGCTTGCTGTTTGAGTGTTTCGCTTAGATTGTTCATATTTCAATTTTCATTTCATCCAAAATCCCGTACTCTTATCGGCTTGTGCGCGTCGTAATCTGTCGTCAATGCTCTTGCTATATTGAACGATAGTTTCAGCCGCCACGGCATTGCGCAGAGTGTTCTCCGCAATCTGACGCTGGGTATCGAGTTGAGACTGCGCTATGACGTTCATCTGCGGGAGAGTATCATCAAGCAAGCGAGTCCAATAACTGCCCGTCTGCATCGCCACGTCAGCGCGAATCTGATTTATATATGAGGCGAGCAAGTCCGCAGTGTCCTCGGTGACGGATTGTATTCCGGCGGAAAGACCGCTCTTGGCGGATTCAGTATCATCCAACAATCCACCTGTGGCTTCGTTAACACTGTCGTACAGTTGTTTTACCGCAGGTATGCCCTCGTTCTTGATTTTGTCAAAATATTCTTTCAAAGTGGCCGCTTCTTCCTCATCAATGTAAAAGTCTTTCCCGAATGCACCGCTCATCCCATCATTACCAAAAAGAAATGTGCGCATCCCCTCAAACTGCTTTTCCAGGATATTCTTTATGGCCATCTGCTTTACCACATCACGCATAATATCGCCAACAGCTTTGTCAAAAGCCTCGGCGGCATCCTCTCCTTTTGAAAATGCGTCAATTAAAGCACTTCCGATGTCTTCGGCAAATCCACGGATATTGATGCCATATAGCGTCTCGATTGTAGATTCTGCGAAGTCGCGTATCTGTTGATCTAATTCCGCAATTTGTTGGTTATACCCTTCAATTGCATCGCTGTCGCTATCCTTTTTCTCCGTTTCGGCATTGCGCTGCCCAATCAGGCTATTTCGTTGCTCACGCATAAGCTCTCGCTGATATGCATACACGCCACCTTCTTCGTAAGCTTCTACCCGGCGTTTGTATCGAAGTTTAGTTTGTACAGCCGCAAACTTTCCCAGTGCGCCTACGCCATATCGGCCTTCACCCCTGACTGCGGCATAGTATTTTTCCTTGTCTGCTTCCGCCTGGGGGTCTTTTATCTGCCTGGCGCTGCCGAGCGCAAAATTCAGCCTTTCTGATATTAGCGCGAGCTGATTATCAAGGAGGTCATAAAGCTTTTGATATTGTTCAATCTGCTTCTGCAACTTAGCATCATGCCAACGGTTGAATGTAGTAAACCACGAAGTCACAGACCCGACAACTCCTTGTATCACACCACCGACATTGCCGCTTTTAAGAGAGTCCCAAGCATCAGTGGCGTGTTGGCTTGCCTGTGAAAAAGCGTCAAGGAAAGCTCCAGCCGCACCCCAACCCGTATCAGCCGAGGTGTCAACTCCGAATGAATCAGCCATATCGGCAATAAGGTCAAAAGAGCCTTTTATGCCTTGCACGGTATCATTAATGCCATGCACGATAGCGTCTATCATTGTTACGGTAGACATCGCTCCTTGCGCGCCCTGCATGGCGGCTTGCGCGCCTTCTGCCTGCGATGCGGCTGTACGTTCAGCAAACTGAGCCTGCATTCTTGCGCCCTCTGTTTGCAGTGCAGAGGAAATATCGCCATCCTGGATAAATTGGGCAATCTGCTTTTCAGCTTCAAGTCTTTTGTCTGCCGCATCTTTTTGATTCTGAGTCGCAGCATTGTAATCGGATTGGGCTTGGTCGAAGCGGTCTTTGAACATCTGCTGCAAGCCACCTTTGGCGAATGACCCCAAGCCTCCAAAACCCTTTTGCTTTTGACGGATTTTTTCAAGCTGCTTGTCAATCTTTTCCATTTCGTCGCAGTAATCTTTGGCAGATATGCGTCCGGCTTTCAGTTTTTCGTCAAGAGCCTCCTTGATTTTGCGCCCAACGTCCTCAGCTTCCTTTCCTGTCATGGATAGGATGGCATTAAAGAATTTGAGGTATTCTCCACTCTTGCGGAATACCTCATAATTGAGGTCAGCATCAATCTGAGCGGTTATCTGCTGTTTCTCGACAGGGGTAAGATTCTTGCTTTCACGAATCTTTCGCTTCTTTTCTTCCGCTTCGGCTGTCAGAGCAATAATCTCCTCCTGCGTGTTGCGGTATTGCACCACCATATCGGCAACATCTTCACGCTCTTTGTCATGATACTTCTGAATCTCATTGTATGCTTTCTCCCAAGCCTTTTTCACCTCATCGGGGGCATTGGCAAGCAATTCGGGTGTTGCGGTGTCGAATGTGAGGGCAGACTTAGCCGCCTTTGCGAAATCGTTGAACTGCTGCTTAATCATCGCCAGATAGTCCGTCTCGGCTGTGGCGTTCATTCCGAAGCCTATGCTCATAGCCAGTTCCTCATTTCCCGTCGCCTTGCGGATTTTGTCAAAGAGATTCCAGTCGGCAAGCTGACGCTCCGCTTCCTTGCTCACCTTGTCGAGGGCGAGTTTGAGCTGTTCGTCAACCACCGTCTTGTCGATGTCGAGCAACTGTTTCAGCAGGTCGTTGAGCAGACTTTCCCTGGCGTTGCCTTTCACTCCGGCTTGGCGCAGCTCGTTTTCAAGCTCAACGACCAATGCCCGGTACTGCTCCACGGTCTGCGGAATCTTGTCAGCCGACAGTGTGGAGAACAGCCCGCTCTCGCCTATGCGTTTTGCAGCCGCCTCCCTGCCCTCCGTCTTGCTCCACTTCTGAAATTCGCTCCATGCGTCCTTGATGTCCTTGAAACGTTGTTTGAGGGATTCGGCAAGGGTGTCTTTCGGGGTGCCGCTGCCGCCTCTCTGTCTCCCAAATGCGTTTAGGTTGTATTCAGTTTGATTGTTTGCAGCATTGGTTGTGGATAAATCCTTATTAATATTTTCAGCCACCTTTTTAGCAACAGGGTCGGTGATGTTTTCTGTGTCAAGGGGCGTAAATTGAGGCTTTATTCCTAATATGAGAAAATTTTTATCCAATCGGCTTTGTGCTTCATCTCTCAATTCTGCTATGGCTCGTAGGGCGGAAGCTGGGTCTGCTGCCGATTTTATCACAGTAACGATTTCGGGGTTGTTCCCGAAAGTTTCAAACATTGCCTTTTGCCAATCGGTAATTATCTGCTCCGGCTCAAAAGCTGCAAAGATTTTCAGCCACCAAACATTATCTGCGGCGAATCCATCAAGTTTTGTTTTCAAGTCCGCAGGGAGTTCATCTCCCACTGTTTTGACAGCTTGCGACTTGATTTTGTCTAATAGCTCCTGCTCTGCATCTGTCAGCTCCTCTCCATTGCGTATCTTTTCTGCGAGTTTTCCCCCTGCTTCTGAAATTAAATTCATAAGTTTGTCGGAAACTTGCTGACGCAAAAATGTATCGTCAAATTCTAACCCAGTGACCTCGTTGAAAAGATTGCGCAGTTGGTCTTGATATTGGGGAGCGAGAATCTTAAACTCATCAAAGATGCTTTTTGATGCAAACTCCACCAATCCTTTTCCAGCATCGGACTTTATATCCACTCCTGCTTGCTCTATACCAACCACCAATGCCTCAAAAAATTCGCGAGCCTCTTTCATGGCTTCATTTTCCGCATCGGCAAGGCGACCGCTCGGCATAAAGCGTTCAAAAAGTATATCTTGTTGTCTCTTGCTTGATTTCTGCGCATGTTCTTGATATACGGCATCCATTGCGTCAGTATATCGGGTAATATTTACTGCAAGATACTTGAACTTCTCCTCATAGGTTTTCATCCCCTCCGAGGCTGTTGCAAAACCTTTATCCACATTTATTGCGGTGTCAACTATTTCACGCATTTTGCTCCTGTATTTCTGTGCAAATTGTGTGATATACCCCGTCTGTGCTGTATATTGTTCTGCTAAATCGGCAATATCCTTTTTCCACGCATCATCAAATACGCCGCTATTAGCCTTTGTTGCACTCTCAACAATAGTGTCAATTTGTATTTTTTCAGCGAGTGCGGCTGCTTGCTCCATGCGTTTAAGGTATTCATCAAGATAGCTTACTTGTTGGTCAAGTTTGCGTCTATTACCCTCGGCATCAAATTTTGACTCCAAAAGGACTTTCTCGCCATTGGGCGCATAGTCTTTTATTGCAGTTGATAGACGTTCAAACGCTTGCCTCAATGCCGCTTCATCAAGATTTTGAATGTCAGCACCTATACCTTTAATGACCTCACGCAGATTTTTACCCTGCTCCACGGCTGCCGTAAACATATTGTCACCAAACTCCTTTGCTTGCGAGGCTTGCTCGGAGTGGCGTTGCCACAAGTAAGTCCCTGCGCTTACAGCCGCCATAACAGCGGTCATGGGATTGAGTATTGCCGATCCGATAGATACAAACGCATTTTTCAGAGATGTGCCGAGTAACTTGGCTTGCAGAATCCATTTCTTTGTGCTTTGAGCCGCTTTTATCTCCGCTTTTGAGATATTGAGGATTTTGGCTATATGCCCGATTGAATTAGCGTCAAGCCTCCGAAGCCCTATTAGCAAAAGTGCTTTCTGCTTGGTAAGTTGTTTTGTAGATGCAAGGTTTACATAGTCCGCTGCCGTGAGCTTTTGGGAGGTTGCTATTAAGGCTTTCTCTTTGTCGGTCAGTTTTCGGGTAAGAGCTTCAAGCCTCAAAGTTTCTGCCGCTTTCTGCTTTAATGATTGGGCTGATTTGAGGGTATTCGTTACGCCAATCCCTATTGCGCGGTTAAGAGCTAATTGGGTTACTTTATAACTGCCAAAAATAGCAATATTTGCAGCAAGTACAGCTCCAATCTTTTCCCAACTCGCCGCCAAAGTGGTCAACATTTCCGCAGTCCATTTCAGAGGTCCGGATGTTGAATCGGCTATTTCAGCAAACATCAAATCAATGGCATCGGCAAGGTTCTTCCACTTTGCGCTGACAGATTCCGACAATACCTCTTGCATATTGTAGAACCGTCCGCCCTCGCCCGTAAGCTCCCACAACACAGCTTTCACATCCTCAAAGGAAACTTCCTTATTGGAAATCATATCCATTATGTCTCCGGCAGAAACGATTTCGCCTTTCAGCTTGGTAAAACGTTCCGCGAGCATATCAATTAGAGGAATGTTCGCCTCAGTAAACTGACGTAGTTCTGTGCCTTTTAGGAATTTTGCGGCTCTGACCTGACCGTATGCGAGAATAATGCGCCCCATGTCAACACCAACAGCAGCCGACACGTCTGCCATGCGCTTCATTGTATCGTAAAGCTCGTTGTAGGGAATCTGGAATGCTGTGAGCTGCTTGGCGTATTGGTTAAGTTCCATTATGCCAAAAGGCGACTTGACTGCAAGGGTGTTTATCTGCGAGCTGATTGTGTTTGCCATCCCCTCGTCACCAAGAATGGCTTTCATTGCCAATTTCTGCTTTTCAAGCTCGCCACCAATCTCAACAACCTTGGTCATGAAGTTTTTGAGAGCGACAACGGAGTATGCCGCGCCAATCGCACCGCCAAGCTCTTTGGTAAACGTGATATTGTCTTTCAAGGCGGAATTGAGCGATATGGTCGCGGTGGTGTGTTTATCAGCGGCATTAGCGGCTTGGCTTCTTGCTCCGGCAAGTCTCCGCTGTGCGAGTGCGCTTGCGGCGGCAGCCCGCGCCTCAGCCTCCATACGTCTTGACTGTGCGTCCCAAGCCCGTTTATCGGAGGCTGTAAATCCTGTGCGGCTCTGCAATCCGGCTGCTTGAAGAGCCTGTCTTACCGCATCCTGCGCTTCTGCTTTGTCAACAATTACCCTTATTGGGAACTTCTCAGTCTTTAAAGCAGTGGTGATACTGTCTTTAAGAATCTTATCTTTGACCTCAACAGACACCTGCTTGCCGCCTTTATACGCTCCCACCGCCTTATCAATCGCGGAGGCGAGCTTCTTGGGGTCAACAGATACGTTAAGAGTATGTGCCGAACCAAGAGCATTGTTTATTGTGGCGTTAAGCCCTTTTACTTTGCCTATGTTGATTTCAAATCCGGCTGACAAAAGAGCATCGTTGACAGCCTTGCGTAGCTCCTTTTTCTTCGGGAGAATGTTTGCCCCGGTAGAAAAGTTTGCCAATGCGTTCCTAATCGATTCATGCAGCTTTGATGCTATCGCCTCCACATGAACATCGTATTTCTTATTGGCAAAAATCGCATCAAGCGATGCCCTTGCATTGCCGAAATTCACGGTCGCATTAAACGGAGTTGCCCCGACAGACGCTTCGATTGTCTGGCGAACCTTGCTTACATCGACCGTAACGCCGAGATTCTTGAGTTTAGCTTCTACGGATTTCAAATCCGCGTCAATCTGCTTGGAGTCTATTCCAAGCGTATACCATAATGAGCCTAATGCCGGCATAGCCTTTCAGAATTAAAAAAAGAGCCTACTCCGATTACTCGGAATAAGCTCTAAGGCTTGGCAAGGCTCTCTTGCGGTTAATTATATCGCAAAGATAGCTATTTTATGGGAAAATGCAAAGAGGCATTACTCATTGGGGTGCTTTTCAAGGTAATCGTCAATTCTCTCTAAATCTCGCTTTTGCTCACGACTTCCGCCGTATTCGTATTGTCCTTTGCCTGTTTTTGCATTATGATATGGATAATGGCGAGGTTCCGGCTCTGTAAACACGCAACCTTTTAAGAACAAGAAAAGGAGGAGCGATAAGATTGCGCCACCGCCCATAGGAAAACCAAAATCACCCCAATCCTTTTTGCCTTTACTGCCGACAAGAAAAATACTTAGCGATATTAGCCAAAAAGCCAAT
This sequence comes from Bacteroidales bacterium M6, assembly GCA_001689485.1. Lineage (GTDB taxonomy): Bacteria > Bacteroidota > Bacteroidia > Bacteroidales > Muribaculaceae > UBA7173. Next base: position 23,112 of record LUJQ01000080.1, on the reverse strand, counting down.
CCAATTACCCCCATTATCCATCCACCATCAACAAAGATAGCAAAAAGGATGGCAAACAATCCAATCCCACCGCATATAGCTATGTATGCAATCGCTCTATCACTCATATTATTTTACTTGGGAATATACAAACATCCTCGTTCTTTAATTCTTGATTTACAAAAACTGTCGTTGGCTCGTTATTGTTCCTAAAGTTAATTTCACGAGAAAACACTTGTTGAACATTGTTAGCATATCTATACCATATCCTAATCGTGAGTTTGTTGTTGAAAGTCTCCTTAGGTGTTATATAAACTACGACTCTTGCATCGCCTTCTAATTCGTCAAAATGCTTCACATTATCATATCGTAAAGACACAGAATCTTCGTCACTTTTACGAGGGAACCCAATCCTCAAAAAATATGCCGATTCATCACCAACATTATGAAATATCAATCTATGCTCACCCCTATTGTTCTTATTTGCGACTACTTGCAGCTCAATCTTAGGATAAGATGGACGGTTGGTATTCACGTTTAACAAAAGCATTAGAACTTCATTTCTGTTATTGGCATTAGTTTTAGAGATTATTTCAACGCCCTTAGTTTTTTCTTCTTCACACAGCCAATCGTCCATTTGTCCTATCTCCGCAAGTTCTTTGATATATTCAAGCAATTCTTCGTGATAATATGCCTTTGGGTACTTTATAAAACATTCTAATGCGTCTAAATAATAATTATATGACAATTCGTAGGCACTAACGTCTTTATGGTTGTGCCCTTGCAATCTCCATTTGTCCGCACGAATATAAGCGATTTCGCCCTCTAATGGAACACGACATTCGTCCACTGCCTCTTGAATCTTCTTGTCAACTCGTGCGTTGATGTCTCTTACAGTCCTATTTAGGTTGAAAATTGTAAATAGCTGCCATGCAATCAGAACGGTTGCTAATGCAGCTAATACTCCAATTTCAACAGACATCAATTCATCTTTTTGTGGTTTTGTGCCAAACCACACCATACATATGGCGACAAGAGCAAAGGCACAAGCCAGTATGCTTGCCACAATAGGGGTGTTTTGTTTCAATATATCTTTTGCCATTGCTACACTTTAATTTGTAAAGTTACTGAAATCTCGCCACCCGACCAAATCTCCGAAAATATGCTGTAAAACATAAAATAGAAAATAAACAGACTTTAATTTGGATTATATTGGAAAATAGACTACCTTTGCGCATCAAACATTCTTCGTGGCAGTCGAATGTTGAGAACGACATACAAGCATCCCTTTTGGAACTGACTGCCACAACAAGTTTCATTAGGGGTGCTTGATTTTTTTTGATGACAACGATAAACAAGATATATGGCAGATATTCAGATATTCAACAATCCTCAGTTTGGCGAAGTAAGAGTAGCCATGACTGAAAACGGTGAGCCGCTGTTCTGCGCGAAAGACGTGGCTAAGGCTCTTGGTTATACCGATACAGCCGATGCAGTTTCAAGACATTGCAAATCAGGCAAAAAGGTGTTTCACCCACACGCAAACGGAATTGGCGGCGTAAATATGGTCTTTATTACCGAAAAGGATGTGTATAGACTTATTATGCGCAGCAACCTCCCTGATGCCGAGAAATTCCAAGACTGGGTCTGCGATGATGTGCTTCCCTCAATCCGCAAACATGGCGCATATATGACGCAAAGTGTTATCGAGCGCACACTGCAAGACCCAGACTATCTCATTCAGCTTGCAACTACTCTGAAAGAGGAAAAGCAGAAGCGGATAGAGGCGGAAAACAAGGCGACAAAACTCCAGCCACTTGCAGACTTCGCCAAAAGAGCGTTCACTTCCGACACTCTTGTGTCAATCTCGCAGGCTGCTAAAATTCTAAAACTACCATTCGGACGCAATACGCTGTTTCGCAAACTTCGTGAGAGCGGCATATTCTTTGCCAACAAGAACGAACCGAAGCAGAAGTATATCAATGCTGACTACTTCCGTATGACCGAGGGCAATCCGATTGAAACTTCAAAAGGGCTGATGATACCTTTGACAGTGTATTGCACCCAAAGAGGGCTGGCATACATCAACCTCAAATTTGGGAACGGTCAGAACGATGTTCCGCAACTCGCTAAAATAGTGTAACATGGGAAAGATTACTACGATACAGAACAAAGAGTTTGGTGAAATAAGGATAGGTGTTGATGATGACACTCCCGAAGAAGCGTGGGTCACACTTGCCCTTAACCATTGGGAAGATGATGAAAAATGGGGTGGTCAGCCACTATCTCCCAAATTGGCGGCTTACTTAGGCACTTTGTTGATAGAGTATGCAGCGAAGGCAGAGGAAATACAGCAAAGGACTCTTAAAAAGATTGCACCTTTTTAGTTGTTCATTTTCTCGCAAAGTTAATCTTTGTTAAAGTAGAAAAATTTGCATAATTCAAAAAGTGTGTTTAACTTTGCACCGCTTTACATCAAATAGGCGGTCAGTTAAACCGCTCACATAATCCGTTGGCGGTGTTTTTATACCCTAACGAACCGCATATGCGGCATTGTACCCCCGTGTGAAACGTTAATGCGTTCACTGCCTATTTGGTGTAAAGCGACGGGAAAGGCAATGCCGTTTTTCTATTGCCTATAATCTTTCATAAAACGCTTTACAATGAAAGAAAAAGAAACCTGGCTGTCGGGTGACAGCCGCATTGAGCCGCCACCGAAAAGAGAGTGGTATGGAAAACAAACCGAGGTCACGGAACTGCGCCGAGCTTACACCTATGCGGAGTTTCTGAAAATCACAAGGCGCAATATTGACGAGAAGTATGCTGGGGTGTTCATACTGTCGTTCCTCGTAATAACAGCATCAATCGCCGTAATTGCAGTATGCTGGGCTCGTAAGGTAGATAGCTGTTGGCCTGCCGTGATTGCCACGCCGTTGGCAATCGCCGTAAGCGGAGCTTTTTATTGGTCAGTCCTTGACTTATGGGCGAGAGGCTATGCCTTTCTAACCCTGTTCCTCGACCGACGCTATATCGGCAAATCCAAACCCTCATTCAAACAAACTTTCAAATTCGGAAAACAAAATGGCTCAAAATAACGAAACCCCAACCACATTCATGCTCTTTCCCGAAATCGGGATGCAGGAGTTCGACTACAACTCAATACTCGGCGACAAGTCGTATCACACCGTCTGCGGATGCCCCGTGAAAATCGACAGAATACTTCGTGACGCAACAAAGACAACCGTCCTCGGTGTTAGCGGCACAATGGTAGTCCGTGGCGTGAAAATCCGTGGCGTGTGGGATTGCTACGGTAACATCATGGAGTGTCAGAAGTCGCTCCAGCTCACCTCTCCTCGCTCGATGTTCGCCAACATCAACAACATTTTCAGCAACACAACGGAGTCTATGTTCCGGCTCGTGAGTGTTGCGTCACTCGCGGAGGAAGGAGGGGTGAGATGAAAACCAAATACATCTATGCTATAAACATATTCTGGGTGATGCTTGTACTCGCAGTCTATATCGGTTCTATAGTCGCCGTGGTAAAAGTTTGCGGTTGGATATGGGGTGTCCTGTACGCAATCGTAGGGTTCATCGCGGCTGCCACAATAATAGCCGATGACTTGGACAAGAGTAAAACCAAACGACGGAAAGGAGGGGCGCAGTGAAAAAGACCGTGTACGACTTCTCAATCTTCGCCAAGCGTATGAACGGTGTATGGGACTTGGCAACCATCAAGAAAACGATGCTTGAGGCTATCGGCAACATTGCTGTGGCTGTACACGACAAGGACACCGACTGCATGGCGAAAATCCAATGCGACCTTATGTGGTGCTATGAGTTTTTTGACACTATAAAGGAGGTTGAACAATGAACGACATCCCTGCCACCCTCGCTGCCGACATCACCACGGCGATTCTCGACCTCGAAAGCATCCGTACCGAAAAGAACCGTGACACTATCGTGTGGGCGCAGTTTGTGCTGACCGCCTGTGCCGAACTTGCCAAATCGGTAATTGGCAAGAACTGAAACAACAACCGTCCTCTGGAGAAATCCGAAGGGCGGTTGTTTTATTTAGAGTTTAGTTGCTTGATAATCCTGTTCAGTGCCTCCACCTGCATCATCGCTCCCTCGTATGCCTGCTTGTAGTCGGCGTTGAGGTCGCTGCCTCCCTGCATGGTCATCGCCCCCTCGCCGGTGCATATCCAAGCGAGGCTGAGCTGCGGGAACGCCTTGATGATGCGTCCGAGCATTTCAGTGCCGATATTGCCCTTGCCGGTGTGCATGTTGTTGGATATGTACTTCGGCGAGAGGCTGCATATCCGCTCGAAGTCGTACTCACTCTTGCACAATCCCTGCCCCTGCGCCCACTTGACAAACTCCCGGAGGCGTTGGATGGGGGTGGTGTTATTTTCTTTCAGTTCCATTGGGGTTAGGGTGTTGGAAAGTCTTTATTGGCTTGTATTGCGGCAAGTTTTATTGGACGAACTTTTTCGTAAAGAGTGATAACTTCTTTCTCAGTAGCCTCCTCGCCATCAAGATACGAAACCTTTGATGGTTTAGTCTTTTTCATTTCGGCAAACTCATTGAGAATGTCGGTGACAGTTTTGTTTTCATCCAAAATTGACCATAGCCATTTGTAAAGATTGGTACACCTTATGGCTATTTCATTGTTAATCTTGCCAAATTCTTCTGAAAATCGCTCATATACCTTATTCATACCAGTCATTTCTTTAACCTCATCATTTGTCACGTTTTGCTGATGGGATATATTGTCAATTTTAGATTCCAACTTTTTCATTTGCTCTTCAAATTTTACCTTATATTCTCTCTGCATTTCACGCAATTCTTCTTTTGCTTTAATTGTGGAAAAAATTTGCCATCCCACCAAAAAGGTGATTAGTAGCGTAAAGAATCCGACAACTATTCCAAAATAGTCGAATCCAAGATGGTTGAAAAGTATGTGGTTGTCTTTCTCATACACAGTACGAGGGAAAAAGACAAACAAATAATGTAACGACCCTAACAGGCAGAAAGGAACAACAACCCACGCAATAGCCTTTAGATAGTCTAATATGCTTGTAGATTCACGCTTCATTTCTTCTCCAACAGTTCGATGATTTTGTTTTTAGCTTCGAGCAATTCATCTTGAAGTCGCATTACTTTCGCTTCTAAATCTTCTTGACCGCCTTTCCCTGCTTTCGGTAGGATATTGCGTTGGTCAACCTTGCCAATATGTTTAGCTGCTATCGCACGTTCAGCGGTTGCGTTATATTGCTCATAATGTTCGCATACACACTCCCGATTAAAGAACACGCAGATATTCACTTTGAGTATGCAAGCTATCTGTTCCAAGATGACCGCAGACATGGTTTCCTCGCGAATCATCTTGTGGATACCTTGTTCGCTAATGCCGACTTGTTCAGCAATAGTTTTTAATGGAATGCCTTTTGCCTTGGATAAGTCTTTTATTTTCTGCAAGTTAGCCATAGCGGCTAAATTTTTGTATAATTTTATTGGCGAAAAATTTGTTTAGTACGAAACTAAAGTATAACTTTGCATTGTCGTTCAGCGAATGACACCGAAAAGACAATAGCAAAGGGGGCGGCGATACTTCGCAACCTACATAGTTTTCAATCGCAAAGATAACCGTTCCCTTGCTATTTTCCAAATTTAACGAATGAATTTTCAGAAAACAAATGAGATTAGTATTAGAACGAGTCCTTGAAGACGAGAAGCTGACTCAGCAGAGAGCCAGGGATATGCGGCACGATGAGAAGCTGACCGCATACTGCGCTCCCGATGCGGCGGCATGGAAAACGGCTGAACGCATCGCCTACAACGTCCGCAAAGACCATAACAGAACGGACGGCTTCAAATACGACATCACTTCCTCTGCGGTGGATATGACGGTGACAATAACATTAACCAAGTAAAACTTTGCGACGATGAACGAACTTACCACCATAACCCAATCGCAGACGATGAGCAGCTTGCAGATAGCCGAGCTGACGGGGAAGCGACACGCACACGTTATGCGTGACATAAGAAGCCTTTTGGAGCAAGGCGTACAAGAGTCCAACTTTGGATTGTCGTACACTGTCAGAGAATTGCCTAATGGCGGCTCCAAACAAGAACCCTGCTACCAACTCACCAAGACTGGCTGTCTTATCCTCGCAAGCGGTTACAATGCAGTCCTGCGTGAAAAGATTATCAACCGTTGGATTGAACTTGAAACCGCAAACGCCAATCAGTATCAAGTTCCGACATCGTTTCGTGAGGCTCTTTTGCTTGCAGCCGCACAGCAGGAGCAAATCGAGGAACAGCAGAAACTTCTCTTGGCGCAGGGTGAGCAGATTGCCGAAAAAGACAGGGCTATTGCCGAACTGCACGAGCGCACAAGCTACCTTGACCAAATTCTCAACAGCAAGAATACTGTTACCACCACTCAGATTGCACAGGACTATGGTATGAGTGCGAGCAAATTCAACAAACTCCTTGCAAGTCTGAAAATCCAGCGCAAGGTAGGTGGTCAGTGGATTCTCTACGCCCCTCACAACACTATGGGCTACGTTCATTCAGACACGTTCATTCCCGAAAACTCCACAACTGGCAAGGTTGTGATGGTGACGAAATGGCTGCAAAAGGGACGCTTGTTCCTATACGAGATACTGAAAAAGAACAATGTTTTACCGCTAATTGAGAGGTGAAGTCAATGAAAGAAAAAGAAAACTACTTCTGGCGCGGAGACTGGGATGACGCAATCCGCCGCATGGTGCTGGAAAAAATGAACCGCAGTATCAAGGGAGTGTATTGCAATGGTACAAAAATCGCCGTTTACGGTAACGACGGCACCCTCAAACTCGAACCGACCCCTCTATTCGTGAGAGAATGGATTGAGGCCAATCCTGCCCCCGAAATCAGCAGAGACCAGTTCCTCCACGAATTAGGTGAGCGCGTCTTAGCCCTCGAAGCCTCCCTTGCGGAGAAAGGAATAACGCTATGACTTGGACTTACATCGCCACCTTCTGCCTCGGAGCTTGCGTAGGCATGATTTACACCTTTGTAGTCTATGAGTTAGTAAAACGTAAACACAGGAGAAAAGACAATGAAAAAGTTTGAATACTACTCGTTTTGGGGTAATCATGGCGATGGAACAGACCAGATGCTTGACGAACTCGGAAAACAGGGTTGGGAAGCGTTTGCGGTAGTGCCTCACGAAGATAAGATTGTGGTCTACCTCAAAAGGGAGAAACGATAATGAAAGCAGCTCTCTCCAACAGCATAGACCCCCAATCCCCCGAATATCGACTTGAAGCTATACCGCTAATGCTCAACCGGCACAAAATCGTGTTCAGCAAGACCACTGCCGCAAAACTCGTAGGAGGGCGCGGCAAGCTCGGCAAGCTGATAGAGCGAGGATTGGTAAGGGTCGAGAAGAAAGCCTCCGGCAAGCAGAACGGCAAATGGTACTGCAACGGGGGCGACGTGATAAGGAACATGAAACTCTAACAGCCCGCAGACGCTGAGAGTCTGCAACTTCAAAATCGCACATTGACATCGCGGACTTGTATGGAAAGCCCATACATTTGAAGTGAATAACGATTAACAATGACGAGCCGCGAAAGCGGAAGTCTCGACAACATAAATCACCCCTGTCATTGCCTCGGGGTGTCGAATCTAAATTTTGCAATGGGAATCGCAGTAGTTCAGTTGGTAGAACCCCGGGGCAACCCGGTATTGTCGGAGGTTCGAGTCCTTCCTGCGGTGCTAACTAAAACTTATAGTTATGACAAACCCGTTCAAAAAACCAAAATTGCCGCAAAAGCCATTCGGGGAATTATCCCAGGGCGAATTTGATGAATGGCACAAAGAATACGCCAGGCATTACAAGGCAAGGGAAGCACTTCCATTTTATCTGTCCCTGGTGGCGATAATCATTTCCATATTGTCGCTTCTAATATCGCTACTATAAGCGCGGCTGTTGAAATGGCTATTGCTACCCATGCGGTAATCTTCGCAGTTTTCACCCCTCGAATATTCGCAAGGCTTTCACGATTGCGCAAATCACGGTCATATTCCTCTTGGGTTATTTGTTTGACAGCCTGTTCACAACGCAATCGGAGGGCCTTAAGTTCAGACAAGCCTTGTTTATTCAATGCTTGATTCGTAGCATATACAGCATATTTGCCGTTTACCTTGAACCATTGGCGAAGGTTCTCCCATTGTGCCTCTCCGAAAAGAGAACCGCCATCTTCATCGCACAGCACGCCTTTTTCAAACAGAATGTCAATTGCTTTAATCGCATCCTGATATAATTCTTTACTCATAATCCGTATGTTTTAAGGTTTCAAATGCAAATATACGGATTTTCACGGAAGCCACATAGCTCAGTAGGTAGAGCGGTCTGCGAAACAGATGCGTCGCCGGTTCGACTCCGGCTGTGGTTCCTAACTAAATTGAAGAACTATGAAACTTATACTTTTAGTTGAAGAGCGAGACGACAAACAAGGCGCAGTTGTCTATTCTTGCGTCAGACCGACTGACGAAGAAGAAAGATTCGGGCAAGTGTACAACAACCTTAGCCAGGCGAATCAGGTCGCCCGGCTTACAGAGGTAGCGCAAGAGGTGGAAAAAGTGGTTAACGCCTACTATTCAAAAGGGCATTTCCCAAGGGTGGGAAAATACAATGGCGACGAAACACCTTTGTCGGGAGGTCTTATTCTCGCATCAGCAGAGCCGCTAAATCAAAGAACTCAACATGCCCACAGTTCAGGCAACGAATGACGGCACATTCAAGTTCGTCAACCTGCCCAAGTGTCCTCCCTTCGACAGTTATAGGTCTACACGACGGCAAAACCACGCTTTTATCAATAAGTTCCCGGAGGTAGTTTTTGTGGCACATAGGGCATTCGTGAGCGAACCCCTTTTCTTCTAACTTTTTGCCAATAAGATTGGCGTTTATTTCTTTCATGTTTTCAATATTTGTTTGTTGACACCTCAAATATACGAAAACATCGGCGATAAGCCAAACGGAAGCCTTGTGGTGTAACGGTAGCACGGAAGCGCGAAAGCGTGTCGTTCCGGTTCGAGTCCGGGCAAGGCTGCTAATCAAAAATAACACAATATGCTGTACAAAATATTATGGCAGATATTACTTATCGTGTTTTGCTTTGGGTTTTACCCTTTCTGTCTTTGGTTCGTCAGCAAGAACAACGCTTGCAAGACGAACAGCCTTGCGAAAAAACAGCGCATTGAGAACGATCGCCGCCGAATAGTAGACGAGAGGCAGTTTTATCCCAGAGCCAAAATCCCACGGTGTAAGCAAAAGAATAACAGTCGCCGCAATAGGGAATCCGACATAAACAGAAAGTGGAATCTTTAATTCCAGGCCTTTGCTCATGGAAATCAAGCCCATGAAACCACGCTCAAAATACAGGATTGCAATTATTGCGCTTGCAAGCAATGCGCAGCGCAAAATGATGTCTGCCGTTTTGAACAGCGGTACGTAAAGCCAAAAGGATGAATATAAGAGCGGTGCGAGTATCGCGAATGCTTTCATCAATGTCCTTTCCTCGTCTTTGGTTATTTGAACCAAGAAATTTAAATCCATTATTCACTATCTATAGTATTGCAACCACAAAGTTAGTGAAAACAGCGGAGAAATCCGCAGGCGGCATGGCGGAATTGGCAGACGCGCCTTGTCAAAACAAGGTGGCAGAGGGTTGAGATTCCGGATGATAAAGCCCTCGTAAGTCCGTGGAGGTTCAAGTCCTCCTGCCGCAACAAAACAAATTAATTTAAAATGGGAGATAAGAATAAAAGAAAAATAGGAGATACGAGCAACCCCATAACTCCTATAATCCGCAAGGATGGAACGTCATTTTTCAAGGACACCCATATCGAACAGGTGAAAGAACGATGTGTCAGAACAATCATCGCAGACAACGGCAGCCAAAGGGACGTATTCTAATCCCTGAGTGGATGACACAAGCCCATTGGCTCCGTCGATTGAAACGAGATGGAAGGCTGCGTCTAATACGCGCCGATTTGAACCTCCACAGTTGGGGCACTTCCCAAGCCTGGACCTGAGCTTGGATTGCAACTTTGCAAGTTGCTCCTGAGTGAATTTTGCCATTGTTAATTGCTTTAAAATTAGTCAATAGCAAAGATACTGAAAAAATCCCCAAATACACAAACTCAATATTGCTTTATTTGGATTAGTCACCTTTGTGTGTTTGGGGGTTACTTATACAGCCGGGGCGCAAGGTCACCACAGAGCGGCGGTGACGCCCTTTACTCATATTTCGTGATTTTAAAATTAGGCCGCCCTGCCCCGGCTTTTTCTTTTGAACCCAATCAGACAACGATATGAAAACGAAACTCAACTGGCGGTGGCTTGTGCTGTATGCGCTGTTTACCGCAGGGTTCTCCGCCGTGATACTGATGTTCGGCGAGGATGAGCGGCCGGTGGGCGAATGGGTCGAGGTACGCATCATTCTTGCAGCGATTGCAGCCGCATGTCTCTATCCCCTCTGCAGGCTCGCAAAGAAGTGGGAGCGCGAGGGCAAAATCAAAATCGAAGAGCCCAAATAATAACTGATATGGAAATCAAAACCTGTAACGTCTGTGGGCGTGAGCTGCCCGTGACGGACTTCCGCCTTTCCAAGGGAGGCGCGAGGTGTTCCGTCTGCAATGGATGCGTGGCAGAGAAACGCGCACAGAGCCGATACGAGCGTAGCCAAATCAGGGGGGGGCAAGACCGCCCCTGTTTCCGACGAACTATTTGACGGCAAGGAACCCGGTGAAGTCCTGCGCATGATGGGACGCGCGAAGAAGTGGCTCGAAAGCCGGGGATTTGTCATACAGCTCTCCGGCGAATATCGCGAAACGAAAATAAGAAAACTCAAATTTGAATAACATGAGCAATGCAATGCTTTTGACGGACGGTTACAAATTAGACCACCGTCGCCAATATCCCGAAGGAACGGAGTATGTTTATGCAAACTGGACTCCACGAAGTAGCGAACACCTCCACGAAGCGAAAGATGGGTGCGTGGTGTTCGGCATACAGTACTTCATAAAGAAGTATCTGATAGGAACCTTTAACAAGGACTTCTTTGCCCTTGACGAAGAAGCCGCTGTAAAGTCGTTCAAACGCCGGATAGACACGTTCCTCGGAGAAAACAGTGTCGGCACAGAACACATACGCGCACTTCACCGCCTTGGCTATATGCCGCTGCGCATAAAATCATTGCCGGAGGGAGCTATATGCCCCATAAGAGTGCCTATGGTTACGGTAATCAATACCAAGCCGGAGTTCTTTTGGCTCACCAACTTTTTGGAGACCCTTATGTCTTGTGAGCTTTGGTTGCCAATGACATCCGCGACTACCGCAAGGCTCTATCGAAAGGAGCTTGAACGCCACGCTGAAACAACCGGATTCTCCGAGGATGTGATGCTCGGTTTCCTGTGCCACGACTTCTCGATGCGTGGCATGGCTGGGCTTGAAGCAGCCATCACAAGCGGCATGGGGCATCTGACATCGTTTATCGGAAGCGAGACCATTCCCGCCATCGGAGCGATAGAGGAATACTACAATATGGACGCTGAAAAGGAACTGATAGCCGCCACCGTTCCTGCAAGCGAACATTCCGTCATGTGTGCCGGAAGCAAAGATGGAGAGTTCGATACGTTTAAACGCTTCATCACAGAGTTATACCCGGAAGGCTTTGTGAGCATCGTTTCTGACACTTGGGATTTATGGCAGGTTGTCACCGACTTTATCCCACGGCTAAAAGACGAAATCCTTGCGAGGGACGGACGCTTGGTTGTGCGACCCGACAGCGGCGACCCGGTACACATAATCTGCGGCTACGAGTATGGGGATTTTGAAAACTTCCAAGAGGAAGCGGCGATAAGCACCACAGAGCGAAAAGGCGTGTACGAGCTTCTGTGGGACACATTCGGCGGCACTGTCAACGAGAAAGGCTACAAGGTGCTTGACCCGCATATCGGCGTAATCTATGGCGACAGCATCACACTTGACCGTCAGAAAGAGATATACCGCCGCCTTGAAGCGAAAGGGTTTGCCGCCACCAACCTCGTTCTCGGCATAGGTTCGTACACCTACCAGTACCGCACCCGCGACAGTCTTGGTTTCGCAATGAAGGCCACATGGTGTCAGGTCAACGGAGAGCCACGAGAGATATTCAAATCGCCCAAGACCGACAGTGGCATGAAGAAGTCGCTCAAAGGTCTTATCCGGGTTGACAAAGATGAAAACGGCATTTATCATGCAACCGATTGTGTCAGCCGTGAACAGGAAGCCGGAGGTTGTCTTGAAACCGTGTTTGAGGACGGAAGAATCACCAAGGAGGTATCAATGAAAGAAATCCGAGAAAGATTATGCAGGTCATAGACTTTATAAACAACAAAGGACACAAGGTGATTAAGTTCCCCGATGGGGAACTTCACCTTGAACTCGAACCGCTCAATCGCAAAGAGCCAGTCGCGGTTAAATGCAGGATAACAAACGGCGACGATTTGTTCCTGTTGATGCAATTGTCCGACATTCTTAATCGTCAGTGTATTGAGGTATGCATACTCGAAATCTACTATCTGATGGGAATGCGGTGTGACCGACTTTTTGACATAGACAGACCGTTCACTCTGTCGATAGTCGCCGATGTCGTAAACTCGCTGAATGCTGAAACGGTGTACATCTATGAGCCTCACAGCGTTCGTTGCCGAAAACTGATACACCACAGTTTTAGTACCAATCTGACATGGTATATAAAAAGCAGGCTATTGGAGCAGAATAAAGGGTTGCTATTGGTTGCACCGGATAAAGGCTCAGTAAATCGCTATACTGACAAGTATTTTACAGTAGTTTGCGACAAAGTGAGAAACGAAGCCACTGGCGAATTGCAAGGTTTTCGAGCGACCCCCAAAGAGGACGTCACAGGGCGTGACCTACTTGTTCTTGATGACTTGTGCGACGGAGGCAGCACATTCATTGGCCTTGCGCCAAAACTGCGCGAGTTGAATCCCAACACTATGTCCTTGCTCGTTACCCACGCTATTCAGAAACAAGGAGTCGAGAAAGTCGCAGCTGTGTATGACAAGGTGTATATCACTGACACATACAAGGATTGGACGAAAGAAAGTCTGCCCGCAAATGTGACGGTATTTAAGATTGACGAATTAAATGTAATTTGAATGACCGACCACACCATCCACGGATTGTTGAACGAATACCCAAATAAATAAAAGATATGTCATTAATCAGAAAATCAACCGACCTCACCCTGCCTACCGCAATCAAGATGATGATTTACGCACAGGCGGGCACCGGCAAAACAACCCTCTCGCTTTCCGCTCCCAAGCCCTTGCTGCTTGACTTCGACGGAGGAGTAAACCGAATCAACCTGTCACACCTCGAAGGTGTCGACATCGTGCAGGTGACGAAGTGGGAGGAAATCAAACAGTTGCTTGCTTCCCCGCAAGACCTTGCGCCGTATCAGACCATAGTTCCTGATACCGTAGGCAAGTTACTTGACTGCATTATTACCTACAAATGCGGTCTGCGTCAGCCGAGGGTGCAGGACTGGAGCGGTATCAACGCGGAGTTCCTTTGGTTTACCAAGCAGCTCGCCTCGCTCAACAAGCACATCATCTTCATCGCGCACCGCGACACCCGAAAGGAGGGTGACCGCACAGTGTTCATCCCGCTCCTGCGGGAAAAAACCTATAATACCATCATTACTGACCTTGACCTGCTCGGCTACCTTGAAATGGTGTCTGACAAGGGTGTTCAGAAACGCATCCTCACATTCGACCCGACCGACCGAAGCGAGGGCAAGAACACCTGCCTTATGCCCGCCCAACTCAACGTCACAACCATCGTTGACAAACAGGGCAGACCGACAGCCGCCAACGATTTCATACAGCGCGAGGTCATCACCCGCTACAATGCCATGTTATCGCAGAAGCACGAACTTCAAAAGGCTTACAAGAGTGTCGTGGAGGACTTGTCAAACCGCATCGAGGCAATCGCAAACGCCGAACAAGCCAACGAGTTCACAAAGTATATCGCCACGGTTCAGCACGTCGGCTCTTCCAAAGACGAGGGCAGACGGATGTTTGCCGCCAAGGTCAAGGAGCTTGGTCTGACGTTCGACACAGAAACGAAGTTATACAGCGATGCAAAAGCAGAGTAACGTCCGCTATCGTGTCTATGCAACTTTGCTCGACGCTTGGCAGGACTATCTTGACACCCCTCAAATCTACGACAAGTATTGGGGCTTCTCAAATGAGCCGCCCCATACTTTGGAGGAGTTTTGGGTCAAACAGCACGCTTCGCTTATCGACAAGATAAACCGCGTACCGTTCACAAGCGAAGCCGCCTCAAAGGGTACCGCGTTCAATGCTGTAATCGACACGCTCATCACAGGGCAGCTTGATGAAAAGGTGCGTATGAGCAAGGTGTATGGAGAGAACGGCGAACGGGTGGCTATCCAAGCGGAGCTTGATGGTTTCACGTTTCAGTTCCCCTACGAATTGTGCAGGGAGTTCGTCACATACTACAGGGGCGCGATTCCGCAGGTTAGAGTCAGTGCGATACTTCACACGATGTACGGTGATGTTGAGGTCTACGGCTTCATCGACGAGCTTATGCCGTTGTCTGTTCACGACATCAAGACCACTGCAAGCTACTCGGCAAGCAAGTTCAAGCACCACTCCCAACATCTTGTCTATCCCTATTGCCTCATTCAGAATGGCTCGGACATACGGACGTTTGAATACAACGTGGCGGAGATTGACAAGTATGGACGTTGGCAGACATACACCGAGACATACGTCTTTGACCTTGACCGAGACATTCCCATCCTCCGTGAACGTTGCGAGGGACTTATAGAGTTCCTTTTACAGAACCGGAAGCTCATCACCGACCGACGCATTTTCGGAGGCGAGAACCCCGATGGGTATGTGGGCGTGCCGGTGGATATAAACAAGTTAATCAACAAATAAATATGGCATTATGGTTTGAATCCTCCGTTGCCTTTGACAAGATTCAGGAGAACGGAGCGGTCAAGAAAGTGACCGAAAAGAATCTGTTCGATGCACTCAGCTTTACAGAGGCCGAGGCTCGCACTATAGAAGAATTGACACCCTATATCAGCGGTGATTTCAGTGTCAAAGCAGTCAAGAAAACGAGAATCTCAGAGATTTTCTTCGATGACACAGCCGACAAGTTCTATCTCGTGAATGTGGCGTTCATCACCATTGATGAAAAGACCGCAGCCGAGAAAGAAACCATCTCTCAGATACTCGTTCAAGCCAATGACTTCGATAGTGCTGTAGCTGCGTTCAAAGACGGAATGAAAGGCACAATGGCAGATTGGGTCATCAAGAGCGTGACCGAAACACCGTACATGGGAGTATATACCGCAAAACTTTCGAGCTATGGCGAATGAGGCGAGATATGAAGTGACCGCACTTTGCGAGTCGCCCGACAGCCGAGGAATGAGCCTCAATGAGTATCAGCAATGCGCTCTTGAAACTGCGGTCTATCCCGAAGAATACAACATCGTATATCCGGCACTCGGAATGGCCGGAGAGGCAGGTGAAGTCGCTGATAAGGTCAAGAAGGTAATCAGAGACGGCAACGCCGATTTCTCACCCGTGAAATGCGAGGAAATAGCAATGGAGATAGGCGATGTCATGTGGTACTGCGCCGTGCTTGCCGACCGCATCGGCTACAAACTCGACACTATAGGGCGAATGAACCACCGCAAACTCAAATCCCGCCAGCTCCGTGGCAAACTCGGAGGAAGCGGCGACAATAGATAACACTCAGGTTGCAATCCCTGCGCAAGAGAGCGCGAAACGGGGGGCGTAGCTCAATGGCAGAGCAGCATGGGCGGGAGAGCCACCACTACAGCCATGCCGGTGCGGGTTCGAATCCCGCCGCCCTCCCAACTTTTATTTGTCATCATAAATGTTATTAATTTTCCAACGACCCGCACTGCCTGTGAAGGTGGTGCGGTTTTTACACAGACAAAACACCAGATACAAAATATATAAACATGAAAATCCCATTGTACCGCGCCAAGGCGCTGCGCAACCATCTGAAACGGGTAGCGGGTCATGCCATGGCGGCAGCCAATGATCACCGCACGGCCGATGCGCTCCGTCTCGCCATTGCGGATGTACGATGGCTCGAAAAACTGATTGCAAGATATGAACAAGAACATCCGGCTGCCTCTCCCGGCAGTCCTGCCCGCAAGGGAAGCCACGCTTGACGACGTGCCGCAGCAGGCGCTCGCAAGAAAGGGCGTAAAGCTTTCCATGCTCGGCACGCTTGCCACGGACTACGCCAACACCGTGCTCGACATAGCCGGACAGATGCGTATTTCCAGAACCAAACGCCTGAGCCGCTGTGTACGTGCTCTCATCTCGGAATACGAGACCTTCCGCCGCACATATCTCGATGCGGCGCATATAGAGGCGGAACAGCGGCTGTCCGTGCTGTTCGAGGATTTGAACCGCCGGGCGTTTTCACACCTGTGCAACGGCCTTAAGGCAGAAACGACCGGCAGGCTACGCCCCGATTATGCGATGCTCGTGCAGGCGGTGCAGATGGCCATGACTGTGATTGATGCCATGCGACTGTATGCTGCCCGTTGCGACCGCTGGGTAGAGAGTTTCGGCGTTCGTGGCAGGCACTCCATGCTGCACGATTTCTTCCCGCGCCTGGCCATGCTGCTTCCGGAGTTTGCGGGCGACTGCTACGACCCCGCCTCTCCATCGCGCAAAGCCACTGCGGCAATACTCGAAAAAGAACTTTCAAACATAGAACTATATGACGATTATGGAAAAATCTGACAGGGAAATCATCTTCGGGGAGGCCGACGCACGGCTTACCGATGCCATGCCGCCGGCAGAATGCGCGGCAGCAACCGAAACCGTTAACGACCCATGGAATCAGAGCCCGGACTGACCACGGGCGAACTCCGAGCCTTCGAGGTTGTGTTGGAAATCGTCACAGCCAAGGAGGGTGTGGTGGAGCCGTGCCTTGCCACAATACACGAGTTGAGGTCAGTCATCCCCGGAGAGGGGCTTCTGGACGACATGCGCGGGCTTTACCGCAAGAAGTATGTGACAGCGCACTTTGATATAAACAAGAACCCGATGTTCGGGATAAAACAAAACCATAAAACAACGACAAAATGATTGCAACCACAGGATTCATATTATGTGTTGCCGGTACTGCGTCGTGCCTCTACGGCGCACACCGTGCAAGGAAGGCACACCGTGCCGAGGCCGAACTGGCACGTATCACCAAGGCATACCTCGACCTCCGCAGCCAGGCTTCAGGATGGCAGGGTGTCCCCGCCCGCATAACGGAGGAATGCGGCTGGGGCGTCTCACGCTTCCTCCTGGTGCGTGGCGGCGGCGAGTACCCCCAGGTATTGAAAGCCATACCTTACACCGACGGGGATGACCGGGACTACAAACGGCTCTATGCCGAGGAACTGCGCGACAAATTCAACGAGGAGCAATGATGAAGGCGCGTGGCAAACAGCCTGCGTATATAGACCTCATAAACCGTTTCTGGGAGGCCGACAAAGCCGACCCTCTCCCGCCTCCAGATGCGAAGCTTTACTTCTTCCTGCTTCACGAATGCAACATGCGGCGATGGCAGAATCCTTTTGAGTTGCAGACGCGGTATATAGAGACGGCTTTAAACTTCACGCGCAAGGCTATCGGAATCGCCCGCGAGAGATTGCGGGAGCGTGGGCTTATCGAGTATTCAAAAGGCTCGGGGAGCGGCAAATCCTCATATACGGTTTGTGTTTCCCACGGAAACACAAAAGGAAACACAAGCGTTTCCCACAGAAACACAAATCGTCATTTGTGTAGTCCCACAGAAACACAACCGAAATTTGTGTTTCTCACGGAAACGCAAAAGGAAACACAAGCGTTTCCCACAGAAACACAAATCGGAAATACACCTATTATAAGATATAAAGACAAAGACTATAATATTGATAATGACATCAATATTATAACAGACAAAGAAAAAACAGCCACCACGTGCAATATCTTTGACGAGCTTAAGAGCCAGCGGATGTGGGCGGAATCCATATGCAAGAAGTTCTCCGTCGAACCATCCAGGCTCCCAGCTGTCATAGATTCATTCGCGCTTCATTGCGAATGCCTGGGCAACCGCCCGCCGACGCTCCGTGATGCCAAACAGTATTTCTTCAACTGGCTGGCGGGGCAACGCCGCAGGGAGGACGAGGACGCACGGCTGATAAAACTCCAGCAACAACGTTATGGCACAGAGAATCGGGCTTCAAATGGAGCAAGCCTTGACAGGGCTACAAGGGACGGGGAACTTGCCGAGCTTGTCAGAACCACCCTCAGCCGGGATGACAAACCCCAGGGTCTCGGCACTGGTGGCACGCTATGGTGACAGGGAGGGGTTCCTGAAAACGTTCAATCCTGACAAGCAGGATGAGTGCCTGAGGAACCCGGAACTTTCATACATGGGGGGGGCGCCTACACTGGGGCTTGTCAGAAAGGCTTTCGGCAGCACGGCAGAGGCATGGCTCGTGATACAGCTTGCGGAACTGTCGGAGTACGCCGGGGTCAAGGAAAAACTTACGACGCGCCAGCTTACAGACACCGCACTCCTGATACAGCAGATGTACGGACATTTCAAGGTGACGGAACTGATGCTGTTTTTCAGACAGTTCAAGAGCGGGCGTTACGGGCGGTTCTACGGCAGCGTAGACCCTATGCTGATAATGACCGCATTGAAAACATTTGCCGAAGAGAGGGCGGAAAAAATATCGTTATACGCCAGAGAACGCGAAAAGGCTGCGGAGGCTTCCAGTCCGCCGCCCGTAAAACCGGCGGACTGGAAGCGCAGGATGGGGGTGCCGGAGGGCGCCTCCGTCGCGGACTGCATCCTCGGCGAAAAGGCACATCAGGACGACAAGGCATGAGCAGGACAGACAGGAAGCGCCGGCCTGCCAACGGGAATTGAGACAGGCGGATGCGTTATTTCAGATTTTGACAAAAAATTGAGACAATGATACGGACGGCGATGAACAAAGTCAACAACAAGAAGCTCTACCCCACGGCGAGAATGTGCAGGTTCTTTGTCAGAAGGGAGCGCAAATGCACCTGCGAGGCGCAGATATGGAACGGAGACAAGACGGTCTATCAGGATTATTGCATCCTATGCGACCCGAAGGTTCATTCCTGCAAGAATTTCACCCCGAAAACCGGGAAAGATGAAAAATAAGCAGATTTGATTATGCCTATCTTAACTTTTTTGACAATAATTTAAAGTAGCACAGCGTGTTATGCGCGTAAGATAAAAGATGGAACCTAACACCAATTTCAGCTACCGCTTAGCAATGAATACCGAAGCCGAGCGGAGGAAGTTTGCGGCTATGATAATGGCTTCAATGATGCAAAACGCTAAATGGGGCGATAAATACAGCCACATCGCATCTATGGCGGTCAGTGCCACCGCCGCCCATGCCGGAATCACCAAGCGAAAAAATTTTGGTATCTGACATTTTGAAATAGATTTTACATTGCGGAGCACCATTGCCCCGTGATGCAAAATTACCTCTCAACACATTGGTACAAAAGGAGTTATTTCATAGTTGTTTCGGAGTTATCGGCGAGTTGTTTCGAGATTTTTGCAAAGTTATTGCGCAGTGTCTTGTTGGCTTGCGCACGTGTGTCAAAAGTTGTTATTATATAGTGGATTGTGCGTGGCGAGAGGTTGAAAATCGAGGCTATGCGCGAGGGATAGACGTTGTTGGAGTGGAGAAGTTTTATAGCGAGGTGCCGTGCGTCCACAACCTCGGCTGTCCTTGATTTGGAGAGTATGGCTTCTCTGGGTATGTCTGTTTCCTCGGTCACGAGAGTTATCACGCGGCCGGCAAGTTCTGCGAGTCTTGGCATAATGTTTTTTGCTTAACGGAGTGAACATAAAGATGCGCCCCGTGTTTAAGGTATAAAGTAATTACTCATATAGCCCTTGCGACACGAGGCGAATCTTGCTCCCTGAGCCGTTTAGGTTTAGCGAGTTAGGCGGCTCAGAGGTTGCGGGGCTATTTTTACGTCTGAGTCCCGCCCTCCACTCCAAGACGTTTCTGAACGAGGGCCACAAGCGTGCGTTTTAACTCTTCCTCGCCGCCCACAAGGTCAATCAGTTCCTGCACGGCTTCGGGGACTTTCGCCACATTGTCTTTGCGCCGTCGGCTGTGCTCCCACATGGAACGCCCCTCGGCGATACATATCATCGCTGCGAAGATGATTGACATATAGGGCAGATTGTACCATGGGAACAGCGAGAAAACAACGCCTACCACTCCCACGAGAATCTGAAAGAACCAATAGACCGCCATTTTCTCAAAGGTCTTGCGCAGACGGTGCGAACGCAGTTTCTCGCCTGTCTTTTTTGCGGTGTATATGCCGCTTATGGTATCGGCTATAGAGAAAAGTCCCGTCACAAAAATACAGAACGCAACTATCGTCAGCTGCCACACAAGGTGGTGGAGCGAGTAATCTCCCATGCCGACTTTTATAATTTCTATATAATTTCCCATTGCTTATATTTATTTTCTGAATTTCCTAATCAGCCATATTACGGCTATGCAGACCACAGCTATGATTCCTCCGAGGGCGATACCACCGAAGTCCATCTTGGTCTGCTGCCACTTCGTGAGTTTCCGCTCCACGGGATAGGGCACAGGGATGCTGTCTGACTTGACGGATTCCAACCGCTGTCTAAGCTCACGTATCGAATCGCTTTTGGATTCCAGCAGCCTTTCAAGCTCCTTTTCCTGGCGCGAGGCACGGTAGACCACCAGCTCCGTGTCGTGCCGCAGCGTGTCCCCCTTGTCGTTCAGCACAAGCCGCTCGTTGCGGCTGCGCATCAGCGAGTCCACCTGCCGCTCCTTTTGATACAGACGCTCCGTGAGGGACTTTACAACATCAAGCATCTCTGCGTTGTCCTTGTAGAGGTATTCCGTGCGCACCGTCTCCAGCGGCACATACCTCGTGCCGGTGCATGAGCTGCACAGCGCTGCTGCCAGCGCGAGCATCACGGCTGCCGACAGCGCGGCAGCCGCGTTCCTCAGGCGCCTGCCGCGCCTTTCGCCCGCCCGGCATGCCATGCGGCAGTGCATGGTCCCGCAGCATGTCCGCATCGTCATACCTCGCCGCCATGCCTGCCGGTGTATATACGTGCCTCTTCCTCGCGCCGTGCCACAAGCCCGGGCATGCGCCTGCCTCCCGCATTCACCCACCTGGAGAACTCCGCCGGTATGGACGGGTCAGACGGGTCTGCGCACACCTTCCTCCACAGGGTGCTGCGGCGCAGCGCCGTTATGCCCGTGTTGTATGCGAAACTCAGCAGGGCGTCGTACTGCCCCTGCGTCAGCCCTGGCACGCTGTCTATCCGCATCCATCGCTGCAGCTCGTCCTCGAAGCGGGCGATGTCCCCCTCGAACAGCCTTTCGGCATGCGCCTGTGTGATTCTCAGCCCCTGTGCCACGTCCGGCCCCGTGTGGCCGTACCCGATGGTCGGCACCCCTGCCGGGCAGCGGTATGCCGCCAGGCGGCACCCCTCCCAGCCCTTTATCAACGTCTTTATCCTTTCGCTTGCTTTCATGTCGTTTTGTCTTGTCGGTTTTTATTTCAGATTTTGCCTGGCGTCAGCCCAATGTCACGGGGCAGCCATCCACCTTTGCGGGGAGCGCCCGCAGGAAGGCGCTTATGGCCGCCGTCATTGCCGCGTACTCATCTTCGGGGGCGTTGAGGTTCAGCCACATCTCGCCGTTGGCGTTCTTCCCGAACGACCCGGAGGGGTACTGCCCCGTCATGCCGGATATGGCGCCGCCGGATACGGAGGAGAGCGCCCCGCGCTCAATTTCGAGCACGGCGGAGATTGCGTAGGCGCGGCCGGTGTCGCCCGAATTGTCTGCCTGCACGGATGCCCGTGCCACTTCTTTGAAAACGATGTCTGTCGATGTCATGTCTGATGTTTTTTTAATGTTTGAAACTGTTATGATGATTATGTGTCCGTTATGGTTATGTGAGTGTGAGGTTCGACCCGCTAAGGCCGAGTTTCTTCCACGTGGTCGAGCCGAGCCGGAGCCTTATGCCCGAATCCGACACCTGCAGCCCGTAGTTCCCGGCGAGCACCCCGAAGTAGTTGGCCGTCGCCAGGAACTTCATTTTCGTCATGACGGCCATCAGCCCGTCGAGGGCTATGGTCGTACCCTGCTTGGCCCCCTTTGTGACCTTCCCCGAGAACGAGGGGGCCACGTTGTGGCTGCTGGCATAGGCGAGGATGTCGGCGGTCTCGTTAATCGTTATATCCATATAGTAGTCCGCGCCGACGTCGGTGGTGGCGTTCACGGCGAGCGACCCCGATACGACCGTGCTTGTGGATGTCGGCGGGGCCAGGGACGTCCCCCGGCTGTAGACGGCCTTTGCCACCCCCGCCTCCCTGCGGTAGACCGTGACAGTGAACGACCCTGAGAACGGCCTGGTGGCAGGCACCGCGTTGGCGTTGAACCCCAGGGAGACCGAGCATGTCCCCGACACCAGCGACCCCGGCGTGAGTCTGCCCAGCGGTATCGTCCATGTGGCGCCACGGGATATGCCGGTGCGCCCGGGTTTCGTAAGGCCGCCTGTCCCCACGGTCTGGTTACGGTAGCCCACCGTGACCTGCTTACTGGCCAGCGCCCCGTTTATGTCGGTCACCTCGTTGGCGATGAGGTCCACCTCCTTTGCCGGGAGGTTGTCGTTGCTTATCGTCAGGCGTGCCTCCCCGTTGCTGTCGAGCATCTTGAGGCCGGTGGCGTCGGCCTGTATCCTCTGTTCGTCACCGCCGAGCTGGATTGCGTCTTCCAGGAACCTGATGGCGCCGTGGGAGAGGTAGCCCTGGCCGTTGTGCCGGAACATGCCTGAGGCAGCCTTCGCGCCGGGGGGTATTGTCCCCGGGCTTTCCGCGTCGTACATGTCGCCGCCCATCCATATGGCCGGGGCGTCCTCCCTGTCGGCAAGGCCGCTGATGCCCGACATGACGCGGTA
>LUJQ01000081.1 GCA_001689485.1 Bacteroidales bacterium M6 | reverse complement strand
AAGACGAAGAAGTTCCGCGCCGATGACGCTTACTTTGAGATTCGTGTCGAGCCTATCATTCAGCCTTTAGTTGAGAAATATCTGGCCGAGGCTGACGACCCCTACTTGCTGAACTTTCACAAGCGGTTCACGTCCTCGGACTCGTTCAACGCGAATGTGAACAATGGCATAAAGCAGCTCTGCAAGAGCATGGGGATACCGAAGGAGCGTTGGTACAGCGCATACACGTTCCGTCACACTTGGGGTACTGTGGCGCAGAACGACTGTGGCGCGAGCATTGCGGAGGTGGCGTTTGGTATGAATCATTCGCATGGGCATACGATAACGCGAGGCTACATCAAGATTGATTTCACTCCGGCCTGGGAGTTGAATGCCAAAGTGATTGACTTTATCTTTTTCTCCACGGCAAAGAGCAAGCAGGGAATGGCGCGAGGGGTCGATGAGCCTGCCGACAAGTTGTTCAGGCTTTCTCCCAAGCGGATGGTCTATGCCCGTGCCTACTTTCGCGGAGAGGTTCTTTCCGAGGTCAGCGACATCGGCTTCGGGACCGTTGATGAGGTCATCGCCCGGCTTGCCGGGCAGTTGCCCGACACAATCCCGACCGGGTGTGCCGTGCAGTTTCGCATAAAGGACGTGGACGCTGACCGCGAGGCGGTGTATGAGCGCACGAAAGGGAAAGGGTTTTAGCATTCGGTCAAATCAAATGCGACATATTTTCCTCCCAGTTTTGCAAGGGCGTTTATCTCTTCAGTGCCGAGGGTGCATTCCTTGACCTTGATTGTGAGAATGCCATTTTCGAGGACAGCAGATTTTTCAACGAGGGCGTGCAACTCCGAGTATCTAAGTTCGGAAGTGATGATGATGTTGGTTACGCCAACAAGAGCCTTGATTGAGTTGTAGTTTCTATTCATCGCTATATGATTTTGAAATTTCACCTGCAAAGATAGCACGCACCCCGGCCCCCTTGCCTTTTAACTTTTGTTTTTCGCCCGACTTTGTTTCACAGCAGAGCCGGGCTTTCTCTTTTTCTTTTTGCGCGGAACTTTTTTCTTTTTCTCTTTATTGCTCCGCAGGATTACGGCGCGTCAGCCAAAAGAAAAAATCTTCAAAAAAATTTTTTAATGTCGGCGTTGTCGGAGCGAAGCGAACTACATCCGTCTCCTACTCCATATAAAAACTTTGATTTAAGTTTTTATTCTACATCCATAGGATATATTCGACTTAATATATCCTTCTACATCCATATAGGAATATCCATCGCGCGCACGCGTGAAGGTTAGCGTTTGGTTACACTTTGGTTTGCTTTTGGTTTTTGTTTGGTTNNNTTGTTTGGTTTTATTTTGGTTTCTGTTTGGTTCTTGTTTGGTTCGGTTTCGGTTGTCGAAATGGCGGTGCAGGAAAAAGAGAAAGCGACCAATCCTCTCGAACTGGTCGCCTGAAAAAACTACAAAAATTAAGAAATGAAAAACTATGTTGCGTCTAAAAGTAGATAAAATAGAGCGGACCGCAGGGGCGCGTCAGTCGTCGTCCTCGTCTGTTTCTCCGCAGAGTTCGCGTAACCGGTCCTCTATGGTCGTGACTGAACCGCGAACGTCCATATCGACCTCAACGGCTTTCATCTTCGGTGTGTGGAACTCAAGCAGGCGCAGCTCTGCGTTGACGCGCTCGTTGGGATTGAGCGCAATCATGTCGGCCTCGAAGTCTGACATCGTGACAGGGTTGCCTTTGGAGTCAGTAAGTGGAATAAGGTCGATGACCTTGTAAACATTTCCCTCGGCGTCCTGCGTGAGGCGTTGACGCTGAATCTCACGCAATCCTCCAGTTACGGGGTCGGTCTGTACACGCGGCTCAAAGTATGCGAGGCTATGAGCGCGGAGATACCCTTTGAGCGGGTTTTCCTTGTTGGGCGTACCTTTTTGTCGCCCACCTGTTTTCTTACCTTTTGCCATGATACAAAACTTAAAAGTTGCCTGCAAAGATAGTGCTGTAAATTAGCGCACGAATTATAACTTTTGAAACATCGCTATCATGATAGGAAGTTTAGTAGGCGCAGGTTTGTCGGCTGTCGGGAGCATTTTCGGCGGTATCTCGGCAAGCAAAGCAATGAAAAAGGTCAAGAAGAATCTGCAACAGCAGAAGCAGGCGAACCAAGACTGGTATGACCGCCGATATAATGAGGACGCGACCCAGCGTGCGGACGCACAGCGTATCCTAACCAAAACCGAGGAATCAATCCGTAACCGCAACCGACAAGCCGCCGGAGCGCAGGCTGTGATGGGTGGAACGGAAGAGAGTGTTGCGGCCGCCAAAGCCGCCAACAATCAGGCACTCGCAGACGCGACATCGCAGATTGCCGTCAATGCCGAGGCTCGCAAAGACCAGATCGAGCAGACCTATCAGCAACGTGACGCGCAGATAAATGACGCTCTGAACAATCTTGAAATAAAAAAGTCAGAAGCTATCTCGTCAGCCGTGCAGGGTGTGGCACAAGCAGGCGCAGGCATAGCAGGTGCTTTCTGATCCTTTGTGACATATGGCAGGATATACTGAAGAACAATATGAGCAGAGCCAAGCTGCCACCCCAGCCACCGTGGGTGCTGTCAGTACGTCCGGCTCTCAGCCGCAGAGTGAACAGCCTGCGGTATCAACCGACACCGAACACGAAACGCCTGCTGTTTCTCCCGAACAGCAACAGCGCGTGGACGCTACCGCAGGTACTGACCGACAAATCAAGACCATTCAAGACTGGATGGACGCGGAGGGCAACCGCCCCGAAACCGAGGAAGAGCGAAAGAAGCGTGAGCGCAGGGAGAAATCCAAGCGTATTATCGCTGCTGTCAGTGACGGCATATCGGCGTTGAGCAATCTGTATTTTACATCGCAGTATGCTCCCGATATGTACAACCATGAGAAAGGGAGCATGACTAATGCCGTTGACGCACGCCTTGAACGTCTGAAAGCGGAGCGTGAGAAGAATGCCGACAAGTATCTGCAATTCTCGCTCAAACTCGGAGACCTTGAAAATGAGCGTGCCAAGACCTTGCGCGAACTGGAAGCACAGCAGGAGCGTCAGAAACTGGCACGCGAAAAGGCTCAACGAGAGGCAGAGGCGCACGGATGGCTTGCAGCTCTGCAACCTGACAAACAGCGCGAGCAGGCAGGCAAGGCCAACCGGGCCGAGCAGGAAGCTATCACAGCGAAAGCAGAAGCCGGGGCAGCTCCCGAACTCCAGCAGGCTAAAATCGCCACCGAAAAAGCGAGAAAAGGCAGTTTGGACGCTTCGGCCGCCAACTCTCGCGCCTCTGCGGCTGCACACGGCCGCTCCAATCAAAATGAGTTCTCTGCATGGGATGAGCATGGCAACGAGCATAAGTTTCGCACAAGAGAAGCCGCAGAAGCCTATGCCAAACAGCACGGCACATGGAAAGAAGAGGACGAAACGGAAACAACGACAACCGAAACAAGGCGCACGCCCGAATCCAAGCCTCAAAAGCGTACATCGACCAAGACCACGAAAGGCGGTCATGCAGGCAAACCCAGCCCCACCGGCAGACAATCTCCAACCGCATAATCATAATCCACTATGGCAGAAGATAAAGTAACCAATCTATATAACGCATTTGTCAAGAACGGCTATGCGATGGAGCCAGAGGCGCAGTTCCGCGAGAACCTCAAAGACCCCAGGAAGCGCAAAGCCGCTTATGACGCTCTTGTTGCTGACGGCTACAACATGGAACCGTTCGCCGACTTTGAGAGCAATATCGGATTTGGCGCACCTACACCTGCGCCTGCGCCCACCGCCCCGACACCACAACAGCAGGCTCAACCTGCCGCGACCGCAGCCCCTACTTCCGTACCTGCTTCGGCAACTGCGGAAGAGCAAGAGCAGGCACCGGTCCAGTCTCAACCCGAACAGGCTGCATGGCAACCCTCCGAGCAGGAGAAGATACGAATGTCGTATCAGATTCACACCATGCTCAACGATTTCAATCAGCGTTCAAGAGAGCGTATTGCACAAGTTCAACGCATGACCGAGCCGCTCACAGCCGAGGGCAGGAAGAAGAGAGCCGCCAAGAAGTTCCAAGCGCAACTCGCAGGGACTAAAACGACCGCAGGATTGGGTCTTAATGTTCCATCTGGTCAAATTTATGACGGCGGTTCGCCACAGCCTTATGGAGTGGAGTATGTTGACGGCAAGCCAGTAACCCAGTGGCTCATGCCCGATGGCAGTCTGACCACAAGCCAGTTCGCGGCTGACCGCGCCGAGGATACCGCTCGTAAAAATCGCCTGCGACACCAGTTCGAGAACCGCATGAAACAGAACGGACTTGACCCTGCCAAGCCCGAAGATGTGGAGATGCAGGCGCAGTATGACGCACAGGCCCCTGCCTATGATGCCGTGGCAGAACTTTGGCAGGAAGCCGAGGAAAAGCACAAGGCAGACAAAGAGCGCAATGCCGACCGCGAATGGAGCAATTATGCCGCTATGGGCGGTGGGCGTGAAATGCGCATCGTTACAACGGCTGCAAACCGCCACGCCGACAATATTTCACACATGACACGCTTTGACCTTCAGAAGATGATGGACAATGCGTGGGCGCGTGCAGGCTCAAAGGTTACCGCCAACTGCTACAACCGCCTGCGTCAGCAATATCCTGACGCATCCGAAGAGGAATTGCAGACAACCGCATCGCAGATGGCACGCCAGTTGACCGACAATGCCGTGTATCAGTATGCCGTTCAGCAGAACACGCCCAAAAGCACACTGGAATACTTCGGTCGTACAGTCGCCGACATGAATGTGATTAACTCGATCAGCAAAGGTCTTGCCCGAAGCCAAGCAGGAACGAGTGGCGACCTTGCAGCTTATGAGGCCGCTATGGGTGAGTATGGCAAGAATCACCGAGTAGCGCAGATTGCAGGCACCGTTACCGGCATGGCTGTTGACCCGGTGACATGGGTGTCGGGCGGTGTCGGCTCACTCGCAGGCAAAGGAGCAATCAATATCGGCGGTCGTATTGTAGCAGGCAGAGCCGCCACGTCAATGAGTACGCAGTTAGGCTCACGTATCTTCTCGTCCTCACTCACTGGTCGTATAATCACAGGGGCAGCCGCAGGCGGTGGTAACTTCGCCACATACGAAATGCTGAAAGAGGGCGAGAGCCAGTTCCTGCACGGCGGTCACATCAACTCCGAAACTGGAGAAAACGAGGGCTATTCAGCCGGAGCAATGTTGAGCGCAGGCGGTCATGGTCTCGTCCTCGGTAGCGTGACAGGCACATTGTCGCCCATGATAGGCAATGTCGCTGACAAAACGGTCAAGGCAACCACCTCCACAGCAGCCAAGGCAGGCGTGCGCCTCGGTGAGGTTGCGGTATCGACCCTTGCCGAGGGTACTATATTCTCCGTTCCCGAATGGATAAACGGCGATTCCGATGCAATGGACGTGTGGACTGACAACATGGCCATGATGCTTGGGTTCAAGGTAAGTCACGGGGTCAAGAGCGCACCGCGAGTTATCGCCAGTCTGCGCCCAGTCAAGCCAGTTGGCGGCCGACCGCTGACGCAGGCAGAGCGCAACCACAACCGCATGGACTTCGAGGAACGTCTGCGCAGGAATTTGGACGCAAGTCCGGGTGACTTGTCGTTTACATCCGATGAGCGTGAAGAGTTGCGCAGAGCAGGCTATGGCGAACTCGCCGACTTGTTCAGCCGTGACCGAGTGCAGGAAGTCCAGCGACCCGACATTGACCCTGCCGAGGGCGCGATCGAGTTGAGAGCCGAGCGCGTTGAGGCTGAAACAATCAGTCGCAATCCCGAATTTGACGGCTATTCCTCAATGGAAGAACTCATGCAGGACGGAAGAGTCAGCCAGTCCGCACGCGCAAAAGCCTACTACATTCTTACAGGGCGCAGACTTCCGATGGCTTCCGTTACTGGTTACACCACAAATAAGGACGCTGACGGACGTGTGACCGTCAACTCCATAGCCGCCAATGGCGAGGTTGTTACCAGTCGCACGTTCAAGAACGAGCAGGAAGCCAAGCAGGAAACCGACAACATCATGCGTCAGGCAGAACTCAACTCGGTTGACGTTGGTGAACGATACAAGGAAGCCGTTGCCGATGACATGGTGCTTGATGCCGCTATCAGCGAGGTGTCGCCCGGCGCAGACCCTGCAACAATCAAGAAGATATATCGTGCGGTCAAGGCAGGGAATAAGGACGTGACGGAATCGCAGGTGCAGTTGGTTGAGTTTCTTGATGACGCTATCGGCCGCAACAAGGAGATTGCCGACAAGTACCGCCCCGAAGCAATCCGTGCGGAACTGATGAACGAGACCGGGATTGATGTGGACGTAGTACTGCGTAAAATGCCGGGCAAGCGCACCGAGGTTGAGCAGGCGGCTGTCAAATCGTATCTTGAACGGCTCTTTCCCGAAGAGGCCCGACAGCAGAACGCAGACCCTACCCCGGAGCAGGCAGAGGCGCAGAACCGATATGAGCAGGGTCGCCTGCTGTACGGACGCTTTGAAGAGGGAGACCCGACCGTGCAGGCTGATGTGGATGCTATCGCCCTGCGTATGCAGGAAGCATACCAAGCGGTTGAGGACGCGTTCGGAGCAGAAGCCGAATATTATATGTTCCATGTCAACGAAAATCCGTGGGCATTGGTAAACGACCCCGAACTTACTGCCGAACAGCAGGACGCAGTTCTATACTACATCAACGCAAAGGCGGCTCTTGACGGCGTTATGGACGCTTCCAACGAGGTGGCCGACCGAAAGCGTGCAGAGGTTGAGCAGTCAGTAGGCAAGCGCACCCACAAGGATAACGGCATAATTATCCCTGCGACCATGAAGGTCGATGACCGACAGGTGTATGTTGTCAAAGGCGATGTTGTAATGTTCCCAGATGGCTCAGCCGTTGATGTGCGCAACTCTTCGGAGAGTGTCGTTGTCATGGACGCGCAGACTGGAGAGTATGAATTTACATCGCCTGATCAAATCTTCAAAGTATCGGAGGCTGTAAATCCACAGGACGAACTGGACACCGCATTGTCGGTGATTGAGCAGGAGCAGATGAGTGTGTTCGGTCAGAATGCCATTGCACCCGGAGAGCCTGCCGAGGGCGAAGCACCCATTGACCGATCCGCAGATGTATCCCCGGAGCCTGCCCCCGAAACAGCCAGTACCGAAGAATATGACCGAGGCTATGAGCAGGGATTGGAAGAAGCTGCAAAGGCTGATGACGCATGGGTTGCGAACCTTATCAAGATATACAGCCAAAACACGCCCGAATCAATGCCAGAGACCATGAAAGGTCGGTTGGACGCATTCCTCTATGAGCAACAGCGCAGGGCGCAGAGTGTTCCCGAAATGCCCGAAAACGTTCCCAATCCTACGGAAAACTCCGTTTCAGATGCTGAAATCGCGCCCGAAACGGTCTCAAGTGTAGAAAACGGACAGCAAACCGCGCTGTCTCGCATTCCTCTCAATGAGCAGGGAGAGCCGAGGTTTGAAGCCGTTGACAAGGACACGGCCTGGGATGGGTTAGTTGAGGCTGTCGGGGGTGAGACTGATGCTGTTGACATAGCTATGGCGCAGGTTCAGCAGGCAAGCACTGACCTTGAGGCACTGAAAAAGAAACCGCCAACGCTGAAAGCACCCAAACTGAAAGGTTCGCCCATGGCCATGGCGCAGGCAAAGCGCGAGGCAGCCGAGCAGTATCAGCGCGACCTCGCCCAGTACAATCAACAGATTGCCGACACGGAGGCTCGCCTTGCTACATGGAACGGCATTGTGGGTATCTATACCTCGCGCAATGCCGAGCTGCGCCGTCAGCAGGAAGAGGAACGCCGTCAGCGTGACGCTATCGCCCACGATGAAGCTGTCGCACGATTTGAAGAGGAACAGCGTATCAAGGCAGAGAAGCAAGCCGAGCAGGAGCGCATAGGTGTTCACGCTGTCAATCCGAAGATACGCGAGCGTTGGGAGTCCGCTCCTAAGGTGGAGGGTAACGAGGACGCTCTGACCCTGCCCGACGGCTCTACTATCTCCGGCAGATACATTCTGACCGAGGCAGGAGCCGCCTCGCCGAGCCATGATGTGAACAATGCTTATGCACCCACCGAGGGTTTCCCGATTGATGAGAACGGCCAAAGCGTCAACGACCGCGACTATCAGCGTGATAAGGACGCACAGCAGAAAGTTGAGGGTATGGCAGGCAACTATGACAACCGCGCCCTGCAAGACCCAGTAATAGTGAGCAAGGACGGCGTGGTGCTGTCGGGCAACAATCGCACCATGTCGGGCGACCTCGCAGCGCGTCAAGGCACAGATAGGGCATACAATGACTACCTCGCGCAGTTCGGACACAAGAAATACGGCTTTACCCCGGAGCAGGTGGCAAGTATGAAGAATCCTCGCGTGGTGTTTGTGCCGGACGAGGCTCTGCCTTACGATGCCACCACCTTTGCACGCTTCAACGCGCAGGAGAAGAAATCGCAGGGCAAACCAGAAGCCGCCGTCAAACTCGGCAAGATTGTTCCCTACAATGTTTTCACAAGCATTGTCAACGATATCAGCCGCTATGACCGCCTTTCGGACTACTATGCCGATGAGAAAGCGATTGCTCACGCACTGGGCGCACTCATGCAGGCAGGAGTCATCAACGATATGCAAATGCCCGAAATGAGAACCGGCACAGCGTTGTCGGCCGCAGGCAAGGAACTGATTGAAAATACACTCATCGGCAAGGTGTTCCAAACCTCGCCCGATGCAGTGCGTCAGATAATCTCTATGCCGACACTTCGCCAGTCAATCGTTATGGGATTGAATGAGATTGCCAATAACCGCACTCTTGCCCGAAACGGCTACGACATCAGCGAGGAACTTGCAAAGGCTGTAGACCTTGTTACTCGCGCCAAGGCCGCTATGCCGGACGTATATACCGATGGAATGCCAGTGTCGCCCTTCGGACGTATGCAGGGATTGTTTGATGATGAGTTTGGAGACAGCCGTGTCGCTGACGCGACCGCACTCCTGCTTGCAGACATTCTCAACAGCGGTAAGCCGAGCGACCTGCGCAAGGTGCTGACCTCATACAACAACGAGGCTGCACAAGCTTCGGGCGGTCAGATGGATATGTTCTCCGGCTCGATCCCCACAAAAGAAGAAATACTCACAACCGTAAATGAACATTTCAGAAATGCAACCCCAAAAGAACAGCAGGCACTCGTGGACGCTGCCATTGCGGAGCGCAAGCGCAGAGCCGAAGCAGACGCAGAACAGCGTGAACGAAGCGAGGCAAGTGAACAAACTCCGAATGATGATGAACGCAGTGCAGTGCCTCAACAGCCAACCGCAGACGGCGGCACAGAGTTAGAAC
The DNA here is from genome assembly GCA_001689485.1 of Bacteroidales bacterium M6. Classification (GTDB taxonomy): domain Bacteria; phylum Bacteroidota; class Bacteroidia; order Bacteroidales; family Muribaculaceae; genus UBA7173. The sequence goes on along the minus strand of LUJQ01000081.1, from coordinate 39,906 downwards.
CGCTTGCCAAAGAGCGCAACGACATTCACGAAGATACGCCCGAAGAGGCCGCACTCCGCGCACGAATCAGCGTGGGCGATGAATGGGAAGAGAAAGGCCCCGCGCCCGACAAACCCATCTACAAACGTAAACTCTACGTTGACGGCAAGCATGAGGTCATCCAAACTGACGCTCCCGACAAGAACGGCTCATATACTGGCAGTCAGTTGACTTATGAGGGGCGCGACTTCGGCGACCTCAAAGAGATTGCCGATTACATTGACGGCGGTATGCAGGCAGAGCCGACCGAGGCGCAGAAAGCCGCAGGCAACTATAAGATGGAACACCGCCGTGTTGACGGATACAACATCAGCATAGAGAATGCCAAAGGCAGTGTGCGCCGTGGTACTGGAGCGGACGGCAAGCCGTGGGAAACTACCATGCAGAACGACTACGGATATATTCGTGGGACTGAGGGAGTGGACGGCGACCACATTGACGTGTTCCTTTCCGACACTCCCGAAGAGGGCGATGTGTTTGTCGTTGACCAAGTGAACGAGGACGGCTCGTTTGACGAGCATAAGGTTATGTACGGCTTCCCCACGGAGCAGGCCGCGCGTGACGCATACCTCTCCAACTATGAGCCGGGGTGGACCGGCCTCGGCGCGATTACCCACGTCAGCAAGGACGAGTTCAAGAAGTGGATTCAGTCGAGCAGACGTAAGACCAAACCCTTTGCCGAGTACAAGAGCGTCAAGCCTATTGTGGGCAATGACATGATTGGACGTTCACTCACCGAGCAGGAAGCAACGGAGTTGATTGCACGAATGGAAGCAACCGCCGAAGTCGCTCCCACAATTGAACTCACGCCCGAAAACTGGATTGCCCAGTTCGGAGAGGACGGCACTGTTGAAACTCCCATAGGCATTGTCAAGATGGGTGCAAACCAGTTGCTGAAACTCTACTCTACCAAGCGTACTGGTTATTTCGGCATGATTCATCCGACACTCAGCACTCCCGATGTAATCCTTGAGGAAGCAGACCCAAAGGAAGGCTCTGAACGTGATAGCAAATATCTTTTCATCAAGACGTTTGTAAAATCGGACGGCACTCGCATAGTTCATTTTGAATCCGTGACCGTCAAGAAAGACGGCATGGAAGTGTCCATCAGCAGTCATGAGATAAAGGACAAGTCATTAAAGAACAAGATGCAGAACGATATTGTCCTGCACCTTGATGAAAAATTGTCTCCCAGTTCTGAAATGCGCTTAACCGAGGCTCCGAGTGAATCGGAGGGACCGGACCTTGTTCCTACGTCCGACAATGTTATATCTTCTGACCGCAAAGATAATACTTTGTCAGCAGATAAACAAGCGGAGAGCGCGGAAAGTTCTGAACCGTACACCATTACGCCCACAACCTACACCAACAAGAAAGGCAAGACGAGCGATGTTCACCTTGTCAAGTTCAACCGCGAACTGACCGCCGAGGAAAAGGCGGCTCTTGACACCTTTGTGCGTGAGCCACTCGCAGAATGTAAGAAAACCTCACGCGGTTGGTATGACCGCAAGCAGGGCGGTTATATGATGCGCAGTGAAGAAGCTGCACGTCAACTCGGTGAAATGCTTGGCAACGAGGAAGCGGTTGCAGACGTACAACCTATGACTGCCGAGGAACTCCGTGAGGCTGTCGGTGCGAGCCGCACACGCAATCCCAGGCCTAAGAAATCACCTATCAACCGCGTAAGCCTTGAAGATGTGATGACCGACCTGTCGACCAAAGGCGAAACCAAGTTGAGCGACCATGCCGAGCCAGTCAAGGCAGAGCAGGAAGCACAGCACGAAATCTCCGATGATGAAATGCAGTGGTTGGCTAATGAGCTGCGCGAGTTGCTCGGCATCGGAGAGGATGAGGGAGACGCTGATATCAAATTCCGTGACCCCGGCGAACTCACACCGCAGGAGCGTCAGCGTATCCAGTCGGCAGGCATACGTCTTGCTATGGGTCTTGTAGAGCGTGACACAACCTCTTTCCCCGACTATGCTACCAAGATGGTTGGATTGTTGGGCGACAAGATACGTCCGTGGCTCAAATCATTCTACGAGGGCGCACGTTGGACACCCGGATACGAGAAATACGCCTTTACACCTACGGAGCAGGTAGCCGTCTTTGACGTGCAGAACTTCGACAAGAAGCAGGCAGACCCTATCGCGCAGGCTGCCATGATTGTTGAAGAGCGCAAAGCTGCCACCGCTTCGGAGCAGGCGCAGAAAGAACTTATTGAAACCCGAAACAAAAACCGAAGAGAAAATGACAAGCAGAGAGAAGCAGATACAGCAGCTCTTGCAGAAAAAGCAGAGGCTGTTGCAGGCGAAGCAGAAGTTACAGCGCAAAGCGCAGGAACTGGAGAAGCAGGACGCAAGCGCATCCTCCGCGACCTCAAACGAGTAGATGACACCCTTGACGAGGTCAACGACCAGTTGGCAATCCTCGGCTATTATGAAGCCGAAGAGGTTGACAAGGATTTCAACGAAGCATACGGCTATATGCGCAATGCCGAGAAGAAAGCCGTCAAGGATGCAGTTGAACTCGCCAAACAACTTGTGAACGACCTCGGCCTGGGACTTGACAAGGTGACAGGCTCAACAACCGCCAACCGTGGCAAGAGAAAGAACGCCGTTACCGCGAATATCGCGCCCGCAGGCGGTGACATATCCATTCGCCTGCCCCTCAATGAGGGCCGCGAACTCTACATTACTATCGGTCTTGACCCGTCAGTAACGCCGGGCGATGTGACATACAGCGGAGATAACTTGCAAGCCACTCGCATCATGTACCGCGTTGAATGGCCCGATGAAAAAGGTCATGTGTCGTTTGACCGCATGGGGCGTAACTGTTGGGCTGATGCCGACGTGACCTATGCCGACCTGCTTAAAGGTATTCAGCGCGAGGCCAAAGAGTATCTTCCATCCTCAACTCCTGCCGAAGCCGAGGAAACCCACAATGGCTACAAGATAGGCGATGAGGTCATGTGGGACCGTTACGGCAACGGCAATTGGGAGAAAGTCAAGATAGAAGATTTTGACACTGATGGTGGGCCTATCTTTGAGGCTGTCAAGGGTGTCATGTCAGAAAAGGGAGACTGGAGCCGCGTCAAGCCTGCCGATGGAATCTTCGGCGAGGCAAAGCGTGTAGCAAGAGCCACACAGGAGAAGAAGCGAAGTTCTCGCAAAAAAGATGTAACTTTGAAGCCGGAACAACCTTTCGGAGATTTGTTCGGCGGCCTATTCGATAACACTCAAAGCTTAAGCAATCATGAAGAAACTGAAATGGGAACTCGCCCCGGAGAAGCCGGGAGACAACGACAGCAACTCAAGCAGGATACGCAGGTGGGAGGAGATGAACCCCGGCGTGAAACTGAAAGACCTGCCGGAGAAGCAGGCAGTGGAAGCACTGGCATGGATTCTGATGCTGACCGAGCAGGAAGCAGAGGATTACATGACGTGGCTACGCAGCCAGCCTTAGAACGTCTGCCCGAAAAGGAACGTAAGAACGTTCACAACAACCATGTAGAGCGCGGCACCGAAGTCGCACCCAAGAGCGAGAGCGCACGCATCAAAGCCAACATCGCCGCCATCGAAACGATGAAGAAACTTGAAGCGAGCGGTGAAGCACCCACAGCCGCCGACATGAAGAAACTTCGTGCTTTCAGCGGTTGGGGTGGACTCGGCAAGGCTTTCAGCGACTGGGATACAAGCCGACAGCTCAGGCAGCTTCTCGGCGATAAATTATATGATGAGGGCGCGGAAATGTCGCGCAACTCGGCATATTTTACCCCAGCTTACATTGTAGATGCAATGTGGGATATTGCGCGTGCAATGGGATTCAAGGGTGGTCGCGTTCTTGAAGGTTCAGCAGGTATCGGCAATGTCCTCGGTCTAATGCCACAAGACCTTAGTGAGCGTAGTTATATCCGCGCCGTTGAAAAAGACCCGACAACAGGCAAAATGCTCAGTCTGCTTTATCCCGATGCCGTTGTTGATATTGACGGCTTTGAGAAAGTCAAGATAGAGACTGGCACATACGACCTTGTCATAACCAATGTTCCGTTTGTTCCCGGCTTGAAAGTCGCAGACACAAGCGGTGACGGCGACATCTCAAAAGAGTTCAAGACCTCTATCCACGATTTTTGTATTGCCAAGAACGTGCGCAAACTGCGTGACGGCGGTGTTGGCGTGTTCATCACCACAGCAGGCTCGATGGACGGCACAGGCCGTTTGCATAAATGGCTTAGCAACCGTGAGAACGCAGACATTGTTGGTATGTTCCGTATGCACAATGAGACATTCGGAGGCACTAATGCCACATCCGACATCATTGTTGTGCGCAAGCGTGTGAACGGCGTTAAGTCACCCAACGCCATAGATTGCTCACTCACGACAGGAGTGCGAACAGCCGAGTATGACACCGGCGAGAAAAAGAAAGTCAAGAATGTTGGCGAAGTGCCAATCATCAAAACGCTTTCCATGTCATACAATCGCTACTATGTTGAGCATCCCGAATACATGGCAGGCGAAATGCATTTCGGTTTTGAAAAAGGCGACACCAGTTTCAGACCCGAAAGCAAAGGTTTGTATCCGATTAAGGAGAAAGACCAGTCGCAACTATTGAGCCAGTGGGTTGAGGATATGAAGCAGAAGTTGGCTGACACCTCGGAAGAGCCTGCTCCCACGGTAATGAACCACCGCGATGAGTATGTTCCCACCTATGACAAGGTTGGCAATGAGGTAAAGACTGGAACTGTTGTTGTAGATTCGCAGGGTCGTATCTGCGTCAACTATGACGGAACGGCTCGTCCACTCATGTCCAAACTTGACAATAAGAATCCTAAAAGTGCAGATGAACGTATTGCACAGTTCAACAAGAACAAGGTTAAGGGTCGTAGTCGCGTACAGGTGGTACAAGATTACAATGCCATCAAGAAGGCCCTCAATGACTTGCTCGAATACCAAAAGACATCAGATTCCGATGAGGGGTTACAGCCGAAACTCAAAGCGTTGAACCGCGCCTTTGATTCCTTTGTGGCGACATACGGACACCTGCACGGCAATAACGGCCTGGCATGGCTGAAGAATGATGTTGACTATCCCTCCGTAATTGCCCTTGAAACATATCGCGAGGAAGGTCTTGAACACAAAAAAGTGTTTGGTAAGGCTGATATATTCAGCCGCCGTGTCGTTGTTCGCCCCGAACAGCCCAAGGCTACAAATGTCCGTGACGGAGTAACGCTCAGTATCCGTCAGACTGGCTCACTTGACACCCGATATATCGCAGAACAACTCGGCATGAGTGAAGCAGATGTTCGCCGTGAGGTAATTGAAGCCGGACTTGGTTATGAGAACCCACTCACACATTCAATGGAAGCCGCGCACGAATACCTGTCGGGGAATGTGCGTGAGAAAATGCAACAGGCAGAGGTCAACAATGAGGACGGAAGATACACACCAAACATCACCGCCCTGCGTAAGGTTGTGCCTCACAACATCCCATCGCATTTCATTGAGTTCAGTATCGGCTCTTCGTGGTTGCGCCCTGAACTCTTTGAGCAGTATGTCAAAGAACGTACAGGCGCAAGTGTGAAACTTACCTATGCAGGTGGTATGTGGGCCATGGATAAGCCAAAATGGACTGGGGAGCAGGACAAATCATTCGGCATCCGAAGTGAAATCTGCGATAAGATTATCACTGGTACGGAGTTGATAGAGGCCGCCATGACCAACCGCACAATCCGTGTGTCAAAACAGCAGAAAGACGGCCCCACGATATCCGACCCTAAAGCTACATCTGCCTGCGCTGCCAAAGTAGATGAAATCCGCGATGACTTCAAATCGTGGCTGCGCTCTCGCATGGAATCTGCCCCCGAACTGGCAAAGGAAATTGAAGAGACCTACAACAACATCTTCAACAACTCTGCGCCAATGACTATCCCCGATGAGTATATTCCAGAATACTTTGACGGAGCCGCGCGAGTTATCGGAGGGAAGCCTATCAAGATGCGCAAACATCAGTCTAAAGCCATTGTGAGAGGCACGATGCAGAGCCTTATGCTTGCTCATGAGGTTGGCACAGGTAAAACTTTTACCCTCATCACCACAGCAATGGAAATGCGCCGTCTTGGTACTGCCAAGAAGCCGATGATTGTAGTGCAGAACGCTACACTCGGTCAGTTTGTGGCAAGCGCGAAAGCACTCTACCCGGACGCACGCATTCTCAGTCTTGAAGATAAAGACCGCAATGCAGAAGGGCGTAAGGACTTCTATGCAAAGATACGTTACAACGACTGGGATATGGTTGTCATTCCCCAGTCTGTATTGGAGCGCATTCCCGACCACCCCGACCGTGAACGCCGATTCATCGAAGAATCCATCCAAGAAAAGATGGACGTTATAGAGGCTATGTCAAAAGACCGTGAGGCAGGACGCGCCGTTGCAGCTCTTAAAAAGGACGTTGAAAATCTGCGCGACCAGTTGAACAAACTCAGCGACACCGAGACAGCCGAGGGTGAAGTGACAGAGCGCGTAATGGTTACGTCCGGCTCAAAGCCGAAGAAAGACGGCAAGAGAGCCGCAATCGCAAAGGAGAATGCCAAGACTCGCGCGGAAGAGATGCTTAACCGCGCTACCGATGACACTCTCAACTTTGATGACCTCGGAGTGGACGCTATTCTTGTAGACGAGGCACACGAATACAAGCACCTCGGATTTGCCACTGCCATGCAACGCGGTGTCAAGGGTGTAGACCCGTCATATTCAAAAAAGTGTCAAGGTCTGTATCTCAAAGTAAAGGCGGTGCAGGAGAAGAGCGGAGGCAGAAATGTAATCTTCGCAACCGGTACTCCTATCTCCAATACGGCTGCAGAGGTTTGGACGTTTATGCGTTACCTGCTCCCGCGTGAGGTCATGGAGGGCCATAACATTTGGCACTTCGATGATTTTGTGCGCAACTTCGGCAGCATCCAACAGATGCTTGAATTTACCACGCAGGGAACGTATAAAGAGAACAATCGTTTCGCAGGCTACTCAAACCTGCCCGAACTCGCACGAATATGGGCAGGCATAACCGACACCGTTCTCACAGCTGAGGCAGGCGAGGTAAAAAGCCAAATCCCCGAACTGGAAGGAGGTCAGCCGACCGACCTTTATTTGCCGCAGACCAATGGACTGCGAGCCGTTCTCAAATTCGTGAGAGCGCAACTCAAAGCCTATGATGAAATGAGTGGGCAGGAGAAAAAAGAGAATAGTCATATTCCGCTCGTCATGTATGGCATAGCCAAAGCAGCCGCCATTGACGCTCGGCTTGTCATGGCTAACGCCCCCGATGACCCACACAGCAAGACCAATGAAGCTGTGCGTCAGACTCTCCGCTCATTAGAGGACAGTAAGGCATACAATGGCACTGTCGCAATCTTTGCCGACAACTATCAGCGCAAGAATAAGGGAACCGGGGCTGTCGAGTTCAATCTATTCGATGACATCCGTACCAAACTGATTGCGCAGGGTGTGCCTGCCGAGCAGGTTGTAATCATGCGTGACGGCATGACCGACAAGGCCAAAGAGAAAATCTTTGCAAAGGTCAATGCCGGAGAAATCCGCGTGATACTCGGCACAACACAGCGTCTTGGTGTAGGCGTGAACATACAGGAGCGTCTTCACACGCTGATGCACATTGATGCGCCTAACCGTCCTATGGACTACTGGCAGAGAATGGGTAGGCTCTTGCGTCAAGGCAATATGCACAAAGAAATGGGTATCCCCGTAAGGGTTATACGCTTTGGCGTTGAGGATAGTCTTGACGTGACCGCCTATCAGCGACTGAAAACCAAAGGTGCGATTGCAGACGCTATCATGCACTCCAAGGATTTGCTTGCCAACAACCTTGAAAATCGAATACTGGAAGAAGAGGGAGATGAGTTCGGCAACATCACAGCAGAGTTGTCGGGCAGTCAATATGCCATGCTTCAGAACCAAACCGAGAAAGAGTTGCGCAAGTTGCAGGCAAAGCAAGATCAGCACAGACAGCATCAGATGTATATTCATCGCGCCGAGCCAAGACTTCGTGAACAGATTGAAAAGTTTGGCAATGACATTATGCGCAGTAATGAAATTCTCGCCTTACTTGAAAACAATCCCACGACAATCACAATCAACGGCAAGACTTACCAGTCTCGTGAGGATATGCAGAAAGTCTTTGAGGCACACAACAAGGCTATGGCGGCAAAGAAGCAGAGTGTTCAGCAGGACGAACCTATTACTTCTACTCTGACATTTGACATAGGCAACGTCCATTTCACACTGACTACTCATGTAAGTCAGATAGCCGGGTATGGAGGTCAAGGTCCTTTGTCGTTCGATGTTTATGTGCAGCACGATGTGGTTTCCCATGACATAGATTACAAGCGTTCTTTCGGCGATATTCCGTTGAAGCGAATTATCAACGAACTTGTTGATAGCGTGACAAGTGGCAAGGAAGAGCGTTCCAATCGTGAGGCATGGGTCAACGCTAAAGAACGTAATGAAACAGACCTCGCAGCCCTGCTTAAAGATAAGGGCAAGCCATTTGAACACGGCGAGCGCATCAAGGAACTGGAGCAGAAACTTGAAGAGTACACTATTGCCATGCAGGAGGAACTCAAAGAGAAAGAAGCCAAGTATGCCGAAATGGATGCCAACATTGAGGACGCAACGGACATCACGTTTACCTCCGAAGATGATGAGGACAGCGAGGACACCCCGACCAACGGAGACGGCAACAAGTACCGTGAAGATGATGATATAGATTATTCTACATTATCAGATTCCAACCCTATGGCGATGGAAGCACGAATATCGGAACTGTCTAAAAAGGTTCATACTCCAGTTCGCATTATCCGAAGCCTTGAAGAGTTAAACGAAATCACATCGCACAGGAAACGAAATGCCAAAGGCTGGTGGAGCGCGAAGGACAATGAGGTTGTCATCGTGCTTCCCAATAATGTGAACGTAGCCGATGTTGACAATACGTTTGTTCATGAGGTTGCAGGACACAAGGGTCTGCGTGCCTTTATCGGTGAGGAACGCTTTAATGAGTTCCTCGGCGAGGTGTACAACCATGCTTCCAATCCAATCCGTAAAGTCATAGACAAGAAAACGGACGATATGGTGAATGCCGAGGCAGACCGTCTGCGAGTGCGCAAAGCACAGGCTCGTGAGCGTGCCGGAGAAGATGTCAACTCAAGTTACTATGCAGACATGGCTGAGGCCCGTGTTGAAGCCGAGGCCAAACGCGAGGAGTTCCGTAAGGAAGCCACTGAGGAATATATGTCAGAGCTCGGCGGTCGTATCGGCAGTGAGGGATTTGAGAAGATGAGCCGCGATGAACTGACGCTTTGGGGCAAAATCAAGGCAAAGGTTCAGTCGTTCCTCGACAAATTCCTGCGCGGTCTGAAAATTGCCAAGAGCATACGCCTCAACGACAAAGACCTGTCGTATATCCTTTACAAGTCGTGGAAGAATCTGCGAGATAAGCAGGGCAAAGGTGGTGTGTTCGCCGAAGCCGAGGACGTTGTAATGCGCAGACGGACCGGCTATGACGCAGATGATGTGACGCGATTCCGCGACCCCGGCCTGGGATTGGAAGAAACCATCACCAAGATGAAAGCCGAGGCATTGCAGGCCAACACCGACAACTTGCAGGCTAAACGTGACGCAATGCGTGCAATTGGCGGCAACCTCAATCATCTGCGTCAAGCAATGGCACGTCAGCGTGAATATGACATTACGACCGTCAAGAGCGTTGCAGACCTCGCCCGTATTCTCATGGACGCTAATCTGCTCGATGATTTGAGCAAATATGAAACCAAGCGCATACTTGGCGCAATCAATAATGTAGTCGGCAAACAGGATGTGAGCCGGTATGTTCAAAAGGTAATGGATATCATGGTTGATAATCAGCTACGCATGGGTGCTAACACTCTCGGCAGATTGTTGAGCATTCGTGGTAGCCATGTTGACGCACGCGGTATAGAGGTGCAGGGCGAACTTGACCCGGACGGACAGCGCATTGCGCAGGTGGTAAGGAAGGCAACCTCTCTGCCAAAAGATAACATTGACATTCGCATTGCCGAAGCCATCAACCGCATGAGCAGCACAGACCAAGCAATCGCCGATGATGCTACAATAGAGTATGCCGGACTGCAAATAGCACGCCAGTATGTTGAAGACATCACCGAAAGCAAAGCCGAGGAAAAGGCTCTGCGCGATTCCATCAAGCAGGCAAAGGAAGATAAGGACGCCGGGCAGATGACCGAGGACGCCTACCGTCAGTATGTAGCCTCAACCGAGGACGCTATACGGCAGAACAAGATAGAGCGTGCCGAAGCATTCCATTCCCTTGTCGAGCAGGTCGGCGGTGTGTTGAACGAAAGCGTTGAGCGTGCCAAGGCATGGCGCGAAGCCGAGAAACAGCGCGTTGAGGAAATCCACCACAACGCCAACTCCGACATGGAGGGCCGTCCGACTGATGAACATCACAAAGATGACCGCACGCAGAAACTCGTCAACAACAGCGGTGTCCGCTTCCTGCTTGCTCCCCTTGCCACGTTCGATCAGATGTTGAGAATGTTCGGCAAAAAGAACACGCGAGGCGAGGGCTATCTGTGGAACCGTTATATGCGCGGTTGGGTCAGCGCGACTGAAAAGGAGTACACAGGCTATCGTGACGCTCTGAAAGTGCTTGACGCAAAAGTCAGCGAGATTTACGGCAAGGACATGAAATGGGGCGACCTGTTCAGCATTGACCGCAAACTCCCGAAAGCCTCGGTAAGGTTCTTTGACGGAGGCGAAATGAAAGACCACGAACTGACGCAGGGCAATCTGCTCTACATCTACATGGCTGACAAGATGAGTGACGGACGTATGAAGCTGCGCCGTATGGGTATTACCGAGGAAGATATTGAGGACATCAAGAACTTCCTTGACCCGAAATTCATTCAACTTGCGGACTGGATGCAGGAAGAGTTTCTTGTTGACAAGCGCAACGAGTACAACGAGGTTCATAAGCGTATGTTCGGCGCGTCTATGGCCGCTATCGAGAACTACTTCCCCTTGAAGATACTCGCCAATGCAAGACTGGAGAATGTGGACGTGGCAGATGACACCACCGATACCGCCCTGCCTGCAACATCAACCGGCAGTATCATCAAGCGCAGGCGCAACAATCTCGCACTTGACGTGACCGGTGCCAATGCTTTCTCGGTAATCCTTGACCACCTTCAGCAGATGGAAAGGTGGGCTGCATTCGCAGAGTTTAACCGCGACCTCAACACCCTGCTTTCATACAAGCGATTCCGCAACCAAGTGATGAATATGAGCAGTGTGTATGGCGGTGGCAAGACGCTGTGGAATAACGTCCGCAATGTTTGCCGTATGGCCGCAGGGGCATACCGCCCACCGATTGCAGCTCTTGACAAATCGGCTGTCAATATCGCCAAAGGCGTAACAGCCGCCAAGGTAAGTTTCCGAGTGTTCACGGCATTAAAGCAGTTCCTTTCAATGCCTGCTTATATCTCGGACAGCAACCCCATGTATCTGGCCGCCAACATCGCCAACCCGATAGGCGCGTGGAGATGGTCGATGAAGAACCTGCCGCTGTTTGAGAAGCGTTGGAGCAGCCGCATGGCAGGCGACCCCCGACTTCTTAAATCAGATATGGACTGGAAGATGTGGCGTAGCCGTATTGTTGAAATAGCTTCACGTGTCGGTATGTCGCCCAATGCCTTTGTTGACGCACTGACAGTCGCTATCGGCTCACACTCCATGTATCAGACCAAACTCGCCAAGTACAAGCGTCAGGGATATGCCCACGATGTCGCAGAGGCAAGAGCGAAGCAGGACGCAACAATCCTCTTCAATCAGACCCAGCAGTCAAGCGAGGGCGCATTCCTCTCCACCATGCAGGTTGACCGCTCATGGCTGAGTGTGTTGTTTACCGTGTTCCGCAACTCCTCTATGTCATACACCCGCCAACTATATGACTCAATCCGCAATCTCGGTCACCGATTTACACCCGGATACAAGGGTCTTTCGGAAGAGTTCATGGCGAAGCAGATGAGACGTGACGGCATTGACCCCGACAAGGCAGACCGCAACGCCAAGCAGGAATACCGCCGTGGCATTATCCGCGATTTGGTTCGTGTCGGTGTGTTCGGCTATGTCCTGCAACTCGCATGGAACTTGGGCGCATATCTACCGTATCTCATTCTTGGTGAAGATGATGAAGAAAAAGACAAGATGTGGCAGGACGTGTGGAATCACTCTATGTTCGGCAGCATCGAAGGTCTGACCGGTGGCGATGTCATAAGTGCCGCAGGCAATATGTGGGTGAGCGGAGAAGGCAATCCCCAGTATCTCACGAAAGATATGCCGTTGGCAAGCGATGTCCTTTCTATCTTAAAGAAGATGGATAAAGACCAAGTGTCAGCCATGAACGATGTAATCAATCTTCTTGTGCAGTCAACTGTCGGTGTCAATCCCCAGTCATTGACTGATGCCGTCGTCGCCGTCATGGACTACTGCGGAGACGATGCAGAGACTTCACGCGAGTGCGCCTTGCTCATGGCAAGAGTTCTCAACTGTCCGCAGAGCCAACTTGACAAAATCTATTTTGATGAGTTGGACGCTTCCGGGGAAGAGGCAAGCCAAATGACCCCGTCAGAGATTGCCGAGCGTTATGCCCGATACAAAGTAAGACGCGGTGCGCCCCTCACCGGGTGGGCATACGGCAACGAACAGCGTGAGAAACTCATGGATAAGTACCGCGACCGAAGCAACACTCTTGCAAAAGAACGGTTGACGCGTGAGACTGACAAGCAGGCAAGTCAGAACATGGCTCAATGGCTTGAAGAGTTTGAGGCGACCAAAGACCGCGTCAAGGAAATCAGAAAGGTCAAGAGCCGCGATGAGGACCGGTACGATGAATTGCTCAATGAACTGGAGATAACACCTGAATATGACCGCTACGAAATCATCAAAGGCTATAAGCGTGATGTTGATGCGCTGACAAAGGAATGGCTCAATGCCACTACTCCTGCTCAACGTGACTCTTGCGCACAGGCCATCATCAGATTGAAGAGCGACATGGTAAGAGAGTTGATAAACACGCAACAATAGTTAAACGATAGTGGACGATGCATGGAGTTATCTTTGCGCATGGTCAAAAATCAAGGTGGCAAAGCGACCTGCGGTCGATGACTTTGCACCGTCCACTATATACCAATCACAATGGCAAAGAAGAAATTACATAAAGCAAGCCGCGTAATGCCCAAGAGTGAACTGGACAGCGTGGCACGCGCCAAGAGTACGGGGCGCAACCGAGCCTTTGATGTTCTATGGGAAGCGCAACAATATTGGCAGGCAATGGAGACATTCCGTCAAGACCGAGAGCGCAACAAGAACTATACATACGGCAGACAGTGGGATGACTATATCTGCGTTGACGGTAAGATGGTCAAGGAAGAGGACTACATCAAGTCGCAGGGTAATGTCGCGTTAAAAAACAACCTTATCCGCCGAATGGTGCAGGCGGTACTCGGCGTGTACCGCAGTCAAGCCAAAGAGCCGACCTGCACGGCGCGAGACCGCGATGAGCAGAAATACGGAGAAACAATGTCGACCGTCCTGCAATGCAATATGCAGCTCAACCGCATGACTGAGATAAATGCCCGGTGCATGGAAGAGTTTCTTATCTCCGGTTTTGTGGTACAGCGAAAATGGTATGGCTGGCGCAATGACAAACTGGATTGTTGGACGGACTACGTTCAGCCAAACAATTTCTTTATTGATAATAATATGCGAGACTTCCGAGGGTGGGATGTGTCCTGTCTCGGTGAAGTTCACGATATATCGTTTGAGGAGTTGTGCGGACGCTTCGCCCATAACGAGGCCGACTATTCAAGACTTTCCGAGATATACGCCCATGCACGAGATAAGGCTGTGGTAGGTGCTACCTATGACTATTTCGGTTATCCGTTGCAGGGATATTTCGACTTCCTTGTACCTCGTGACCTCACACGCTGTCGCGTGATAGAGGTATGGCGCAAAGAGAGCAAGCCACGTTACCGTTGCCACGATGTCAACAATGGCGATGTGTTTAAGATTGACATCGCGGATTATGAGGAATTTGTCGGCAGTGTCAACAGGGAACGCCTGCGAGAAGGTGCGGAACTGGGCATGGAGCCGGGCGAAATTCCGTTAATTCAATGTGAGTGGTTTATTGATTCATACTGGTATTATTACTATCTGACACCTTTTGGCGACATACTTGACGAGGGAGAAACACCTTACGAACACAAGAGCCATCCTTATGTGTTCAAGGCATATCCATTTATTGACGGCGAGATACATTCATTTGTAAGCAATGTGATCGACCAACAGCGATATACCAATCGCCTCATCACGATGTACGACTGGATTATGCGTGCAAGCGCAAAGGGTGTGCTACTCTTCCCGGAAGAATGTCTGCCAAAAGGAATGTCAATTGAAGATATAGCAGACGAGTGGGCGCGCTTCAACGGCGTGATAATGATAAAGCAACCAAAGACAGGCACGGCATTACCGCAGCAGGTTGCCAACAACTGCACGCAGATAGGCATTACCGAGTTGCTGAATATGCAGCTTAAGTTCTTTGAGGACATATCGGGCGTGAACGGCGCATTGCAGGGCAAACCCGGCTATTCGGGTATGTCAGCCAGTCTCTACAATCAGCAGGCGCAGAACGCAACGACCTCGTTGCTTGACCTGCTTGATACATTCTCTTCTTTTATCAAAGACGGTGCGACAAAGGATGTCAAAAACATACAGCAGTTTTATGATACACCGCGAGTATTTAACATCGCAGGCAAGAACTCGGCAATCGTTGAGTACGACCCACGCAAAATCCGTGACGTTGAGTTTGACCTGTCAATCGTTGAAAGCACGTCAACCCCGGCGTATCGCGCGATTGCGAACGATATTCTGATGAAACTGTTTGAGGTGCAGGCAATCTCAGTGGAGCAATTGCTTGAACACGGCGACTTCCCATTTGCCGATAAACTCCTGCAAAGTATCAAGAGCCAGCGTGAACAACTGGAGAAAGGCCAGATGCCGGACGGTCTATCGCCCGAACTTGCACAACAGGTCCAGCAGGGAGCAAATATGCAGGCAGCCCAAAAGGCACATCAGATGTTGATGGCAGCATAACTATACAATCAGAAAACGGCCTCGGAAACGGGGCCTTTTCTTTTTCTCGCCTGTTCCAGCTTTTTGGGGATAATCCGTGGAATCTCCATCTCATAGAAGCAGATGTGCATACCGATAGCGCGTGTCATCAGCAAGTCATCGTGCTTGCCAACAATCGCACCATACGCCCCATTGGGCTTGCGTTCATATGCAAGATACTCAGCGAGACAACGCTTATCGCGCTCTGTGTACAGATGTTCTCGTATGACCTTGACAAGCGTTGATATAATCATCGGCTTTGTGGCGATGTTGGTGTGGAAGCCGTATTTACGCGGAATTCCCTGCCTTATCTCGTCCTCAGACTGACGGCGTGCGTAGAGGTTTGGATATATGGTTGAAATCTGATTGAGGATATATTGCGACTGGTCGCCACCCTCTACTTGCCTTTCGCGGTCATGTGTCTCAAGAGTGTTGCTCTCTATAACCAGCAAGGAGTTGTTATAATAAGCCGCCACCTGTGCAGCTTTCCACGCGAGGCGGTCAATATCGCAATGCCCATACCATTGAGCGACCACAGCCGGGCGACCACCCTCAATCATATTCAAGCGGTCAATAACAAGGATAACCGACCAGTCGGCTTTAGACGAGCGACCGCCCACGTCAACGACAGTCAGATAGCGGTCAGTAATCTCAACATCATCATCTTCTTCGGGTTTCGCCCATATCCACAACTGCCCTTGCCTGTCCTCATGGAAACGCAGATTTTCAAGAGCCGATTCTCCCTCGTCTCCATCGGCATACACATCACCGATAAAACGAGGCGGACGGCACGCCTTGTCAAATTCTTCAACGTGGTATTTGTCAAACACCATTGTGCCGGAATGAACAAACGCCTCAACATCATCAGAGGGAAACTCGGAAGCCATAACGCCGTGGTCGTTCTTACCGCTACGCTCCTTGATGTACCAGTTGATTGCTTCCAGTGACGCGCCTTTCTCCCACAGCCACCAAAGATACTTACCGCATTCCTCGCGTGTGGATAGTACATTGTCGTTCTCCCGATTTTCGTAGAGCCACCGGGCAAAGTCACGCAGAGCCTCGCCGCTGTCAAAAGGCAGAGAATACTGCTCAATCTGAAACCATGAAATAAACAACGCTTCAAACTGCGAGGGTATATCGGGGTCAGCGGCCGCAGAATATTCAGTGTGGAAGAAATTACCGGTTCCGTTTGCCGTTGATTCCATTACAATCATGGTAAGCGGACGCAGGAGAATACCCGAACATGCAGAACGCACAATATCTTCGGGCGACTTGCCGTCAGTCTTTTTCCATATACCGACTTCGGAGAGGTGTACAAGAGAGTACGCACCGCCACGACAACCATCAGGACGCTCTGCTGTACCAATTTTAATCTTGCAGTTGCGCTGAGGCACGCGCGATGTGGAGCCGGATTTACCGACCCCGACCATTTTAGGCTCATTCTCATTGTAGGTTTCTCCCATGTCATAGAGCAATTCAATAGGATATTCCTTAATCATCGTGTCGAACATATCCTTGATTTCATCGGAAGCCGTGCCTTGATGGGCGATGATAAGTGAATTGAGACCACGTTTGTGAAAGAACTGCAACCAAGCCATATACAACTGGGTCGTAGTGGAGCCGCCCCACTGACGTGCTTTCAGCAGGATAAGACGTATCGGCAGACCCGCCTTTCGCTTCTCTTCAAAGCGTGATACCAGTATGCGTTGAGGATAGCGCAGGCGAAAAAGCACGTCCGCGCCTGCGTCCTTGTTGTGTATCCACACAAGTGTAGCTGCCCAAAACGGAAAGTCATGACGATAGCGTAAGCGGATAAATTTTTCTGCAACCTTGTCATGGTCGATGTCGTTAGGCTCAACGTGCATGACATCGGAAAGGAATTTATCAATAGATCCGGCCTTGATAAGTTTGCCGACAAAAGGGATTGCCATCATCTCGGCAGGCAACCACTGAACAGGTATAGCGAAATCGGAGATATATACCTGCACCCTCTCTCCAATAGACCCTTCCCCAGTTATCGGGTTGAACGGCGCATACATCACCTCATTCCTGCGGTCGTTCTCCGTCAATATCTTTTCTATATCGGTCAAACTGCTTGTCATACCAACCATTCTTAATACGATATATAAATTCTCCAACAGTACGAGGTGTGAGATAAAATTTCGGTGCAGGCTGACGAACAATATCAGACACCAAAACAAAAAGTGATTTATCCGGGTGTAAGTCGCGTAGAGCAATATATCTGCGAAATATCTCTTCAAACATCTCACGTTTATTCGGGCGCATACGTGAGAATGGCTTTCCAACCAACATACGCGATACCTCAACGGCGGCACGTTCTTCGGAAACCCAAAAGCGTTTGGCCGGAGATTCAGCCACTTTTTCAAAAATTTCGGGCATGATAATGTAGTTAGCCAATGCAAGCTGCTCACGATACGCACGCATAAGGTCATCGTTGCGCTCTCGTGTAAAATCCATTATTGAGCCGAAATGTTTTGCCATCTATTCCATTGCGATATTGATTGAAAGGTACTTGCAAAGTTACCCAATTCACGTCACAAAACTTAAAAGTCGCCCACGAATTTATAACCTTACTTTTGCGCATAAGATTGACACAACCATAAGATTTTCAAAGTAATGGCTGATAATAACGAAGCTAAGAGCAGACGCGACCAACATCTTGACCGCCTGCGTAGTAAATACCCCGACAAGAAATTCGAGGACGATGAGGAAATCTATGGACAGATTTCCGATGATTACGATACTTACGAGGCAGAACTGGAGGAATTAAGAGGCAGGGAGAAATCGCTGTCAGATATGTTTGCGGCCGACCCTCGCAGTGCGCAGTTCCTAACCGATATGCACAACGGCAACGACCCCGTCCTCGGTCTTGTCCGCAACTTCGGCGTAGAAATCAAGGACGTTCTTGACGACCCCGAAATGCAGGATAGGATAGCCGAAGCAAACAAGGAGTATGTTGAGCGCATAGCCAACTCTAAGAAACTTGATGAAGAGTATGAGAAGAACATGGACAATACGCTTGATACTCTCCGTCAGTTCCAGGCCGAGCGAGGCATGAGCGATGAGCAGATTGACCAAGTTGTAGATTTTCTGCTCGGCGTAGTCCGTGACGGTGTTATGGGCAAATTCAGTACCGAAACTCTCAACATGGCCTGCAAGGCACTCAACTATGACGCAGATGTGGCGGCCGCCGGGGAAGAGGGCGAAGTGGCAGGACGCAACGCCAAGATAACCGAGAAACTGCGAAAGAGCAATAAAGGCGATGGCACAGCACCCCTCGGAGGCAAGAACGGACAAGGGCATTCAAGTTCACCTCAAAAGAATCAATCAATATTCGACCTCGCAGCAGAGGCTCAGTAAAATGCATCAACGAGTACGAGTAGTGAAAACTAAGCCCGAAAAACCATCAAAAGGTAGTGTCGGACTTGAAAGCCAGTGCATGGGTATGGTGACAACTGTCAGTGCAGTATCCAATGCTACTGGCGGGCTAAAAGCAGGTAACATAATATCCACATCAAATAAATAATCATTTAATTTCAAAAGACATGGCAGAAGAAATCAGCACTCAGAATGCTGTGGTGGCAGGCGGAACGCCTGCCACCACTTCCCCCGGTCACGCCGGCTTACCTACGCAGGTTGCAGGCGAGGCAACGACCGTCAGCGCGGCCGCGACCGCTACTGGCGGTGTCGGAGCAGGCAATTTTATAGAAGTTGACATTGACAAAGAACTTTTCAAGTTTGAAAGCGATGATACGCCTCTCATGCAGCTTATGCTCAATGCTAAGAAAGTTCCGGTCAATTCACCCGAAATTCAACATTTCGCAATTGACCAAGCGCGTCCGAGCGTAGTTACCAACGCAACCGTTGGTGATGGAACAGGAAATGTTGCTGTTCTCCCTCTTGACAATGCAGACAAGAAGTTACTTCAGCCTTATGGCACAATTCTCGTCAAAGGAGTTGACGGTTATGCTTCGGACGGCAAAACCAAGACTCCGGGCAAAGACCTCATGCTTTTCATAACCGACCGCGACAAGGTTTCAGGTAATCCTATCGCTATCGCCGTCAACGGTCCCAAGAACGAAGCAACCGATGATTCTTGTCTTGTTCCCGAAATTCCGGCAGGTACAACGCTTGTTATTCTCGCTAATGCTATGTTCGAGACTCAGAAAGAAGTTCTTCCCGATTTCGTTGTGCCTTCTCCATCGCTTATTTATGCTCAGAAGCGTGGAATGAACAGCATCACATCGGACTACTTTGAGAGTGTTGCCAAACGTATTCCGTTCAGTAAGGCTCTCATCGCAGAGGCTCAGATTCGCAACTTCAAAACAAAGGGTAACCGCACCCTATGGGCCAGTCGCGCAAGCAAGTTCACGGTTGATACCGAGCTTGGCCAGCAGACAGTCTATACAACCGAGGGGGTCCGCTGGCAGATTAAACGTCACCTTGACCACAAAGGCAAGTGGACGTTTGAGGAGTTCATCAGCGTTGCCAAGATGATTTTTACCGGAGAAGATGTGCCAAAGTCTGTGGTGATGCTCTGTGGTAAAAACTTCCTTGAGAGCGTTCAGTGCATCGACTTTTCAAAACACCCCGAAGTACAGATTTCGGTAAAGACTAACAAACTCGGTTGGCAGGTAACAGCCATTCATACCGTATTCGGCGAGTTCGAGTTCAAACGCGAGCCGACTCTTGACTACCTCGGCTGGAGTAATAGCGCAGCTGTCATCGCTTATGATCGCCTTGTTCATTACGTTTACTCTTCTGAGCACAAAGACAGTGAACGAGTGGACGGACATGAGGCAAGCCGTGAGCATACAATCGTATGGGATGCTCTTGCTCTCAAAGGCTCTTGCCATATCTGGATTGACGGCGAGGGCGAGTGCTCGGCAGAAGGCGCAACGACTTACGCCCTTTGGGGCAGTGAGGAGGCTCCTGAAAGCCCGATTGAGGGTAAGGTCTATGTACTCGTCAGCGATTGTCCCGGAATTAATGCCAAGGCTGTCAGTGGCACAATGTGGCAATATGACAGCACTTCAAAGTCGTGGAAAGAGTACACGGGTGAAATTTTAGCTAACTAAAATACTACACAACCGAAATTCCTAAAACGGAGGGAAGCGGAGTGCAGCCCGCACATCCACTTCCCTCTTTCTAATAACTCTCAATTATGAATACGAAAAAGACTAAAACAACCTACGGCGTTTACAATCTCATAGAGTGGCACGCACGTCTGCGTATGGGTAAAGCCACTGTTAAAGTTGCATTCACAGGAGGCAGCATAACAACACAAGGTGTAACACCTGCCACATTCACTACTGAGAACCCCGTTATTCAGTTTGCTATTGAGAATAGTCCTGAATTTCATAACGGCAAAATAAAAGTCGTTAGACGTGTAAAACTTAATGGTGTTGTAGAAATCGAGTGCAACGTTCCAAAAGTTGCGCTTCCCATTCCGGCCCCTGCTCCTATCTCTACCGAGAGCGTGGACGCTCCAGTCAAGGAGGACGAGAACGCCCCCGACACGCAGGCCGACAATGAAGCCGAGGCTGAGGACAACGCCGAGGCAGAGGACAACGCCGAGACTGTTCCTGTGACAACGCAGGTAGAGTTCTCCTGCAACGATGACGCAAAGGACTACCTTGAGCAGACTTTCGGATTTGTACGTTCCAAACTCCGCAACCGCGAGGATATAGTAGCCGCAGGCAAGGCACGCGGCGTTGACATCATCTTCGTATAAACGTCCGGCGATATGGTGTACAAAATCCTGCATATAGCGCGTGACGTGCGTATCGCCATAGATGAGAACAAAACGAGCGAACAACTGATAGCCGATGAGGATATTGACACCCTATCGTTGAACGACATTGTCCGCTCCAAGATTGTCGAGGCTGTGCGCCGTGTGGTGACCGAAGCACCCACGCACCTGCTTGACGGCGGTCAGCCATTCGGCGATGCAATCTTTTGGCGTAGCAAAGGTTCGGGTTGGACACTCCTGCCCGAAGATTTCATGCGCCTCTTAATCTTCAAAATGAGCGATTGGGAGCGACCTGTGTATGAGCCAATCACAGCCGCCGACCCTCAGTATCAACTGCAATTCTCACGCTACAAAGGACTGCGAGGCAATCCGCAGAAACCAGTAGTGGCAATTGTCAGCCGTGCCGAGGGTCGTGCGCTGGAGCTATTCTCCTGCAAGGACGCGACCGCAACAGTAGAGCAAGCCGTCTATATCCCCCTGCCGAGGGTGGATTGTGATGGCGGTATTGAAATCCCGGAGCGTTGCTATATGTCCGTGGTCTATCAAGCCGCCTCGCTTGTGCTTGCCACTATCGGTCAAGGCGACCTATCCTCAATGATGTCAGACCTTAGCAAACAACTTTTAGTATGAGTCAGATAAAGACAACCGAAATTGAGGGTGACGTTGCGATTGGCAGACACGTCACCGCAGGCGGAAATGCGACCATACAGGGAAATGCGACCGTTAAGAAGAATCTCAAAATTGAGGGTTGGCTTGATGCACGAAACATCAAAGGCCCCAACAAGGGAATCTTCCTTGACGTGACAAAACTCCGTGAGGCATATCCGCTACCGCATGATGGTTGGTGGGCATTAATCGGCAACACTCTCCCGGCCCCCTTGTACATCGCTGACGGCGGTGCGTGGGTGGCAACCGGGGAAAGCGCAGGCAACCCGACCATTGACAGCCAACAATACAATGAAGCCGTTGCGGCACTTGACGCTGAATTGAAAGCACTGGCTACCGATGTTTCAGCCAACAAGCAGAGCATTGACCAAATCCGCACTCAGATAGACACTATCGGCAGTTCGGTCAATACGCTCACGACCGATGTGTCCGGCCTGAAAACTCGCGTGACCAATGCTGAGACAAGCATTCAGAGCATCAACAACAGCAAGGGCAAGGCTAACGGCCTGGCCTCTCTTGACGCAAACGGCAAAGTTCCGTCAGCGCAGCTTCCCGGCTTCGTTGATGATGTCGTAGAGTTCAATGCCATAGTCTCCGACATAACACCGCTTGCACAATCAGCGAACAAAAAATCAACTGATGCCGGTTGTATGGTGGTTTATGACAGCGACCGCAACCGATTTATTCTTGCAGTGTCGCATTTGGCCATACCCGATGAACAGCGTACACAATGGGGAGAGCAGATATTGCGCCCGATAAAGACACTCAACACTCCTGCCACCGCCACCGCAGAGAGCGTTGAGGCGTTGCCTCTATTGAACGTTGTGGATTACTGGGAACTTACGGACGGAACAGCCTCACTCATCACATCAAAATTCACCTACTACAACAACTGGCTTGACGGTGGCTCCTTTGGTGAAGTTGACGCAAAAGGTAGAATCCCCGAAGGTGGCAAGGTGTATATTTCTACCTCGGATAATAAAACCTATCGTTGGAGTGGCACACAACTTGTCATCATTGGTAATGACCTTGCACTGGGTCGTACAGCAAACACGGCGTTCCCCGGCGATGAAGGAGCGCAGTTGCAGGAAAATCTAAAAAACACCGATAACCGACTGTACGACACAGCCAACCGATTGCGCAACTTAGGGATTCTGCTTTGTGACGGTCAATGGGATGGAACCGGCACTACACCTAAAAGTGGTGTATGGCTTTGTCCGAATGAAGAGGGCGGTTGGTATTTCCGCAGTTTTGGCAACACCAATTTTTATGACCTCCCTGAAGAAGAATATAACTCTGACATGACGTATAATTCCGGCTGTCTATATCGTATGGCAGACGGACTATACCGCATTATCAACGATAAACTGACAATGGTCGGAGGGGCTTCAGTCGGCAATACGTTCAACCTCACATCGGAAATACCCACAAGCGACCCCGACAAGTTGTTCTATCAATTGAACGACCCGACCGACACCAAGTATTATGCTCCAGCGATAGTCTATGAGCAGGGAAAGGCAGGTTTCGGCTTGCAGATTACCTTTGCCGTTGCTCACGGTGCGTGGAAGATATACCAGTATGTCGGCGCGACACTTGAAAAGGAAGATGTTTTGAGCAGTGAAAACTGGCTCGATCTCGCAGGCATGAGCGCAGGCGCAGAAGCCATCGTGAATGTCAATGAGGTGTGCGAAGATAAAGACTACACCATGTCGCTTGCCATACAGGCACTCATTGACCTGCGCGACACCACCGGGGTAAACTATCTCAAATCCGGACTTGTCATAACCTACCGCAGGGATTCTTCCAAAACGCCCCATGCATGGGAGACAAAGCAGTTCCGTGGGCAGGTGCAGGATATATCCGCGACAAACGGCGATGACCTATGGCCAGACTTCGGCGGTGGCGGTGGCTCTACTTTTGAACTCGGCAACGAGCCAGAGGTAAACGGCACTAAAGCATTGTCAACCGGCGGCGCGTACGATATGGAACAACGCTCATTCGGAGGCTTGCAGATAGAACCCGCCCCATCGGATTATATCATACAAGCCGTAACCAAAGCAGGCGAACCTCTCGGCGATTCCGTGAAGATACCCAAGAGCAACGGCGGTGGCGGTCAGAGCGGAAGCACACTCACCATCTACTGCGACTCTGCCGTATGGGGCGCGTATGGTGGTAAAATCGTTTTGTCGGCCGCCATCAAGAGCGTAAGTTATGACGGCGAAGATGAGGTACTGGGAACAATCCGCTCACTGAGTATCATCGACCCGACCACCAATATAGAGTTGTGGAGTGAGGTTGTCAATCAGCCGTCCTCAACATCAGCCAATGACCTCAAATTTGAATTTGACTTTACCGAGTTCATAACCGGGGCATCGAGCAAGGACTACAAAATCAAAGCCACTGACGCGGACGGCAACGAGCGCACTCGTGTAATCAGCGTTACCGCCGTTGACGTGACGTGTACCTGTGTGCAGGCACTTAACTACTCAGCCGCCACCGCTCTTGAAGCAGGAGGACGCGAGAAGAGCCTGCCGATGTATAAGTTTGAAAACAACGTCAGCACCAAACAGGGCATTCTCGTAACCACTGAAATGTTCTACAATGGGGAATGGCGTACCCTCGGCACAGCGACCGTTACCGACCAGTACAGTCACAACATAAGCATCAACCCCAACAACGTGTTCGGCAATTCCGAACAACTGACGCACGGCGCATACCCCCTGCGCATTCAAGGCAAAGACATTGCTTCGGGTGTGACAGGCAATACAATCTACACAGCCGTGATGTGCGTTGACGCAAACAACAGCACGCCGATTGTAGTCATGCGATACGATGACCGCAACGAGGGTAAAGTGCGCTTGTATGATTCCATCGCGCTTGATGTCGCAGCTTACACTCCGGGCAAAACACGCACAGCCATTGAGGTAATGATTGACGGACATATAGCCACTACCGCCAACTGCGAAACCAGTCAGACGCTCAATGTAACGAAGCAGATTCAAGGTTATGCCTCGGACGGAAGCAAGAGTTTTGACGTGTACGCACAGAGCGGAACATCAAAGTCCTTGACCGTCACACTGACCGTTGAGGGTTCAGCAATAGACGCTGAGGTCAAAGAGGGTGCATTGTTCGCCTTTGACTTCTCCACCCGAAACAACAGCGAGACCGACCACACCATTGAGGACAACGGCTACTCCATGAACGTAAGCGGCAGCAACTGGAACTCCAACGGCTTTGTGTCGGTACTGGGAGAGAATGTTCTGCGTATCGCCGAGAATGTAAAAGCGGAGATACCTTATGCACCGTTCTCATCATCAGCCCTTGAAACGAGCGGAGCCGCAATCCAGTTGGCTTTCTCAACCAAGAGCATCAAGGACAAGGATGCCATGCTCTGCGAGTGCTACGACCCAGCCGCAGGTGTCGGCTTCTATATCCGAGGCAACGAGGTAGTGCTTACGGTCCTCAACGGAACTCCGAAGCGTCAGCGCGTAGGGTTCAAGTGCGGAGAGAAAGTAACAGTTGCCATTGTTGTAGAGCCGGGCAGCAAGTATGTCACCTACAAAGCCTCAGAAGCATCGAGCGGAACAAATTACTCATTTGTCAAACTCTATGTGAATGGCGAGGAGTGTGCTTCTATCGGCTATCAGCCGGGAACGAGCGCACTGCGTCAGAACAGGACAATCACGTTCAACTCCGAGAACGGCGATTTCAACCTCAACTACATCATGGCCTACAACTCCTATATGGAATGGTTGCAGGCATTCCGCAACTACCTTTGCAAGTTGAGCGATGTCCGCGCCATGATTGCGGAGTATGACAAAGAGAATGTACTGGATACGACAGGCAAGCCGTCCATGAGCCTTATGGCGGCCAAAGGTATACCTTACTATGTGATTGTCGCCGACCAGACCACATTCAATAATTTCGACTATGCTCTGAACGGCGGTACATCAACAAGCGACCAGTTTGCCTGCACGCTGTACTACTTCAACCCACAGCATCCGGAAGTAAACTTCAAGGCTGTGAATGTGCTTTGGCGCAGGCAGGGAACGACTTCGGCACAGCGACCCATTAAGAACGACCGCTTCAACTTCAACAAGAAGAACAAGACCACAGGACTTAAAGCGACCGTCACCCTGCTCAATCCCGATGACAGCACCGAACTTGGACTCAACGCAATCAAGGCTGCTGCTGACCGAAAGGTGTTTTGCGCTGAGACTGGTAACTTTATTGACGTGGTTACTGTCAAAGTCGATTATTCCGACAGTTCCAATGCCAACGACTGCGGCGTGTGCGATATGATGAACGCCACATTCCGCTCTCTCGGCTCGTCATACATGACCCCGGCGCAAAGAGCCTTTGACGGGCGTCAGATTCTTTCCAACGGAGACGTTATCACGGGTCGTCAGATGGACCATTCCACAAAGAACCACCCGATAGCCTGCTTCCGCGCCACGACCGACACCTTGCAGGACGCATGGTTTCATGCCAAGGGCAACTGGAAAGAGGACAAGGGAGAGCAGACCGCCCTCGGCTTCAAGGATACACCCGGCTATAACAAAGGCTGTCTCAACTACGGAGACTTTGTGGAATACTTCGGCACACCCGATGAAACCCTCGCGCAAACCGAGGCTCGTTTCAAGGCAGACCCCG
This sequence comes from Bacteroidales bacterium M6, assembly GCA_001689485.1. GTDB lineage: Bacteria > Bacteroidota > Bacteroidia > Bacteroidales > Muribaculaceae > UBA7173. The sequence continues at coordinate 13,545 of LUJQ01000081.1, read as the reverse complement.
AAACAAATACAGAGGCCGCCCAAAAGAATGTGTATCTCATATCACAGTATTGCGGACGCGACTATGCTATCTACCGCTACAAGAACGGCGCATGGACACGTTCGACTGGCTCAATGAAGCAGGTTGACGGCATGTGGGTTGTGACCGGCGATGTGCTTAACCCGGTGAGTGGTTACGAACTACTGCAATATGCAGGTATGGACTGGTGGCAGGGTGTAGCGACTATTGAAGACATGATGAAGCCGTCAACACAGATTTCATCATGGGTTCGCAAACTCGGACTTGCGGCTACGGAATATCCTGCATGGACGTACTACTTTGAGTGCATGATTGACGATGACCAACTCCAAGAGGATTTGGCACTCGGCAAGAAAGTACCCTACGACCTCTTCAATATGCTTCGTTTCTTCAACTCCTGCGACTACTCCAAAGTCAACGGGTGGAAGAAGATATGGAGAGAGAACGCCTACCGCTATATGTCGCTTGAGAGCGCAATGGCATACACCGCCTTTACTGACTATCTCGCGGCTGTTGACCAACGAGCCAAGAATATGCAGCCTATGTTCTTCTTGGAGGACGGCTGTTCGGTAGAGAACGGCGTTTACTCCGGCTACCGAAATATGGAGCCAACCCGAATGTATCTTAACAAGGTATATGACTGTGACACCTGCAACGGCGCAGACAATGACGGCGGCCGAGACATAGACGCGGAGGTAGACCCCAACAAGATGACTGATGAAGCTACCGGTTATACCAATCCCTACATGGGTTACGGCTCGGTACTCTTCAACAACATGGACCGTCAGCAGGAGTGCTGGAACAGCAACGACCTCGGCACGACCACCATATCACTGAAGAGTGTTGTAAACCGAATGCGAAATCAGACTGCGCAGATTGACGGCAAGACAATCGTTCCGTTCTCGCCTGACGGCGCGTTATATTTCTTTGTGGAGAAGCGACTGATGTTCTGGCCGAAAGTCATCTCTTCCTATGACGGGGAGCGTAAGTACATAGATAATACCGGGATAGCCAATCAGCCGTATTTCTATGCACTGCACGGCCTGGGATTGACCTCCTTACCTCGCTTCATAGAGCAACGATGGGCAATCCGTGACGGCTATTATCAGACAGGCGACTTCTTTACCAATCCATTGAGCGGACGTGTGTCTGCCATCAAAGCCGATTCTAAAATCTACATCACCGCAGCAGCTCCGGGATATTTCGGAATCGGTAATGACGCAAGCGGTCAGTTGTCGGAATCCGTCTTTTTGGAAGCAGGACAGACCCACGCGTTCACGCTTTTTGCTCATGACGCAGGCGCGTTGCTCTACATCTATCAGACCGGGCGCATGAGCATGATTGACCTTTCGGAAATGTCGCTTGCATTCCATTTTGATGATTTGAGCAAGATGCAGCTTGCCGAAGAAATCATATTGGGTGGAGAGAAGCACACCGCGAATACTGCGCTCAACGGTTTCAATTCACTTGGCAACTTGACGCTCGGAGATATGCCGTTCCTGCGCCGACTTGACGTGAGCAACACAACGGCAACGAGCGTGGACGCAAAAGGCTGTCCGCGTATCGAGGCAATCATAGCCAACAACACGCCTCTGACAAACTGCGACCTCGCGCAGACCGCGCCTATTGAAACGCTGACACTTCCTGCAAGCGTCACGAAACTGGAGCTTGTGAACCTGCCGAGGCTCACATATCCCGGCGGTCTAACTCTTGAAAGCGTCAATGGCATCAACCGCCTATGGGTGGAGGGGTGCGACTTCGTGGACGTAGAGGGTCTTGTAATGAACATAGCGCAGGCAGGAGCAATCCGCGAGGTGCGTATTCCCGACATCAACATGACGGCAAGCGTGTCGGTACTGCGTCAGTTGCGCAGGACCGGAGCCATAGGTCTTGACGCAACCGGCAAGGCATGCGAAGAGAGCGGTCAGTGTTCGGGTATCACAGGCCGCTGGATACTGTCGGAACTGATAGAAGATGAAGATGTGGACGGCAATGCAGGTCTTACTACCCTTGACCGCTATTTCCCCGAACTCACGCTCATCAACTCCCAGTTCTCCATGCTGAAGATTGATGACATCATCAGCGGAGATTTCTGCGAGAGATACAGCAACCCAGAAAACGAGACAGGCGCGGAGTATAACAAAGCGTTTGTTCCAAGCGGTCACACCCTAAAAATCAAGCAGGGTACGCACGCCTATAAGTGTACATTCAACCCCAAACTCAACCAAATGGAAGGCGTTCAGTTGAGCGACACGGATTTCGGATATCTCAATTCGGGTGAGAGTTTCGACAACGCCGACCAAGCCGGAGAGGGTTTTGACATCTTCCACCATCTCCCACACCACTGGTATAAGGGTGTGAACGACTACAAGAACCAAAAGAAATACATCTTGTATTCTACCACTGATGGCGAACCGCTATCAACAGTAAACAAGAGCTTGAAAGCAATGTTATCGGAACTGCTCTATGCAGAGAACACAGGCGTATATGCAGATGAAGCACAAGCAGGTGAAATGATAGATGACAGCATTATCGCCACTGCTTCCAACACCAATGCCTATCGCATGGACGTTGAGGGTATGAAGCAGGTACGCTGGCCCGGACTGAACCACGCACGCCTCGGTGCTGTGTTCACTGACGCAGACGGACGGATTGTAGGTTCATTCATCATGCAGGTAAGCCATACCTACTTTGATTTCTCGATCGGCAACTATATCTTCTGCGATGTGCCGAGCGGAGCGAAGTGGATGTACTTTACTTCATACCGCGATATCGGTGACATAATGTGCCTGGCAGTTGACAGCGCACATATTGAAGCGATCGAACCCGAATGGACGGAACACACCGTAGGCGAAAACGACAGCCTTGTCGGTACATATCCGATAACAATTGACGGACTGAAGATGCCTCGCAGTCTTTCGGGTGCAGTTCGTTCCAAGAAAGGCAACGGCACATCTTCAACGTCATCAGAGTGGGCGTATGATTCGGATGGCAATCCGACCGAAACGCCAGTCGGAACAATCAACTACACAGCAAAGGATTTCCAAAACAGCACTCGCAGACGTGGCCCCGGCTACCAGTTGCAGGACTATGAGCAGCATAAGGAAATCAGCAATCTTTGGTGGGCTTTGGCCGGAACGACAAATGAGCAAGCAGTTGTGGGTAACGGCGCACATGACGCAACCCTAAATATTCGAGACAGCATAGGCATGGCGGATACTGTGTATGTAGGTAATGCCATGAACTCCATACTTGGTCTTAAACACTATGTCGGCTGTGATTCTGAATGGATGGATTACATCGCCTGCAACGTGACAAGCTATGCTGAGTTCTATAAGAACCGCTGTCTTGACAATAATAACAACGCCCCGATTGACTATAAGGCGCACATCTATGACCCCGTGACAAAAACGGAACGAGTTGTGCAGACCGTAACTGGCAGCGGTCATTGCGTTGTGCGTGTTGTTCATGGCGCGAAATGTGACATTCTTGCAAGTAAGGTTCATCAGACCGACACAAGCAAATATACGACCCACTATGCGGCAGGACACTGGCTACCCGGCTCACGCGGCCGTGTGGTTTTGCGGTCGGGCAACAATTCGGGTGCGGGCAGCGGCCTCGCTTGTGCGCTCGCGAACTACGCTTCATCGCACTCGAACACGCACTACGGTGGTCGGCTCGCCTTCCGCGGAAAATTCGTCATAGTCGGATAGCGTAAGCGAGTCGAGTTCGGAGAATTTTTCGTAACTTTGCACCTTGAAAGGCAGATAACCCCGCGCGCCGTGTGGTTTTGCGGTCGGGCAACAATTCGAATGCGAACAGCGGCCTCGCTTATGCGAACGCGAACAACGCTTCATCGAACTCGAACACGAACTACGGTGGTCGGCTCAAATTCTGAATGGTTAGAACAATCGGACGACCCTGCACGCCTGCGAGACAGGCAAGGCATTTCTCCGAGGGGTTTGCGCCTCGGCAACAGCATAACAATATGGAAAGCCGGAAGAACATTATAACCAAACGTGGAGAGGGGCAATGCCTCTCTCCACAGGACCGGAAGGCGGTCACTGACATAGCAACATTCATGGAGTTGACCGAGGATTGCCCCTCGGTCAACTATCCTTTATGCAACCTTATCCCAGAGATAATAGCCGAAGACAATATCATATCTTCGTTCAACCGCGTGATAAAAAACCTGCGCCAATCGGCCACCGATGCCGAGAAGAAAGATTGTGTTGTGATAGACGGCAACGAGTACACACGCAGGCAAGCACGGTATATACGGCAAAAGGAAGCCATCGTAGCGTATCTCAAACAGTCAATCGAGAGCGGAGATTTCCGCATAAGCAAACTGACATCGTTTGCGACCAAAGACGGTCCGAAAATGAGGATAGTCCAAGCTCCAATTGTTGTAGAACGCATGGGAAGCAATAGCATAATGGAGGTTATTGAGAAACGTCTTGCTCCAGTATTGATAAAAAGCACTGCCGCCTCTATAAAAGGACGCGGGCCACATGGTCTGTTCCATGAGATACAAGATGCGATAAAGGCTAACCCTAATCTAAAATACTACTATCAGACAGATTATCAAGGCTACTATGACAACATCATCCATGATAGGATGATTACCGTGATAGAACGGTACATATCAGACCCAGTGCTGTTACCAATACTGCATAATTTTGTGAAAGCCCTGCACCCCGACGGCAATGTCGGAATCAGCAAAGGGCTACGCTCATCGCAGTTTTTCGGCAACTTGTATCTCAACGACCTCGACCACGCCATGATAGAGAAACACGGTGCAGCTTACTATTTCAGATTTTGTGACGATACGTTTATACTGGCAGAAAGTAAAAAGGAGTTATGGAGATTAAGGGAGTGCTTACATGAAGAGAGTGCCAAACTTGGACTGACAATAAAGTCCAGTGAAAGGATTGCGCCCATATCGGCAGGCATGGACGCACTCGGCTATGTGAATTTCGGAGACTATGCCCGGATACGCAGACGCACAAAGCAGAACGCGGCCCGTAAACTGGCAAAGATAAAGTCTCGAAAACGCAGACAAGAAATCATCGGCTCATTCAAAGGCATGGCTTGCCATGCAGATTGTAAGTATATTTTTCACTTAATCACAGGTAAACGTATGAAAAAGTTTTCTGAACTGGGAGTGACCTACACTCCTGCAGACGGGAAAAAACGCTTTCCCGGAAAGGTGATGCGCTTGGGCGCAATCCAAAACAAAGCGTTAGAGATACACGATTATGAGGTAGGCATGAACACATCACAGGGCGATGACCGATACCTTGTTTCTTTCAAAGACAAGGCTACCGGCGAGTGGGGCAAGTTCTTCACCGCGAGCGAAGAGATGAAGAATATCCTTGACCAAATCTCGGACATCGAGGACGGCTTTCCCTTTGAGACCACCATCGTTAGCGAAATCTTTGACGGCAACAAGCAAAAGTTCTCGTTTACCTGATGTCTTTTCGGTGATACGTCACTAAACTTAAAAGGGTCTGCGCGGAGCAGGCCCTTATCTTTGTGCCAAAAATCTGATATTGATATGGAAAAGATTTATGGCACAACCATACGGCAGGACGGACTGCAACGTATAGGACGCGATACATGGGTGCTTTTCTTTGGACTTTATGAGACAACGGACGGAGGCACATACGAATATCGCCATACGTTCAAGCACCGCCCCACACTTGACGAGATAAAGGCAGTCATCAACGCGCAGTTGTCTGCGGACGCTGACGAGCGCAAGCGCAACGGGTTCTCATGGCAGGGCGTACCGGTCCGCTACGATGAGGAAGCGGAGCGCAACATAACCGGGCTATCGGTAAAGATACCGAGGCTTGGAGCTGCGATGTTTCCTCTGCAATTCAAACTGGGCGATTACCCGGACGGTAGTCCTGCTTTCTATGAGTTCAAGGACGCAGAAGAATTTGAGAGTTTCACGGACGCTCTTCTGTTGTTCTCGCAGGAATGCTATGCGCAGGCGTGGCAAGCCAAAGCGGAAATAGACTGGAATAAATTTACTGACGCGCTATGATGATTGCAGACTTTATATGCGTGACGTTATCGTGCGCCATAATGACGTTGTACCTCACGGCGTACATTCTCAATGTCGGCTTGCCAAGTTCGATCAGCGAGACCTACTACCATACTGAGGCGAAATGGCTCTTCCCGACCAGCACAGCCACAGCAGGGGCATTGGCTCTTGTACCTCTCATGAACATAACCCCCGACAGCTATCAGTTTGTTGCTTTCTTTATTGTCGTTTCCATATTGTTTGTGGCGGCCGCTCCTGCATTCCGCGAGGAACTGACAAACATGGTACACAGCGGAGCCGCCATAATACTGGGTGTGTCGGCATTTGCATGGCTCATACTGACAAGCGGAGTGCCATACATAGCAATCACAGCAATACTGGCAGGACTACTGTTTGACCGCAGACGCTTTGTGTTTTGGCTTGAGGTCGGACTGCTATACAACCTATACACATCGCTTATTTTGATACTTTCATCTTGTTAATGAGTGGACGGCGCAGGATTGCTTCCTGCGCCGTACTTGTATCATATCACAAAAGTTAAAGAGTGGCAGGGATTGTATATGGGTAACTTTGCGCCAAACCCAAAATTACACATCATGGAATCAATCTTATCACTTGACAAATTCTATCTGTTCCTCGGCATATTCCTCGCCGTGTGCATACTGGTAATTGTTGCCATTATGCTTGACCTTTGGGATGGAGTACACACGGCGAAGAAAACCAATCAGCGGGTACACTCCCACAAATTGAGAGTGACTATCGCCAAAATGTGCGAATATTGGCGATTCATCTTAATAGGCTTTCTTGTGGACTGTATCGGTGTGTTCTTCAGTTTCTACTTCATGCCGTTTGTAGTTGTGCTGTTTGGTGTCGGACTGATTGTAGTAGAGGCAAAGAGTATGTTTGAACACGCCACCCGGCGTAAGAGCCACATGGCCGAATTGCCTGACATCATCAAGCGTATCGTAGAATGTGCGCATGAAAAGGACGCTCAGAAGATACTGGAGCAGTTTACAACAATATCAGACACATCAAATCATCACTAACTGAAACATGATAGTTCTTATTGACAACGGACACGGGAGCGACACCCCCGGCAAATGTAGCCCCGACCAAAAACTAAAAGAGTATCTCAAAAGCCGGGAGATAGCACGCAAACTGGAACTGGAGTTGAACTTGCGAATGGTGGATGCCCGGCTTCTCGTTGAAGAGGACAAGGACATCAGCCTGCCTGAAAGGTGCTTCAGAGCAAATGCCTACTGCGACAAGTACGGCAAAGAGAATGTTCTGCTTGTCTCAATCCACTGCAACGCCGCAGGAGCGGACGGACAATGGAAGAGTGCAGGCGGTTGGTGTGTCTATACCTCGCCGGGCAAGACCAAGGCAGATGACCTCGCCACCGAGATATGGAACGCGGCCGATGAACGTCTCAAAAACTACAAAGAGCGTTTCACCATATTGCAGGCGCAGGGCGCATACGACAGCAAGCAGAAACCCATGAGGGCAGACTGGAGTGACGGCGACCCCGACTATGAGGCACGCTTCTACATTCTCGTCCACACTAAATGTCCGGCAGTGCTGACGGAGTCGCTTTTCCAAGACAACAAGGCTGACTGCGACTTCCTGCTCTCGGAAGAGGGAACAAAAGCGATAGTGGAACTCCACGCTAACGGAATCATCAACTACATCAAAAAGGTTAAGAACACATGAAAGATTTTCTGAAGATACTCTTGGTTGTAGTCGCAAGTCTTGTGGCAGGCGCGTATCTCCACAAGTGCCAATCGCCTCCGGGCGACATCCCAGGCCGAGAGGATTGTGTGATGGATACAGTCAAGGTATATGATACCATTTCCTACATCGAGCCTGCGCCGGTGTCAACAACTCCGATAGGCTTTATCAACGTGACTATTCCGGCTCCTGCTATCCCCAGTGCGAACCTTGACAGTCTGCCCGACATAAGAGCGGACACCGCAGAACTGGCAAGCGCAGACGTTGACGCGACAGCCCCCGACAGCCTGACATTACAGCTGCCAATCACGCAGAACGTCTATGAAGGAGAGGACTACAAGGCATACGTCAGCGGTATGTATCCGAGCCTTGACAGCCTTTTCGTATATCCCCGGCGCGAGATAGTGACAATTAAGAAGCCACCCAAGAGATGGCATATAGGACCGACTGTCGGTTTTGGCTATACTCCACACGGCTTTGAACCATTTATAGGGGTCAGTCTGACCTTTTCAATCATTGAATTATAATGGAAACGATTACAATACAAATATTTCAAGACGATGTGTATGAAGAGGTAGCCAAAGCCACAGACTACACAGGGTCAAAACTGATAGACGGCGATGATGGCGCGCGCGACCGCATACTTGCGGCAGATGATGATCTTGCCGAACTCAGCAGATTTTGGGAAGAATCGGTGCTTGCCACCAATGAAAACCTCAAAGAGATGCTGGTATCGGGCAAGACAAAACGAATAACCGCCACGCTCAATCCAATCTACCCAGTGCAGGGAACAACCAGTGAGCCAGCCACACAAGCAGGCATAGTCATTCCGGTAATCGGGAAGATAGGCTATGAAGCCGTCATCGAAGTAAGCAAATCGTTTGACAAGGTTCTGACGGCAAGCGTACAATCAACCCTGCGCAGCTTCTTCATTGCTTCAATCATCGGACAATGGTTCAAGTTTGCCAATAAGGGAGAAGCTAAAGACTACTTCACGCAGGCGGCCGACATGATGGAGACCGCCGAGCGACTGTTGTACAGCCGCCGGAAGCCGACACGTCCAACAGACTAACAATAATCTAAATAATATCAAACTATGCCAGACCCTACATTAGGAGCAAAGAAACCAGTGACAGCCACAATCAAAATATCGTGGCTGCTCTATGACATCATGAATGAGACGTTCCTGCGCGGACGTACCATTCAGAATAAGGAGAATCACAAAGAGGTAGCAAGTATGTTCGCCTCCGAGGACGAGGAGAACCGCGAGAAAATCCTGCGTTCCGTCAAGCGAGCCTTTGCCGAGGTGCAGACTGAACTCGGAGAGTATCTCAACGAGAACGGCACAACCACGGATAACAGTCACTATGACGGAAGCCATGACCTTATCCTCAACCTCACTATGCCGAGCAACTTCAACGAAGCGGCTACGACAGGCGTAGGCGAGGCTGTCCATGCCTATCTCGCCAACTCGGCCATCGCCGATTGGTATATGGTGACCAACAAGGCTGACGCGGAACAATACTACACCCTCGCCAACAAGAATATGGAGTTAATCCGTCAGACCGTGAGCAAGCGTAGCCGTCCGACACGCCCAACAGACTAACCCAACAGCCCATGAGTTGCTTTTTGGAGGAAAAGGACGGCTCGCTGAATGCCGTGTTGGGATTCAAGCGCGACCAACTGCTGTATGACATAAAGAACTATGCCTACATAGAGGGTAGCGTGATGGACACGGAAAGCAACCACAACCGCCACATGGTGCAGGATGTAGGCGAAGAGGGTAATGTGGACCGTGTGACCAGAGTGCTGAACCTGACTGTTGCGAAATGCAGGGAACTCTTGTATCCATACACCAAGAACGAGCTGCACCGCACGGAACTGAACGACACCCTGCGAGAGCCGAAAGTATATGGAATAGTGTTGAGTGTTCCTACAGATTTCTCGCAGACCACGCTCTACCTGCTTGAGAACCTCATACACGAATATCTTGTGTGCAAGGCTGTGTCGGATTGGTTGAGCATAACCAATCCAGCAAAGGCGCAGGTGTGGGAGGCGAAAGCAGAGGACGCAGAGAGCGAGATACGGGCAAATCTGCACGCAAGGATAGCAAGGACACGCCGACGGCTCCGCCCATTTTAAGGTTGCCATATTTAAAGCGAAAGACCGCTGTGCATCACGCATGACGGTCTTTCTTTTTTTACAATAGAAATAGTACATGAGTTATCTCGGTTGATTAGTGAGGCGTGGCGTGAACTGGACTGACGCGCCAAAGATACTTTCATCGGCACCAAGTGTAGCCACTCCTGCTATTCGGAAATATTTGTAAGGTGTTCCTCGGAAACCTCGTAAGAAATGGTCTTTGCTTGACCATACCAAATGCCAATTAACCAAATCGCGTGAGCCATATAGCGCAGTTGCCATATTCCCATTACGGAAGAATCCTCGCTGAATGATGTTGTCAATAGTCTTGTGGATATTGATTGTGTCAAGTTTTAGAGGCCGTGTAACAAACAGACTCTTGACTTGCTTGGCTTCGGTCTCGGAGAAATTAACTATGTTGTTATTGTTATCAACAGCCAGTGCTTCGGGATAGGAGTTGAGATGAGAGGCAATATTAGAAAATGTCATGCCCCACAGTTTTGATTTCAGCGAGAATACATAGGCGTAGGTAATGCCCGGCGCATAGACTATGACACGCTGGTGGACATAGTCGTAAATCATACGACATTGTTTCAGGAACTCTGTAAACGGAAGCGTAGGCAGGCATTTGTCATTAACCGGAGAATGCCCTAACATATCGTGCAGTTTACTGAAACCGGGTAAGTCAAGAGCATTAAAAGGATATTCCGAATTAATTGCTTCAGAAATACATTGTGTCTGAGAACCCGATATGAGCATGATTCCTCGATCCGTGGGGAACAGCACTGCACTATCCAGTTGGGTAATGCCATCGGCATTTATACAGACATCACGTGTGATAGGTTGCCGCGCCGAATATGTGCCAGTAGCCGACACTTCCAACGCCCATACGCCCTCAGATGTGAAAGCATAAAGAGGGAACTGACCAAACTGCCCCTCGGAAAGAGCCTTTGCAGCCGAACAAATGCCTTTTATTTCCCCAGTTCCAACCGTGTTTATGCCGAGAACCGGGAACACAAAAGGATTGTTGACCTCGGAGGTGTAAATCTTATTTGGAATATCAATCGTGCGGTCTGCGTTTGAACTTGCAGATGGCATACTGCCGCTCATTCCGGGATTATCCCAACCTGCAAAGTAGAAAACACCATTGAGGAAACCATGCTGCTCCAGTTGAACCTCATAGCAGGAGGGAAAACCATACCAAGAGACAATGACCGCCTTGTAGGCATTGACATTTGGATAGTATAAGAAAATGAATGGAGCGTCAAGACTCGCCATTTGACAACTCTCTCCTTGTACAATGATATCCTTTCCGTCTTGCTTTATAAAGAAATAGACTCCGACACTGGCTTTGTTATCTAAATAAGTCGGTGGCACATCTGCCCAGTTGGCTACATATCCGTCGGTATGGCACATCAATGCTCCCGAATTGTATTCTGCGTAGAGACGTTTAGATATATTACTCAGATTGAGACGCGAATTGTATGTAAAGCAGTATCGTGGTATGAGAGTATCATGGCTGTCGTAATCATCAGTCATAACTTCTCGTGTCACCAATGATTGTAGATAATCTTCTTCAACGGTCAGTTTTGTACGCGTAGTGGAAAGTTGCTCTACCTTAATACTCTCAAGCAGATAGAACTGAGATGTTGAGCGAATATCTTCTTTGACAGCATCAACGCTTCGGCGCGGTATCATCAAACGCCCCATCGGATATGAAAGATTGGTGGGGTTGAACGTGAAGGCGTAAAGTTTGTTGAACGTGTTGCGCTGATAACGCAGAGGATATGTTGCTGTAGAGGCCGCCTGATTGGTATGCTTGCACACACAATAGGAATTATATCCCTCGGAGTTGGCGAACTTGGTACACTTGCCGTTCTGGTCGTAAGTGTAAATCGGTTTAGAAATAAAGACATCTACCGAGCGCACAATATCTTTCCAGTTATTGAGCATATCAAGCCTCGACTGAAGAATCACGGCATAATCAAGGGTATGCACCATTGCGCAGACACGAAGCTGCGCATCGGTGTATTTACCTTTGCCAGTGATGTGAGACCAAAACACCTGCGGAGCAAGGTCAGATGATGCTATCATGAGAACCGGCGAAGAGTGCATTGTGAGCGAACCATCGTAGAGACGGTAGGCGTAGCGGACGAAGAAAGGAAAGATGAACTTGCCCTTATTGGTGGACTCATCAGCAATAAACTTATTGATATGTGCAAGCACTTGGTCTGTTATCCGAGTCTTGTTGTTATCTGAAAACTCGTTCCAAATGCTACCCTCATTGATGGAGTCAAAGGAAATGGAAAATTCATCAGTCCTCACCATCTCGCCCTGCAATCCAAACGAGATAGGACATTCGGGTATCTTACCGCCCAAATAGAGATAGCCAGTTGCGCCACCTTTCCAAAGATAGTATTGCATGCCATCATCAGTAAGGAATATCAGTGTGTTGCCGACTGATGTAACCTTTATATACTTTGATATTGTTCCGATGGTTGTCAGTGTGTCCGGGGTCTCTTTATCATACCAACTAAAAGAGTTTGAATTTTGGACGATATAATGTGTATATCCCGAATTTTTATGGATATACACGCAATTACCGATAGTTGCAGATGTCTGTCCTTCAATTTTCGGAGGCAGGACCGGTTTCAATGCTCCATCTTCCGGCACAAGATTTATGGCTACTGCAAGTTCGCCGTCCTGACATTCGTAGTCGGACGGCTGTGCGGAGTAGCCATTGTACTTTATTTCTTTGTTCATAGCGGAAGCGCAGTTATGATTGGGAGATATGTTGTATCACCACGAACGAAAGCCTCGCCAACCATGTAGGCGACTTGTTCAGCCTTCACTCCGACTGAATCAAGCAGGGCCCGACATAGGCGCACGGAGTATGCGCAGTAGTTGTTGCTCCCTCTTTTGGTGGGATAGCACTGTGCCTCATGGCGACCGATGTTGTTGACTCGGTGGACAGCATGCAAAAGATACTCGCCGTTGCTCACGGCTATGTTGATTGAATCACCCGGACGCAGGGTGAGGATACGCGCCACTTTTGCCGTAATGCGGATAGTTCCTCTTTTACGGCTGAATGAGATATCGGGTCGGCGCGTATGTTCCAATAGTTTAATCATGGGGGCAAAGATACTGGGGTTTGGTTGTGATATTGTTTTAAGTTTAGAAAAGCGAGAGTTGCTGAACGTCCGGGATTTCTTGGCTATGCGCGGTCGGCGCACCATATTCTCGTGCCGTCTCGCAGAACATTTTGCGGAAGATATGATAGAGGCAGGCGACAACGATAGAGTTTCCTGCAAGTTTATAGAGTTGTGAATTGGATATAATCTTGGTTATGTCGCCATGATTGGGTATAGCCTCACCGTGGAGAGTATGATATGCTCTTATAGCATATTTGTCAATCTCCGATATTCCGACAGTCTCAAACTGGAAATCGGGGAATGATTGAGAAAGCAGGTCAAGCGCGATGGATTGAGAGCCGTAGCCTGCAAAGGCTTCAAAGACGCGGAGTTTCATTATATCAATGATTCGGTAAAATTTGAGGTTGTTCAGTCTTGGCTAAGCCGCTAACTGAGCCAACCGATGATTTATTTTCT
>LUJQ01000021.1:311001-325442 GCA_001689485.1 Bacteroidales bacterium M6 | reverse complement strand
ATAAATTTGAATTTTGTCATCTACTAAAGGAATGAAAGATTTAGTAATAGGAAAAGAAATCAATGAGCGTACCGTGCTCGTCGGGTTGATTACCCAGCGGCAGAATGAGGCGAAGGTGGGCGAATATCTTGACGAATTGGAATTCCTGGCCGACACGGCCGGTGCCGAGGTTGTGTGCCGTTTCACCCAGAAACTCGAATATCCTAACCCGCGCACATTCGTGGGGCAGGGCAAGCTTGCCGAACTGAGGGAATATGTGGAAAAGAACGATATAGGGATGGTGATTTTCGACGACGACCTTTCGACCAAGCAGATTGCCAACATCGAAAAGGAGTTGCAGGTGAAAATCCTTGACCGTTCGAGCCTTATCCTGGATATTTTCGCCAAACGCGCGCAGACTGCCACGGCTAAGACGCAGGTTGAACTTGCGCAATACCAGTATCTGTTGCCGAGGCTTACGCGTATGTGGACACACTTGGAGCGCCAGCGTGGCGGTATCGGTATGCGCGGCCCCGGCGAGACGCAGATTGAGACCGACCGCCGTATAATCCTGCGCCGCATCTCGCTGCTTAAAGAGCAGTTACGCGACATAGACCGTCAGAAAACCCTGCAACGCAAAAACCGGGGCAAGCTTACGCGTGTGGCCTTGGTGGGTTATACCAATGTGGGGAAATCCACACTGATGAATGTGTTGAGCAAGAGCGATGTGTTTGCCGAAAACAAGCTGTTTGCCACCCTTGACACAACCGTGCGCAAGGTGATTATCGATAACCTGCCTTTCCTGCTGACCGACACTGTGGGATTTATCCGCAAACTGCCCACCCATCTGGTCGAGTCGTTCAAATCAACACTCGACGAGGTGCGTGACGCCGACCTTCTGGTGCATGTGGTCGATATAAGCCACCCGCAGTTCGAGGAGCAGATCGAGGTCGTTAACAAGACCTTGGCCGAGGTATGCGGTTCCGCCGACAAGCCTATGATAATGGTGTTCAACAAAGTCGACGCCTATAGCCATGTGCCGAAGGATGAGGATGACCTCACGCCGCGAACCCGTGAGAATATTCCGCTTGAAGAGTTGAAGGAAACGTGGATGAACCGCCTCGATCCGGGCAACTGCGTGTTTGTCTCGGCTAAGAAGGGGGTAAATATCGACGAACTCAAGGCTATGCTTTACGAGAAGGCGCGCCGCATCCACGCAGAGCGGTTCCCGTATAATGATTTCCTTTTCCAGAAATATGACCAAGACCAACCTATCGACGATTCCGAGCCGTCAGGAGGGGAAGATGCCTGACGGCGGCGGATGCTCCCCCCGCATGGAGTGGGCGCGGTTGATATGCGACAAACGGTTCGGCATGGAGGATTACCACGACAAGCGTGGCGGCAGCCGTTCCGATTTCCAGCGCGATTTCGACCGGCTGGTATTCTCGTCGCCGTTCCGGCGGTTGCAGAATAAGACACAGGTGTTCCCGTTGCCGGGCAGTGTGTTTGTCCACAACCGCTTGACCCACAGCATGGAGGTGGCATCAGTAGGGCGCTCGATGGCTAATGAGATTGCATCGGCGTTGCGCGGTAAATACGCAGGTACTCCTGCGGGTGTCGCGATGGAATCGATAGGTGAGATTGTGGCGGCGGCCTGCCTGGCTCACGACCTGGGCAATCCCCCGTTCGGGCATTCGGGCGAGACTGCCATAGCCACATTCTTTTCCGAAGGTGACGGGGCTGCTCTGGAGAACGAACTTACGCCGCACCAGTGGGCCGACCTTGTGCATTTCGAAGGGAATGCGAATGCCTTCAGGCTGCTTACCCACCAGTTCAACGGGCGCCGACAGGGTGGCTTCGCCATGACATATTCCATGCTTGCGTCGATTGTGAAGTATCCGTTTACGTCGACCCTTGCAGGCGGACGTAACAAATTCGGCTTCTTTGAGTCGGAATGTGAGGCATTCGGGCGTATTGCGTCGGAGCTGGGGCTTATCTGCCGCCGTAGTGACGACGGAGGGGTGAGCTATGCCCGCCACCCGCTGGTCTATATAGTGGAGGCGGCCGACGACATATGCTACGAGGTTATGGATATCGAGGATGCCCACAAGCTTAAGATTCTTTCAACCGAAGAGGTGAAGAGCCTTATGCTCGGCTTTTTCGATGATGCCCGCAGGCGTCGTTGCGAGGAGATAATGGGGCGGATTACCGATACCAACGAGCAGGTGGCCTATCTGCGTTCGGGTGTGATAGGGGTGCTGGTCAACGCATGTGCGCGTGTGTTTGTGGAGCATGAGGATGAGATTATGCGCGGGGAGTTCTGCGGGCAGCTGCTTTCAAAGGTGCCTCAGAGGGAGCGGGATGCTTACGGGCGTTGCAATGCCGTGTCGTGGGATAAGATTTACCAGGCCTCCGATGTTGTGAATATAGAGCTTGCCGGTAACCGCATCATCACCTTCCTGCTTGAAAAGCTGATACATGCCGTGCGTAATCCCGGATTGAACTATTCTCGGCTCCTGTTGTCGCAGGTGCCGGAGCAATATGATGTGCATGCCCCCGGCCTCTATGGAAAGGTGCAGGCGGTACTCGACCATGTGTCGGCCATGACCGATGTCTATGCCCTCGACCTCTACCGCCGTCTGAACGGGCATTCGCTCCCGGCGGTGTAATTTTTTTTACGTACTTGATTATGAAACGATTATTTTCCATATTCCTGATTATAGCCTGTATATTCCCTATAGTGTCGGCCTTGGCGGTCGGCGATATAGAGAATGTGCATGTAGGTAACCGTACCCGCTATGTAAGCGACATGGCCGGTGCCATGTCGCCCGCAGGGCGTGCGCAGGCCGATTCGTTGCTTGCATCGATGTGGCGTCAGTCGAGCGCCGAACCTGTTGTGGTGATTGTCAGCGACCTCGACGGGGAGGAAATCAATGATTTCGCCACCAGGCTTTTCACACATTGGGGCATAGGTAAGAAAGATAAGGATAACGGCGTGCTGATGCTGATTTCCACCGGCGACCGCAAAGCTGTGATCCGTACAGGTTATGGTGCCGAGGGGGTTCTGCCTGATGTCATAGCTTCAAATATCATCCGCCATGACATGGCTCCGTATTTCAGGGAAGGGGATTATGACGGCGGCGTGCTTGCAGCCTTGGGGACGATGAATTCGGCGCTGGCATCCGACGAGGCACGGGAGGAGCTTATGTCGCAGTATGCCAACGATGCAGGTGCCAGGGAGGGGGATGCCGATATTTTCAGCATATATCTGAAATTCTGCATCATCGTGGCGGTAGGGCTTATGGGGCTGGTGCTTGTGGTCTACTTTTCGTCGCGACGCCAGCCTACGGCGCAGGCTTACTCGCAGTTGCAGGGATTGAAGATGCCCGGCCTGATGGCCAGCATCCTGGCCCTCGGGTTCCCCTTCCCGGCCTACTTCGTGTTGCTGCTGCTTATGCGGCATGTGAGGCTGCACAAGCGGCTTTGCCCTAATTGCTCGACCCGTATGCAGCGTGTCGACGAAGATAACGACAACGGCTACCTCACCCAAAGCCAGGATGCCGAGGAGCGCCTGGATTCGGTTGATTATGATGTGTGGCTGTGCCCGCAGTGTGGCGAGACCGACATAATCCCATATGTCAATCCGTCGAAAAACTTTACTGTATGCCCTAACTGTAATGCAAGGGCATGCACGATGGTAAACCGGCGTACGGTGCTTGCCCCTACCGTCAGCCGTGAGGGGCGGGGGGTGGAAGAATATGTCTGCCTTAACTGCCGCAACCGATGGCAGAAGCCCTACACTATTGCCAAGGTTATAGAACCGCCGATTTTCATTGCCGGTGGTGGCGGAGGCCGTGGTTTCGGTGGTGGCGGAGGTTTCTCGGGCGGTTCGTTCGGTGGCGGTATGACCGGCGGCGGTGGTGCTTCCGGCGGCTGGTAATATAGCGCAAACTTTGACCGCAGGGCTGTTGTTATACAGATGAAACCATAAGGTTGCCGGGCGGGATAGAAATCCCGGGCAGAGGTCTGCGAAGCCCTGACCCAGACGCGAAAGGTTGTGCGGCTGATGTTAGACTCCCACCTTCGGCGTTGGAAGCGACGTCGGCCCGAATGTCAACCGTTATTTCAACCATGCCCGGTTATATGGCATAAGCCGGAGGGTGCTGTCATAATGGCTCATCCGGGTTGTCGCTTGCTGGATGCGGCTTTGGTCATTGGCCTCGGTCAACTCCTGTCATACTCACCCGCAAGTTTCTGCCATCTGAGCCATCCTGACAGACTCCCCGCCATCCGGGCGAAAAGCAAGGCGATGTGTCAAAATCTTAGATTTTGACACATCGCCTCATTTCGTTTGTAATAACCTGCGGTTATGCCTGGGGGAGTTCCAGGGGCTGCACGTTGATGAAACGGCGGCCTTCCTTGCCCTGGGTGAACACCACTGTACCGTCGATGAGTGCGTAAAGGGTGTGATCCTTACCCATGCCTACGTTGAGGCCGGGATGGTGAACCGTGCCGCGCTGACGCTTGATGATGTTGCCTGCCTTGGCGTGCTGACCGCCAAAAATCTTCACTCCGAGTCGTTTGCTTTCCGACTCACGGCCGTTCTTCGAACTACCGACACCTTTTTTATGTGCCATTTCGTTTTAGGGATTTTTAGGGGTTAAGCAATTACGTCTTTAATCACAATCTGGCTGAACATCTGGCGATGACCGTTTTTACGGCGGTAGCCTTTGCGGCGTTTCTTCTTGAAGATAATCACCTTGTCGCCTTTCACGAGGGGACGTTTAACCTCGCAAACAACTTTTGCCCCTTCTACGGTGGGCGCGCCTACTTTTACGGCACCGTCGGCGTCGATGAGGAGAACGCGGTCGAATTCAACGGTAGCGCCTTCTTGAACCTCTTCGCCGAGATAGTGGACATACAGGAATTTGCCTGCTTCGGCCTTGAACTGCTGTCCCTTAATTTCTACAATTGCGTACATTGTAACGTTGTGAAATTTAATTGATTATGCCGACGGGCGGGCGCAAGCGCCGCTTATCTCGAAGCCCGGTGCGGCCAAAAAGCCCACAAAGTTAGTGATTTTCTGTCAGATATGCAAGGATTGTGTCGGCGGAAGCGTCTTATCGGAGGTACACCTTGGTGGTGTTGACTATATACAGCCCCGGTTCGTACTCGATGTAGTTGAGACCCGGTTCCACGGCGATAGTCTCGGAACGTCCGTCTATACTTGCTATGGTAACGAATGTGTGGAGCGGAGAATACACCACGATTGTTGTACCGCGTGTGTAGATTTTGCAACCAGTCTCCTCGGCAACTTTGTTGATACCAGACAGGTCGATACCGCTGCGGATATATGTGGCGTTATTTACGGCAACAAAGTCGGCGGTCTGTTCTTTGTCTCCGTTGTTGAAGATAATCATCGGAGAATCGATGTCGTCGTGTGTCGTGAACGAAATCTTGTAAAGGTCGCCTTCGCAGTCCATTGCCTTGCCGGGCCATACGCCGAGGTATTCTTTGCCGCTTGTGTTATCCCATAAGTATGCGTTTATAGTATTCCAGGACGAGGAGTTGCGGTTGTCGTAGTAGAATGTCCAGGTTGTGGCGGCCGATGGATCCTGCTTGGTGTAGGTAACCTTTCCGGTGCGCGTGCCTGTGGCTCCTGTGGCACTCCAGTCAACGGAGATTGTGCTGTCGTAGTGTACATCCCCGCCGATGGTGAAAGTTGCGGTGGGGCCAAGGATATTCACCTGTGCGCCGCCGTTGATACGGTACCATGCCGATGTGGCGTTGGCCACTGTTGCGGTCACATCAAGTGTCTCTGTCTTGAATATGCCGCCGTTGGGAGAAAACCTTACAACCGGTTCGTCGGAGGAAATCTCAATCTGCCGATAGTTGGAACCGCCGTCATATTCGAAGTATGTGTCTTCGGTGATACCCTTTATGTCAGGGGTCTGGCCATTTCCGCTGTTGAGAATCAGGTTTACAGCCTCGACGTCGGCAAAAGTCGAGTAGTAGAATTCTTCACCTGCAACCGTTTTCGTATCAAGGGTCGATGAAGCTTTGCCGGGCCATGCGCCAAGCAGCTGGTTGTTGGCGGCGTCCCATGCATACATGTTGAATGCCACGGGAGCTTTTACATATACGGTAATTGTGGCATTGGGGTCGACTTTCTTGTATTTGACAGTGCCGTTGAAGTTCGCCCCTTCATTATTTGCCGCACCCCAGCTCACGGTCACGGTCTGCCCGTAGTCCATGTCTTCGCCGATGGTGAATTCTTTGCTATGGCCCTGGGTGATATTTACCTTTGCCCCGGTGCCCACCTGATACCATCCTGAAACAGCTTCCTCATTGAGAGTGGCGGTGACATTCAGGGTCTCGGTGCTGAACGAACCTCCGGCAGGAGAGAGTTTCACTTCGGGATTCCCTACAGCGTCATCAGCAGTGTAGAACTGGCTGGTGGGTTCGTCGGGGAATACGGGATTGCCTCCGTGAGGCACAGGAGAAGTGGTGTAGATGAACTTGCCATCCTCGCCGACCTTGCCGCCGATCCAGTCTTTCACGAGCACGCGTAGCTGGCCTTGTGTTGCGGGAGCCTCGACTGTGATGGTGGGCCCGGTGTAGGTCTTGCCGGTAACGATGTCGGTATATATACCGGCAGGCACGTTCGAGAATGTCGCACCGCCGTTGATGGCCACGAGCACGTAGCTTTCGTTCTTGTAAGCGCGTTTGAATGCCAGGCCGCCCTTGGCAGAACATCCGTCGAAGGAGTACTGTCCCTTACGCAGGGCGGGAACGGCGGCACGGATCTGGTTGAGGCGGCGCAGGTGCTGTGCAAGGTCGCCATTGAGAGTGGTGGCCACATTGCCCGATGCGGTGTACTGGCCGAAGTCGGATGCGGTCACATCCCCTTCAAGGTAAGCGCCGAAGTATGCTCGTCCGGAGTCTTTACGGGGAGTTTTGTTGTTTTCGCCACCGACATCGATGGGTTTGCCCTTCTTGAACTCGACTTCCGAACCGTAATATATACAGGGGATGCCTCGGAATGTGAACATCAGCGAGAGGTTCTCGGCCCATTGTGCGGTTCCGCCGTTGAATCGGGTGCCGTCATTGGGGCCGGGGCAGTAGTCGTGCGAATCCACGTAGACCACATTGAATGAGGCGTCGTTGTATTTCTTGTCACCATTCTTGGCAAGGTTAACAACATAAGCCGCATTGTTGAAGCCGTAGTGCGAGGGAAAGTCGATGATTGAGAAGCCGGAATACTGGGTGTAGTCCGGTTCGTGCCATTGTCCGTTTTTCAGTAACGCGTTGTCGCTTTCGGGAGTGTCGGCAGTCTCCTTTTCGCAGACGGCCATAGGGCCTACCGGGGTGTCGTGTCCTTCGGGAAGCACCTGTGCGCGCCACCATTCCGGATCGCCGTTGAATTCATCGAGGAGGTTTTGGGGAGATTTCCAGGTGTAGTAGTAGCTGGAGAGGTTGGGCTGGTCGCGGTAGACCACCGAACCCTGGAAGCGCTGGCAGCATTCGCCGAACATGAAGAACGGGGTGCCGCCCCGTTTGGCTTTGTGCGTCTCTGCGATTTCGAGGAACTGCGGGATGAACTGCTTGTTGAAGGTAAGGCGCGAGATATGGCCGGTGGTGTCAATACGGAAGCCGTCAACACCCATTTCGATGAACTTGCCGTAGCAGTTTACGATGTATTCGGCTACATAGTCGTTCTCGGTGTTGAGATCCACGCAGTCGCCTGCAATCTGCCCCCACCAGCGGTTGGGAAGGTCCCAGTTCCAGCCTGTGCCGTAATGGTGGTAATAGTTGTCAGGCTCGAATTCGGGGTTCTTGAAATATTTCCAGCGCTCCGCATACTGCGCTTTGGGATCCTGTTCGAAATAGTTTGCGCTAAGCCTGTCGGGGTTGGGAATCATCGATGCGGATACCGATGCCTGGTTCCTGATGTTCTGGTCGCGGGTGAAGAGGGGGTTGAGATAGGCTTCTCCGAAGTTCCCGGTGTGCTGTAGCACTATGTCGAGGATAATCTTCATCCCTTTTGCATGGGCCGCGTCTATGAGGTCCTGGAATTTTACATCTTCTGATGCTCCCCACGTTTTGCGGCTCTCATAACGGAGATCCACATTCGAGAAGTCCATGGCATGGTAGCCGTGGTAGTCTTCGCCCGAAGAATTCTGTACGACAGGGGTAATCCATACTGCGGTGAAGCCGAGCGCCTTGATATAGTCAAGCTTGTCGATAAGCCCTTTGAAGTCGCCGCGCCAGTCTGGGTCGCCATTAGCAATCTGCACATCCTGCTTGTCCCAGGAGCATACGTTGTTGGTGGGATCCCCGTCATAGAAACGGGTGGTCATGGCGAAATAGATTGTCTCGTCACGGAAGTCGGTACGGTCGCCGACGAAAGTTCCGGCCGAGGCTGAAGCTGCCGTCAGGGCAATCGATGCCCCGAGCAGTACCCGGTTAATTTTCCTCATGGTAATAATTTAATTAAGTGGTAATGAATGTAAGTATGATATGAATATAAAATGCGGCTTGAGCCGAAAAATGCTATAGCGTAATAAATACCGAATGCAAATTTAGTGAAAATTTTTAAATCCCCATATTTTTTATTGTTTATGACCGGCATTGAATAAAGGTGCCGGGTAGAGGCTGATTCGGTTGAAACCACGTTGTTATGATTCGTAAACTTTTAAGGTTCAAAGGTGGTTTTAAATGTATCATCATGTGATGATTCACGTTTCAACCTATAATCCCCGGACTTTATGAGACACCGTTCCCCCTTTATCATCCCCATGTCGGCAGTTGTGTTTTCGGCTTGTGTAATAACCTCTTGTCATAAGGAAACTGCTGTTACCGGGCAGGGCCCGGTTCGCGTCAGTGTCGTGGTTCCTGCCGGGACGCAGGGGGCAGTGGGGCAGCGTACTTATTCGGGTACGGTGGAGTCTGACCGCAATTCGGCGGTCAGCTTTTCAGTGCCCGGCACAATCAGTCATATTTATGTTGAAGAGGGGCAGCGCGTTGACAAGGGGCAGCTTTTGGCCCGTGTTAAAAGCGAGAGCCTTGCTAATGCCAACAATATCGCACAGGCCACCCTTGAAGAGGCACGTGATGCATATAACCGTCTGAAAAAACTCCACGATGCGGATGCCTTGCCTGAAATCAAGTGGGTGGAAGCCCAAAGCAAGCTCAAACAGGCGTCAAACGCCGCAGCAATAGCTGCCCGTGAGGTGTCGGACGCTGCGATATACGCACCTGGGTCAGGGGTTGTGGCGCAGAAACTGGCCGAGCCGGGACAGAACGTGATGGCGGGTGTGCCGGTGTTGATGATTGTCAGTGTAGACGAGATAAAGATGTCGATACCTGTGCCGGAGGAGGAAATCGGGGGGATTGCCGTTGGCGATGCAGTCACGGCTGAACTCGGTGTGCTGGCCGGGGCTTCGGTCGAAGGGAAGGTTGTCCAGAAAAGCGTGGTTGCCGACCCCCTTACCCGCACTTATGCCGTAAAAGCCGCCATTCCTAATCCCGGAGGCAGAATCCTGCCGGGAATGACAGGGACAGTCAGGGTTGCAGGTGCCGCCACGGCTGCTGACAGTGCCGGGACTATTGTCCTCCCGTCGCAGGCGGTGCTGTTGGATTGGGATAACCGCAATTTTGTATGGGTTGCAAATAACGGTAAGGCCGAACGCCGCTATGTTACCGCCGGTGACATAACCGACGGGGGGATAGCTGTGAAATCAGGCATATCGCGAGGCGACAGCGTGATTGTTGCCGGTATGGGCAAAGTGAGCACTGGCACTCCCGTGGAACCTGTTGCAGAACATCTCCAATAACATAACGAGCTATGGCAAACCAACCCGATACGCCCAAATTGCAGCCAAAGCCATCGCCGATAGTGGTGGCCGGTGTGAAGTACCGCAAGGAGATAATCCTTCTTGCCTCGGTGCTTATAGCTTTCGGCATCTATGCCCTGAAAGTGATGAACAAGAACGAGTTTCCCGATTTCACCATCCGCGAGGGTGTGGTCGGGGCGATATACCCCGGTACGACGGTGGAGCAAATCGAGGAGGAGGTGCTCAAGCCGCTCGAGGATTATATATTTTCATATAAGGAGGTCGACAAGGCTAAGACCCACAGCCAGATTACGGCGGGTACGCTCATCGTGTTCGTGGAGCTTGACGATAACGTTGAGGATACCGATGCGTTCTGGAATGAATTCAAGATAGGGATGGAGGGGATCAAGGCCAAACTTCCGCCGGGGGTGCTGGGGGTGGAGACGCTGAGTAATTTCGGTGACACCTCGGCATTGCTGATAACCATGCAGAGCGACGACAAGACTTACCGGGAACTTGGCGAATATATGGATAACCTGAAAGACAGGCTGCGCACCATCGAGAGTGTGGGCACGATGCAGGTGTTCGGCAAGCAGAACGAACAGATTGCCGTGCGTTTCGACCCTGAGAAACTGCGTCATTACGCCCTTGGGGAAAAAACCGTGGCAGCCACGCTGCTGGCACAGGGGTTCAAGACGTCGGGAGGCGAGCTGCGCAACGGGGTCTACACGCGCCCGATATTGGTGGAAAGGGCTGTCAACTCGATTGAGGACGTGAGGGATATGGTTGTGTTCGCAACCCCAGGCGGCTCGATTGTCCGTCTCGGCGATATCGCAGAGATAAAGAAGGAATATCCGCAGCCTACAAGTTATATCACCAATAATTTTGAGAAATGCATCCTGCTTAGTGTCGAGATGAAGCCCGGCCACAACATTGTGGATATGGGTGCCAAGGTCGACAGGCAGCTCGACGAATTCCAGAAGGAAATCCCGTCGGGTGTGACCCTGTTCAAGATAACCGACCAGCCTGTGGTTGTGAACAGCTCCGTCAACTATTTCCTGGTGGAGCTTATTATCGCCATCGTGGCCGTAGTGGTGGTGATAATGTTGTTGTTGCCGCTCAAGGTAGCCCTTATCGCGGCCTCTACGATTCCTGTCGCCATATTCATATCGCTCGGATTGTTTTATGCCTTCGGCATAGAGCTGGACACCGTGACGCTGGCCTGTCTGATAGTGTCGCTTGGCATGATTGTGGATAATTCGGTGGTCATAATCGACGATTATGTGGAGCTGATTTCAGAGGGGATGGACCATATGTCGGCCACCCTGCGTGCCGGCACGGAATTTTTCAAGGCAATTTTCTCGGCCACATTGGCTATATCCATAACATTCTTCCCGTTCCTGCTTACGGTGACGGGGATGTTCCGCGACTTCCTTACCGATTTCCCGTGGGGCATGACCATAATCCTTTTCGTGTCGCTTGTGGTGGCGGAGTTGCTTGTGCCGTTCCTGCAATATGTGCTTATAAAGGAACCTATTTACAAGCTGCAGCAGGAAGCGGTGGCATCGGGTAAAAAGAAGTTCAGTTTCTTCGTGTCGATGCAGAAGGTCTACGACCGTGTGATAACGGCTTGTTTCAACCGGCCTGTCCTCACCATCGTTCTCGGCGTTGTGAGCGTAGGCGTAGGTGCCTGGGTTTTCCTGTCGCGCCCGTTCCAGCTCATGCCTATTGCCGAGCGCAACCAGTTTGCCGTGGAGATTTTCATGCCTGCCGGCACATCGGTGGAACGCACCACGCAGGTTGCCGATTCGCTTGAACGCATTCTTTCGAAGGATAAGAGGGTGGTGTCGATAGCATCCTTCCACGGGTGTTCGTCACCCCGTTTCCAGGCCACCTATGCGCCCCAGGTGGGGGGACCTGCCTTTGCCCAGTTTATTGTTAACACACAGAGCGACGAGGCCACGGTCGACGTGCTCGACGAATACACCGACCGTTATGAATCGGCTTTCCCTGATGCGTTCGTAAGGTTCAAGCAGCTTAGTTATTCCAATGCCGCTTATCCGATCGAGGTCCGATTGTCGGGGCATGACATGGCTCAGCTTCAAGCTGTGGCCGACACGTTCCTGACGGAAATGCGCAAAGTGCCGGGATTGAGGTCGGTCAGGTCGTCGCTCGATAACCCGATGGCGTCGGTTGTTGTGGACCCTGACAGGACTGCGGCATCGCGCCTGGGGCTGAACAGTGTGATTCTGGAATCGACACTGGCTCTCCGCTATTCTACAGGTCTGCCCGTTGCAACGATGTGGGAGGGGGACTACGGCATCCCGGTGGTACTTAAAACCGCATCGGCCGATTCTGCCTGCATCACCCGTCTGATGGGGGAACCTGTGGGGCTTACGGGCGCCACGAGTGTGCCGTTGCGACAGATTGCCGATGTGCGCCCGCAGTGGCACCAAGGGGAGTTGCAGCACCGCAACGGTATTCCGGAAATATCGCTTATCGCCGAAGTGGAGCGCAACGTGAATGTGATAGACCGCACGGAGGCCGTGATGGACAGGCTTGACAAGATCGATATCCCTGACAGCGTGACCGTGAAACGTGGCGGCGAGTGGGATACCTCCATGAGCATACTGCCACAGATTCTGTCGGCTCTTGCCATGGCTGTGGCAATCATATTCTTTATTATCCTGTTCCACTATTCGCAAACCGACACGGCGGTGTTGCTGCTCCTTTCGTTGCTGTTGTGCATTCCCGGTGCGGGGATAGGGATGTGGCTGCAAGGAACGGTGCTTTCGCTGACATGTGTGCTTGGCATCGTGTCGCTGATGGGGATACTTGTGCGCAACGCCATCGTGCTGCTTGACTATGCCGAGGAGCTGCGCAACGAGGGGCAGACGCTGAAGGATGCCGTGCTGAATGCCTCCAGGCGGAGGATGCGGCCTATCTTCCTCACCTCAGCCGCCGCCACCATGGGTGTGCTCCCTATGGTTATAGGCAACAGCGCCTTGTGGCAGCCTATGGGTGTGGTGATTTTCTACGGCACCCCGATTACGATGATATTTATCCTGACGGTTATCCCCGTGGCATATTGGAAAATGAAGGCAAAATCAAAAAATGCCGACAAACCGTTGGAAGAACCCCTTGAAACACACCTGGTATGAAAAAGTTGTTTTCTTTGATTGTGATAGTCCTGTCGCTGGCCTTTGCCTCTGCGCAGGAATTGCAGCAGTCGCCTGCCGTCAGCGACACGCTGCTTACGGCGGGGCAGTGTGCCGAAATGGCTATCGCCAACAATGCCGCCGTGCGTAATGCCGCCAGGAACATCGAGGCGGCGGGTGAAACCCGTCGCGAGGCATTTACAAAGTATTTCCCACAGATATCGGCCTCGTTCACGGCATTCAAGACCCATAACGATGTGTTGGAATATGATTTTTTCGACCTTATCACCGTGGGGCTGATAAATAAAGGCAAGATGGCCGGGATACAGGCATTGCAACCCGTTTTTATGGGGGGCAGGATTGTTAACGGCAACAAACTGGCCAAGGTGGGCGAGGTGGTGGCGCAGTTGCAGGGAAGGCAGACCGCCGACCAGGTGCGGCTTACGGCCCGCAGTTATTACTGGCAGCTGGCAACGTTGAAGGCGTCGCGCCGGACGCTTGAGAAGGCGCTCCAGACACTCGACTCGCTCGACCGCCAGGTGCAGGTTGCCGTAGATGCGGGGATTGCCACGCGCAACGACCTCCTGAAGGTGCAGCTAAGGCGAAACCAATACCATGCCGATATGGTCGACCTGGATAACGGCATAGAGCTGTTCGGGTCGCTTTTGGGGCAGTATATCGGTTTGCCGGAGAATGTCCGCCCTGCCATTGATGCAGCCGTGCCCTCCGCGTTGCCGTCAATTCCCGATTCCCTTTTCATACATCCTGCCGAGGCTTTGCCTCAGACTGTAGGCTACCGGCTTCTGAGTGAAAACATAGAGGCTAAAAAGCTTGAAAAACGGATAGAGGTGGGAAAGAATCTGCCGAGTGTGGCTGTGGGCGCCGGGTGGTTTTATCATGATGTGCTAGGCCAGAACCATGATTTCGGCGCTGTGATGGTGTCGGTCAACGTGCCTTTGTCGGGGTGGTGGGGCGGTTCCCATGCCATCCGCCGCAAGCAGCTGGCGGTGGAGATGGCCCAGACCGAATTTACGGATCTTAGCCAGAAGCTTGAAATCGAAATGCACGACAAATGGAATAACCTGACCTCCGCCCACCGCAAGATGGCTATAGCGGTCGAGGCTATCGGGCAAAGTGCCGAGAATCTCAGGCTTAACCGCGCCTATTACGATGCCGGGATGAGTACGGTAACCGATATGCTTGATGCGGAAGCTCTTAACCGGGAGGCGATTGATGATTTCACGGCTGCTTACGGTGCCTACCGCGTGGCCTTTGACGAATATCTTGACGCCACAGGCAGGATGCCTGTGGAATAAAAGAACCTGTGGAATAAAATAATAGGTGTAGGGTAGGTCTTGACGCACAGTAAGCCTGCCCTCCTTTATTTTAACTTCACCCAAAACTTCACCTCCCCCCAACCTCCCCATTTATCTCTTACAACTTACAACTTACGACTTACAACTTACGA
>LUJQ01000021.1:252191-310929 GCA_001689485.1 Bacteroidales bacterium M6 | reverse complement strand
CGACTTACAACTTACGACTTACAACTTACAACTTACGACTTACGACTTACAACTTACAACTTATGACTTACACCTCCCCCTCCCAATAAACAGGGGTATGCGGTCGTTATAATTACATGAGTGATTTTACGTTGAATATATTGGGGTGTGGGTCGGCCACGCCGTCGCTGAGGCATTTGCCCGCATGTCAGGTGATTGATTACAGGGGAGGGTTGATGATGGTTGACTGCGGCGAGGGCGCACAGCTGTCGATGCGGCGTATGGGATTGAAATTCTCACGCCTTAACCATGTGTTTCTCAGTCATCTCCATGGCGATCATTGCCTGGGGTTGCCGGGTTTGCTGTCGACGTTGGCTTTGCAGCAGAAGGGTGGTACGGTCACGGTGCATACCTTTGCCGAAGGGGCGGAGCTGCTAGGCAGGATGATGGATTTTTTCTGCAGGGAGAAGACCTATAACCTGGAATTCAACATTATCGACCCGCAGGTGAGGCAGGTTGCATGGGAAAACGATTCGTTGGTGGTGGAGGCTTTCCCGCTTCGGCACCGGGTGCCGTGTGTGGGCTACCTGTTTCGGGAGAAACCGAAACCGCGTCACCTGCGTAGCGACATGGCGAAGTTCCATAACATCCCGGTGTCGCGGTTGAAGGATATAAAGGATGGTGCCGATTTTGTGACCCCCGAAGGGGTGGTTGTGCCTAACGAACGCCTCACAACCCCTGCCGACCGCTCGGTGAGCTATGCCTATTGCTCTGACACGATGTATATGCCGGGGATTGCGGAGGTGGTTAAGGGTGTCGACCTTTTGTATCATGAAGCCACCTATGCCGACGATTCAGCCGCAAAGGCGCGTGAACGGTTCCACAGCACTGCTTCAGAGGCTGCCCGCATAGCCCGTGCCGCAGATGCCGGGCGTTTGCTTCTCGGCCACTTTTCAAAAGCCTATAACGATGAAAAGAGGCATCTTGCCGAAGCCCGTGCCGTTTTTCCCGCCACTGATGCGGCCAACGAGGGGATGGTAATCAGGCTTGATTAGTGCAGGGAAAGGGATAAGGCATTCCAATAGGGGGGCATAACGGCTCAGCCGGGTCGTCGCTTGCGGGTGAGGCCGAACCATTCTGACAGCACCCTTGCCATCAGGGCGAAAACCACAGCTGTGTGCTAAAATGAACTGCACCCCAAAAGTCAGACAGAAAACTTTTGGGGTGCAGTTCATTTTGATACATCACAGTGTTAGCGGCGCATGCCCGGAGGGGGGCCGCCGAAGCCGCGATGCATGTTGTTGCGGTTTTGAGGCTCGTTGCCTTTGCCGAAGGTGTTGAACCTGTAGGTGAAGGTGAGCATGAAGTAGCGGGTGAGCGAGTTGTACTCTATGTCGTCGATATAGTTGGCTGTGATTGTGCGGCGGATATTGGTTTTCTGTTGCAGGAGGTCGTAGACCTTGAGCATCAGAGTTGCCGAGCGCCCGTGGAGGAACTGGTAGGCGATTGAGGCGTTCCACATCCATTGGTCGGTGTTGTAGCCTGCGCTATATCCGCGTGAGGCGGTGAAATTCAGGTCGGTGGCAAGTACCAGGCCGAATGGCGCGTACCATGAGCCGTTGAACATCCCTCCGAAGTTATGCACCGTGGAGTTGCCTATGCTTTCGAGGCTGTTGTGGGTGGTCTGCATACGCCATGTGGGTCGCAGTTCCAGCTCCAGGCTCTGCGGGCGGAAGGCAATCGAGGGGGATTCGGCAATCATGAAGGTTCCCGAACGGTTGGGCAGCCCGTTGTTATAACCCACCTGGCGGTTGTAGTTCATGAATATGTTGTTGTTGAACGACCATGTTTTCTGCGAACCGAACGGTTGTGAGAACATGTTCATCACGCGTGCATTCCACACTCCGTTCACGTTTTCATAGGTGGTGTAGCGTCCGCCGGTCTGGCTGTCGAAGGTGGTGCGCGATATTATGGCGTTCTGCGTGATGCTGGCGTCGGCCATCGTCATGATGGAGCGTTGGCTCTCGGGTGAGAATTTTTGGAAACGCAACCGTATGTTGTGGCTGAACGAGGGTTTCAGGCCGGGGTTACCTTTCACCACGTCGAGCGGGTCAGTATAGTCGGCCACCGGCTGCAACTGGGTCATCGAGGGTTGCGACGAGCGCCCCATGTAGTGCATGTTGAAGGAGCTTTGCTTATCTATGCGGTAGCGGAAGCGCATGAACGGGGCAAAATTCCATACCCACCGTTCGGGGATGTTTTTATCGGCGGATATGAGGTTCTCGCTCTTGCTCATCGATGGAACGAGTGACACACCTGCATCGAGGTTGTATTTGGCATGGACTTTCTTATAGCCTATACGCAGGTCCTGTGTCATGAAGTCGTTGCGGAACTGGTTTGAAAGGTCGGGCTGGTATTCCCAGGGCAGATATGCGAACGATTCCGGTGCGGGATAGCCGGGATTGAGGGCTGATGCTTCGAAATCGGGCAGGCTTCGGTCAACTATTTTGTCGGCATTGTTCCAGCGGTACTGTATGCGGTAGCTTGTGGTCAGGAAGTTCCCGTTTTTCACGTTGCCCAGCGGTTCGGTCCAGCTCAGTCGGGCTGTCACGGTGTTTGCCCATGTGTGGTTGGAGGTGTACTGTTTATATGTGTCGATAGAGTTGATGTTCACCGGGGCGTAGGTTTCGGCTGAGAAGTCCTCCTCTTCCTGCTGGATTTCGTCATTTTCCGTTGCCTTGTTGAAGAATGTGTAGGCCAGTGAGTTCTCATATTCGCGCACGTTTGAGAATCGGTAGTTGGCCATGACTGAAAACGAGCGGCCACGGTGTGATGCGAAATTATGGTTGTAAATCAACCGGCCTCCGGCCTCATACGATTTGCCGTGGGAGTCGGAACGGTTCAGGCTGTTGTTGATCGGGTCGTCGAACACGTTTATCCCGTCGGCCACCCTTGCTCCGAACATCTCGTCGGTGCTGGCCGATGTGGAATTGTTGGTGTTGAATGAGAAATTGGGTCGGAAGTCGAGGGAGTTGAACGAGTCGGGCTTCCATTCCACGCGGAAATCGGCGCGGAGGTTGTGGCCACGGTCGCGTGCCTCGGAGTTTGAGCGTTCGAATGTGGGGTCGTTGGCAAATAGATATTGGCGTTCCTGCCGCTTGCGGGTGTCGCGGTCGGTGTGTGAATACATCACGTCGCCCCCTATGCGCAGTATCTCGCCATTGCCCACGTTGAAGTTCATGCCTATGTTCTGCGAGTTGTTGATGCCGTCGACACCGCCGAACCGGCGGAAACGGTTGCCGTTGCCGTCGGTGAAGCCCAGTTCGTTTGTGTTGTTTGCCGAGCCGAGGAAGGTAATCTGGTTGTCGCCCCAGAAGCGGTTGATGTTGAACGTGGCCTGGTAACGTTCGTCGGTGCCGTAGCCCCCTTCCACGGTGCCGAACCATCCGTTTTTCATCCCTTTTTTTACAGTTAGGTTGATTACGGTTTCGTCCTCGCCGTCGTCAACGCCGGTGAGGCGTGCCAGGTCGCTTTTGCGGTCAACCACCTGCAATTTGTCAATCATGTTGACCGGCAGGTTCTTTGATGCCACCTTGGGGTCGTCGGCAAAGAATTCCTTGCCGTCGATGAGTATTTTCGTCACCTCCTTGCCGTTGGATGTTATTTTGCCGTCGGAATCGACCTCCACGCCAGGGAGCCGTTTCAAAAGGTCTTCGACCACGGCGTTCGGCGGGGTCTTGTAGGTGTCGGCGTTGAACTCGATTGTGTCCTGCATGACCTTGACCGGGGTCTTGACACCGATTACGGTTGCTTCCTGTAGCACGATCGACGATTCGTCGACCCGTATCGTGTCGAGCGATGCGTTGGCACCGCTGATGCGGAAGGGGGTCAGGGTCTTGTTATAACCTATATATGTCGTTTCGGCCAGGTAGCGGCCGTTTTTCAGTCCTGTGAACTTGAAGTTGCCGTCGAGGTCGGCAATCGATCCCTTTACAAACGAGCTGTCCTTGGCGGCTAGGATGCGCACGGTGGCATCCGTCAGCGGTTCACCCTGGTTGTCGGTGACCGTGCCGGTCACGTTATATGCCAGGGCGGCCATGGCGGTTGCGGCTGTTGCCGCGAGCAGCGTCTGGCGCCGTGTTATCTTCATCTTTTTTACTTAAAAATAGTTGAACCTATCGGTGATCGGATGCTACTGCCTATGAGATGTGCAGGCAGAATCCTTTATGTGTGGCGCGGGCGGGCAGCCCCGTGCGCCTTTACTTGAATTAGGATGCAAATTTAGTGAAGAAGTTAATTATATGTTTGCATCCTTTTGCATTGGTGGCACGGTTTTAATGTTTTAAAACACTTTTTTTGCCAGGCCGGTCGGGGTTGAAACATCCTTTAACGTCGAAACCGGCTGATTTTTGTGCATCGGAACGCCGGCCGGGTGAGTTGCCGCTTACCGTCTCATATAATCCGTAATATCTTTTAAATGACGTATGAAACAACGTGGATGTTTATTCTGTTAACTATATTTAACTGTCATGGCGGTTATTTTTGCAATTGAATTTATTGGAGTGTTAAGGATTTTAAATAATTTTGCGGGTGATTCTATTAAAAAATGTGTAGACGACTATCTCAATTACCTTAAATCCCGGGGAAACAGGCGGCAGCACGCCCCTGTTGCCGGATTGGCTTTAATGATTACAGAGTGAGATAAACGCGTAAGAGAAGGCGTGGCGTTTGTCGCGTTTCAACAACCCCATGGGGTTGTTGCGCATTGCCTGGCAGCAATGCGCAACGTCGGAAAGTCGGCAGCACAGATATGCAATAGCTGTCTTTTAAACATCATGAAAAATCATAAATTTCAAATTAGTATTAAATGAAACATTCACAAACAGGAATTGCCGGGAAACTGATGTTTCTCCTGGCAGGTCTGCTTTTTGCATTCACGGTGCAGGCGCAGACAATCTCCGTGCACGGCGTGGTTACCGATCCCACCGGTGAGCCGCTGATTGGTGCAAGTATCCTTGCCGAGGGTACAAATGCAGGCACGTCGACCAATATCGACGGCGCTTATACTATCAATGTAGCCCCTACAGGCAAACTGGTGTTTTCCTATGTGGGTTACGACACACAGACGGTGGCCGTTGAAGGGCGTCAGACCATCAACGTCACCCTGCAGGAAAATTCTGTTATGCTTAACGAAGTCGTTGCCATCGGTTACGGCGTTGTGAAGAAAGCCGATGCCACCGGTTCGGTAGCCGTAATCAAGCCCGACGAAATCGAGGCCGGTCTGGCAACCTCTGTCCAGGACATGCTCGTGGGTCAGACCCCTGGTGTGGTTGTAACCACGTCAGGCGGCCCCGAAGGCGGTGCCCAGATCCGTATCCGTGGCGGCTCGTCGCTGTCGGCTTCCAACGACCCCCTTATCGTTATCGACGGTGTGCCTTTGGATAACGGCGGCGTACAGGGTATGGTCAACCCCCTGTCGATGATTTCGCCTGAAAATATCGAAAGCATGACGGTGCTGAAGGATGCTTCGGCTACCGCTATCTACGGTTCGCGTGCGTCGAACGGTGTCATCATCATCACCACAAAAAAAGGTATGAGCGGCAAGCCCCAGGTCAGCTTCTCTGCCAATATGTATGTCAACACAGCCCGCAAGACATTTGAAACGATGTCGGCCGACGAGTTCCGCCGTGCCGTTATGGACCGCTCGCCTGAAGGGTCGGAAAACCGTGCCCTCCTTGGCGATGCAAACACCAACTGGCAGGACGAGGTGTTGCGCACCACAGTCAGCTCCGACTATAACCTTTCTATAGGTGGTACGGCAGGATGGCTTCCTTACCGTGCATCGGTGAGCTACACCAATTCAAACGGTATTATCAAGACTTCTAAGATGGACCGCGTGGTGGCCGGTTTCAACCTCACACCCAAGTTCTTCGATAACCATCTTAGTGTCAGCCTTAATGTGAAAGGTTATTACGTACGCAACCATTTCGGTGCAGAAAGCACTGTTTATGAGGCGATTTCGTATAACCCGACCCAGCCTGTCTACAGCAATATCCCTATCGTAGGCGGCAATGCCGGACACTCCATGCTTTTCAACGGGTTCTATCAGCACACCCAGCCTAACAGCAAGGGTGGCCGCGACGGTATCGGTTTCATGAACAATGCCGACATCAACCCGGTTTCGAACCTTATGGAGCGCGACAATTATGCTAACGTTTACCGTAGCAACGGTAACCTGCAGTTGGATTATTCGTTCCACTTCCTCCCCGAACTTCATGCCAACCTCAACCTCGGTTACGATGTCAGCAAGACCAACGAGACCAACAAGGTTGCGGCAAACTCCGGTATCTCATGGAAAAACGGTAATGAGCAATATGGCGGCGGTTACAACGACAGCGACGGCTTGTACCAGTTCAAGAGCAACACTCTTCTCGATTTCTACCTCAACTATAAGAAGGATTTTGATGCCATCAATTCGGGGCTTGATGTAACGGCAGGTTACTCATGGCAGCGTTTCTATTCGGAAAAGCATAATGCCGGTTCGGTTCCTACCACTGCAGGATATTACTATCCCTATATGGGTGCCGACGGTTATATCATGGATGTCATGCCCGAAACCGTTGATAAAGTCGGTGTGCCTTTCTTCCCCTCTCCATTGTCGGAAGATGGCCTGTATTATGAGAAAGACCACTTGCAGCTTCTTTCGTTCTTCGGACGTCTTAACTATTCGTTCATGAACCGTTACCTGTTGACATTCACCGTTCGTGGCGATGCCACCTCGCGCTTCTCGAAGAATAACCGCTGGGGTGTGTTCCCCTCTGTGGCACTTGCATGGAAAATCAACGAAGAAGCCTGGATGCAGGGCGCTTCGGGCTGGTTGAGCGATTTCAAGCTCCGTCTTGGCTGGGGTAAGACCGGTCAGCAGGAAGTGGGTTCGTCGAACAACTACACCACCACATACCAGCAGAGCCAGGGCACATCGCTCTATCCCAATGGCATGGGCGGATGGTATAACCCTCTTTTCCCAAATGGTGTCAACCCCAACCTTAAGTGGGAAACCACCACGACATGGAACGGCGGTTTCGACTTCGGGTTCCTCAACAACCGCATCAACGGTAGCATCGATGCATATTACCGTAAAACCACCGACCTTCTGTCGTATATCAATGTGGCTGCCGGTTCTTCGACCGTCAATATGCTCGACTGCAACATCGGCGACCTCGAAAACTATGGTGTGGAATTCAACATCGCTGCCAAGCCTGTGGTGACCAGGGATTTCACCTGGACCCTGAGCTATAATGTGGGCTGGAACAAGAACAAGGTCACCAAGCTTAACAACCCGGATGCTGTTTACGAATACAAGGATACCCCCTCGATTGGTTCGCAAGGTCTGAAGGCTGTTTATAACGCCGTGGGTTATCCCGCAGGTTCTTTCTATCTGCTTCAGCAGGTTTACGATGAAAACGGCATGCCTATCGAAGGTGCTTATGTAGACCAGGACGGCAACGGCATAATCGACCAGTATGACCGCGTGTTCCATCATTCGAAAGACCCCAAGGTAACGATGACTTTCGGTTCGCAGTTCCGTTACAAGAGCTGGGATCTCGGTTTCAGCCTCCGTGCATCGTTGGGTAACTATGTTTACAACAACATCGAGTCGAGCAACGGCAGCTACTCGCGCATGTTCACCTACGGGCTTCACAACCTTGTAAAGACCGATTATTACTTCGAGCAGAGCCAGAGCATGAGCGACTACTACCTCCACAATGCCTCGTTCCTGCGTTGCGACAATATCACCCTCGGTTACACCTGGGACAACCTGCTCAACGACAACCTGCGTCTGCGTCTGTTCGGTGGTGTCCAGAACCCGTTCGTAATCACCAAATACAACGGTATCGACCCCGAAGTGGCAAGCGGTGTTGAGAACACTCCTTATCCCAAGGCTACCACCTACTCGCTCGGCGTGGTTGCAACATTCTAATCCCTCACATTAAAAAAGAACAACACAATGAATATAAAGAAATATATGATTCTCGGCGGCGTAGGGCTGGCAATGGGGCTGTCGTCGGTGTCGTGTGTGGGCGATCTCGACCTCGAACCGATTGATCCCACCAAGATTTTCGCCGACCCCGCCGATCCGGAGTTTGTCGGCAATGCTTTCGCCGAGTGCTACGCCATTATGGGATTTGCCGGTACGGCCGCTCCCGGCGATGCCAACCTGTCGGTACCCGATGCAGGTGCGTCGGTCTATAACCGTGTGATTTTCGAAATGCAGGAGTTCCCCACCGACGAGGCTTTCTGGATTTGGGAAGACAACGGTCTGCGCGACATGAACACCAACAACTACTCTGCCTCGAACAAGCAGATTGAAATTTGCTATTCGCGTCTTTACCAGCATATAGCCATATGCAACTCCTTCCTTGCGGTAACCGACGACAATGCTGCGGATCCTGAAATCGCGGTGATGCGCGACGAGGTGCGCACCCTTCGCGCCATGAGCTACTACTGGGTTGTGGATATCTTCGGTAACGGCGGTTTCACCATCGGCGCTCCCGACGGGACCGAGCCGGTTCAGACCCCGCGTGCCGAAATCGCGGCATGGCTTGAAACCGAGCTTATCGACCTGGTCGAGAACAGCAACCTGAAGGATGTGCCTGCCTATGGCCGTGTAGGCAAGGATGCCGCCGAGGCACTTTTGGCACGTCTCTATCTTAACTATGAGGTTTATGCCGGTACCGGCAAGTGGGCGGAATGCCTCCGTCGTTGCAACAACATCATCAACCGTCACAAGGGTGGCGGCTTCCGCAATTCGGGTCTTGCCGAACACTTCCTCTATCTGTTCTGCCGCAACAACAGCGAATATATGCCCGGTGGCGGCAATGCGCAGGAGAACGAAATTCTTTGGGGGCAGCCTTATGATGCAGACAAGATGCAGAGCTACGGCGGCACCACATGGCTTATCGCCGCACCCCTTTCCGAGGGCGACCTTGGCTCGCAGGCTTCATGGAGCTGTATGACTGCACGTAAGCAGCTCTCTGAGCGCTTCCTGACGGAACCCAACGATATCCGTTGGAGCCTGTGGAAAACAGACGCCCAAGGTCGTGGCATCGAGAACGAGGCATTCCTTGATTTCGGTATCGCCGGTTATCAGGCTCTTAAATGGAACGGCCTTACGAAGGCTATTGGCGGGGCATGGTCAGAAACCGTTACTTCTACCACCTTTGCCTCGACCGACCTCGCGTGGATACGCCTGTCAGACATCTATCTGATGCGTGCAGAATGCTGGCTTAATGGCGTCGGTGACCCCACCGAGGCTCTTGAAGGTGTAAATCTGGTCCGCGCACGTGCAGGTGTGAGCGAATGGCAGCTCGGCCAGCTTACTGCCGACAACCTTCTTGAGGAGCGTTCGCGTGAGTTATATTACGAGATGACCCGCCGCACCGACCTTATCCGTTTTGGCAAATATGTGGGTCCTGCCCAGGCCGTATGGTCGTGGAAGGGTAATGCCCCCGGCGGCTCGCGCATCAACGACCGCTATGCACTGATGCCGATTCCTACCAACATCCTTGCAGCCCAGCCCGATTTCAAACAGAACCCCGGCTTCTGATAAGGTTTCTTTCAGTTAACTTTTAAATGAACAAAACAATGAAAAAACTTTCTATATTGGTTGCCGCCCTCGCCGCTTTCGTGTTTACCGGCTGCGACGAAGCCAAGGATGATAATCCCGTGCTGGCAACCCACGAAGAGGCAATCGAGGCTGAGTTCCTCAACGAGCCGGTGATGCAGAACCAATACATCGACTTCACGGAAGCTGACGCCACAGGGTCGCTCCACCTCACATGTTCCCAACCCGAAGGTTATGGTTATGCTGCTTCGGCACGTTACCAGGTGCAGGTGTCGCTCACAAAGGATTTTGCCGATTTCCGCAATGTCAGTGAGCCGTTCCGCCTGTGTTCTGCCATCGACCCCGTCAATGGTGATATTGCAGGGGCGCTTTGCGAGCTTCACGGCGTAAAGACCGATGCAGACCTTGCCAATGTGGGCTATGCCCCGCTTTATGTGCGCCTGAAAGCGGATATCTACACCGACCTCGGTGCAATCGTCCCCGGCACTACCTACATCTCTAACGTGGTGGAATTCAAACATGTCAAAGTAAGTTACCTGGCAATTATAGTACCCGGTCAGCCGTCGGTTTATTATATGCGCGGAAGCTGGGCTGAGAATTGGCCTGCCATGCCTGAATATAACTTCCTTACCACTGACGAGAAGAACGTTTGGGAAATTGCCCAGATCGACCTGCCCGCAAACACTAAATTCAAAGTTGCCGATGCAAACTGGGGTGCTATCAACCTCGGTGCCGGTGAGTCGGAGATTGTGCCCGGCACACCCTATGTGCTCTTCGGTGGCGACAATCCCGGCGATATCAATCTTAAGACAGCGTTCAAGGGTAAGGCAGTCCTCACATTGAATAATGGTGCTTACACCCTTCTTTTATCCCCTGCCAACTGATTGCAGCGGGAATTAACAGATTAACCTAAATCAATTCAGCAACAAAGATGAAAAAATTAAGCATATTCCTGCTTGGGGCGCTCGCAATGGGGGCAGTGTCGTGTGATGAAGCTCCCGAAACACCCCCCATGCAGTCGAACCCCCAGGAAACAATCCTGGCGGAGGGTGATGTGGCAGGTGAGGCCGCCGGAGTTCTTGCCTCTGAGAGCGTTCTTGCCCTCGAATCAGCCAAAACCGACCCTGAGATTGAGGTTTTCAAATTCACCAAGATTGAAGATCTGCCCGAAGGCGCTGTTGCGACATGCAAACTCGAACTTTCAAACAGCGAGGAGTTCGGCCGCATCGAAACCCTGCCGGTGACTATGAGCGAGGAAGGCGTTGCAACTGTAAATGCCGTTGATTGGAACGATGCACACATCGCCCTGTTCGGCAAAAGCCCCAAAGAGAAGACTGCCTACTGGCGTGTGCCTGTCTACATCAACCTCGACGGAACTTCCTACCGCTACAACAGCACCACTTATTATGCTGCCAGCGGTTCTGTGAAGGAAACCTGCATGGATGCCGGTTTCGTAATCTACGATGCATATTATATGCTCGGCAATGCCACCACATGGGATTTGGCCCAGGCTGCCGACTTCCGGTTCGAACATAGCGACAAGGATGTTTACGATGATCCCGTGTTCTCTTATCTTGTCGAAGTAACCCAGGAGGTTCTCGATGCCAACGATGGCGGCTGCTACTGGAAGATAGCTTCGTCGGATGCCGTGGAAACCGGCGAATGGACTAACGTCTACGGTCCCGAGGATGACGGCGATGAAAACCTCGACGGCATGCTGGTAGGCGACGGCAAGGCTCAGGCCGGCAAACTCACAGCGCCGGGCAAATATCGCTTCACCATCAACATGGAGGAGATGACCTACTCGATCGAGATGCTTACGCGCCCTGACTTCGTGGCTGTACCGAGCAATGCCAACGGATGGGGACAGGATGGCCCGCGCCTGTATTGGAACGGCAATGAGGCTGATCCCCTGTTCATTGGCGCCGCACGTGTCAACAATAACGACGGTGGTTTCAAATTCATCTGGGATGACGCATGGTATGGCGGTGCCGACGGCAAAATCGATGCTGCCGCTCCCGGCAATATCCTTGCCCCTGCCGATGCCACAGCCCTTTACTGGTTCACTGTAAGCACCGTCAACATGACCTACACCATTACCCCGATTGAAACCCTCGGCGTAATCGGCGGCGGTGATTGGGATAACCAAAGGAATCTCACCCCCTCCGACGACCAGCTCCTTTGGGAGGGCGACGTGCAGATTTCAGGCGAATGGAAAATCCGCATGAACGGCACCTGGGATATGAACTATGGCGGCGACATGGAAGCCGCAGTGTTCAACGGCGGCAATTTTGCCGGCCTTGAAGGAATGTATCACATTACTGTCGACTTCTCCGGCAATCGTCCGAAAGTCACAGCCGTGGCAAAATAACCCTTCGGTTACAAATACATAACCGTTAGATGACAGAAGCGCTGTGCCAAATCGCTGGCACAGCGCTTTTGTTTAATAGGTGACATGTAGGATGCTTTGACCACATGTCTGGATTGGTGAGACGTATTAGCGTTTTTTAACGCGGTGTCGGGGCTAAATGTCTGTGGAGTGATGGGGTTGTAACGGGAAATTCTGCGTAACTTTACACCGTGAAGCGCCCGAACGCTTCCGATGAGCGGCCGCTCATCGTGTCCCTGCCCCCAGGCTCCGCCCGGCGGCAGGTTGCAGGAGGGGAGCGGTGTGTGCAGATAAGTAATATTACCTTAGATAAATCATTAACCATAAACTGATATTTTATGAAGAAATTTTTACTTTCATTAGCTGTGATGTGCAGCGCCGGGTTTGCTGCAAATGCGGAAACCGTTACATTGACTATGGCCGATGCCGTGGAAATCGAAGGTACTGAGACCAAGGATGGCAATATCCAGCCTATGACATCAATGAAGGTCGGGGATTATCAGTTCTCGTTTGAGTCGGTACAGGAGAATCCTGCTCCCACACAGATGCCGACCTTTTGGAAGAAAGACAAGACGTTGCGTATGTATATCGGCTGTAAAATGACAATTTCCGGAGGCCAGATTGCAAATGCCAAAGAAGTTGTTTTGAATGCAAGATCGCTTAAGGGTATTGCGGAAGGTGCCGAAAACCTGCCTGTTGCCCCTGGTTTTGAAGCTGCGTATGATGCGACGGCGAAAACCGTTACTTTTACTGGTGCTGCCGCAGGTGAATTTGTCATGACATTGCCGACGGCAAAAGTGGCCGGTGCTAATCCGAATTATCAGATTTTGTCAATCACTATAACTTATGAAGAAGGCGGTGTCACCAAGCAACCTGCTGCAATGAAATTCGAAACTTCGGAATTTACCGTGAACTTCGGCGACGAATTCACCGCTCCCGAACTGACCAAGGCTACCACGGCAGCTGTGGAATATGCTTCTTCAAACGAGGATGTCGCAATGGTTAACGAGGTTACCGGCAAGGTTGACATCGTAGGTCTCGGCAGCGCTACTATCACCGCTACGGCAGCTGAAAACGACGAATTCTATGGCGGTTCGGCTTCTTACACCATCAATGTAATCAAGCTTGTGACTGTTACGAAGGCGACTTCCGTTTCTGCAGGGGAATTCGTGTTTGTGGCCGGTGGCAAATACAATGAGCTTTTCGATAAGGATTATGGATATATGAGCGTGACCGATATGCCCGCTGATGCCGCTGAGGCTTCGTTTGAGGCTAATGAGGAATCGCTGTTGACATTCCTTGCTGTTGACGGCGGCTATAACATTGCCACCCTTAACGGCAAATTCCTCGGTGCAAAGGATGGATTTAAGACATTTGACACCACTGACGACAGCGCTGCCAACCGTGTATGGTCGGTTGAAATCGCTGCTGACGGCTTGGCGACTATCACCAATGTCGCTACCGGCAGGATTGTTTACCAGGATCCGAAATACGGCTCTTTCGGAGCTTATACCGCTGAAGAAGCTGCCGAGGCGGGTACTTATGTGCTCCCCACTCTCTACAAGCTTGGCAACGGCAGCTCGGTTGCAGTTGTGGAAGTTGAGGATGCCGATGCCCCCGTTGAATATTTCAACCTTCAGGGTGTGCGCGTTGCCAATCCCGAAAACGGCCTGTATATCCGCCGCCAGGGCAGCAAGGGTGAAAAAATCGTTATCCGCTAAATAAACAGTGGTTATCCGCGTTAAAGAATAGTAAGATACTCGTTAAATAATAAACACGTTTACTTACTTTGCTCCGACCGCCGAGGTGCTATGCACCCCGGCGGTTTGCGTTTTCCCTATTGTATGTGTATCATATGCGGTAGAGACGGGATAGCATCCCGTCTCAATGAGGATAGCATCCCGTCTCAAAGAGGATAGCATCCCATCTCAATGAGGATTGTAGCCGTCTCAAAGAGGATGCCCGTTTCAAAGAGGATAGCATCCCGTCTCAGAAAGTATAGTGCCCCGTATAAGGGGATGTTTTGTGAAGGGGGGCGTGTTTATATAGCAATCCCTGTTTGGTTTTGAGACGGGATGCTATCCCGTCTCTACGCGGCCATGGCGCTTTCTGAATTAGCCCACGGGATATAAAAAGGTGAGGCGCCTTGGCTGCATAAGCAGGGCAAGACGCCTCGGGGGGAAGGGGATTTGCGCTTCAGGATGGGCTTGAACCAACGACCCCCTGATTAACAGTCAGGTGCTCTAACCAACTGAGCTACTGAAGCATTTACTCACATGGTTTGCTTGAAATGTTTCATTTCTTGCACCTTTGCGAGGCTG
Organism: Bacteroidales bacterium M6; assembly: GCA_001689485.1. Taxonomy (GTDB): domain Bacteria; phylum Bacteroidota; class Bacteroidia; order Bacteroidales; family Muribaculaceae; genus UBA7173. The sequence goes on along the minus strand of LUJQ01000021.1, from coordinate 296,615 downwards.
CAGTTGGACGCCTCACGGCGGCGCTGCACAATGAATAAAGTCTAATTGTCTTTGTCGGCGCTTCAGGATGGGCTTGAACCAACGACCCCCTGATTAACAGTCAGGTGCTCTAACCAACTGAGCTACTGAAGCATTGTCGCGTTTTATAATCGCGGTTGCATATACGCCTCTGCGAATTTGCGATGCAAAATTACGTCTCTTTTTTCAATTATGCAACTTTTGCCGCGATTTTTTGATAGGATTTTTCATCCTTGCCTTTTCCGTGCGCCTGGGATGTGATTTTTGGGGGTGGTAAAAGCAATCGCAATAATGGCCGGAAATATGGGAACAGCCGGAAACGGCATATGCCTGACGGTTATAAAGAAATATTTCAGTATTATTAGTTGTGAGCGTGGGGAATGTTTGCTAATTTTGCGGTATGATAGGGGATACTGCGTTTTCGCGGTAAGAAGGATGACCTGAAAATCACCAAAAAAATACAATAACTCAAACCTTAAAAACAAAACATTTATGTGGTTAACATCCTCATCCATAGGTAGGAAGGTTGTTATGGCCCTTACGGGTGCCTTCCTTGTCCTATTCGTGACGTTTCACGCATTGATGAACGGAGTGGCTATGTTTTGGCCTGCGGCTTACAATGTGATTTGTGAGTTCCTCGGGGCAAACTGGTATGCGCTTGTCGGCACCTTGGTGCTTGCAGCAGGTGTTGTGCTCCACATCGTTTTCGCCACCTGGCTCACGCTTCAGAACCGCAAAGCCCGCGGTGTTGAGCGCTATGCCGTGACCTCGCGCCCCAAGCAGGTTGAATGGTCGTCGAAAAACATGCTCGTTCTCGGCATCGTTGTCGTAGCGTTCATGGTGATTCACTTCATCCAGTTCTGGGCTAAGATGCAGTTTGCCGAAATCTGCGAGTTCGACGTGGTTGACACCGTTTCGGGTGAAAGCGTTCCCGCTGCAGCCGGAACCTGGTTCCTCGAAATCGCCTTCCGTCAGTGGTGGACCCTCCCTGTCTACCTCATCGGTTTCATCGCCCTGTGGTTCCACATGACCCACGGCTTCTGGTCGATGATGCAGACCGTAGGATGGGATAACGACACATGGATGAAGCGTTTGAAATGCATCGGCAATGCATGGGTAACTATCGTTATCGGCCTGTTTGTTGCCGAAGCCGTTGTGTTCACCATCCAGGCCAACCGCAACGCCTACACCACCTGCCCCAAACTGGTGAACCAGTATGAGGCTATGGCGGCCGAAGGGAAGGCCGTGTTTGCCGAACCGGGTTGCACCATGTTCGACGGTTGCGGGAATGCAGCCGCATGCCCCGACAGCAAGCCTTGCAACGGCAATGCCGCTTGCAACAAGGCTGTGTGTGGCGAAGCCGCCTGCGGCATGGAATGTGCCGGGGCATGTGTTGAAGGCAACTGCGCCCAGGGCGAATGCCGTAACGCCAACTGCACCAACGCGGCCTGTGCGTCTGCCGAGGTGGAGGTTGCCGAGACTGAAACTGTAATTTCCAACGACTAAATCACATTCAGATATGGCCGACATAAAAAAACTCGAGGGAATGATTGACTCGACTCCGATTATGAAGGATTACGCCGACATCGAATCGTCGAAGCTCCCCGAATTTCAAATAGATTCCAAAATCCCCGAAGGTCCCGTAGCTGAAAAGTGGACCAACTATAAGGCTCATCAGAAGCTCGTAAACCCCGCCAACAAGCGTCACCTCGACATCATCGTGGTGGGTACCGGCCTTGCCGGGGCCTCTGCCGCTTCGACCCTTGGCGAACTCGGGTTCAACGTGATGAACTTCTGCATCCAGGACAGCCCCCGCCGCGCGCACTCAATCGCCGCACAGGGCGGTATCAATGCAGCCAAGGACTATCAGAACGACGGTGACTCGGTTTACCGCCTGTTCTACGACACGGTGAAGGGTGGCGACTTCCGCTCGCGCGAAGCCAACGTTTACCGTCTGGCCGAAGTGTCGAGCAACATTATCGACCAGTGCGTGGCACAGGGTGTGCCTTTCGCACGCGAATACGGCGGCCTGTTGGCAAACCGCTCGTTTGGCGGCGCACAGGTGAGCCGTACTTTCTATGCCAAGGGCCAGACCGGCCAGCAGCTCCTGCTTGGCGCATACTCTTCGCTTAACCGCCAGATTGAGAAAGGCACCGTGAAGAGCTACAACCGCCGTGAGATGCTCGACATCGTTATGATCGACGGCCGTGCACGCGGTGTTATCATGCGTAACCTCGTTACCGGCGAGCTTGAACGCTATGCCGCCCACGCCGTGGTGCTTGCCACCGGCGGTTACGGACGTGCTTTCTTCCTTAGCACCAACGCTATGGGTTGCAACGGCTCTGCCGCAGTGCAGGCATTCAAAAAAGGTGCCTACCTTGCCAACCTGGCATTCACCCAGATTCACCCCACCTGTATCCCCGTTCACGGCGAAGACCAGAGCAAGCTCACCCTTATGAGCGAATCGCTGCGTAACGACGGCCGCATCTGGGTTCCCAAAAAGAAAGAGGATGCCGAAGCCATCCGTGCAGGCAAGAAGAAACCTACCGACATCCCCGACGAAGATCGCGACTTCTACCTGGAGCGCCGCTATCCCGCCTTCGGTAACCTCTGCCCCCGCGACATCGCTTCACGTGCCGCCAAGGAACGTTGCGACGCAGGTTTCGGCGTAGGTACCGGCAATGCCGTTTATCTCGACTTCAAATATGCCATCGACCGTCTCGGTGCCGATGTGGTACGTGACCGTTACGGAAACCTCTTCGATATGTATCAGATGATTTCCGATGACAACCCCTATGAGACCCCGATGATGATTTTCCCGGCCAGCCACTACACCATGGGCGGTATCTGGGTTGACTATGAGTTGCAGACTTCGATCAAGGGTCTGTTCGCAATCGGCGAATGTAACTTCTCCGACCACGGTGCCAACCGCCTCGGTGCATCTGCGCTGATGCAGGGTCTGGCCGACGGTTACTTCGTGCTTCCCTACACCATGCAGAACTACCTGAGCGACCAGATCAAGGTGCCCCGTTTCTCGACCGACGCCCCCGAATTCGACCAGGCCGAAAAGGGTGTACGCGACCGCATCGCCAAGCTCATGGCCATCAAGGGAACCAAGTCGCCCGACCAGCTCCATAAGAAACTCGGACACATTATGTGGAACCTCGTCGGCATGGGCCGCACATTGCAGAGCCTTGCCAAGGCAATCGACGAAATCGCCAAGGTGCGCGAAGAGTTCTACAACGACCTCCGCATCGTGGGTTCGGCCGACGACCTCAACGTAGAGCTTGAAAAGGCACTCCGCCTGGAAGACTTCCTCGTTATATCGAAGATGATGGCAATCGACGCCCTCCACCGCAACGAATCGTGCGGCGCACACTTCCGCGAGGAATACCAGACTGCCGACGGCGAGGCTGCACGTAACGACAATGACTACATGTATGTGGGCTGCTGGAAGTATATGGGCGACAACGAGCGTCCGGTGCTTCTGAAGGAGCCTCTCAAATATGAGTCGATCCAGGTTCAGACCCGTAACTACAAATCGTAAGAAACCACGTTTGTAACACCATCCAAAGAAACATCAATTATGGAACATACAATAAATGTAAATTTGAAGATTTGGCGTCAGCGTGGTCCCAAAGAACCGGGCAAGTTCGTCAAATACCGTGTAGAGAACGTGTCGACCGGCAGCTCGTTCCTCGAGATGCTCGACATGCTCAACCAGCAGCTCGTCGACAAGGGTGAGGAACCCGTGGTGTTCGACAACGACTGCCGCGAGGGTATCTGCGGCATGTGCTCGCTCTATGTCAACGGCCATCCCCACGGCCCCGTGCAGGGCATCACGACATGCCAGCTCCACATGCGCAAATTCCATAACGAGGAAGAAATCACTATCGAACCGTGGCGTTCGGCTGCGTTCCCTGTGATTCGCGACCTCATGGTCAACCGTAACGCGTTCGACCAGATCCAGCAGGCAGGCGGTTACGTGTCGTTCAACTGCGGCGGTGCCCCCGATGCCAACAACCTCCCCATCTCGAAGGAGGTTGCCGACGAGGCTATGGACTCTGCAACCTGCATCGGTTGCGGTGCCTGTGTGGCAGCTTGCAAGAACGGTTCGGCAATGTTGTTTGTCAGCGCCAAGGTGAGCCAGTTCGCACTTCTTCCCCAGGGTCAGGTTGAGCGCGCCCGCCGCGCCCGCGCCATGGTCCGCAAGATGGACGAACTCGGGTTCGGCAACTGCACCAACACCGGTGCCTGCGCCGCCGAATGCCCCAAGAACATCTCGTTGAGCAACATCGCCCGCCTCAACCGCGAGTTCATCAAAGCCAAACTCAAAGACTGATCTACAGGCGTTCCAAACGCTGGATTACTTTTTTGACTAATATAGATACGGTGTGCCAGAATTCAATATTTTGGCACACCGTATTGTTTTTCGCCAGGATGGCGGGGATGCTTTTTTCGCGGTAAATTTGGAGAATTGACGGTGTGGTGCGTATCTTTGTAAACGCACTATACGGATGATTTCCGAAACAGCATAAGCATGAAATCACTTGCATTCACCATTTCTCAAAGTTTGTTGGCATTCGCCTTTTTAGCTTTGTCGGCCTCTTGCGGGGGCTTGTCGGAGCAGGAGGAGGGGATGGTAGGGAAATATTATATCCCTGCGGTTTCGGATACGCACCCGCTGCTGGAGCTTGAAGCCGACCGCAGCGCCGTAATCAGGGCGATACGCCCCGGAGAGCTGTCGTTCTATGTCAGCGGGGAGTGGCGCCTGGAAAATGATTCGCTGATTATCGATAACGATATTTCGAGCATAACCATCGAGGAGGGTGACCCGGGTTTGATCGGCACGGTCGCACCGCGTGTGGCTTATCCCATACTCGGGTTCGACGACACGGTGCTGCACATAGAGCGCCAGGGGGTTGTGTATGATTATCACCGGCGATTGGAATAACCGGGGGGAAGTTGGGTTTACAAAAAAGCGGTAATTCAAATGATAAGACTGTTTTATTGGGGACGAAAGGCGTTGTTGGCCGTTGTTGCAGCCCTGGGGTGCATGTTAAGCGCATGTTCCGGGACTGATATGACTGACGTCGACGGCAACCTGGATATTATTTCGGATGCTATTGCCGACGGGGATTATGAGATTGCGCAGGATTTATGCAACGGCGTGCTAGCCATGGTTGCAGGCCCGGATTCGGTGCATGTCGACGAGATGCAGGCCGGCAGGCTCGGCATTTTGTATATGCGGCTGTCGGAGCATTATAACGAGGAGGAGAATATTGCCGACGCCACCCAGTGCATACGTTATGCGTTTCGTCGGTCGGATGATTCGTTGAAGGTGTTTTCCGCCGCATTGCCGCTTGAAGATGTGAGGCATTTCGTGCTGTTGCGCCGCATAGGGCTTTCAATCGACAATCCGGTCGACCTGACCGATAGCGACATGATGCATGAGGAATAATGCCGGTAGTTACTTGCCACACTCATTCATCTTCGATGCAAAAATCGACTGAAAGTATGCTCTCCGGCAATATAAAATAATTTCCACAACTTACTCATGACAGATTGTATGGATTGGAAATCATCGCTTGAGGCTTTGAAAGATTCGCTTCCCGAGGGGGAAGAGGTGACCGGCAATGTTGATGAGGCCGGGAAGCCGTCGTCGCAGACCCAGCCGAGGCTTGATGTGCTGTTGGACCGCAAAGGACGCAAGGGGAAGGATGCCACGATAGTGGCCGGATTCACGCTCCCTGACGACGAGGTGGCATCAATAGCCGCAATGCTGAAACAGCGGCTGGGATGTGGTGGCTCGTCGCGCGGCGGGGAAATACTGATTCAGGGCGACAAACGCCGACAGGTGCTTGACCTCCTTTTGGCGCAGGGCTTTAAGGCAAGGATTATCTGATGCTGCGGGCCAGACCGTATCGGGATGTATTAACGGGGACACACACTTATCCATGAAAACATTTTTATGAAAAACTATAGGATGTATGCCAGCAGCATTAACGAGCGTTATGTCGACGAGCTGGTGGAACTGTTGAAAAAGGGTGGTGTGGTGATTTATCCCACTGATTCGTTTTATGCCCTGGGGTGTGATGCCCTGAACAACCGGGCGGTGGAGCGTGTGTGCCGTATTAAAGGCATTAACCCTGCCAGACAGCGGTTGTCGATGGTGTGTGCCGACATATCCCAGGCAAGCGCGTTTGCAAAAATCGACAACAAGGCATTCAAGTTGTTAAAGGCCAACCTGCCGGGGCCGTTTACGTTTATATTGCCCGCTTCGCCGGGGCTTGCAAAGGCTTTCAAAGGGAGGCATGAGGTCGGGGTGCGTGTGCCCGCCAACGATATAGCCCGTCGGATTGCCGAAGTGCTGGGTAACCCGTTGCTTAGTGCCACAGCCGACTGGGAAGGGGCTGAGGAGGAGGAACTGGAGAGAGCCGAGGATGTGTCATTGCATTTTGAGGATGTAGCTGATGCGTTTGTCGATGCCGGTGATGCACCGGGGCGTGCTACAGCCGTTGTGTGTCTGACCGGCGGCGGTGACCCCGAAATAATTCGCGAAGGGGGAGAGGAACTGCGTCTCTGACCTGGCTGCACATTGTGGTTGATTAAGGGTATGCATCACGTCGGCACTATTCTATAATCGCTGTAACGTGCGTGCGGATACAGCACATGCAACGGCTGCCACAAGGATTGAGCCGAGTGGGGATACTGACGAGTAAAGCGTTGCCGCGCATATGGTTATCAATAACCCATAGGCCATATAGGCGTATAATCGTTTGTCGATGCTTAGGTCGTATCGTTTTGTATAGACGGTTCCGATGATGATGGTGTAGATGACATACCATCCGCAATAGGCGTACCCCAGCCCGGCGAAGCCACCGTAGCGGTAGCCTATGATATTTAATGTCAGCGCGGCTATGCATGATGCAAGCTCTGTGAACATGAATATGCGTCCGTCGCCTTTGGCGAGTATTACGAACGACATGCACCAGGATACGGCGCGTAGCACCGTGCCTGTAAATCCCCATATTACGAACGGTTTGATTATTGTGAAATCATTGTTGTAAAGCAGTGTCACAATCCATTCAGAGCATGCGATGAACAGGGCTGCCATCGGCACTACGATGGCCAGTGAGATGCGTATCTGATTTGAAACGAACAGGCTTGTGCGCATTCGGGATGATGCCACTGCCGACAGCCTGGGGAAATATTCCATGGCGATTGCCGTGAATACCAGTCCGGCATATTTGTTAAGGATTGTAAATCCCGCATTGTAGTAACCTGTGGTGTCGAGTGTCCCCTCATGGTTAAGATATGCCATGAAAATATAGGAGATGAGGCTGGTTGAGGCCGCAGTCACCGTCATATATATGCCGAGGGTCAGGAATCCCCGCCCGATGGTCATTGTTTCCTTGAAAGACTGGCCTGGTGCGGGTGACGGCACTTTTTCGCGATATAATCCCATGGCAAGCCATGTGCATGCGGAGTAGGCTATGAACGAGGGAACGATGCTGTCGATGCGCCAAACGTAGAACATCGGGATGGATATGGCCAGCCCGCCTATGGTGCCTGCCAATGTGCACGCTGCCAATTTGCGGAAGCGCTGCATCCCTTGGAAAACGGCGCCTTCGCCGTTGTTGACGGCTGAGAACAGGACTGTGACCGACAGGGCGGCAAACATCCACCACCGGCTTTTGTCGCCGAAGGTAAGGTAGCTCAGCCATGGCGATAGCCCGATTGTCAGCAGCCCTCCGGCGATACCGAGCACCAGGCTCCAGCGACGCACGGCGCATACCATATGCGGCAGACGGGCATGGTTTGCTGCCGCGAGGTCGCGCACGGCGCTTTGGCGGATACCTAGCTGTGTGAGAGTGAATATTGTTTCAAGGGCTGAGTTGAGCAGTCCGAACAGGCCGATTCCTGCGGCGCCAATCCATATGGCCACAAGTTTCAGGCGTATTGCGGAGCAAACGAGGTTGGCTCCTTGCAGGCCGCCGAAGAGCGACGTTACTTTCAATATGCGTGCGTTGATGCCCGATACTCCCATCTGCAGGTCATCGTTTCAGCCACAGCTCGGGGTTTTCCTTTGCCCGGCGGTGTCGTATTTCGAAGTGGAGGATGCTCCGGTTGCCGTCGTTGGCGTCGGTGTAGACCGTGCCAATGCTCTGCCCTGCCTTTATTTTCTGGCCTGTGGATACGGTTATGGAGCCGAGGTTGGCATAGACTGTCATATATTCCCCGTGTCGCACTACCACCACGTTGTTGTAGCCGTCAGGGCGGAACACGGCTGACACTTCCCCGTCGAACACGCACCGCACCGGGGCGCCGGGGGAGGTCTGCATGTCGATGCCTGAGTTGGTGGTCTCTACATGTGGGAGTGTGGGGTGTTTCTGCCTGCCGAAACGTTTCACGATTGTGTAGCGTCCTTCCACCGGGAATGGCAGCCGCCCTTTGCAGTTGCCGAAGTTGCTGCCCGCCGGCACTTCCATAGCCGGGGCTACGCCTGATGCCCCTGCCGCTACCGGGGCTTTGAGTGTCGGGGCGGTGGTCGACAATGCCGGGGTTCCGGGTGTTTCCACCTCGCCTCGGCCGTTGTTCTTCCCGGTGTGTTTTACCGGCTTACCTTTACGGGCTTTTTCGCGTGCGGCCTGTTTTTCGGCTTCGCGTGCTTTCTTGGCGGCTTCTTTTTCAGCTTTTATGCGTTCCTGTTCGGCCTTTTTCGCCGCCTGACGTTCTTTCTTTGCCTGTTCCTTGGCAGCCTTGTCGGCACTTTCTTTGGCACGACGTTCGGCTTCGGCAGCTTTTTCGCGTGCTTTCTTTTCGGCTTCGCGTGCAGCCTGCGCTTTTTCCTCAGCCTCGCGTGCGGCTTTGGCCTCGGCTTCGGCAAGGCGTTTCTGTTCCGCTTCCTTTTCGGCTGCCAGACGTGCTTCCTCGGCTTCGCGTGCCTTACGTTCGGCCTCAATGCGTGCTCGTCGTTCTGCTTCCTCACGTTCGCGTCGCAGCCGTTCCTGGCGTGCGGCTTCTTCGGCGATTATGCGGTCGAGTTCGGCATCGAGGGCTTCTGCCTCCCGTTGCCTTCGCGACATTATCTGGTTCAGTTCGCCACCCTCCTTCCTGAGGCGGTCGACGAGCCGGTTGGTTTCCTGTTGTTTGTTTACAAGGGTTGTTTTCTCGGCATTCAGGGTTGAGATTGCCGAAGCCGCTTTTTTCCGTGTGTCGGCAAGGGCTTCACGGCGTTTGCCGAGTTCGTTGCGCATATCCGAGATTTCCACCGAGCGGCGTTTGCGCCATTTCGAAAACTGGCGGAGTGCACGCATGCGGCGGTAGGCTTGCGAGAATGATTCGGAGGAGAATATGAATGCCAGCGCCCCTGTTTCCTGTTTGCGCCCCTGCGACTTACGGATTGATTTCACATATTTGTCGGTAATGGCCTTGATGCGTGAGTCAAGGGCGTTAATCGAGTCGTCGGCTTCTTTTATAGCGCGGTTTATTGAGTCGACCCTGTGCGAGAGGCGGCCGATATTGGTGTTGCAGTCGGATATTTCTCCTTCAAGGAGGTTGAGCTGGTTGAGACGTTGCTCGGTTTCGCGGGTGTTGAGCTGGATTTTTCGTTTGGTTTCCCTTATTTCCCCTGCGTTGCGTTGTTTGGCTTGTTTTACCTCGGCTGCGGTGCGAGGTTTTGCCTGGTTTTGTTTTCTTTGTTTGGATGTCTGCTGTTTATTGGAGCCTGTGCTTCGCTTTTTCGCAGTTGTCCGTGTGGTTTTTTGCTGCTGTTTTTGCGCGAAGACAGGCTCGGCCATTTGGCCGCCGAACAGGGCGGAAATAAGTATTATGATACCTAGAAGGCGTTTCATTGCAAGAATCAGGAGATGCTAAGGAGCGGGAAATCGTGGGTGCCGGTAAATGTTTTTTTGTTTGGGGCTTATCTGTTATCAAGGATTGGACCGCTTATAGCGATGTGAGTGATTTCAAAAGGCGGTCGGCAGAGATTCGTTCATAGCCTTTCGGGCATTTCCATGACTGCTGCTCACCTTTGTTCCATTTTGCCGACATGATGTCCCATTTCAATGTGGCTTCGGCTTTTTTGCCTTTGACTATCGCAAGGTTGACTGTTGCGGCAAATGAGCCTGCCACGGGGGTGGGGATGAAGTCGGGATAGGTGGCAGTACCGGCATATTTTTCCCCCACCGACACCGATGCCGCCATGATGTTGTTGGCGTCGGGGTAGAGTATGAATCCGTAGTCGAAAGCCTGTGGCTTTTGTGCGGGGGTAATCATCAGGCCTTCCGCAGTCTGTCCGAATTTCAGGCGTGATGCCATCGGGAGTGTGAATGTGCCGCCTTGTGAGCCTGCTATGAATCCCCGCCCCAACATGAGGTCCTGTATGTCGCCAATGGAGATGTCGGCGCCGCCGACAAGTTTCGAGAGGCTTTCGGAGAGGTAGAGTTTGTGGTACTTGTCGATGGCATGGACTGAATCGGTGTCGACAAACACTGAGGCGAGTTCGAACCCGAACAGACGTACGGAGAAATTGATCCACCGGTTGCGTTTCATTGTGGCCTTAGCCTGGAAACTTACCTTCTTGGGTTCGTTGAGGGATATCCTCACGGGCATTGAAACATCCTGCCAGTCGCCATAGGCGGCGCATAACGCGTCATAACGCTGGCGTGGGGTCTGCAGGGCAGCATCGGTCGGGATTGGCTCGCCTGCCTGTTGATGCCCTGCCTTTTTCGAGGAGCTGCATCCGGCCAGGGATGTGGCTATGATTGTGATGGCGGCGATTACAGCCGGGATATATATCCTCCGTAATGATGAACGGTTTGCCGGTGTGAGTGGGTGTTGGTTGTTGCACATGGTGGAATAGTTACTCATAATAGTGGGTCTTGTTTTTCACCTTTTTTCGGAGCAGTTTGTTGTCGGGGTCGAGCTTCAGGGCTTCTTCCCAGAATTCGAGGGCGCTTTCAGGGTCGCCGTTCATGTAGTAGATGTCGCCTGCGTGATGCAGCACGTCTGATTGCGGGTCGTTTACCTCGATGGCAAGTGCCCGGTCAATCATCTCTTTTGCTTTCGCATAGTCCTTTTTCTTGAAAAAGACCCATGCGTATGTGTCGAGTGCCGTGTCGTTGTCGGGTTGTTGACGCACGCATATTGCAATCATCCGTTCAGCCTTGTCAAGGTCGGTTCCCTGTTCGGCCATGAAATATGCGCAGTTGTTCAGTGCCAACAGGTTTTCAGGGTCGGCTTCGAGTGCGCGGTCGTAGTATACGAACGCCGAGTCGGTCTGCCCCATTTTGTAAAGATTGTCGCCGATAGAGCACAAGATGGTCGATTGCAGCCCTTTGTCATTGTCATCCGTCTGCCCCAGGGCTTTGTGTAGGAGCTGCATGGCTTCCTCTTCGCGGTCAAGTTGCGAAAGGGTGGAGGAGGTGTAGAATGTCAGCACCGGGTCGTCGGGCAGATAGTGGGTTGCCCGTTGAGCAACTTCCAAAGCCTTCCCGTAGTCCTCGGCGCGTCCGTAGAGGCTGATTGCCGAACGCCAGCGGTTGGCGTCGGATGGTTCGATATCCAGTGCGTATTCCTGCTGCTCGGCAGCCCCACGGTAGTTTTCAATCGCAATGAGGTAGGATGAATAGAGGTCGTGGATGCGTGCTTCATGAGGATGGCGCAGCAATAGGTCGTCGAAAATGCTCTGTATTCTCGGCCTTTGGAGCGAGTCGGCATAGAGCTGTCGGATATAACCTGAGAAAATTTCGAGTTTCACATCAAGGTCGAGGCCGTCCTGCCGTATCGCTTCGAACACTTCACGGTCGAAGCCTACCGAATCGCCACGTTCGCGGTAGAATTCAGCCCGTTTATAGTAGGCAAGGCCGTTGGTCGGGTCGATTTCACAAGCCTTGTTATAATAAGCAATGGCGGAATCAGGTAGGTTGAGTGCCATGAACACATCGCCTGCATAGAGGGTGTTGGTCGGGTTTCGTGTAGATGATGCAAGCAGTGCTTCTACCTCCCGGCGGGTTGCAACGGTGTCGCGCAGAGCCATCAGGGCATTCACTTTGTGCGATGTAAGCCCGAGGTCTTTCCCCTCGGCACGTTCTATGCGGTTCAGCACCTGGATGGAACGGCGCATGTTGGCGGTGTCGCGTGAAATCTGAAGCGCTTCGGCCAGTTTGAGCGCCACATCGGGCTTTTCAGGGTTCAGCGAGTCGAGGGTCTGCCACACCCTTACCGATTCGGCTGTGTTGCCGAGCCGGTTATTTACCATGCCGTAGAATATGGCACCGTAATAATCGTCGGGGTGGGCGTTGAAATGTTGGCGCATCATATCATAGCCCTTGGCTGCAAGTGTGGTATCCTCTTGCCCTAGGGCCATGTAATAATACCCCAGGGTCAGCCCGGTCTGTGTGTCGGTCGAGTCGAGGCCGCGTGCGCGTTGCAGAAGTTCGAAAAAGGCATCGTCGTTGCCCAGCGAGTTCTGCCGCATGGCCTCCATGTAGATGTAGTCGGCCTTACGGCTGTCGGCATTCGCCGCCCAGCTTTCCCGGCGTGGTTGTTTCCCCTTGCCTATTGCCGAGGCAGGCAGGAGGATTGAGGCTGCCATGGCTATGGCGGCTATAGCGAGCGATATTCTGTGAGTTCTGAACAATTTATAGTCTGATGTTATGTGGGTATGTCTTTAACCCTGTTAAGCGGCATCAGGGGTGTGGGGGGAGATGGTTTGTGGTTATTGCACCCCGGTATGGCCGAATCCCCCTTTGCCGCGTTCTGTTTCATCGATACGCTCCACACGCTCCCAGTCGACACGTGTGTAGCGTGTTATAACCATTTGGCAAATGCGTTCGCCGTCGTTGACGGTGAACGGTTCGTTTGACAGGTTGACAAGTATGACGCCTATTTCGCCACGATAGTCGGAATCGACCGTGCCGGGAGTGTTTACAAGCGATATGCCGTGTTTTATAGCAAGCCCGCTCCGTGGGCGTATCTGGCATTCGTAGCCGTGGGGCAGCTGGATATACAGCCCGGTTGGAACCAGGGCACGTTCCAGCGGGCCGAGTACCACCGGCTTTTCGGGAAGGAAAGCCCTGACGTCCATCCCGGCAGAGCCGGGAGTAGCATATTCCGGCAACTGGTGATGTGACCGGTTGATAATCTTAACTTTAATCGTCTCCATAATTATGCAGGATAATAGAAATCACCCGGCCTTGTGTGTCAAGGCCGCATCTCTTTCCAATATAACGTACGAAAATACAAAAATTCTTTCGCACTGCCATGACTCTTTGCTGAAATCTTGCCTGTTAGTAGGCTGTTATTCTCAAAGCTGCTCCTCCGTGTTCTTCCGGTTTGGTGGTCCGGTATAAAAAAACGCCCTTATCATAAGGGCGTTTTTTTGTGTGGGCGTGGTTTTGGAAACAGCATCCTTTGCTTTTAATATGTTGCAGATGCCATGGTTATTGAGCCAGGCGGCGCAGGATGAGCTGGTCGAGGAGGGCGTGGTTTACCTCGAAGTTCATGTTTTCGTTTTCAGGAAGGAATTCGATGGTAACGGTGTGGCGTCCGGGTGAAAGAGTGGTTGCTACGGAGTTGGAGTAGCCCCAGTCATCCCAGTTGCCGACCCCGCGTTGCGGCAGCACGAGTGTGCCGATGCGTTTCCCGTCGATGCCGAGTGTCCGGATGGCGCATTTGTTCTGTGTGTTGACAGGGCCGTTGCCGTTGGCATAACGCAGTGAAATGGCGTATTTGCCTGTCTCGTCGATGTCGACCGGGAGTGTGATTGTTCTGGCTTTATGGTCGGTCTCGACGAACCCGTTGCCACGATAGCCCCGGAGGGGTGCCTGTGGTTTCACCTGTGCCTCAGGCGATGTTACGGTCTGGGTTTCCCCTGGGAAGTCGACACGTGTTTCGTGGGTGTTTGAGCGTGGTTGTGAGGCAAACGACCGGGTGCCGTCGCCACTGACGCCGATAACCTGGTATTCGCCCGGCACGGATGCGTCGCATGTAGTGGTTTTGGTAATGGCAATCTCCTTGCCGTCGCGCATCACCACATAATGGTCGATGTATTCGATTGGGTTCCATTCCAGGAGGTTGAGCCGGGGTGACGATGTTGTTGCTGTGGCCGGGTCGTGCGTCAGCCATGCAACAGGGGTGAGCGGGGCTTTGAGGTTGGGGACGGAGTTGACGCGGAGCGGTTGCAGCCCGTTATCGGCCATTACGATTTCAATTTTATTGGTTCCTTTGATGTCGGCAGGCAGGAACGGCTTGTGTTCCTTTCCGTTGAGGGTGAACCGGCTGATTTCCGACCCGTAGCCGCTTATGGTGATGTCGAGTGTGGCATCGCGATAACGCAGGCCGTCGAGCGAGCGGGTGGCGGCGAGGGCTTTCGGCACGAACGGGGCGAAGCGTATTCCGTCAGGTTCATAGTTTATGCCGAACAATATTTTCATGGTCACAGCCAGGTTGCCCGAAAGGCACCACAGCATGTTGGAGGAGTTGACCACGGTGCCGATGTCGCCGTTGTCGAGCACAAAGTTTTCCTTGTTTGTGGCAAACAGGGCGGCGGGACGGAAAATCGAGCCGATTCCCTGCATAACCCCTTCGCTGTTGCCGGTCTTTGCGTTGGCCAGTGTCCAGTAGGCTGCCACCCATGGCCACAACGAATTGTTGTGATAAGGTGGCTGGTCGGCAATCTGGGGATAGAATATGGCGGTGCCGAACGGGGTTGTGGGGTTGCTTTCGGTTATTGTGCGGGCGCGGTCGGCGGGGGCTACGTCCCATAGGATTGACAGGGCTTCTCCGAGAGTTTCGGCACGGGGATTTACAATCAGGTTGTCGCGTCCGTAAAGATACATGGCATAATACCCCTTGTCGTCCATCCAAAGCCGCTTGTTGATGGCGTCGGCAAGTGCGTCGGCACGCAGGGTGCATGTGGCGGCGTATTTTTTGTCGCCAAGTATGGAGGCGATTCCGGCAAGTGTGCGCCATGCCTGGGCATGGACTATCGAGGTGCCGAGTGCTTCGCTCTGATATATGTCGGCGGTCTGCATCCATGTGGGATGGCTTTGTTCGCGCCAGTCGATGAAGGATGTCTCGCCATGCACCAGCCCGGTTTCGGCGTCGTAGATGGTCTTATAGTCATCCTCAAGGGAATTTTTGATTACAGGGTAGATTTTGCGGAGCCATTGCTTGTCGCCGGTGGTTTTGTAGACTTCGAATGCGGCAACGCCCCATATCTGCCGGTCGGAGCTTACAGGCCATGCGCCCCCTGAGCCGGTATCCTGGACGATACGCCCGGAGGGTGTGATTTTCTTTTCGAGCGATATGCGCGACACTTCCGGTTGCAGCGCGGCCATTGCAAGGATGATGGAGTAGCTGACGTCGCGGGTCCACACACCCGGCCATTCGCGCCCGGTACGCAGGGTGCTGTCGCGTTCCACGGCGTTGACCATTTCGTCAAGTCCCATATTGAATATGGCGGTGTGGAGCATGTTGGGGGTGGTCAGGCGGGGATATGCCGCCAGGTCGTTTTTCCGTTCCCACACTTTGTCAATCGGCATATGGTAGCCTGGTTCGGCCGCATAATCCGAAACGATGCGGAAAGGCCCGTCGGCATATGCCTTATAAGGCCCTTGTATAATGGAGTCGGCACTCCACCGATAGGCCGGTGTCGCCACGATGTCGGCAGTTACCGCCCTGGCGGGTGAAATAGCTGGGATGGTAAGCGACATGGCAGTTGCTAATCGGAGATATTGCGTTTTCATTCAGCTGATTGGTTTGTTGTTTTGAGATGATGATATTCTGACTGTAAAATTACAATAATTACTTATGATGTGCAATGTGTATTCTTTTCCGATATTGGGAAGTTTATGCCTTGTCCTTACATAAGAATAGGAGGGTGTCAGAATGGCTCATCCGGGTCGTCGCTTGCGGGATTCGGCTTCGGTCATTGACCTCGGTCAACACCCTTCAGCCTCACCCTATCCTCGGAGCCGTCAATGGAGACTGCCACATCCTTGCGGATTTCTTCGGCAAGTCGGGCAGTAAGCTTACGCCGGGCATTGAATTGTCTGCGACTGACCAGGTTGGGCAGATCCTCCTTACACTCATGGTGCAGACGATGAAAAAGAAGATTATCGCTGTCGAAGCCGAAGGCCTCAGCGGTAATGCCAAGAGCGATAACCTCGGTTCTGATTCATGCTTTCCCAGGCTTTTGGCCATAGGTGATGCCATAGGACCCTTGCTATGGCTGCATTCTGTTGATTGGTGGGAGGGGGCTGTGTGATATCGGTTTTTAGAACGAAGTGTTCATAATGGAAGATTTGCAATCGGGCTTATAATACCCTTGTATGGGACTATAAGCCAAATCCGAATACCCGATTGGTTATCTAGGTAGCTTTGTTGTCATAATGCCATTGCTTGGTGCTATAGCCAGCGTCCGAGCAGGATGGCGGCTATCAGGACGGGGGCGATGTAGCGCAGGATGAATGTTATGACGCCGGTGAGGCGTGAGCGGAGGGTGCCGCAGTTGGAGAGCTGGCGGTGGAGGAGGCGCCGTGGCCCGAACCACCCTACGTAAAGGCATGTGCCGATGGAGACGATGGGGAGGAGGATGTTGGTGGCGAAATTGTCAAGGAAATCAAACAGGGTGAGTCCGAAGATGGTAAACCCGTTAAGCGGGCCGAGCGACAGGGAGCATAGCGAACTTAACAGGAACATCGGGCATAGGGCGGCGAGCACCGCGTTACGGCGTTTCATGCCGAAACGGTCGCAAAGAAAGGCGATGGCTACCTCGGCGATAGAGACGGTTGACGTGATGGCCGCCACAAGCAGGAGCAGGAAGAACAGCGCCGACCAAAGTTGCGATAACGGCAACCGGGCGAATACCTCCGGGAGGGTTACGAAAATCAATGTCGCCCCCTCGAGGCTCTCGTTTTGCAGGCCGAATGTCATCACGGCAGGGAAGATGACGCACCCCATCAGAACTGCTACAAGCAGGCTTAACAAGGCCACTGTGAACGAGGTTTTCGGGAGGTTGGCCGAAACGGGGTAGTAGGAGGCATAGGTGACGAGTATGCCCATGCCAAGGCTTAGGGAGAAGAAAGTCTGCCCCAGTGCGTTGATGAATACCGACGGGGTGATTTTCGAGAAATCGGGCGACAGGAAATATTCCAGTCCCTCGGCAGCCCCGGGAAGCGTGAATGCCACCACGCAGAGGGCCAGCAGGATGACGAACAGCAGCGGCATCAGCACGTTTGACAGCTTCTCGATGCCTTTCTGCACACCCCGCAACAGGATTATGATATTGAGGCCGATTACAATGGCTGTTGCCAAAAGTGGTTGCCATGTGCCGTAGAGCAGCGTCTGCATAACGCTTGAGAAGTGCGCCGCTGTGCCTTCCAATCCGTCGGCAGTGGGCGGTGCGGCATAGAGTGCGCCGGTTACCGACTGCCAGAGGTATTCAAGCGTCCATCCGGCCACCACCATGTAGAACACCGTTATCAGGTAGGCTGCCAGGATGGCGACAGCCCCTACAATCCACCATTTCGATCCAGGCGACAGGCGTCGGTAAACGCCCACGGCATCGCTTTTGCCTCCGCGTCCGAGCACGAATTCCCCTAGCATCACAGGTATGCCTAACAGGAATACGCATGCTATGTAGAGTAACAGGAATGCCGCGCCGCCGTTTTCCTGGGTCTCGGCGGGAAATCGCCACACGTTTCCCAGCCCGATTGCCGAGCCTACGGTGGCCGCAATCAGCCCTATCTTTGTTGCAAATTCCGCTTTTTTCGCCATATTTTTTGTGTGATACTGTTTCAAATGGCGAATTTAGCGAAAAACATTCAATCATAGTGAAACATGCGCCGTTGAAAATCATTGAAATTTTCAGCGTCGTAAGGGATAGGGAAGGATAAGGAAGAGCCGGGACGGCTTATCTTATAATTTGGTGTGGCAGGTGTATCCACGGCTTTAAGGCAGACATTGCCATGAGCAAAATTCGACAAAAAATCCACTTATGCAATTTTTTGAAAAAATGTGGGGCGGCATTAAGTTTGACCGACTTTTGTGCTGAAATTCAATAAAAAACGCTACCTTTGCATCGCCTTTCGGGGCTTCTTGGGCGAGCTATGCTCGGTTGTGAGCGTAAACGCCTGGGAATGAGACTTTAATTAACCATATTTATTAACTGTTTTTTTAATGACTGAAGAAGTTAAAAACTCTCCAATCGCCGATTTCGATTGGGATGCCTACGAAAAAGGCGAAAGCAAGAGCGAGAAATCGCGTGAGGAACTCACCAAGACTTACGACGAATCGCTCAACACCGTCAAAGACAAAGATGTAATCGAAGGTACCATCATCGCCCTCAACAAGCGTGAGGCTGTGGTTAACATCGGCTACAAATCGGACGGTATCATCCCCATGAACGAATTCCGCTACAACCCCGACATCAAAATCGGCGACGTTGTGGAAGTGTTCATCGAGAACCAGGAGGATAAGAAAGGCCAGCTTATCCTTTCACACCGCAAAGCCCGCGCATCACGTTCATGGGAGCGTGTAAACCAGGCTTTGGAAAACGACGAAATCATCAAGGGCTTCATCAAGTGCCGCACCAAGGGTGGTATGATTGTCGATGTGTTCGGAATCGAGGCATTCCTCCCCGGCTCGCAAATCGACGTGAAGCCTATCCGCGACTACGATATCTTCGTTGGCAAGACCATGGAATTCAAGGTTGTCAAAATCAACCCCGAATTCAAGAACGTCGTTGTCAGCCACAAGGCACTCATCGAAGCCGAACTCGAGCAGCAGAAGCGCGAAATCATCGCCAAGCTTGAAAAAGGCCAGGTGCTCGAAGGTACTGTCAAGAACATCACCTCCTATGGTGTGTTCATCGACCTCGGCGGCGTTGACGGCCTTATCCACATCACCGACCTTTCGTGGGGCCGCGTAAGCCACCCCGAGGAGGTTGTAAGCCTCGACCAGAAGCTCAATGTTGTTATCCTCGACTTCGACGACGAGAAGAAGCGTATCGCCCTCGGTCTGAAGCAGCTTATGCCCCATCCCTGGGATGCATTGGCCGAGACCATCAAGGTTGGCGACAAGGTTAACGGCAAGGTTGTCGTTATGGCCGACTACGGTGCATTCGTTGAAGTCGCTCCCGGCGTAGAGGGTCTGATCCACGTAAGCGAAATGTCGTGGAGCCAGCACCTGCGCAGCGCACAGGACTTCATGAAGGTAGGCGACGAAGTGGAAGCCGTTGTGCTCACCCTCGACCGCGACGAGCGTAAGATGAGCCTCGGTATCAAGCAGCTCAAGAAAGATCCCTGGGAAGATATCGAAATCAAATATCCCGTTAACTCCAAGCACACTGCCAAAGTGCGCAACTTCACCAACTTCGGCGTATTCGTTGAAATCGAGGAAGGTGTTGACGGCCTTATCCACATTTCGGACCTCTCCTGGACAAAGAAGGTTAAACATCCTTCGGAATTCACCCAGATCGGTGCCGACATCGAGGTTGTGGTTCTTGAAATCGACAAGGAAAACCGCCGCCTGAGCCTCGGTCACAAGCAGCTTGAGGAGAACCCCTGGGATGTGTTTGAAACCGTGTTCACAGTTGGTTCGGTTCACCCCGGCACCATCGTTGAAATGCTCGACAAGGGTGCTGTTATCCAGCTCCCCTATGGCGTTGAAGGTTTCGCTACCCCCAAACACCTTGTTAAAGAGGACGGCTCGCAGGCCAAGGTTGACGAGAAACTTGAATTCAAGGTAATCGAATTCAACAAGGATAGCAAGCGCATCATCCTCAGCCACAGCCGCATCTTCGAAGATGAAGCCAAGGCTGAAAAGGCAGAGGCACGCAAGGCAAAACGCGCTCCCCGCAAGGCAGAGGAAGCACCCGTGCTTAACACCCCCGTAGAGAAAACAACTCTCGGTGACATCGAAGCTCTTGCAGCCCTCAAAGAAAAACTTTCCGGCAAAGCCTGATAGGATTTCCCTATAATTTAAGAAATGGCGGTGTGTCAAAATTCAATATTTTGGCACACCGCCTTGTTTTTCGCCCGGATGGCGAGGGTGCTGTCAGAATACCATGGTTTTGGATTTGGTATGCCGGATGCCGTTGCGTGAAGAACACAGACTGCTTTTTGACCAGGTATATATTGATGTATAGTAGTGGGCTTTGTGATGCATTGCCCCGGAATTTTATGCGTTTGTGATGTAAATTTGCTGAAATTGCACGCATATAGTTGTTATATCGGTGGAATAAACGTATATTTGCCAATGAAAAAAATATCACCTTGGTTCTGACACATCTAAGTCTGTAGTTATTTTGCGTGAAATTAAACATCAATTCAATATATCACATTACTTAATTTTCCAATTATGAAAAATCTTTTACTTTCAGTTTTGGCGACATCATTGGTGCTGTCGGCTTCAGCTGCTGTGCCGTTTGAGAAAGGCAAAACAAATTCAATACCGGTTAGAAAAACATACAGGAGTGCCCCGTCGGTCTCTCCACCTATGAGCCGTGCTGTTGAAGAGAAGGTTCTCCTTGATGAGAACTTCGACAAATTTTCGGATGGTACCGAGACAGAACCGGGTGCGGAAATTGTATATGAAAATGGATACTATATACCCGCTTCTTACACGTCTGAGCCGGGTTGGACGGGGCAGGGCTTGCGTCCTGCCGGAGGCTGTGTGTCGTTGCATCCATGGGTGTCCAGCTATGAGGAGACCCGTGGCGGGTATATCTCCACACCGAGGATGATGCTTGACGGCACTGCTACACTTACCTTCCGTGCTAAGGCTTTAGGGTCTGAGACGGCATTGCTATGGGTTGCCCTTTGCGATGACAATTATGGCCCGGGCGAATCATTTGACGCCGAGTTGACCAATGAATGGAAGGAATTCAGCTTTGTGGCGTCGGAAGGCTCTGTTGATGACCCGTCATATTTCCAAATGATGGCAGACGAAGGGCTTGCCCTTGTCGATGATGTGAAGCTTGTTTTCAGGCAAGACCGCGTCGGCAAACCATATGCCTTGCCTGCGCTTAATGTTTCGCCCAACGAATTCGTGGCTCGTTGGGAAGGGGTCAATAACGTTGACGGCTACCTCCTTACCGTGCTCTGCACAAGCGCCCCTGAATCGCCGGTTATCGGCGAGTTGACCGAGTCGTTCGACGGCATAAAGGTTAATGCCGATGGCAAGACAATCGACCGTGATGCCCCCGGCTATCCCGACGGATGGACTATTTCGGTTACTGAACATGGTTCACAGGATGTTACCACCGACCCGGCTGACCTTGGCTCGGCTCCCGTTGCATTGGTTTTCGACGAGGTTGGCGATATGATTGAATCACCTGCTACCCCTGAACCCATTGACAGGCTGTCGTTCTGGTGCAAACCGTCGAAATATACCGATAACTGGGAATATATGTCGCTGATTAGGCTTGAAATCTATCATTCGCTGACGGATACGTGGGAAAACGTAGGCCATCTCGGTTATTTCAACTTCATGGAACAGGGTGGTGAATACACATTGAATGCCGAGGCTCTTGGCAAAGATGCAACACGCATGAGATTATCGTTCATACAGCGTAGCGATATCAATTTCTATATTGACGACATACGTATGCATTACACTTCACGCGGCACAACAGCCCCGCTTTTCGAAGACAAAGTGGTAAAAGACACCGAATACGCGGTAAAAGACATCAATCCCCGCAACGAATACACATATTATGTGAAGGCTTTCAGGGATGATATTGTTTCCGCTGCAAGTTATGCGGTATGGGTCGACGGCGTTGCCGGGCTTAAAGTCGAGACTGAAGAGGCCACCGATGTTACCGAAACATCATTTACCGCCAATTGGAAGCAATTAGGGCATGCCAAGGAGTATTCGGTCAATACCTATTGTGTGATAGCCCCTGAGGCAGATATGGAAGATGTAGTGGTGCTCGAAGAAACGTTCGACAAGATTGATGAAGGTACGGTTGAGAATCCCGGACAGGATTGGGTTTCGCCGTTTGATTTCGGTGCCAAAGGATGGGCTGCCACCGGATGGTGCGCCACCCAGCCCGCATGGGCCAAAGGTATGGCTGGCACTACCGGTACGAATGTCTGGATGGGTGTTGCCGGATTGGTTTACACCCCTGTGCTCGACCTTTCATGTTACGATGGCAAAGGGATAAAGGTTGACGCTACGTTTGTCACCACCGTCGATGCGTTTGATTATAACGGGACTGATGAACCTGAAGGTGTGTTTGCCATACTGATGAATAGTTCCGATTTGAACACTCCGATTGCCTCGGGTCTTCTTGATACTCCGAAGACCGGATCTACATCAGGATTGATAACCATCAACAATGTGCCTGAGGATGCTGACCTTTCCAGCGTTGTGATTGCGTTTATGAATAAGAGCGGCCTGACATTCTTTGTTGATTATGCCAAGATTTCAATGAATGTCCCGGCAGGAAAAACCCTTATGACCCCGTTAGGCACGGTGTCAACCGAAGAGACTTCCTACAGATTTGACGGCCTTGACCCACGTTTTGACCATGCATTCGCAGTGAAAGCTTCCACAAGCCATAGTTTCGAGACATTTGTGTCGGAGATGTCGGACATGCGTCATGTCAAGACCTCGACTGCAGGTGTGACGGAGATAACCATAGGCCAGGAAAGCGGTGTTGCCATAACTACAATGCCCGGTGCAATCCTTGTAGATGCACCCAAGGGTGTGCGCACAGAAGTCTATACACCTGCCGGGCTGAGTGTTGCCGTGGGCGAAGGATGCTGCACGCTTGAAGTGGCTGCCGGTGTATATATCGTCCGTGCCGCAGGCCACACTGTAAAGGTTGCTGTCAGCTGATGCTGCATTCATTCTGACAACACCCTCGCCATCCGGGCGAAAAACAAGGCGGTGTGTCAAACTCTTTTGGTTTGACACACCGCTTTTTTTGTACATATACAGGGATGTCAGATTGTCTCTGGCTCAAAATATAATCTGGAGACGCGCCTGGATGGTGTTGACGTGGCGGTCGTGCTGCACGTCGCTGTTACGTACATCTGTGTAGGAATAGCGGAGACGTGCAAGCATGTACTTGTTGATGTAATAGTTGAGGGTGACCGAATAGTCGTTGGAGACACCTCCGAAAATGCCGGCTTTGCCGCAGTTGGCGTCGGTGTAGTTATAGCCCAATATCATTTCAAGTGAACCGGGTTTAGGGGTTGCAAGCCCGGCGTCGCCGTGTGAATAGCCGTATCTGTCGCCGATAAGCAGCCCTCTTAACAGCCCGTAAACGCCTTGCGCCTTATATGAGGGGAGGGCATGGCGACCTATATTCATGTAATAATACTGCCCTTCGAGGGCGATACGGTCTTTGGCCAACACGACTTCGGGCGATAGTTTGAAAACCCCTTTGGCTTCCTGTATGTCGGCTCCCAGCATGCTTACTTTGCATACACGTGTCGGGAATCCTGCCGAGAAATCAAAATAGCCGGCCGATAGTGTCTTGCCGCCGTTTTCGTTGTCTATCCGTTTGTGCATGGCGGTCTGATACCATAGCGACATGCCGACCTGGGCTATAAGCCCGTCGTTGAAACAGGGTCGGTAAACGAAGCGGTTCAATGCCCCGATGCTTGTTTTTCCCTGTTCGTTGGCCGGTTCGGTCATGGAAGTCCCGGCGACTATGCCGCTTACGCCGAGGAAGAATTTATCCTTATCGTAGACGTACATCACCCCTAGGTTACGGCCTGTGGCGTTGAAGAACGTATCGGTTATAGGGGCTTCCATTGCCGGTTTCATCGAGCTTGAAGTGGCGGCGTTGAGGCCGAACTGGTGCACGAAGTAGCCCATGCGGAGCAGATTGTAAGGGTTGAAGTTGTATTGCATATAGACGTCCTTCATGCTGATTTTGCCGAAGCCGTAGCCCACGTCGATTTTTGCAGCCCATTTCCCGTAGCTGACTTTTGCCCCCATGCGGATATCGGGCATCGCGACCCCGTCGGAGAAGCCGTCGCCGTCGGGCATATAGACGGCCCCGTCGAGGAGCATACGGCCTGTTGGTTTGATTGAGAATTTCGTTTCCTGTTCCTGTGCCTGCATCGTCATTGCTGTCGCAAGCATGATTGCGGCTGAGGCAATCGTTGTTATGGCAAAGTTTTTCATTGGATGTAAGGATTAATGGTAGTGTAAAGATTTTATAGCTGTTATGTTCGGGGCTGTTGCGGAGTGGAGCCCGTTACGTGGATTTAAACATTGGCGAAAAAACATTAGTTCAAAAATTATAACTAATTTTTACGAAAAAAATGTTGATGGGGAACCGAACTATTCCTATATGGCTATGTTATAGTTTTATCACGTTTTAACATAGTAAACGTGATGGGATAATTTTAATAAGCGATTAATTACCAACAATCTATTGCTATATGAAAGGCTTTTTGACAACAATTGTCGCCCTTATGTTCATGGGCGTTGCGCTTCCGGCGGCCTCGCAGGCTCGGCGTAGCGAGGAGTTCAAAGACAAGTATAAACTGAAAGAAGCTGTTGTGTTGAGCAGGCATAATATCCGTTCGCCCCTTTCCGACAGCAAAAGCGATCTCGGGCGCATGACCCCTCATGAGTGGACGAAATGGAGTGCCGGCAAGAGCGAGCTGACCTCGCGTGGCGGTGCGCTGGAAACGATGATGGGGCAATATTTCCGTAAATGGCTTGTTGATGCAGGTATGTTTCCCGAAAACTATATACCGACTGCCGACGACCTTAATGTAATCGCCAATTCCATGCAGCGTTGCATCGCCACAGCCCGTTATTTCACATCAGGCTTCATGCCGGTGGGTGAAGTAAGTGTAAACCACCGTTTCACACCAAGCAAGATGGATCCGTTGTTTAACCCCCAGCTCACAAAGGTAAGCCCCGAATTTGTGGCCGAAGCCATGCGCCAGATTAATGCCATGGGTGGGGAAAAGGGGATTGTAGGCATAAACGAGGCGATTGCCCCGGATTACGCGCTCATGACCGAGGTGCTTGATGTCAAGGATTCCCCTATGGCAAAATCCGCCGATCCCAAGTTGAAAGCATTGGATAATTATAACACTGAGATAGTGCTTGAAAAATGGGCTGAACCGGCCATGAAACCAGGCTCGGCATTAAAGGAACTGAATGCGGCCAGCGATGCCTTCATCCTCCAGTATTATGAGGAGCCTGATTCGGTGAAGGCGGCTTTCGGGCATAAGCTTACACGCGACCAGTGGTCACAGCTGGCACATGTGAAGGATACGTATCAGGATGTGTTGTTCACAGCCCCGATAGTTGCGGTGAATGTGGCAAATCCTTTGATTCGTTATATGTATGACGAGCTGCGTTCGCCCGACCGCAAATTCACTTTCCTGGTGGGGCATGACAGCAATCTGTCGAGTGTGGCAACCGCGCTTGGCGTAGAGGAATACGAACTGCCAGGCGCTATTGAAAAGAAAACCCCTATAGGCTCCAAGCTGGTGGTCGAGAAGTTCGTAGGCCCCGACGGGGAGGAGTATGCCGACCTGAACATAGTTTATCAGACTGTCGACCAGTTGCGCGACATGCGGCTGCTCGATCTTGATAATCCGCCTATGGTTTATCCGTTGACATTGAAAGGGCTTGAAAAGAATGCCGACGGGCTATACAGGATGGCCGATGTGGCAGCCCGTTTCGAGCAGGCTCTGCAGGCTTACGAAGATATACCGTAAAAAGATTGTCAGTCAATAATATAACCACATGGGGGAGTGTCAGAAGTTATGCTTTTGGCACTCCCGCTGCGGTTATTATAACGTGATGTATGGATGAAAGCAGGGCTGTGATTACCTGATGAATCCGGCGGAAGCTGTTTTGTAGCGGCGCAGGGGAGAACCTTTGGTACGGGTGAGTTTCGCTTTCCCGTTTTCGGTACGCAGCGAGCCTTGTTGTATTGGCCGCGTGTGTAGTCATAGGTCTCCCCGTCGTGCTTGCAATGTAGATTGAAAACGGTTGTGGGGGATATGTGCTGCACAGGCTCGGCCCACATAGCATGGGGCTCTCCTGATAGGCGATTGTGGCGCTTCACTACGTAGAGTAGCTCAGTGGTTTCTCGGTCGGCACACCGAGGTGTGTGAATTATAGGAAAGAAAAACGGATACCTCTATTTTACCTAGGGGTGATTCCTAATCAATGGGTTTTCATTTATGGTTGCAGTGCGAGGCATCATCAGAGGTAGGTGTTTGCCAGGATGCTGCGTGATTTGGATTTCTTCTTTTTGCCGAAGGGGCAGTTGAAGTTGTCGAGATATACGCGAAGCATCAGGCGTTGGTAGAAAATGAAGCTGTCTTTTGTGATATTGAAATCGAGTGAGGCTTCAAGGTTCACATATTCGTTGCCTATGATGCGGGCATAGATGTCAGTGCGGTTATAAAGGTCTGATTGGTAGAAAGGTTCCCCTTGATAGAGTTCCGCTCCGAGTTCGCTGTAACTCGGGAAAAGTCTGCCTCCGGCATAAAAGGAGTTTCTCAGTCCGAGCCATTTCCATTCCCCGGTAATTTCAATCCATGCGCCTGCGGGCATGCGCCATTCATTGTTGGCACGGTTGCGTTCGATGGTAATCAGTGCGCCACCCTTTATGACTAGGCTGTCGAGGCCGGATGCCTGTTTGAGGTCGATTCCGACGTAGGGGTTGGCAAGGAAATTATCAACAATGTGCTGGTTGGCCGGGGCGTGCCGGGTTAATGCGAAATGGTTCATCATTGCGTGGCCTCCTATCAGGAAACTGCGTCCGCGAGGGCGCCATTCGCCGTGGAACACTATGTTGAATGCCTCGCGCTTGGTTGCGGTCTGCAACTGGCGCCAGTCGAGATAAAAGTCGATGAAGGCATTACGGGAGTTGTATTGCACCAGGAAACCGCGTATGTTGCGTTGGAAATATGTGAGTGAGTCGCACCATAGGAATCCTGGCAGGGGCTGGTGGAGCTGGGTGCGTGGGAACATGCCCATTGACGCACTCCACCGGCGTCCTTGATGGCGGTAGTAGAGGGTGGGGGAAATGCGGTATCCATCCCATTCGTTGCCGATAGGCTGGTTCCAGACCACGCCTCCTGAAATGCGGTCGCGTTTGGTGAATTGTACTCCGATTTCCGGGGCCAGGTTGGTGAAGAAGAAGGTCTTGGTGTCGGTGATTGAGTTGTCGCCCTCGCGATTATCGAACACCGAGCCGAAGTCAAGGCTCCATGTCAGGTGTTGGGCGTGTGTGGCGATTGCGGTGGCAAAGCATATAAGCGCAGTCAGCAGGATTTTGGTGATACAGGTTTTTCCCATGTGCAAGTGAGTGAAGAAATGTGTGGCAAAGTTACTAAAATCCTGTGTATGCGATATGATGAAGGCCGCATAAAACATCCCGATGACAGCGCCCTCGCCATCCGGGCGAAAACCAAGGCGGTGTGCCAAAATATTGAATTTTGACACACCGCCCGCGATGTTTTTTTGCCTCAATGAATTAATGGCAGCAGCCGTCGCCGCATCCGCAATGTCCGTCGCCATGTTCATCGCAGTGGTCATGGTCGCATCCGCATCCGCAACCGTGGGCGGGTTGTAACTCTTCAGGTGTGGCATCGCGGACTGTGAGGATTTTGCCGTCGAAACGCACTGCCTTGCCTGCCAACGGGTGGTTGAAGTCCATCTTCACTTTGTCGGCGGTCACTTCCTTTACCAGGCCGTTGATGCGGTAGCCGTCGGCTGTCATCATAGGCACGAGGGCGCCAGCCTTTATCATCTCTTCGTCGAACTTGCCTTCTACCACGAAGATGTCGCGGTCGAGTTCCACAATCTGGTCGGGGTCGTAGGGGCCGAATGCCTCTTCGGCAGTAGCTTTAACGTCGAATTTGCTGCCGGTTTCAAGTCCCTCGATGGCTTTTTCCAGCGGGGCAATCATGCCGCGTGTCACACCGAACACAATCTTTTCGGGATCTTCGGCATCGGTTTGGTGCACAAGTGTTTCCTTGCCGTCGGCTTCTATAGCGTAAAGGTCATAGCCTAATTCAACGTATTTTCCGGGTTCTATTCTTTCCATAATTAAGTTATAATAAGTTTCTGGTGTTTCAAATCGGGCATACCGCCCCTTATTTATAATAACAAACACCATGCCAAAATGTTGCCCTGCCGTTTTGTCATTTTGCCGCGATGTAGAGACGGGATAGCATCCCGTCTCCGTTTGTTGGGGGGTGATGTACTAGGTGTTATTCAGGATGGTGCTCTTTGAGATGAGGTGTTATCTTGGGCGGGGATGTTATCAGAGACGGGATGCTATCAGAGACGGGATGCTATCCCGTCTCTACGGGCGGTTGTGAGGGTGGAAGCAGTCGGCGGCCCAGGTTTTGGGATTGTTGTGGATGTAGTGTTGTATTTGGTTGAAGGCGGCGGGAGTGCGTACGATGTGGTCGTGGAAGCGGGTCTGCCATTTAAATGGGATATGCGAGGCGTTGCATTTTCGGGATATGGCAGCTTTAAAGGCTCCGATTATTTGGGAAAGCCGCATGGTTTTATCGCTGATGGATAAAAGCAGGTGGATGTGGTTAGGCATGACAACATAGATGTGCAGGGTTACAGATGGCTTGTATGTTGGAAGGGTGATTAATTCCTGGATGGCGATTTTCCCGGCGGGAGTTGGACATAACAAGGCATCATCCGAGATTTCGCCAAAATAGTTTGCCATGTGGTGTGTGCAGATTGTGACGAAATATGTGCCTGCGGTGTAATCATGCCAGTCGGCACGTGCGGTTTCCACACGGTATTTTTTGTTGAAGAGAGTCATGGTAACAGATTTGACGGGGGTGGTAGAGACGGGATGCTATCCCGTCTCAGGGATAGGGATTATGTATTAGGCGGGATTATGTTTGGAGAGGGGGTTATCAGGGATGTGGATCTGGGACGGGGTGTTGAGACGGGATGCTATCAGAGACGGGATGCTATCCCGTCTCTACAGTGCGGAGGGGTTATTTGCCGGTGAGGATGGCGCGGATGTCGGATAGTTTGTTGAGGGCCTGGAGGGGGGAGAGGTTGTTGATGTTGAGGTTGAGGATTTCGTCGCGGATTTGCGAGAGGATGGGGTCGTCGAGCTGGAAGAAGCTGAGTTGCATGCCGGAGGCTGAATCTATTTTCGGCATGGCACATGACCTGTTGCCACTTGTGGTGGTGGATGCCACGGGGGAGTGGCGGTTGGCTTCCTCGAGTTGGCGGAGTACGTTTGCGGCACGTTCCACGATGGCGCGGGGCATGCCGGCGAGTTTTGCCACATGTATGCCGAAACTATGTTCGCTTCCGCCGCGTGCGAGTTTGCGCAGGAACACCACTTTGCCGTCGATTTCCTTGACTGCGACGTTGAAATTTACCACCCCAGGATAGGATTCCTCCATTTCGTTCAATTCGTGGTAGTGGGTGGCAAAGAGTGTTTTTGGGCGTAGGGGTGATGCGTTGATATGTTCCACGATAGCCCAGGCTATGGATATGCCGTCGTAGGTTGAGGTGCCGCGTCCGAGTTCGTCGAACAGTATGAGCGAGCGTCGGCTCATGTTGTTGAGGATTGAGGCGGCCTCGTTCATCTCGACCATGAATGTCGACTCTCCGAGCGAGATGTTGTCGGATGCGCCTACACGTGTGAAGATTTTATCGACTACGCCTATATGGGCTGATTCTGCCGCTACGAAGCTGCCGATTTGTGCCAGCAGCACGTTGAGCGCGGTTGAACGCAGCAGGGCGGATTTACCCGACATGTTGGGGCCGGTAATCATCATTATCTGTGTGTCGTCGTTGTCGAGACAGACACTGTTGGATATATACGGGACACCGACAGGCAGCTCCTTCTCGATTACAGGGTGACGACCTTCGCGGATGTCGATTTTAAGTGAATCGTCGACTACCGGGCGGTTATACTTGTTTTCTATAGCCACGCGGGTCAGCGACAGCAGGCAGTCGATGCGGGCCAGCAGCTGTGCGTCGGCAAGTATGGCCGTCACGTATTCTGCCAGGCGGTTTACCAGGTCGTTGTATAGCCTGGTCTCAATGATTTCGATGCGTTCCTGGGCTGTCAGGATTTTTTCCTCGTATTCTTTTAATTCTTGGGTTATATAGCGTTCGGCGTTGACAAGTGTCTGTTTGCGTATCCATTGCTGAGGCACTTTGTCCTTATGGGTGTTGGTCACTTCGATATAGTAGCCGAACACGTTGTTATAGCCGATTTTCAGGCTTGTGATGCCTGTTGCTTCCACTTCCCGGCGTTGTATTTTCAGCAGGTAGTCTTTACCCTGGTAGGCGATTTCCCGCAGTTGGTCAAGTTCGGTGTCGACACCGGGCTTTATCACATTGCCACGGTTGAGCTGGTTGGGGGCTTCGTCGACGATTTCGGCAGCGATGCGGTCGCGCATCAACGCGCATGGGTTGAGTTGTTCGCCGATTGCTTTAAGAGGGGCGGATTCGGCTTGTTCAAGGGTTGCCTTTATCGGTTCGATGGCGGTCAGGGCGTTGCGCACCTGCACCACCTCGCGTGGGGAAATCCGGCATGCCGCCACTTTTGCTATCAGACGTTCGAGGTCGCCTATGCGTTCGAGTTGTTCGCGCAGGTTTTCGCGGTCGTCGGGGTTTTTGAAGAAATATTCAAGGGCGTCGAGGCGGGCATTGATTTTCTTTGGGTCTTTGAGAGGGAATGTGACCCACCGCCGCAACATCCGTGCCCCCATCGGGCTGACGGTGCGGTCGATAATATCGAGGAGGCTTTTGCCGTCCTCCCCGAGCGGGTTGAGCAGCTCTAGGTTGCGTATGGTGAATTTGTCTAGACGCACGAAGGTGTCTTCCTCGATGCGGCTCAGGCGCGTTATGTGGCCTGTGCGGGTGTGGCGGGTTATATCGAGGTAATGAAGGATTGCGCCGGAAGCCACAATGGCGGCAGGCATTTTGTTGATGCCGAAACCTTTTAGCGAAGAGGTCTCGAATTGTTTGAGCAGTCGCTCCATGGCTGACTGGTCGGTGAAAATCCAGTCCTCGAGTTCGAATGCCAGGTAGCGCCCTGTGAAACTGTCATCGAGCCGCTGGCGGTTGCCGCGCTCAACCAGCACTTCCTTTGGCGAGAAGTTGCCAAGCAGTTTGTCGATATATTCGGCCGGCCCTTCGGCGGTGAGGAATTCCCCGGTTGAGATGTCGAGGAAGGCTACCCCGATTCCGTTTTTGGCATTTCCTTTTGTGAAATGCACGGCGGCGAGGAAATTGTTTTCGCGGTGGTCGAGCACGTTGTCGTTCATCGCCACCCCGGGTGTTACAAGCTCGGTGATGCCACGTTTTACGAGTTTTTTGGTCAGTTTGGGGTCTTCGAGCTGCTCGCATATGGCCACACGTTTTCCTGCACGTACCAGTTTCGGCAGGTAGGTGTCGAGGGCATGGTGGGGAAAGCCTGCAAGTTCGATTGACGAAGCCGACCCGTTGGCACGCCGGGTCAGTGTTATCCCTAGAATTTCGGAAGTGGTTATGGCGTCATCGCAGAACGTTTCATAGAAGTCGCCGACACGAAACAGCAGCACTGCGTCGGGGTGTTTCTGCT
This sequence comes from Bacteroidales bacterium M6, assembly GCA_001689485.1. GTDB lineage: Bacteria > Bacteroidota > Bacteroidia > Bacteroidales > Muribaculaceae > UBA7173. The sequence continues at coordinate 265,024 of LUJQ01000021.1, read as the reverse complement.
TCATTTCGAAATACTGCTTCATCAACGGTGTCTCCGCAACCTTTTTTGCCATAGTGACTGTTAGAATTTAAATTGAAAAATGTTAGATAGTAAGACTTTGATTGATATTATATCGCAAGATCAAGAGGTAGGTCGCTTATATCTTTGAGCCGCTTCCCTGTGATTAGAATGTCAAGCATGTCCATGGCGTCTTCTGCGTGACAGGTCTGCACAGCTTCGATTAATTCATATAAGGCAAAATGATACAGACAGTCTATATCGCCAGTGCCAAGTGCCAATGATGCCAGCCGAGACGGGAGCGGTTCTCCTGTGACAACTGCGATATGCGGAAGTTTTCCTTTTCTATTGCGAATCAAACCAAGTGCCTCAGTACGACTGTTTTGAGCCCGGTCACTACGCATAGTCCATTTTGCAGAAATAGATGCATGGAGTATTGGTAATTGATTGTTGCATTTGCGTATGTCGGCCAATGTGCATGTGTTTTGGTCGACGATTGTCCGTGCAGAATTGATAATATCGTCAGGTTCTGGTTCCCTGAATATCACAATATCGGGTGCTACCATATAATCATTGCCTAATGTAGCTGCTAATTGAGAGTCACGTCTGGCAATATTGTTCAGATAATCAAGATGCTCGTATTGTATGAAGGATGAAGTCTTGATATTATTCCTATTGCCAAGTTTCTCAATATGCCATTTACCTGGTCTCAGATGCTCCAAATGTAGGAACGTGTCACATAAGAATTGCATATTGGCAGTCTCAAATTTGGCGCCAGATGACTGTCCTGTTATTTTATCATGTGTTTCAGCAGTCAGATTTTCAATAATATGGCGAGAAATCGATATTGAAAGGCGTGATGATTTGTCTGCGTTGCTGGGAATGCCCTTGCTGTCGATGGTTAGAATATTATCGGCAATCAGGGATTCATGATATTTTTTCCTTGCAGCTGTAATCAATGCATTCATTATGGTAGAGTAATTTAAAAATCTGTTTGCCCACGGCTTCGGCCATAGGTGGAGGAAAAGCATTTCCAATCATGCGGCATGCGGTTGTTTTTCGTTCTCCAAATGACCATGAGTCAGGAAATCCCTGGATACGGGCCATCATGCGTGGTGTCAGCCGTGGCATGCCTGTGAAATCTTTTTGTGGTGCATCGTTTGCGATGCTTTTTCCTTCAATCCCGATTGCGGCCCATGCTTTGCGTGCCCTGGTCGGACCTAAATCAGGCCCTCCGTGTTTTTTACTGCCGCCTACCAGTGTCGGGGCGATGGTAGAAGCATTGTTTCTCCATTCGGCAGCACCTTGCCATTCGTTTTCAGACATTAAGTCGAATAATGCCTCGCCTACTGTTGGTGCAGGTTGCCGCTGTCTGGGTGGAAATGAGAATGTGTCTGTGAGGTCATTACGTACACCTATTATCACAACGCGTGGCCGTAATTGAGGAACCCCGTAGTCGCTTGCATTTAAAAGCTGGATATGGGTGTTATATCCTAATGTTTCGATTTCATTGATTATTCGTTCACGATATTCCGAGAATTTTTGGTCGAGAAACCCCCTGACATTTTCAATCATTACTACTTTGGGGTTTATTTCTGCGGCGAGCCTTATCATTTCAGGAAAAAGGTCGCGTTCGTCGTCAGCTCCTAATTGTTTGCCGGCATGGCTGAATGGGGGACATGGCACTCCGCCGGAAAGCAGGTCAATCCTATTGTAGTACGGGATGCCCGACAGGTTGTGTACATCCATACATCTTACATCCCAGCCAGGTCTGTTTTCTTTAAGACAGGCACAATAAGATGGTTCATACTCTACCAATAGTGTATGATTGAATCCGGCGCGTTCTAACCCTAAAGCTTGTCCTCCGGCACCAGCGCATATTTCCAGGGATGTGTACATTTAATGCAAAGGTACTCAAAATTTGGCTAAAAAGGTAGGTAGGGTTTGAAAGTTTGGATGGTTTGCCGGTTTTCTATTTGTTGAGAGATGGCAAGGCGGGTAGGGATCTGTAGGTTGCTCTGATGTAATAAAAAAGCAACCGCAGCGCCGGTAATACGGGCTGCGGTTGGTGTTTTACAGGTCAGCTATATAGCTGGTTAGTTTACTTCGGGAGTTCCTTCGCCGGTTGTGCCCCACTGTGCGCGGGAGAGGCGGAGGTAGTTGTTGTAGCGCCAGCGGGCGTTGTCTTTGGCGGCTGCGAAGAGTTCGGCTGCCTCGGCGGGGTACTGCTTCATTACGGAAGCGTAACGGACTTCGCCCTTGAGGAAGTTTTCGAATTCGTCCCAGTTGGGTTCCTTGCTGTCGAGCGAGAAGGGGTTCTTCCCTTCGGCTTCGAGAGCGGGGTTGTAGCGCCAAAGGTGCCAGTAGCCGCATGCAACTGCTTCGGCTTCCTCATGCTGCGACCGGCCCATGCCTGCGCGGAGGCCGTGGCTGATACAGGGTGAGTATGCAATGATTATCGAAGGCCCGTCGTAAGCTTCGGCTTCGCGGATGGCCTTGAGAGTCTGGGCATTGTCGGCTCCCATCGCAACCTGGGCTGCGTAAACGTAACCGTAGGTTGTGGCGATAAGGCCGAGGTCTTTCTTGCGGACGCGCTTGCCTGCGGCAGCGAATTTTGCAATTGCTCCGATGGGGGTTGCCTTTGATGCCTGGCCGCCGGTGTTGGAGTAAACCTCGGTGTCGAGCACGATGATGTTGATGTTCTTGCCTGATGCGAGCACGTGGTCGAGGCCGCCGAAACCTATGTCGTAAGCTGCTCCGTCGCCTGCGATAATCCACTGGCTGCGCTTGACGATGAAGTTCTTGAGGTCGAGGATGCCTTTGCAGATGTCGCAGCCGCAAGCTTCGCAGAGCGGCACGATTGTTTCGAACACTTCGCGTGTCGCAACGGCGCTTTCGCGGTTTTCAAGCCATTTTGCAGCCTGTGCCTTGATTTCGTCGCAGCACTTCTCGCATGTGGTTGCACGCTGCATGAGGTCGACGAGGCGTTCCTGCATCTTTTCGTTGGCGATGGTCATACCGAGTCCGAATTCGGCAAAGTCCTCGAACAGGGAGTTGCCCCATGCGGGCCCGTGGCCGCGGAAGTTGGTGGTATAGGGGGTTGAGGGCACCGAACCGGAGTAGATTGAAGAGCAACCGGTTGCGTTTGCCACCATTTCGTGGTCGCCGTAGAGCTGTGAGATAAGTTTCACATACGGGGTTTCGCCGCAACCTGAGCATGCACCCGAGAATTCGAACAGCGGTGTTGCGAACTGGCTGTTCTTCACGTTTGCGGTGATGTCGACGAGATCCTGCTTGGAAGCTACATCCTTCACACAGTATTCCCATTCCTTCTGCACTTCGAGCTGTGTTTCGAGGGGCTTCATTTCGAGAGCCTTCACGCCCTTCTTGCCGGGGCATACGTCAACGCAGTTGCCGCAGCCGAGGCAGTCGAGCACGTCGACAGCCTGCATGAAACGCATTCCGGCAAATTGCTTGCCGATTGCGGGGATTGTGTCGTTTTCAGCGAACGGTGCGCCTGCCATCTCCTCGGGGGTGATGACGAACGGACGGATAGCAGCGTGAGGGCATACATATGCACACTTGTTGCACTGGATACAGTTTTCTTCAATCCATTCGGGCACGAATGCTGCCACACCGCGTTTTTCGTATGCCGCAGTGCCGTTATCCCACGTACCGTTGGGGCGGTCGGCAAAGTCGGAAACCTTCAGGAGGTCGCCGTCCTGTGCGTTGATGGGGCGCACGATTTTGTTGATGAACTCGGGGTCATCGTTAGGCGCGGGCGCTTCGACGGGGAGGTTGCTCCATGCGGGGTCGATTTCGAGCTTGTGGTATTCGCCACCACGGTCGACGGCCGCATAGTTCTTGTCGACGACATCCTGACCTTTTTTGCCATAGCTCTTGACGATGAATTTCTTCATCTGTTCTACGGCAAGGTCTACGGGGATTACCTCGGTGATGCGGAAGAATGCGCTTTGGAGAATGGTGTTGGTGCGGTTGCCAAGGCCGATTTCCTGTGCAATCTTGGTCGCGTTGATGTAGTAGACGGTGATGTTGTGGTCGGCGAAATATTTCTTGACCTTCGCGGGGAGGTTCTTGGCGAGTTCCTCGCCTTCCCAGATGGTGTTGAGCAGGAAGGTGCCGTTGTCGCGCAGACCGCGTGTCACGTCATACATGTGGAGGTATGCCTGCACGTGGCATGCCACGAAGTTGGGGGTGTTCACCAGGTAGGTGGAACGGATGGGTGCATCGCCGAAACGGAGGTGTGAGCAGGTGTAGCCGCCCGACTTTTTCGAGTCGTAGGCGAAATAAGCCTGGCAGTATTTGCTGGTGTTGTCGCCGATGATTTTGATGGAGTTTTTGTTGGCTCCGACAGTACCGTCGGCACCGAGGCCGTAGAATTTGGCTTCATAGGTGCTCTTGTCGCCCAGTGCGATTTCTTCGGGGAGGGGGAGCGAGGTGAATGTCACGTCGTCAACGATACCTACCGTGAAGTGATCCTTAGGCATGGGGAGGGCGAGGTTTTCAAACACGCCGATAATCTGTGCGGGCGTGGTATCCTTCGAAGCGAGGCCGTAGCGTCCGCCAACGATGAGGGGGGCGTTTTCCTTGCCGTAGAAGCATTCCTTGACGTCGAGCAACAGGGGTTCGCCGTTTGCCCCGGGTTCTTTTGTGCGGTCGAGAACGGCGATGCGCTTCGCTGTTGCAGGCACTGCTGCCAGGAAGTGCTTTGCCGAGAACGGGCGGTAGAGATGCACGGATACAAGACCAACTTTCTCACCCTTTTCCATCATGGAGTCGATGGCTTCCTGGGCGGCCTGGGTTACAGAACCCATGGCGATAATCACGCGTTCGGCATCTTCGGCACCGTAGTAGTTGAACAGGCCGTATTTGCGCCCGGTGATTTCCGAAATCTTGTTCATGTATTCCTCGACAACGGCAGGTACATTGTCGTAGGTGGCGTTGCATGCCTCGCGGTGCTGGAAGAACACGTCGCTGTTTTCGGCCATGCCGCGCGACACGGGTGCCTGGGGCGAGAGTCCCTGCTGGCGGAAGCGTGCGAGTGCCTCACGGTCGAGCAGCGGGGCGAGCTGTTCTTGCTCCAGCATCTCGATTTTCTGGATTTCGTGCGATGTGCGGAAACCGTCGAAGAAGTTTACAAAAGGTATCGATGACTTTATGGTAGCAAGATGTGCTACTCCGGAGAGGTCCATTACTTCCTGCACCGAGCCTTCGCAAAGCATGGCGAAGCCTGTCTGACGCACCGACATTACATCCTGGTGGTCGCCGAAAATGCTGAGGGCGTGGGATGCGATTGTACGTGCCGAAACGTGGAAAACACAGGGAAGCTGTTCGCCGGCAATTTTGTACATGTTGGGAATCATCAGCAGGAGCCCTTGCGATGCGGTGTAGGTTGTGGTGAGGGCGCCGGCCTGCAGGGAGCCGTGGACGGCACCTGCGGCGCCACCTTCCGACTGCATTTCCTGCACGAGCACTGTCTCGCCGAAGATGTTCTTACGTCCGGCAGCAGCCCATTCATCAACATACTCCGCCATTGTGGACGACGGGGTGATGGGGTAAATCGCGGCTACTTCGCTGAACATATACGAGATATGCGCGGCAGCCTGATTACCGTCACAGGTCAGGAATTTTTTTTCGTTACTCATAATCTGTAATTATGTTGTTTAGAAAATTGGTTTCAGGATTTCGGGGTTGGAACAGGGGGGATAAATATGGCCTTACGCCCCATTCCGGGTTAATCCCGTGCGATGTCTTAGATAACATCTTAACATGCGAAGTTACGGATTATTTTTTGGTTTCGCTCTAAGTTTTAACCGAATTGTAACTCTTTAACAGCGATTAATAGATTGGTTGAAATTGTATGCGTTTGTTAAACAGAGGGTTTGTTGCTGTTGCCTTCATCATGGCATGCCCCGGTTGCAGGGTCAATGCCTGGTATGGGGGCATTCCTATGTTACGCTTTGTTGGTAGGGGGTAGACACATTGGGGGCGCCTGGCATCATGTGAGAATGTAAGGGATTGCAGGGAGGGGTGTATGCGAAAGCGTTCACAGCCGAGCCAGCAGGCGCATAACGATGGAGCCGCCATTCCCGTCGGGATAGGGAAGGATGATAATGGCCAGGATTATGGCTGTGGCAATGAGAATGAGCGTTATGGCACTGGCGGCAACAAGGCCGCGTGGCAGGCGGCCTGTGAGGCTTCTCATTTTTTCAGAGTGGTTCTCGCGTGGGGTGTCGGGTGTCATTTCGATTGGCGGTTCCGGTGTCATCCTCCTAGTTCCAGCTGGTTTTTGACAAGTGAATAATATGCACCCTGCAGGCGGGTCAGCTCTTCATGGGTGCCGGTTTCCACGATGCGTCCTTTTGAGAGCACTACGATGTTGTGGGCATGACGCACGGTGGAGAGGCGGTGTGCTACGACTACTACCGTGCGCCCCCGGTAGAAGGTGTCGAGATTTTCGACTATGGCACGTTCGTTGTCGGCGTCGAGCGAGTTGGTGGCTTCGTCGAGGAATATGAAATCGGGATCTTTATAGACGGCGCGTGCAATAAGGATGCGCTGTTTCTGCCCTTGGCTCAGGCCGGTGCCGTCGCGTCCGATTTTGGTGTCGTAGCGCAGGGGTAGCGACATCACGTAGGGGTGTATGCATGCTATGCGTGCGGCATGAATCAGGCGGTCATGGTCGATTTCGTTGTCATCGACGGCGATGTTGCGTGCTATTGATTCTGAAAAAATCACCCCGTCCTGCATCACCACCCCGCACCGGCTGCGCCACCAATCCATGCTGTGGTCGGCGATATGTTCGCTGCCGATTTTAACCGATCCTTGCTGCGGGGCGTAATAGCCTAGCAGGATTTTGACAAGTGTGGTTTTACCGCTGCCCGACGCCCCGACTATGGCCGTTATCTTTCCGTGGGGGATGTGCAGGGAGATATCCTCGAGAGTCCAGGCGGGATTGTGCGGGTCGTAGCGGAAAGAGAGGTTCTCGATGGTCAGCGACCGGCTGCCATGGTATGCGTGCAGCATTTTCCCGCCTGAGTTTTCCTCGTTGCGGACGCAATGCACCTCGTTGATGCGGTCGAGCGATATTTTCACATCCTGCATGGAATAGGCAAACGCCATAAGCTGCTCTACGGGGCTGTTGAGCTGCCCGACGATAAATTGTATGGCCAGCATGGCTCCGAGTGTGATTGAGCCGTCGATAACCGCCGATGCGGCCAGCACCGTGATGACGATGTTTTTTATTTCGTTGATGAAGATGCTGCCCGCTTCCTGGGTCTGTTGCATGCGGAGTGCCTTCATCTGGGTTTCGAACAGGTCGGCCTGGCAGTCTTCCCATTCCCATCGGCGGCGACGGCTGCAGTTCTGCAATTTTATTTCCTGCATCGAGGTGATGAACTGGAAGGTTTTTTCTTGGTTCACTGCCTGGCGTTCGAAGATTTCATAGTCGAGAACCTTGCGCCGGTTCAGAAACATGGCTATCCATAGCCCGTAGATGATGCTCCCGGCGAGGAATGCTCCGGAAACCAGGCTGTTGTAGACCAGCAGCACGGTGCCGAACACGATGAAACTCAGCATTGTGAACATTATGCCGAGGGTTTGCTGCGTGAGAAACGACTGCACCCTGGAGTGGTCGGACATGCGCTGGAGGAGGTCGCCGGTTAGACGGGTGTCGAAAAACTCCATAGGCAGTTTCAGCAGCTTTATGAAAAAGTCGCTGAGGAGCGAGATATTGACGCGCATGGATATGTGGAGCAGCATCCAGCGGCGCAGGAAGTCGGTGGCGGTGCGCCCTGCCACAATCATAAGTTCCCCGGCGAGGATTAGCCAGATGAAGCCTATGTCGCGCCGGGTGATACCGTAGTCCACAATCCACTGGGTAAGGAAAGGCATGGCCAGCTGCAGGATGCTCCCCAGGAACAGTCCGGCGGCTATATGGGCGAAATAGCGGCGGTAGCGCCCTATGTAGCCGAGCAGGAATCGGAACGAGCGGCGTTCCCCGTCAGGTTCCTCGACCTTGCTGCCGAATTCGGGTGTGGGTTCGAAAAACATCGCCACCCCTTTGCCGTCCCCTTCCGTTGATATCTGGCTCACCCAGCAACGCTGCATCTGTGAGTGGGTGCAGGTGTAGCACCCCTTTGCCGGGTCGGCTATCCGGAAGCGCCCCCGGCGAGTCATGCCGAGGAATACCACGAAATGGTTCTGGTTCCAGTGAAGTATGGCGGGATGGTTGATTTCGGCAAGTTCGGCCGTGGTCAGTTTCACGGCTTCGGAACGCAGCCCTACGGCTTCGGCTCCTTGGGCGATGCCGCGCATCGACACCCCTTCGGCAGTAGGGTGGCAGTGACGCCCGAGGGTATCGGCCGAGTAGGCTTTCCCCTCAATCGAGCATATCATTGCCAGTGCCGCCACCCCGCACTGCATGGCATCGCGCTGCCTGACAAACCGCAGTTTCTTTCGCCTTGTCCCCACTGCTGTCATAGTGCGTTATAACGTGTGGCTTATTCGCGAACCGAACTGAAACTGCCTTGCGGTAAGAGTGTGGAGGATTGGTGTTCGATCCGGCGTCCGTAGTCAAATATCCAGCGGGCCGAAATCTCGATCTGGCGTCCGCCCCATTTGTCGAAACGCTCTGAGATGCGGTTGATGTAGGGGCTGTTGAGGGTGTGGGTCGATTTGCGGTATTTCAAGAACGGGTTTACCTTTAGCTCTATCCCTAGATTGCGGTAATTGTAGCTGCCTGAAATGCTGAATGCCGGGTCGGGGTAAGTGACCATATCTCCCTGGCTTTTCATAAACAGGTAGCTTTTGCCTATTTCCCCGTAGAGAGAGATGGAGAAATGGTTGTCGGGGATGAAGGTTGCCGAAAGTGCCGGGGAGGCATAGAATTTATCCATCGGGTAGAGCCCGGAGTGGTAGACATGGTAGAAATTTACAGCAGGCTGCAACCGTAGCTTCCTGTCGAACAGGGCAATGGAGCTTCGCACGGTGAAATTCTCCTCTTCGTAGTAGCCGTTGTTGTTCACATAGCCGCTATACATCCTGTCATCTTTCGGGAAATAGCCTATCAGCGGGTCGTCAGTGATGTGTCGCCATTGGGCGGCCAGGGAAAAGTTTATGTTGTTGTTGAGAACGAAAGTGTAGGAGAGATTCCCGCTATAGAAGGGTGATAATTTCAGCCTGGTATTGCCGGTTATGCTTTCGAATTCGGTACGGTCCTGTTCGAATGTGTTGTAGGTGGAAATAGGGCGTATCTGGTGTGCGGCATTGAACGAGAAGTAGATGCTATGTTTGTCGTTAATTCTTCCGTTTATCGAGAGCCCCCCTGTAAAATCGGTCTCGTTATGCCAGGTTCCGTCGGTGGTGCGTATGCTGGTGACAGGGATAGTGGCAGAAGCCTGCAGAGACCAGTTCTGCCCGATTGACTGCCAAAGGGATAGCCCGCCCGAATAATTGTTTTGCCATAATTTCTGGGTGGTGTTGGCCGATCCGGTGTAGTCGGTTGTGTATTGTGCCAGTACTGCCGACAGGTATGGCTGGATTATTGTTTTATTCGTGATGTAGTAGGTCAGCGATATTGAAGCTGAATGGTTCCATGCTGTTTCGCGCGAGCTGTTGTCGATAGGGGAATCGAGGTTTTCTGCCGTATAAGAGTAATCCCCGTTGTTGAAGGATGCTGATGAGGCTGCCGCCACGTTTAATTGCAAACGTTGCGAGCATGACAGCATATAATTTAGATTTACGAATGGCACACAGCTGCTGGATTTGTTGTAGGTCGATGAACTGTAGTCGGTGTAATGGTCGATATTATAGGCCACTTTCCCGTTCCACAGGGTCGGCATACGGAATGCTGAAATACCGCCTGTCAGCGAAAACTGGTATTTCAGGTATTGGTTTCCCGAGTCAAGGCCGTAGGTAATCCATTTTATTATACCCGAGTAGTTGCGCTTACGCTTATACTCCAACATGGATGATTCGTCAGAAACCAGTTCCCATGGTCGGCCTGATTTGTCGAGCATATTCATGGCAGTGGTGGTGGTGCTATGGCTTCCGCTCTCGTTTTCATATGATGCGGATGCGGATGCCTGCACGATTGATCTGTTTTGTTGATATTTGGTATAGAGCGAGTAATTGCCGGTGTTACGGATGAACGACTGTCGCCCGTTGGCAAGCACGTATCCCCCGTAGTTGTATTGCTTCATTATGAAATCGATAACTGCAGAAGCTCCCTGATAGATTGCGTCCGGCGGGTTGCGAAGCACCTTTATCTGCAACACATCCTTCGGACGGATTGCCTGTACTTCGAAATCAGAGGCAGCCATGCCGTTGATGAAATAGGCAGGGTTCTGTCCGGTATTTGTTTTGACCGTGTGGTTGACCGGGTCAACGTCGAGCACCGGCAGCTGGAGCATGTTTAACAGTGCGAACTGGTCGAAGGCAGTTTTGCGTTCGCGATCGGTGGGGCGCACTATAAGCCCGTTTTTCAGAACGGTCACCTTGTTTCCCTCGACGGTTATTTCGGCCAGGGCTTTTCCGAATGCTAGGGAGTCGGCCTCGGCGCTGTTTTCGTTGCTGTCATCGTTGATTCTGCCGTTTGTTCCTCCGGTTGATGCCGGGGTGTCGACAGTTTGTGGTTCGTTTGCCGATAAGGCGGTCGGCAATGTCAGGAACAGTGCTGTGAGGCCGGGAAATAATTTCGAGCGGAGAAGTTTCGATAACATGAGCATAGAATTAAGTGATATAAATGCCGTAGTAGCTTTGATTGGTGGATGAGCAAAAGCTGAATTGTTAACGTTTAAGCGATGTGTGATGCAATCGCCCCAAAGTTAAATTTAAATTTTGGCAATTCCAAATAAAATTAAAAGATTGTAAATTATCTTTCAAAATTGTATTCATGATAATGCTGCGTCTGTGATAGTATATGCCGGTGAGGTAGGATTAAACATTTCGTTCTTGCGATTGTAAATAGTATTCATACAGTATATTGTAAAGCATATCTTGGTTTTGTTCCTTATACAAGGCGCATAATTGATATTGGTGTTTATGAAATTTATTTTTTATACGTTTGTCAGGGCAACCGCCGCTACAGATTGGCAATATGCCGCAGGAACGGCATTCAGGGTCATCGAAGCAGTGTCCGTGATTCATGAATCGGTTGAAAATCTGTTCATTCGTCATGGCGGTGTCTATTATGTTTCCTATTTCCATTGATGGAATCCCGACATGTTCCCAGCAGAGGTAAAGTTCCCCTTGAGGGCCTACTACGTAGGAGGATACATGAGTGGCAGCGCAACCTTTACTGCATAGCTCGGGGTAATTGGTAATGCGTAAGCCCTGTTCTCGTAGGCGGCGGTTGAATGCCATGTGGTCGGCTGTGGAGAAGAATACATCTGATTCGCAACCTTTGTTAGCCCGAAGTATTCCGGGGTATATTGACACGGTGTTTTGTCCGAATAATTCAGTGATATATCGATATACTTCAACGTATTCGTCTGAGTTGGAATTATCGATGTTGATGCGGAATGTCAACTTTGTATGTGGGGAACTCTTTTTAAATTTTATAGCGTTGTCAAGTATAAGGTCGAATGTGCCTTTGCCTGTTAAAGTGAAGCGCTTTTTATTATGAGATTCTTTGTTGCCGTCGAGCGTGATTTGCATGCTGTCTAACGGATATTCCATAAATAGTGCTATTGCTTTGTCGGTGAGCAATGTGCCGTTTGTGATGATGGAATGCCCTACACGGTATGGCTGTTCTAGTTTCGCAAGTTTATCAAGTATTTTGCGGATTTGGCATAGTCCTATAAGTGGCTCTCCGCCAAACCAGTTGATGTCGTACTGTTTCGCACATTCATGGCTTTGTATGAACTGGATTAGGTTATTGATTGTGGCATCATTCATTATCCCTTTGGGTTTTGATTCCTCAAAGCAATAAGGGCAGCGCAGGTTGCATTGAATGGTCGGAGCAATTGTCAATGTCAACCGTTCATTGCCGTAGGCCATGATATGGTAGTTTGTTTTGAGGGAATCGAGGAAATCATCATCGTCATAATCACCCACGAGAATGCCCCCTTTGTGAAGGGAGTCCAATATTTCATCCTTACTGATGGATTCTTCTTCAACGGTGCCGTGCCTTAGATTGTCTAGAAAATCTTTTAGCTCGGCATTGATTCCATAGAAACTATTGTTTTTTGATGAGTATAGCAGATGCTTCCCGTCTTTTGTGAAAGGAAATGCATAACGTGAAAGGTGTAATGACGGCATAAGGAAAATTGATGCTTTTTATAAACCCAAAAATGCCCTGGTGTTGTGGTTATGTCCCAAAGTGTCCCAGTTCATTTTTGGGTTCATATAGTTAAATTGATGATAAGGTCGTTTTTCTAAGCCCGTTCATTCAATTGGTATAGTTTGAGGTTTGCAAGGTGTAATTATGATTTGTTTGTCGGGGCAAGACGAACTGTTAAAAGGACAGGTAAATCCTTTATAAGATGGACAATTAAGTGAGCATCCATTTGTTGTACAATTATCACTGTTGGTATGACATGTATTGTTGGTACAGGAACCCGTATTTATGTCGCAACTATTTACGTCGCAAAGTGGTGTGATTCCTGTTCCACCCTTTATGAGCAGGAGGGATTGATTTGGAATCTGTTCTGCATCTTTGAGAACGGTCAGTTTGAAATTTCCCATAGTTGAAATAATTTAATAGTTTTACATTTAGTAGATGACAAAATTTAAATTTATGCTGTCAAACACCTAATTTTCAAGTGGTTAAATTGCAAAAGTCCCTGAAATTTAGTAATTTAAAGGAAAGGTTT